>JBJEJX010000024.1:0-50288 GCA_051878345.1 Paludibacteraceae bacterium | reverse complement strand
TGTGCTAATTTTTGCCCTTGCCGTCCCATCTACCCATAAGCGGGGAAGTGAACCGATGAACCGATGAACCAGTGAACCAGTGAACCGGCAGTTTCCATAAATACACCCGCGCGCGCATACGCATATATGTTTTAGAAAATCGCTGGTTCACTGGTTCACCGGTTCACTTTTTTTGCGGGTCTATCGCAGGTCGGTCGCGTGTCTGTCGCAGGTCGGTCGTGTGTTCGTTCGCCGCCACGATATATCGTCTGCGGCGCTTTCCCCCTCCCTTTGTAGGGAGGGACGGGGAGGGTCCTTATCCCCCTCCCTTTGTAGGGAGGGACGGGGTGGGTCCTTACCCCAGTGGGGTGAGTTTGGGGAGGGACGGGGAGGGTCTCTGTCCCAAAAACAGTACTATTTTTAAGATTTCCCCCGCCCCGACCTTTTCGTGTGTCTGTCGCAGGTCGGTCGCGGGTCTATCGCGGGTCGATGGCAAGGCACAATTGGCCGAAAAATGTACGATTATTAAGATTCCCTCCCCCCCCCTACGCTGAACAAAAAACAACGCGAACTCGAACAAGACCTTACTATTCGGGACTTATATCGAACTCGCGTTATTTATGCCATCCCTCATAATAAAAACTCCTCCGCAAACAATCCTTTCTCATCTCTGCAAGGCACTGCCCGAAGCAAGGAGTACCTCATCCTCTCCAAGTTTTGTCGCGGTCTGTCGCGGGTCTGTAGCGGGTCGGTCGCGGGTCTCCGTCCCTTTCCATGCCCCCGCAAGCAACACGCAGTAGTGCAGCTTTAAGGAGACACAAGGCAGGGCGGGAGGGACAGAAGCAATCGTATTGCAGGTAAATGAGCACCCTGACCCCCTTTTGTCAATTTTTACACATTTTCGCCCTAACAATACACAATAGAAACGGGAAAAGGCAGTACTTTTGTACCAAATTTAGTTTTGCAAATTCCACTTTGCAAAACCACCCCAAACCCTCACTCCATCCCCGCGCAAAGCCCTATCCATCGGCAAGCAGAAGTAGCGGCGAAGGCTGTGAAGACTCCGCAACAGGCAACGATTATCAGCGACAGCAAGACCAATACAATACAAGGTGTACAGATACGATAATTGTGTGCTGCATGGCGTGAGCAACGTCTACGCACAAAGGTAATTTACCAGCCCCACGCACAAAATAGCCACCGCAAAAGTATGCAAACCCAGTAATCTTTCATATTAACCCCAACGATATAGTCCTGCATAAAGCAGGGGTGTATTGTTGCTAAAACACACAACACAATCATGAAAAAAATTAACCTTCTCCTCCTCGCTACCCTCTTTGCGGGTGGTCTTGCAGCGCAAACGGTTACCTATTCCTACACCGTTAGCGAGACTGTAGCGAAGGACACCCCCACAGCTACTACTGGCGGCACTATCACTTTTGGTGCAGACAAGTTCGAAACAGCCAACAATGTTTTAGCCTACAAATTGGACGGTGACATCTCGGCTACCAGCACCAAGTATGTATTGGTGGAGCCCACTGCTGCTTTCAAGGCAGGGGACATTATCAAAGTTGGTGGATTTTGTACAAGCAGTGCCGGTTCAGCAGGGCTTGCTATCTTTGCCGCACGCGTTGACGGTGCAACGGCTGTCGCTACATATACGCTGACGAATAAGAATACTACCGAATATCTAACCTATACCGTACAGGCTACAGATGCCATTGTAGGCACCAAGCAGTTGTATATTTTCCGCGATGCCAAATCGTCCTACTTCCTGTCGGTGGAAATCACTTCCGCCCCTGCATCCAAAGATGATGCTACACTGGCAGACCTCACCGTGAACGGCAATACTGTCGAAGGCTTCCATGCAGACTCACTCAACTATACCATCGAGTTGCCTTATGGCACCACAGAAATACCCGTGGTAGCCGCTACTGCTTCTTCTGACAAGGCTACGGTTGTCGTCACTCAAGCCGCTACCGTTGACGGTACCGCCACCGTGGTGGTTACCGCGGAAGACGGCACCACCACCCGCACCTACACTATTTCGTTCACCCTGCCTGCCGCTCAGAGCACCGATGCTACGCTCAAGAGTCTCAATATAGACGGAAAGGCTATCGCCGACTTCCGCGCCGATTCCCTGGACTACACCCACGTCATTGCTTTCACGGCAACGGCTATCCCTGAGATTAGCGCCGAGGTGAACGATGCATCTGCCTCCTTAGTTATCAGCCAAGCAGAAGCCGTTCCGGGCACCGCTACCGTAGTGGTTACCGCGCAAGCAGGCAACCAACAGACTTACACCGTGGCTATCTCGCGCGCCAAAGCCATCAAGCATCTGACCGAAGTGCCGTTCTCCAACGGTGCCAAGGGAGCTATCAATGAGACGGAACTGACTGTAACCGTTCCCTACATGGCAGAGACCGAAGCACCTACTGCAGTTGCACCGTTCTCAGTTATCGGCGACACCACCGATATCCTCCAACCTTCTGCCGTACTCGATGCAGACGGCAAAACGATTCTACTCATCGGGATTGACAAAGATACCGTTGTTTATACCATCGTTACCATACCGCTCACTCCCGTAGCCATGGGCGAAGACAGCGTGCTCAACGTTACTTTCACAGGTGAGGAAGCCTACATCTACGGCGCATATGGATGGGATGCCGCCAAAGGGTGGAAGTTTGCCAAGAAAGTAGATGAGGAAGGCAATATGCGCAATGCCAAGGGTAACACCCGCATCTACATGGCATTGCCTGCTGCCTCCCAAGTAAGTCTCACCTCCGGCACGGGCGGTGCACGCGCCGTAGAGATATACGTGAACGGCGTGAAATCAAGCATTAGTGAAACCGCTGCTGCAGGTGCATCCATCACTCTGACACTCAATGATAGTACCACTAATTTCATCGCAATTGAAAGCAATCAGATGAAAGGCGACGGCGGTTTCACCGCTATGCAGTTGGTAGCCCCCGCCACCACCGAGGAGCCTAATGAGCCCGAGAATCCCGACCAACCGGAGAACCCTGATGAGCCTGAGAATCCTGACCAACCGGAGAACCCCGATGAGCCCGAGAATCCCGACCAACCGGAGAACCCTGACGAGCCCGAGAATCCCGACCAACCGGAGAACCCAGACGAACCCGAGAATCCTGACCAACCGGAGAACCCAGAAGAGGGTCTCACTGATACAGCAATCTCCAAGCCTGCAACCAAAGTGATTCGTAACGGCCAGATGCTGATCATCCGCGAGGGTAAAACCTACACCGTGCAAGGTGTAGAAGTGGAGTAAGCCGTAGGCGGCTACTATCCGCGAGCGTTCTAAGAGGTTGCCTAACCGAGTGGTTAGGCAACCTCTTTTTGTATGTGCAGAGAGGTACAGAAAAGTATCGGTAGCGTCAGTCAAATCTCTTATGAATCACCTAAGATTGTCTCGGCAGAACTTCGACACGCACTTAATAATCGCTAACTAATCGCTAACTAATCACTAACTATAAATTCGTGGATGGAAAAGATAATTCAGATAGGGGTTTGAGCGGACTGTGAAGGTTTTTGAGTGCAAAAAGCGTTTTCATTTGCGTATGTCAAAAAAAAACCGTATCTTTGCAGGCTAATTGGCGACAAGGCACTCACCATGAAACGGATGACCCGGATAGTTATTTGGTTTCTCCTGCTCTGTGCGGGAGAACTGTGCGCACGCAACGTGCGCATATACGGGTATGTGGTGGGTTCGGACAATAGAGGGATTGAGTTGGCGAATGTGGTGGTAATAGAGCAAGGAGCGAAAAACCAAGAACCAAGTCGAAATAGCCCCGACTCTAAAAAAGCAGAAACGGATGTAACAAGTCCTTCATCCCCCGACCTTCATCCTTCATCCCCGCAGAATGGCACTACAACGAATCGGAACGGATACTATGAGTTGATATTAGAACCGCAGGATACAATTGTGCTGGTATATTCTATGGTAGGGTACACTACTGTTTATCAGCGGATTGTATTGGAGCGGGAAACCAAGAGCCAAGACCAAGGACAGGTATTGAATGTGAACGTGGAGATGGCGACGAGCGAGGAGTGGTTGGAAGAGGTGGAAGTGCGGGGCGTGAAGCGTCAGACTACGATGATGGACCACATAGACGCATCGACCAGCCGCGTGATGCCCGATGCCACGGGCGGATCTATCGAGAGCCTGCTCATCACTTTTGCCGGCGTGAACCAAAACAATGAACTGAGCAGTCAATACAACGTGCGCGGTGGCAGTTTTGACGAGAACGTAGTCTATGTGAACGGTATGGAAGTGCACCGTCCTCTGCTTATCCGCAGCGGGCAGCAAGAGGGGTTGTCGTTCGTCAATCCGTCAATGGTGGAGAATGTGGAGTTCTCGGCAGGCGGCTATGGCGCGCAGTATGGCGACAAGATGTCGTCCGTGCTGGATATCCGCTACAAGCAGCCCGACCGCTTCGAGGGGTCGGTGAGCGCGAGTCTGCTCGGGGCAAGCGTGTATGTGGGACATGGGACACCCCCCTCTAACTCCCCCTCAAAGGGGGATTCTCTCCCTTCCGGGGAAGAAAAGAGAGGGTCTTTCTCGCAGATGCACGGCATACGGTACAAGACTTCGCAGTACCTGCTCGGGTCGCTCGCTACGGCAGGCAACTACCAACCAAACTACTTTGACTATCAGACCATGCTTACTTGGTCTGCCAAATCCGGTTGGAACACGTCTTTCTTAGGCAACGTGAGCGTGAACGACTATGTGTTCCGCCCCGATTCGATGTCGGAGAGTTGGGGGGGCTTGGACGCGAAGAACCTGAACATATGGTACGAGGGGCAGGAGAAAGACCGCTTCGTAACCGCCTTTGCCGCGCTGAGCACGCAAGGGCAGATAAGCAAAGAGGTGAGCATCGGTTTCGACCTGAGCGGCTTCTACACCAACGAGCGCGAGACCTACGACATCACGGGCGAGTACGTGCTGTCGAACAAATCGCTGGATACGGAGACTTCCGCCACGGGAGGCGGTCGCCCCGGTGAGATGGTTGATCCGAGCGACCAGACGGATGTGCTGGGCACGGGCAAGTACCACCAGCATGCCCGCAACAGGCTGGAGGCGGGGGTGGTAACCTTGGCGCACCACGGCGAGTGGAAACGCGGACAGAACAGTCTGACATGGGGCGTGAGTGCACAGGCGGAGATGATACGCGACCATATCAGCGAGTGGGAATGGCGCGACTCGGCGGGCTACAGCCTGCCGAACAACGGGCAGGATATGCTCCTCTACTACGCCATGCAGGGCGACAGCAGCATGCAGTCGGCGCGGGTGCAGGGCTATGTGCAGAACACCCATAAGTGGAACACCGACAAGGGGCAAGTCATCCTCACCGTAGGCGGACGATTACAATGGTGGAGTTGGACGAACGAAGTACTGCCGAGTCCGCGGGCGAGCCTCGTCTATATCCCCGGCTGGAAGCGCGATTTCAGTTTCCGTCTGGCAACGGGACTCTACTACCAAGCGCCGTTCTACAAGGAGTTGCGCGACACGCTGACGGGGGCGGACGGCGTAACACGAATATCGCTCACGCGCGACCTGAAGGCGCAACGGTCGGTGCACGTGGTGCTGGGCGGCGACTATTACTTCCGCGCATGGGGCAGACCGTTCAAGTTCACCGCCGAGGCGTACTACAAGTATATCGACCGCATGGAGACCTATACGGTGGACAACGTGCGGGTGCGCTATTCGGGTAAGAACGATGCAGAGGGCTATGCGGCGGGTTTAGACCTGAAACTCTACGGCGAGTTGGTACCCGGGGCAGACAGTTGGATCAGTTTCTCGGTGATGGGTGCCAAGCATCGGCTGCTTGACCGCCCCGACCTCGGATGGATACCCTCGCCGCAAGAGCAACGCTACTCGTTCTCCATGCTCTTTCAGGACTATATCCCGCAGTTCCCGCAGTTGCGGTTCCACTTGAAGATGCTGTGGAGCGATGGCATGCCTTTTGCCGCACCGCGCGACTACACGAGCATGAAGGTACTGCGTATGCCCGACTATCGGCGTATCGACCTCGGAGCGACCTATGCTTTCAACGCCAAGACGGCAAAGTTCATGCGCGCGCCAAGCGCCAAGCACGTGGCGGAATGGGCAATACAATTTGAGGTGTTCAACCTCGTAGGTTGGAAGAACGTGAACTCCTATTTCTGGGTAAGCGACGCCTATGGACAAGAATGGGCAAGCCCCAACTACCTCACCGGCAGACGCTACAACCTGAAACTGACGGTGGACTTGAAATAAGAAGACCCACCCCGCCCCTCCCCACAAGGGAGGGAGATAAAAAATAACGATTGTATAACTAAAAACTAATTTTCCTACCCTCCCTTAGGGGAGTTGGAGGAATCCTATTATGGCAGAGCAGTTAACTCCGATGATGAAGCAGTTCCGAGACATCAAGGCGCAGTACCCTGATGCGATGTTGCTGTTTCGTTGCGGCGATTTCTACGAGACCTATTGCGAGGACGCTGTGGAAGCCAGCAAGATACTGAACATCACGCTCACCCACCGCAACAACGCGGGCGGAGCAGCGCCTACGGAGATGGCGGGTTTCCCCTTCCATGCACTGGACACCTATCTTCCGAAATTGGTGCGTGCGGGACGGCGCGTGGCGATATGCGACCAGTTGGAAGACCCCAAACTGACCAAGAAGCTGGTGAAACGCGGCGTGACGGAACTGGTTACTCCGGGCGTGAGTTACTCCGACACCACCCTGCAGCAGAAGGAGAACACATGGGTGGCAGCCGTGCAGTTCGCGCGCCATTCGCTGGGCATTGCCTTCCTCGACATCTCCACGGGCGAGTTCCTCGCCGCCGAAGGGGCAAGCGAGTATATCGACAAACTGCTGACTAACTTCGCCCCGAAGGAGGTGCTGTTCTTGCGCGGGCGCAAAGCGGACTTTGAGGCGCACTTCGGCAACAAGTACTTCACCTTTGAGTTGGAGGACTGGATGCTGAACGAGACGAGTGCGGTGGAGCGGCTGCAGAAGCAATGGGGCGTGCAGAACCTGAAAGGATTCGGGCTGGAAAAGATGCCCAACGCCGTAACAGCCGCCGGCGGCATCCTCCACTACCTCGACATGACGCAACACCTGCAGACGGCACATATCCAACACCTGAGCCGCATAGAGGAAGACCGCTATGTGTGGCTCGACCGCTTCACGATACGCAATCTGGAACTGACCGGTGCACAACGCGAGGAAGGGAAAACGCTCTTCGAGGTATTAGACCGTACGCAGTCGCCTATGGGCGCGCGCCTGCTTCATCGCTGGATGGCGCTCCCGCTCAAAGACGTGCGTCCAATACGCAACCGACAGATGGTAGTGGAGCATTTCTTCAAGTACCCCGACCAGCGCACCACGCTGCGGACGGAGATAGCGAAGATACAGGACATGGAGCGCGTGGTGAGCAAGATAGCCACAGGGCGTATCTCTCCGCGTGAAATGGTGCAGTTGGCAACCGCCTTGCGGGCGATAGTAACCATCAAGGACGTGTGCCTCTCGGCGACTGACAATGCCTATCTCTCGCTGCTCGGCGAGCAGTTGGAGACCTGCGCGGAGATGCGCGGGCGCATAGAGCGCGAGATACAGCCCAACCCGCCTGCCGTACAGGGGCGACCCGGGATGATTGCGCGGGGCGTGGACAACGAATTGGACGAGTTGCGCGACCTGCACTGCAACAGCAAGGACTATCTCCTGCGCTTGCAGCAACGCGAGAGCGAGAAGACAGGCATACAGAGCCTCAAGATTGGCTTCAACAATGTGTTCGGCTACTACCTGGAAGTGCGCAACACCTACAAAGAGCAGGTGCCGCCCGAGTGGATTCGCAAGCAGACACTTGCTAACGCCGAGCGTTATATCACCGAGGAACTCAAAGAGTACGAGGACAAGATTCTGACGGCGGAAGAGAAGATACAGGTGATGGAGAACCGACTCTACAACGAGTTAATGCTTGCGCTGACCGACTATGTGCCCAAGATGCAGGTGGATGCGAACATCGTGGCACAGTTGGATTGCCTGCTGTCATTCGCCACGGCGGCGGCGGAGAACAACTATATCTGCCCGAAAGTGGACGACGGGCTTGTGATAGATATCCGGCAAGGGAGGCATCCCGTTATCGAGCAACAGATGCCACTGGGCGAGTCTTATGTCGCCAACGATGTGCTACTGGACAACAACGGGCAGCAGATCATCATCATCACGGGTCCGAATATGGCGGGTAAGTCGGCACTGCTCAGGCAGACGGCACTCATCGTGCTTATGGCGCAGATGGGCAGTTTCGTGCCCGCGGAGAGCGCGCAGATAGGCGTGGTGGACAAGGTGTTCACCCGCGTGGGCGCAAGCGACAACATCAGTATGGGCGAATCGACCTTCATGGTGGAGATGAACGAGGCGGCAAGTATCCTCAATAACCTCAGCGAGCGTTCTTTGGTGCTCTTTGACGAACTCGGACGCGGCACCTCCACCTACGACGGCATATCCATCGCGTGGGCTATCGTGGAGTATATCCACGAGCACAAGGGGCACGCCAAGACGCTCTTTGCAACCCACTATCACGAACTCAACGAGATGGAGAAGACCTTCTCGCGCATCCGCAACTACAACGTGTCGGTCAAGGAGCAGAACGGCAAAGTCATCTTTCTGCGCAAATTGGTGCGCGGCGGATCGGAACACAGTTTCGGTATCCACGTAGCGAAGTTGGCAGGTATGCCGGAGAGCATCGTGCAACGCGCCAACCGGATACTCAAAGACTTGGAGCGCGATGCCGCGGCTGTTACTCCCACCGCCGCCAACATATCACTCGCGCAGGGCACGCAACTCAGTTTCTTCCAACTGGACGATCCCGTGCTGGAGCAGATACGAGATGAAGTGAAGAGTCTGGACATCAACAACCTAACCCCGCTGGAAGCACTAAACAAACTATCAGAGATACAGAAACTGGTAGGAGGAAGATAAAAGAGCAAGGGGCACCGATTGCCCGTAGAGTCCACTATAATCCGGCTCTACAAAAAGAACAGAATAATCACAAATTTTCAAATCATATACAGTTTATGGCAGAAGAGAAAAAACAACCGTCTGCGGACAAGTTGAAAGCATTGCAGTTGGCGATGGCGAAGATTGACAAGGACTTTGGCAAGGGTGCCATCATGAAATTAGGCGATGACAAGATAGAAGATGTGTCGGTTATCTCCACCGGCAGCATTGGTCTGAATCTTGCGCTGGGTGTAGGCGGCTACCCCCGCGGGCGCGTGATAGAGATTTACGGTCCGGAGTCGTCGGGTAAGACCACGCTCGCCATCCATGCAATGGCGGAGGTGCAGAAGCAGGGCGGTATCGCAGCGATTATTGATGCCGAGCATGCTTTCGACCGTTTCTATGCGGAGCGGCTGGGTGTGGACACCGACAACCTGCTGATAGCGCAGCCCGACTGCGGTGAGCAGGCGCTGGAGATTGCGGACGAGTTGATCCGCTCGTCGGCAGTGGACCTGGTGGTGATAGACTCGGTAGCAGCCCTCACGCCCAAAGCTGAGATAGAGGGCGACATGGGCGACAACAAAGTGGGCTTGCAGGCGCGACTTATGTCGCAAGCCTTGCGCAAACTCACAGCCACCATCAACAAGACGCAGACCACCTGTATCTTCATCAACCAGTTGCGCGAGAAGATAGGCGTGATGTTCGGCAACCCGGAGACCACTACGGGCGGCAATGCGCTGAAGTTCTACGCGTCCGTGCGTCTTGACATCCGCAAGATAGGTCAGATAAAAGACGGCGATGAGGTGCTGGGCAACCAAGTGCGCGTAAAGGTGGTGAAGAACAAAGTGGCTCCTCCGTTCAAGAAAGCGGAGTTCGACCTGATGTTCAATGAAGGTATCTCCAAGGTGGGCGAGATTATTGACCTCGGTGTAGAGAACGGCGTTATCAAGAAGTCGGGTAGTTTCTACAGTTACAACGAGACCCGTCTCGGTCAGGGACGCGACGCCGTGAAGAACGTACTGCGCGACAACCCCGACCTGACGGAAGAACTCGAGAACCAGATCATGGAGGGACTGAAGACCACTCATAATGCTCACTAAAAGATAAAGGATAAAGACTACATAGTGCCTACTCTGAAAGTTCAGAAATGGGCGTAACAAGTCTTTCTGCCTTTGTCCTTCAGTATTTATCCGAACAAACGAGGGTAATCTTTCTTTGTTTCTTTGCTCCTTGCTCTTGGCTCATTTATCATGACCGAACTCCTCACCATATCCCCCAAGGAAGCGCAGGCGCTGGAGCATCAGTACCGTATCGTATCGAAGTCGGTAGATGCTCGGCAACGCAATCTGCGCGTGAACTTATCCGTTTTGTTGGATGAGGCGGGACATCGTGTGCCCAAAGATGCGCCTGTGCCGCTTTACGAGCCGCCGCATTTCCAAGATGTGCACAAGGCAAGTAGAGTGGTCTATATTGTAGGAGCAGGTCCTGCGGGACTGTTTGCGGCGCTCACCCTGCTGGAGCACGGCGTGAAACCCGTCATCTTCGAGCGCGGCAAGGAAGTAAGCGAGCGCAAGAAAGATATTGCCCATCTCAACCGCAACGAGGGACTGAACGCCGAGAGCAACTACTGCTTCGGCGAAGGGGGAGCGGGCACGTTCTCTGATGGCAAACTGTTCAGCCGCAGCAAGAAGCGCGGTAATATGCAGCGGGTGATGGAGTTGTTCCATTATTTCGGTGCTCCCGACAGCGTGCTCTACGAGGCGCACGCCCATATCGGCAGCGACCGACTTCCGGGCATCATCAGAGCCATGCGCGAATGTATCCTTTCCCACGGCGGAGAGATACATTTCGAGACCTATTTCCACCTGCCTACTCCATCCTTTGTAGGGAGGGGCGGGGAGAGTCCTGCTATCATCTACGCTATCGGGCATTCGGCGCACGATACCTACCGCGAGTTGGCGGCAGCAGGAGTACGGCTGGAGCCCAAGGGGTTTGCTATGGGCGTGCGCGTGGAGCATCCGCAGGCGCTTATCAACCGCCTGATGTACCACAACGCACCGCAAGAGATAGTGGATATAGTGGGGAACGCCAGTTACTCGCTCGTAACACAGGTGCAGGGACGCGGGGTCTATTCGTTCTGTATGTGTCCGGGCGGGCATATCGTGCCCGCAGGCAGCACGGCAGGCAGTTGCGTAGTGAACGGTATGTCCGCCAGCCACCGCAACTCGCCGTTCGCCAACTCCGGCATGGTCGTGGAGATACGCCCCGAAGATATCTGCGAGTGCCCGACTTGGGAGAGCAACCTGCTCTACCAGGAACGGCTGGAGCAGTCGGCATTCGAGCATGGTGCGGCAGCGAGCCAAGCCCCCGCGCAGCGGTTGCGCGACTTCGTGGAGGGCAGGATGAGCAAGACACTACCCAAGACCAGTTACCTGCCGGGGGTGGTATCTTGCCGCATGGACGAATGGTTGCCGAAAGAGATAGGCGGGCGCCTGCAGCAGGGCTTCCGCGACTTCGACCGCAAGTACAAAGGTTTCCTGACCAACGAGGCAGTCATCCTGGGCGTAGAGAGCCGCAGCAGTAGCGCCGTGCGCATCCCCCGCGACCCTGTAACCATGCAAGCGTACAGGGAAAAACCGTATGCGGAGAGTATCCGTATCTATCCCGCCGGCGAAGGGGCAGGTTATGCCGGAGGTATCACCTCCTCCGCCCTTGACGGAATCAATGTAGCACAAGCAGTAATAAAAGACCCTCTCTGACTCCCCCTTAGGGAGAGAATAGAAAGCATCCCTTTAAGGAAGAGTTAGAGGGTCTTATCCTTCATCCAAAAAGAACTATGTTTTCCCGTACAATCCAAGCCATAGGAGAGGAAGCGTTTGCCCGTTTGCAGGCAGCCCGCGTCATTTTGTTTGGTGTGGGCGGCGTAGGCGGATGGTGCGCCGAAGCCCTTGTACGCACAGGGGTGCGGCACTTGACGATAGTAGACTTCGATACCGTGGCTCCGAGCAACCTCAACAGACAGGTGGTAGCCACCTCGGCGAACATCGGTTGCAGCAAGGTGGAGGAGATGCGTCTGCGTCTGCTCTCTATCAGCCCGCAAGCGGACATCACCGCCCTCCCGCTGCGCTACGACAGCGAGAGCGCCGACCGCTTCGACTTCAACCAATACGACTATGTAGTGGACGCCATTGACTCGTTGGACTGCAAGATGTTGCTTATCCGGCGCGCCACTCTATCGTCTGCCACCCTGTTATCCTCGATGGGTGCTGCACGCAAGTACGACCCCGCGCAGATAGAAGTGGCGGAGTTCTGGAAGGTGCACGGCTGCCCCCTCGCGAAGGCACTGCGCGTACGGATGAAGAAAGCGCAGATGTTGCCCGCCAAAAAGTTCCTCTGCACCTTCTCTCCGGAGATTTCCGCCGACGGCGGCACGCTTGCTCCCGTGGTGGGCACCTTCGGTTTCCGCCTCGCCGCTGAGGTGGTGAAAGATATATTAAAGACTAATACGAAATAGTCCTAACAAATACTTATCAGAGACCGTTGAAGGGTAGCCCAAGGATAGCGCGAGGGTAGCGCGAAGGTAGCGGAACGGATTCTCATAATTCATAACTCATAATTCATAATTCAATAATTCTCTTATGGCAACACGCGTTCAACGCATCACCCGAATCACGGTATTCGGCACCATTGTCAATACGCTCTTGCTGGCGTTTAAGTTCCTGGCCGGTGTATTAGGCGGTTCGGCAGCCATGTTGGCAGACGCCGTGCACTCGCTGTCCGACTTCCTGACGGACATCGTGGTGCTGGTGTTTGTGAGAATCAGCAACCGTCCCGCCGACCGAAAGCACTCGTACGGCTATGGCAAATACGAGACCCTGGCGACGCTGTGTATCGGCGTGGCGCTGTTGGCGGTCGGTATCGGCATTGCCGTGGACGGCGTGGAGAAGATAGTCCGCGTGGTGCACGGCGAGCAACTGGCGCAGCCCGGTTGGATCGCTTTCTGGGCGGCGGTAGTGAGCATTGTGCTCAAAGAGTTGACCTATTGGCTGACCATGCGTGTCGCCAAGCAGGTGGATTCCGAAGCATTGAAAGCCAACGCGTGGCACCATCGTTCCGACGCGCTTTCGTCCATCGGCACAGGGCTGGGTATCGGGGGCGCCATCTTGCTGGGGCAGCGGTGGACGATACTCGACCCTATCGCGGCACTCGTTGTGTCGGTATTCATCGTGCTGACGGCATTGCGGCTCACCTACGGGGCTATCGGCGAGTTTCTGGAGCAGAGCCTGCCAGAGGAGAACGAGCAGGAGATACGCGCCATCGTGGCGGCTGACCAAGAACTCAGCGAGTTGCACCATCTCTGCACGCGCCGTTTGGGGAACCGCGTGGCGATAGAGATGCACCTGCGTATGCCCGGCAACACGCCGCTCACCGTCGCCCACAAGCACGCCTCCACGATAGAGCAGCAACTCAAAGACCGCTTCGGCGAGCAGACGCATATCAACATCCACCTCGAACCCACCAAAGTAAACGGGAAATATGAGGAGTAGGCCTCTCCCCACCCTACAAGGGAGGGAGGTAAATTGTCAAACACCACAAAGCATACCATGAAAAACCACAGACCAATTCTCAACACCAAACGCTCAACTCCTCTCTTCAAGGGAGGTCGGGAGGGGCTCTCAAACCTCACCCGAAAAGGTCGGGAGGCGCTCTCCGGCGTGCTCTGCCTGCTTGTCGTCATTGCCCTGTTTGCCTATCTGGCATGGGTGATGGGGCTCGCCAATGCGCTCAACACTATCATGAACACGGCGCACGACCTCCTGCTCAACACGGTCTTCTACCTAATGGGTATCTGCGTTATCACCAGTGCCATCGGGCGTCTGTTCGTAGATTTCGGGGTGGTAACGCTCTTGGAGAAACTGCTGCGTCCGCTTATGCGTCCGCTCTTCAACCTGCCGGGCGTGGCATCGCTGGGAGCGGCTATGACCTTCCTCTCTGACAACCCCGCCATCATCTCGCTAGCGAAAGACCCGCAGTTCAAACGCTACTTCCGCAAGTATGAGTATATCTCGCTCACCAATTTCGGCACCGCCTTCGGCATGGGTCTGCTGGTAATGGTCTTTATGGTGGGGCACGGCTTCATGCTGGCTCCGCTGGTGGGTCTGTTCGGCGCTTTCTGCGGCTGTATCGTCTCCACCCGCCTCATGCAACGCTTTATCCTCAAACAGTATCCGAAATACAGGGAGGAACAAGCCCAAGACCCACCCCAACCCTCCCTACAAAGGGAGGGAGACGACCCACCCCTGCCCTCCCTACAAAGGGAGGGGATGAAATTAGATTCTATAGACGAAAGTAATTCTTCTACTCCCTCCCTCTGCGAGGAGAACAAGGGTGGGTCATCCACCTTCCTCCGCATCCTCAACGCCCTCTTGGACGGCGGGAAAGCGGGCGTGGAAGTGGGTATCGCCATTATCCCTGGTGTGCTGATTATCTCTACTTTTGTGATGGTGCTTACTTTCGGCGCGGGTGCGGACGGCTACACGGGCGCCGCCTATCAGGGTACGGCGCTGCTGCCGTGGCTGGCGGGGAAAGTGTCGTTTATCTTCGACTGGCTGTTCGGGCTCAAAGACCCGCACCTCGTGGCGTTCCCTATCACCGCTTTGGGTGCCGTGGGCGCCGCTTTGGGACTGGTTCCCTCTTTTATGGAGCAGGGCTGGATAGACGGCAACGCCATCGCGGTCTTCACGGCTATCGGCATGTGCTGGAGCGGATTTCTCAGTACCCACACCGCCATGCTCGACTCTATCGGCTATCGCGAACTCACCTCCAAAGCCATCCTCGCCCACACCATCGGCGGCCTCGCCGCCGCCTTTGCCGCCCACTGGGTCTTCGTACTGGTAATGTGGCTTATGCAGGTGGGGTGAGGCGT
This sequence comes from Paludibacteraceae bacterium, assembly GCA_051878345.1. Taxonomy (GTDB): domain Bacteria; phylum Bacteroidota; class Bacteroidia; order Bacteroidales; family Paludibacteraceae; genus Colicola. The sequence continues at coordinate 35,378 of JBJEJX010000024.1, read as the reverse complement.
TGGTCAATAAGGGAAAGATACCTGTTTATTGTAATTTACCGATAAAATACGGCTCGTAGTCGGGGTAGAGGTCGGGATAGAGAGCCCATTGCAGGTCGCGGAGGATAATCTCGGGATGTACCACGCCCGTCTCCCAGAAGTCGTTGCCGCCTGTGCTGTTGGTGCGGCGGTAGAAATGGAAGACCCGCCCCGTTTGATAGGCTTTGAACCATGTGTGGTGCTCGTCTATCGCCCGCAGTTCGTCCATCGTGCGGGCGTTCGCACCCACCCACACATCCGCCTCGGCAAAAGCCCGCAGCGCCTGCTCCATGCTGAGCGGGATGGAGCCGTTGGTGCGCTCGTCGGCAAAAGCATACGCCGCACCCGCATCGCGGAACAGGCAACCCATATAGGTCGTCCCGCTCGGCACATACCACGTCCCCCGATATGCCGCACCGGACATGATGGAGGCGGGAAAGCCTTTGGATGAAAGACTTGTTACCGAGGGCGCAGGCGTTTCGCCTGCGGACGATACGGTATTAGCCGGACAGGTATGCAACGCTTGCACAGCCAAGGCTTGCGCCTTGTCCGCAGGCGAGACGCCTGCGTTCCCGGTATTTGTTTGCGAACCGTCAGAGTCAACAGCAAGCGGGGACGCCTGTGTACCGATTCTTTCATCCCGTGTCCTTAATCCTTCATTCACTTTGTGGTATTCCTTCCTCACTTCCCCGAGGATACTGTCCGCGAGGGCTTGCTTGCCGAAGAGTACGCCCACGAAGCGCAGCCACTCGGCACGGGCGAGGGGGTGCTGCTCCTGCCACTCGGCGAGGTAAATCACGGGAATACCCGCCTGCGCCACCCGCTCTATCTGCTGGCTGTTCTGCCCGTAACTGCTGGCAAACAGCACATCGGGCTTCGAGAGCAGAAGCGGCTCCATCGCGATGTTGATATCCTCGCCGATGTTCGCCACCGCGTGGGAAGGACGATTGTACACCCAGTCGGGGTTGCTCATCGCCACCACGCTGTCCAGCACTCCCAGTGCGTGCAGGAAACCGACATGCGTCGCCGATGTGGTCGCCACACGCCGCAACGGAACGGGGATAAAAACACAAGACCCCTCCCCGTCCCTCCCTACAAGGGAGGGAGAAGATGACTCACCCCATCCCTCCCTACGTAGGGAGGGAGACGGATTAGTATCTATAGACGAATGTAATTCACCTACTCCCTCCCTTTGTAGGGAGGGACGGGGTGGGTCCTGTCGGTCGATTAAGTAGTATCGTGCCAGCAGTTTGCCCTCGTTCTGCGGGTCAAGCACATCGGCACGCACCATGCCGAGGGTGTCCGTCAGGCGGAAATACTGCGCCGCCTCCGACACCTCTATCGGCTCTGTCTGTTTCCCACAACCCGCGAACAACAGCAGGCAAACCACCCCGACAAATATGCTTTTTCGTTTCAATTTCATTTTTATTCCTCATCAGGACTCCATATCCTCCCTTTTGGGGGCAGGGAGAATCTCTTATTTATTCAAGGCTCTCGTTGACGCTCTCAATGTAGCGCAGCAGTTCGTCGCCGCCCATACCTGTCTCGGCGGAGGTAACGAAGACGGGCGGCAACTCCACCCATGTCTCCAGCATCTTCTGCTTGTATGCCTCCACATTCTCGCGCAGGCGCACCTTGCCCAACTTGTCCCCTTTGGTGAAGACGATGGCAAACGGCACCTCGTTCTCGCCCAGCCACTCCATGAACTCCAAGTCTATCTGCTGCGGCTCGTGGCGACAATCCACCAACACAAACAGGCTGCACAACTCCTGCCGCAGCAGGCAGTAGCGCTCTATCATCAACCGCAGTTTCTCGCGCTGTTTCTGCCCCGCCTGCGCGTAGCCGTAGCCCGGCAAGTCCACCAAATGCCACCTGCCGTCTATCAGGAAATGGTTGATAAGCAGGGTCTTGCCCGGCTTTTGACTGGTCTTGGCTAACTTCGGGTTGCGGGTGAGCATGTTGATAAGACTCGACTTGCCCACATTCGACCGCCCGATAAAAGCATACTCCGGCAGCCTGCTGCGCGGGCAACCCGCCACATCCGGACTGGATATTACAAATTCGGCTTTCATATTGCTAAACTTCGTATTGATTACTTCATGTCAGGAACTCCACTACGCTCCGTGTAACAAGATACAGAATTTTCTTTGGATGAAAGATAAAAAATAAATGACCTATTACCTTCGTTTCTGAGTTTTCTGATTTGGAACTATTTAGTTTTTATCCTTTATCCTTTCGGGACTAATACAGCAACCCGAACATCCACAGCGGGATGCGATTGAACATACCAGTCTCCACCTCGTCTATCGCGAGGAAACTGTTCGGCTCATCGCTAATCTGCTCAAAAGACTTCCCTTTGCCGCCTATCTCGAAGAGGTACTTATGGTCTATGAGGAAATCTCCCCGCTTGGCAAGCAGTATCTCATGTAGGCAAGACAACTGGTGGTAAAAGAAGGTCTCCCGCAAAGTGCCCTTGTCTATGTGCGTGGTGAGCGAGTACATTAGGTTGGGGTTGTTGAGCAGAATCTTATCTGGCTTGCTGAGTGTCCGCAGGTTGCGTATCTCCGTCGTCGCCAAATTGAGCAAACCCGCTTTCTCCAACCAATGCAACATCTTCAATCCCTGCTCCCTGCTGGTTTCCAACTCCCGATATAGTTCCGACATCTTCGGCGTAAAGGGTACCCGCTCTGCCAGTATGAGCAACATTTTTATTGTTTTCTGTATCGTGGCATACGACACATCCTCCACCCGCGGCAGGTCGCTCTCCAACACGCGCAGTATCGTCTCTTGTAGCCTGCTGCTGAAACCGTCGCCTTCCTCCAAATAGAAGGGATAGCAACCATGGTGCAGATACCGCTCAAACAGCGGTAACACCCGCACATCCCTCGGCAGTACTTTCATGGCTATCGTCTGGTGATTATGCAGCAAGTCTTCCAGTTGGACTGCCTCACCGGGTTGGTAGCCCTCAAACTGCAGGAACTCCCTAAACGACATCCCGTGCAGGGTATAGACCCGTTGCCTGCGACCCAAATCCGCCTCGTAGCGTGCAATCTCCAGCATAGAAGAGCCCGTGTAAATCAGCTTCAAGCGCGGATAGTTGTCGTAGATATTCTTAACATACACCGCCCAGTTCGGCAACCGGTGTATCTCATCCAGCACCAACAACGTCCCGCCGTGCATGTAATGATAATCCACCAACTCCATCAGGTCGTGTGCATTGAACCACAAATTATCCAACGACACGTACAGCACTTTCTGCAAGTCCTCCACCTCCTCCTTGATATGCTGCAACACCAGCGTCGTTTTGCCCACGCCGCTGGCACCCTTCAAACCGATAATCCTGTTCGCCCAGTTTATCTGCTTGTACAGATACCTGTGGTGCACCATATCCGTCTCATTCAGCCGAAGGAGAAAAGTCTGATACAACAAATCAAAATCAATCGCTTCCATAACTTACTGATTAAAAACGCTGCAAAGGTATAAAAAAGTTTTCAAACTTGCAAATTTACAAATAAAAAACATTTGCAAACTTGCTTTTTATTCAAAATGAGCATTTGAAAACTTGCATTTTTGTGCAAAAAAAGCGAGTTAGAAACTTGCTTTTGCCTGTTTTCTTGCCCAAATGGAGAAGGCAAGCAGGCAGGCGAGCGTGAAGACTGCGGCTATGGTGTAGCCCACCCACCAGTATTCGGGGGCGAGGTGGAAGCCCTCCGGTGCAATGAAGATATAACTCGTGGAAACCATCGTCATAAAGACCGCGGGGAACAAGGCGATAAGGAAACCGACAGACCCCAAAGACCTTCTCCGACTCCCTCTACGAAGGGGGAGAGCAAGTGGATTACTTTTGACTGCTGAGGGTAATTTCTCCCCTTCCCTTTGCAGGGAGGGACGGTGTGGATTCTGTAAGCCCTGTCTGTACAGGAATACGGCACCTGCCCAGAGAGTAAAGCCCGCAAGGGTTTGGTTCGTCCATGAGAAATAGCGCCACACCACATTGAAATCCACAAACACCATGCCGAACACGCAGGCGAAGAGCGGCAGGGCTATCATCAGTCGTTTCTGCACGGGACGCTGGTCGATATGCAAGAAGTCAGCCACAATCAGTCGCGCGGAGCGCAATGCCGTATCGCCAGATGTAATAGGTGCGAAGATAACCCCCAGCACCGCCAAAATACCGCCCACCGGACCGAGCCATGAGCGCGACACCTTATCCACCACCAGCGCGGCGATGTTCTCCCCTTTGTGCTGCGCGGCGAAAGCCTGCAAGCCGTCTATGCCGTACAGCCCCTGCTCGGGGTCGGCGAAGAACGTGCCTGCGGCGGCTGCCCAGATGAGCGCCAACGCCCCTTCGGCAACCATCGCGCCATAGAATATCCACCGTCCTTGCCGCTCGTTGGTGATACAGCGTGCCATAAGCGGCGACTGCGTGCCGTGGAAGCCCGATATAGCCCCGCAGGCAATGCTGACGAACATCATCGGGAAGAGCGGCAGCCCGTTGCTTTGGCGGTTGTGGAGCCCGTCGGTCAGTTCGGGCATCTCGCTGCTGTGCCCGCACAACATCACAACCATGATACCCAGTCCCATAAAGAGCAAGATACCGCCGAAAACGGGATAGAAGCGCCCTATTATCTTGTCCACAGGCACCACGGTCGCCAGCGTGTAGTAGGCAAAGATAATCAACACCCACACGATGGGGATGCTCATCTCGCGGAACGGCATACTGTGCAGCGGCGCGAGCCCTTGCAGCAAGGTGGCAGGACCGGAGAGGAAGGTGGTGGTAAGGAGTATCAGCAGCACCAGCGAGAGCAGGCGGATAAAGACCTGTACGCCTTTGCTCAACTCGCTGCCCACTATCTCCGGCAGCGACAGACCACCCTTGCGCACCGAGAGCATGCCGCTTAGGTAGTCGTGCACGCCGCCGGCGAAAATTGTACCGAACACTATCCACAAGAACGCCGACGGACCGAAAAAGATACCCATAATGGCACCGAAGATTGGTCCGAGCCCCGCGATGTTGAGAAACTGCACGAGGAAGATACGCCATGGTGCCATCGGCACATAATCCACGCCGTCTTGCTTGGTGATGGCGGGAGTGGGCGCGTTCTTGTCAATGCCGAACACGCGCTCCACCAGCGTACCGTAGAGCAAATAGCCCAGCACGAGAACGACTAATGAGATAAAAAAGGTCCACATAGATTAGTGGTTAGTGGTTAGTGGTCAGTGGTTAGTTGTTAGTTGTCAGTTGTCAGTGGTCAGTGCTTTGCATTTCTCGGCGAGGTAGGCGGCGTCTGCCTCGGAGAGCAGGGGGGCTATCTCGTCATAGACGCGAGTATGGTAGGCGTTGAGCCATGCTATCTCGTCGGCAGTCATGAGCGAGAAATCTATTAACTGCGTATCATAGAAACAAAGTGTCAGCGGCTCGAAGGTGAGGAACTGGTCGTTGGTGGTGGCTGCCTCGGTGGCGGGTGCAGGCACTACGGTGATGAGGTTCTCCGTGCGTATGCCCCATTCGCCCGTGCGGTAGATCCCCGGTTCATCGGAGATGACATGCCCGACCTCCAACACGGTGGGATTGTTGTCCGTGCGCACGTTCTGCGGTCCCTCGTGGCAGCCGAGGAAGTGTCCCACACCGTGTCCCGTGCCGTGTCCGTAGGTGATACCCGCCGCCCACATATACTGCTTGGCAAGGGCGTCCAGTTGGTTGCCGCGTGTGCCGCGCGGGAAACGCACCGTCTGCAAGGCGATATGTCCTTTGAGCACGTATGTGTAGTCGCGTTTGGCTTGCGCGGGAATGTCGCCTCCGAGCCACACGGTGCGGGTGATGTCGGTAGTGCCGTCGAGGTACTGTCCGCCGGAGTCGAGCAGGAGCATGCCTTCGGGGCGGACGGTGGCGCAACTGGCAGGCTCGGCGGAGTAGTGGACGATGGCGCCGTTGCCTTGGTAGCCGGCGATGGTACCGAATGACTCGTCGGTGAAATGCTTGCCCGCGAGGCGAAAGTCGTGCAACTTGTCCGCCAAGGTGCATTCCGTCTGCATCTGTCCGTCGGCAAACGCCTCTTCTTCCAGCCATCGGAAGAAGCGTGTCAGTGCCACGGCATCTTCCCGCATGGCGATGCGCTCGCCTTCCAACTCCACGGCGTTCTTCTTCGCTTTCATCACCATGACGGGCGACTGCGCGTTCACCTTGCGGCAGGCGGCGGGGATTGCCTCAAAGAGTGCCTCGTTCACGCGTGCGCCGTCGTAGAGCACCGTGCCCTGCAACTGACGGATATGGGCAAAGACCTCGTCGTAACCTCTCGTCTCCACCTGCGTGCCCCATTGGCTGTGCGCGACGCTCGGCACTTTTTCCTGCGCCACGAAGAGCGTGCAACGGTCTTGCTCCAGTACCACATAACTGATTACCAGCGGGTTGTACTCCACATCCCTGCCGCGTATGTTCAGCAGCCACGCTATCTCGTCCAGCGCGGAGATAACCATCGCGTTGGCTCCTTTCTGCCGCATGGCTTCGCGCACGCGACCCAACTTGCTCGCCACATCCTCGCCCGCGTAGGTAACCTTATACTCGTAGAACGGCGCCTGCGGGATAGCGGGGCGAGCGTCTGTCCACAGGGGCTTTATCAAGTCTATGGAGTGCACGCCGATACCTGCCTCGCCCAACTGCTCTTGCAGCGCCCGAAAAGCATTCACACTGTACATCTCGGGATTGAGACCGACCAAACAGTTTCCAAGCCCCTCTAAATCTCCCTGTGAGGGGGAGTCTGAGAGGGTTTCCGTCAGCCACTCGGCTATGCTCGGACAGTCGATGTCCGACTCGCGCATAAGGGCTATGGTGCTGTCTTTCAGTTCGATGTCTGCTTGCAGGTAATAGCGGCTATCCGTCCAGAGCAATGCTTTGTCAAGCGTTACCACTACGGTGCCTGTCTCACCCTTGAAGCCCGACAGCCACGACATCTCCATCCAGTGGGCAGCCATATACTCCGATGCGTGCGGGTCAGCACCCGGCACGATATATGCACTCAGTCCGTGCTCGCGCATCAGCGCGCGCAATGCAGCCAGTTTCTCAGTTACTTTCATAATATTATGGTGTTTAGTGTTAGAAGCATCGTTGGGGTCTCGTTCGGGCGGTTATCGTTGCATCTTGCTCTGCCCGTTTTCAATGTATATCTGTTGCGGCAGAATGTCTTGCAGGGGTCTGCCTTGCAGGTCGTAGCAGGTGCCGTTCGCCGCTCCCGTGTGCGTATGGCGGAGTCCTTCCGGCTCGGCGGGGGCTTCGGGCTGCTGCGAAGTGTAGGGTTCGGTCTCGTAGCGGGTCTTGTCGATAGTGCCGTCAGCGACACCGTTCAAGTAGAGTTCCAGTTGCGTGTAGCCCTGCTCTGTGAGCATAGCCCCGTCCGCGGGGTCAAGGGCGTTGAGCCCCGTCTCGTCCTCGTAGAGATCGGGCAGCCCGTCGCCATCCGTATCCAATGCCAGCGAATCGCCTTCGAGGGCGTCAAGGAAAGGATAGCCGCCCATAACGGTGGAGTCGTTGATATAGAAATAGTCCTCACGGGCGAAGGCAATGTCGTCCTGTGAATCAATGATACCCAGATTAGCGGGCGCCGTGGGACCTACAAACTGCGGGTCAACAGTGCCTGCCGCCTCCGCCAGCATGCGGGTATCCTGTTCGTCCAGGCGCGGCAGGGTAGCACCTGCGGACGCCGTTACCATGCTGTAGGCTTCCTGCGCACCAATCAGCGCGGGGGAAACGCCTGCGAGCCCGATTTCCGCCCATTGTGTGCTATCCAGCACATACTTGGCGTAGTTGTCTGCATTGGCGGGAGCACCGTCCAAGTTGAAGGCACGGTAGGCGTAACCGCGCACGTAGCCGTAGAGATTATCGGCATTCACCTTCGCCAGCGTATCGGCGTGCCATGCCGGCTTATTGGGATTGAACTTGTTGTCCGGTTCAAACATATTGCCCTCGAGGTACCACTGCCCGTAGTCGCCCGCCGCACTGCCCTGTACAAAGTAGCGTTCCGACAAGTTGGCTGCCAGTGTGGCAGGACCGGCGCGGAAATAGTTGTGGAGCATATAGACGCGGTTGTAGCCTAACTGCGTGCCGTCGGCAGCGTGATTCTTGGTGCTGTCGTTCTCTCCGCCATAGAGCGAGTTCTTCTTGCCCCAGTTGAAAACGACATTGTTGTAGAAGACATTGTCCACCTGCGCATCGTGGTTGTGCTTGCCGTTGGCGAGGTCTGCTTCGTCGCGCACGCCGTTGAAGCGGGGAGTGCGGTTGAGGCAGTTGCTGATAAGGCAGTAGCACATCGTGCCGTGCTCGCCGCCCCACTGTGTGGCGTAGGCACGGCTACCCTTCTTGTGCTTAGAGTTGTAGAGTCCCTCGCCGATAATGCACCACTGGACAGTGGTAGAGTCAGTGTCGTAGAGCGTAAGACACTCCTCCATAGACCATGTGAAAGAGCAGTGGTCGATAATCACATTGCGTGTGTTCTCCACATCCAATGCAGGATAGTTGGAAGTGGGAATGTCGCCCGCGCGGAAACGAATGTGGCGTATGATGACATTGGGCTTGCAGACATAGATGTTCGCCCCTGCGATACAGATACCGCCGCCCGGCGCAGTCTGTCCCGCAATGGTAACATTGGGGTGCGAGAGTTTTAGTTTGCTCTGCAAGTAAATGGTGCCGCACACTCGGAAGAGCACAGTGCGGGGAGTGTCGTCGCCTGTGGTGAGCGCCCAGCGGAGGGTGCCTTCGGCAGGCGTGCCGTCGCTGTTGAGTGCATCATCGAGGCGGGTAACATAATAGACCACGCCGCCGCGGCCGCCCGTGGCATACGCGCCATAGCCCAGCGCTTCGGGGAAAGCAAGCACTTGTCCGTGAGCAATAGACAACGGACATAACAGAACGGATAAGAGGAGTAAAGAGAAAAATTGTTTCATGGCACTACATGTTTATTTCAGCGTGCAAAGATACAAAGAATTTGGGATATATGCAAGTAAGAGCAGTGTATTTTTTAGTAATAGGTGGCTATTTTTTCCGGAACGGGCAGCCCAAAGGGAACATAGTCCATGCGGAGGGGCGGCATAAACACGGCGCAGGTTCCCGGGTCAGGCTTGCTTCAACATACCGCTCTGACTGTTCGTCTTGGGATTCTGCCGAGATACGGCACCCGTGCGGGCACTCCCCTACTCCACCGCTATCCCCTCGGCATCCCCCCGGCGGACAGCAAGAGCAACCTCATGGAACAGGCTGCTTTTGGTCTGCTCTTTTCTTCGTCTCGTTTTCGTGTCGTTTTCGAGTTGTTTTCGAGTCGTTTTCGAGATTTATGGCTTTTAGTCCCGTTAAAGACCGCTGTCGGAACGGATGCAGGATAAGCAGGGAACAGGGGACAGAAGGAGGGAACAGAAAGAGGAAGAAAGGTGGAATAGTGAGGAAGAAAGGGCGGGACAGAGGGAAAGGAGCGGTGGAACAGAAGGGAAGGAGGGACGGAGCAAAGGGAAAGGAGGGACGGAGCAAAAGGAAAAGAGGGACGGAGCAGCGGGGAAGGAGGAATGGAATAGCGGGGGGATTAGGGGTAGAATCGAATAAAAAAAGGTGAGTAGAGGGGAAGAAGGGGGGCAGAACAGAAGAGAAAGGAGGAATGGAGAGAAGAGAAGGAAGGGTAGAACAGATGGGAAAGAGAGGCGAAACAGAGGGGAAGGACAGAACAGCGGGGAAAAAGGGATAGAACAGAGAGGAAGAAAGGTGGAGCAGAGGGGGAGAAGGAGGGGGCAATGGAGAAAGAGAGGGGGACAGTAAAAAAAGGAGGAGTGGAACAAGGGGGAGGAGGGACGGAACAGAGAGGAAGAAGGAGGGGAAGAGGGAGGGGACAATGGAGAAAGAAAAGTGGAATAGAAGGGAAGAGAGGCGGAATAGAGGGGAAGAAGGGGTAGAACAAAGGGGAAGGAGGGGGGGGCAATGGAGAAAGAGAGGGGGATAGTAAAAAAGGAGGAGTGGAACAAGGGGGGGGGAAGGAGGGACGGAACAGGGGGAAAGAGGGAGGAGACGATGGAGAAAGAGAGGGGGAATAAAGGAGAGGTGGGACAGCGAAAAAGGAGGGGCGGAATAGAGGGGAAATGGGAGCAGAACAGAGAGAAAGGAGGGACGGAGCAGAAAGAAAAGAGGGATGGAGCAGAAAGAAAAGAAGGATGGAACAGAAAGAAAAGAGGGATGGAGCAGAAAGAAAAGAAGGATGGAACAGAGGGGAAGAAGGAGGATAGCAGTGCTGTGAGATTGTTGTCGGAGTGCGGGGTGTCCTTAGCATATCAAGAGGCAAAATAAGGGAAAGTTTATGCAGAATCGGATTGTTTTATATGAAAATGCAGAAAAATACGATATTTTTTCGATTTTATTTGGTTGTTTCAAAAATTATGCGTACTTTTGCACTCGATTTTTGAAAATAATCGGGTACTTTTTTATTTTTAACATCGAAAAGACACACTTTATCAAAAAGATATTCTTTATAAAAAAGCACTCTTTACCAAAAAGATGTTCTTTGTAAAAAAAGATATTCTTTATAAAAAAGCACTCTTTATTTTATTATTGACGATTCATAATAAACTATAATTGTATGAGTAACATTCGTTTTGAGGCTTTGAAGACCGCATGGGGTCATGAGCCGGTGCAAGTAAATCACACGGGCTGTCGCGCAAGCGTGCTGTTCGCGGAGAAGGTGTTCACGCGCGAGAAGATGAAAGAGTATATCGCCAGCAACGTGCTGGAACAACTCTTCGACCTGATGGACAACGAGAAGACACTGACCCGCGACATCGCAAACAGTGTCGCCATCGGCATGAAGAAATGGGCGGTGGAACAAGGCGCGACACACTACACCCACTGGTTTCAACCGCTGACCGGCGGCACGGCAGAGAAACACGATGCGTTCCTTGATTTCGGCGACGACGGCGCACCAATGGAGAAGTTCTCGGGGTCGGTGCTGTATCAGCAAGAGCCTGATGCGAGTTCGTTCCCCTCGGGCGGTCTGCGCAACACCTTTGAGGCACGCGGTTACTCGGCATGGGACCCCTCGTCGCCCGCTTTCGTAATAGGCGATCGTCTGTGTATCCCCACGATTTTCGTGGCATTCACGGGCGAGGCGTTGGACTACAAGACCCCGCTCCTGCGCTCCATCACATCGGTGAACAAAGCAGCCGTAGCGGTGGCAAACTACTTTGACAAGAACGTGAAACGCGTGTACAGTTACCTGGGCTGGGAGCAGGAGTATTTCCTTGTGGACGAGGCTTTGTTCGCCGCCCGCCCCGACCTCGTAATGACCGGGCGCACGCTGATCGGGCACTATGCAAGCAAGAGCCAGCAGTTGGACGACCACTATTTCGGTATCATCCCCGAACGCGTGCTGGAGTTTATGAAAGAGTTGGAGATAGAGTCGCAACGGCTGGGTATCCCCGTGAAGACACGCCACAACGAGGTGGCGCCCAACCAGTTTGAGTTGGCACCGATATACGAGGAGTGCAACCTCGGTTCCGACCACAACCAGTTGGTAATGTCACTCATGGAGCAGGTTGCCCGCCGTCACCATTTCCGCGTGCTGCTGCACGAGAAGCCCTTCGGCGGCGTGAACGGCAGCGGCAAGCACTGCAACTGGTCGCTGGGCACGAACACAGGCGTGAACCTGCTGGCACCCGGACGCAACCCGTATCAGAACCTGGAGTTCGTAACCTTCCTTGTGAACGTGCTGATGGCTGTTCAGCGGCATAACGGACTGCTGAAAGCGTCGATTGCCACGGCAACGAATGCGCACCGCCTGGGTGCGAACGAGGCTCCCCCCGCCATCATCTCCGTCTTCCTCGGAACGCAGATTTCCGAGGCGCTGAACGAGATAGAAAACGCTGACTTGGACAAGGGTATCATCATCAACGCGAAGAAAGAGATGAAACTCGGCGTGGGCACCATCCCTGAGATTCTGCTGGACAACACCGACCGCAACCGCACCTCGCCCTTCGCCTTCACGGGCAACCGTTTCGAGTTCCGCGCCGTAGGTTCGAGTGCAAACTGCGCCGCCGCCATGCTGGCGCTGAACGCGGCCGTGGCAGAGCAACTGAACGATTTCCGCACGGAGGTGGACTCGCTGATAGCCGGCGGCGAGGCGAAAGAGCGGGCACTCTTCACGGTGATAAAGAAATGTCTGAACGCCTGCCATGCGATACGCTTTGACGGCAACGGCTATTCCGACGAGTGGAAAGCAGAGGCAGAGCGTCGCGGGCTGGACTGCGAAGTGAGCGTGCCGAAGATTATCGACAACTACCTCTCCGACTCGTCGGTGAAGATGTTCGAGGCGACCAACGTGCTGGACAAGTCGGAGTTGCTGTCGCGCTGCGAGGTGAAGTGGGAGAACTACTCGATGAAGTTGCAGATAGAGAGCCGCGTGCTGGGCGACCTGGTGATTAACCACGTGCTGCCTGCTGCCAAACGCTATCAGACGATGCTGCTGGAGAACGTGCTACACGTGAAGCAGGTGTTCCCCGAAGCGGAGGTGGCTGCGCTCAACGAGCAGGACTATATCATCATCCGCCGCATAGAAGACCACGCGAGCGCGATTATCGCGGGCGTGGAGAAGATGAACAAGGTGCGCGCGAAAGCCAATCATATTGATAATCAGCGTGAACGCGCTATCACGTTCCACGACGAGGTAGTGCCACTGATGGAGGATATCCGCAAGCATGTGGACGACCTGGAGATGGTAGTGGACGACGAACTCTGGACGCTGCCGAAATACCGCGAGATGTTGTTTATCCACTAATAATTTAAGGTATAAAAAAGATTGTTGTTTGATTGTAACCATGCCGAGGCGCTTCCGTCGGGAGCCCTCGGTTTTGGCGTATGAAACGGGCGTTTCGCCCGTCGTTTTGCAAGCAAAAAAAACATTTTTCGCTTGCGTATGTCAAAAAAAAGCAGTATCTTTGCAGTCGTATTTTATTAAACACTTTATTTAGAAGATGGAAAATCGCAGATTTGAAGACAGACGGGAGCCGGAAATCGTGTACTCGCGTTCGGTGAAAGCAGGAAAGCGTATCTATTACTTGGATGTTCGCAAGGCACGAAATGAGGACTTGTATCTCTGCATCACAGAGAGCAAGAAGCGTCAGGGGGAAGATGAGTTCCCACAATTTGAGAAGCACAAACTATTCCTCTACAAAGAGGACTTTGCGCACTTCACGGAGGGTTTGCAAGACGTGATTGGTTTTGTTCAACAACAGTTGGGTGCGATAGAAGAACGCCAAGAGTGGCATCCGGAAGACAACGCAGAGCCGGAAGCCAATGCAGAAGCAGAACCTGCAGAAGACAACAAGGACGCAGAGAAGAGAAAATCTCTGTTCGGATTTCTCAAAAAGTAAACCTGTGGAGACTGCCTGAACTCAGTTGTTTAGGCAGTCTTGTTTTATTCGTTATGAGTTCTTTTCGTATCGCCATAGTCGGATATGGCAATATAGGTCGGGCAGTGGAGCAGGCAGTGCTTGCTGCCGAAGATATGACCCTAACGGGAGTGTTTCACCATACCGATTCGCTGGACGCGATGGATGCCAATGTGTGCGTGCTCTGCACGCCTACGCGCGAAGTACCGGCGTTTGCAAAGCGGCTGGCGGCGAGGGGTATCTGCACCGTCGATTCGTTCGATATTCACGGGCAGGTGCTCGACTATCGGGCGGAGATGATGCCGCTGACGCAGCAACATCGGTCGGTGAGCGTTATCGCCGCCGGTTGGGATCCCGGTAGCGACTCGGTGGTGCGGGCACTAATGCTCGCCATGGCACCGCAAGGACTGACCTACACCAACTTCGGTCCCGGACGATCCATGGGACACACCGTGGCGGCGAAGAGTATCGCGGGAGTGAAGAACGCACTCTCCATGACCATCCCGCTGGGCACGGGTATCCATCGGCGCATGGTATATGTGGAGTTGGAAGACGGCGCGGATTTCCGAACGGTGGAGCAGAACCTGCTGCAAGATGACTACTTCGCCCACGACGAGACGCACGTGATAGAAGTGCCCTCGGTGGAGGCGCTCAACAACGTGGCACACGGCGTACACCTGGTGCGCAACGGCGTCTCGGCGAACATGCACAACCAGCGTATGGAGTTCAACATGACCATCAACAACCCCGCGCTCACCGGTCAGATTCTCGTGGCTTGCGCCCGCGCGGCAGCGCGTATGCAGCAACGCGGACAGTTCGGTTGCCGCACAATGATAGAACTTGCGCCCATCGACCTCCTCCCCGGCACCACGGAGGAGAACATCAAGGCGCTGGTGTGAGCAAAGTGTTTTGGGTTGAAACGGTGAAAACAAAAGAGGCTGTCTTATGATGGGGCAGCCTCTTTTGTTTTCACTTTTTCCACCAGTCGTCTTCCTGTCCGCAGATCAATCGTGCCAGTTCGTTCATCACCATGCACATCGGGCGGCTGACGGTAGTGTCGCGTTGGTATTGGTATTTCCAACAGGTGAGTTGTAGTAATTTTCCCTCTGCACAATAATAGAATCGGTTACCCGAAGGCTTGTAGGCAGTGCTGATACCATTATCTAATATCTCAATAACGGGTCGCCCCTCTTGCAGCAAGCGGTCGCGGATGGCACGTTCGTGCGTGCTGATGAATGCCGAAACGATAACGGCTCCCGCAGCGGCTTCGCGCAATACCGCGGCTGTTTGTTCTTCCCGCCTGTTCTCATCGGCGCGATGGCAAACCAGTGCCCGCTTGCGGCTGTGGAGCAATAAGTCTCGCTTGCCGACATAACTAAGCGAAAGACCGCTTGGCGATATATCGTCCCGCAAAAGTCGCGTTTGTATGCTTTCCCATGCTTGGTTCAAGGCTACGGGCTCGCGGGCGAATAGCGCATCGGCGAGCAGCCCTTTGCGGGCGCGTTCTTCCGTCCAATGGGCACTCCTCTGATTACGATATACCGCAAAACAATCGCGTGCGGCTCCTTTGATAATACGGCGTTCGGGATTACTACGGATATGGGCTATCTTGGTCGCCACCTCTTCGGGGGTGATGGGAATGGTGTCGTTGTAGCCGGATGTGAAGAGAGACTGTCCTCGACGGCTACTTAGGTGCTGATAGTCCGTCCAACGTTTGTCGGTGATGCCGTCTCTACGTCCCTGCATGTTGCGCCACTCTATGCCTAAAATATCCCAATACGCGTGTGTGCAACCTATCATAAATCCCTGTATCACACGCCCTAACCGACAACCCGCTTGGCGGTGCAGGCGGAGCAAACCATGAAAATGCTCGGGCATCACCTGTGCGTCTATCAGTTCAACGTTTGTGTGGAAAGAGGGAATCTGCTGCCAACAATGCAGGACGGCATCTCCCAGGGGCGTTAGGCGGATGCCCGCCTCAAGCACCTGCTTTGTCTCGGCGATATATCGCCCCGTCATATTCCCCAAGATAGGCAGGCGCTCGTGCACATTGAGCGTAACAAAGAAAAAGCCCTCTGCGTAGTCTGCTTTTAGGTCGCGCTTGAAGGTGGCGGGGGTGTGCTGCTCTTTGTACGCTATGCGGATTTGCTGCTGTGGCGTAAGCATAAAAACAGCGATATACCGCTTACCTCAGATTGGTAGGAACAAAGGCGGAGACGTCTTTGTTGTAGGAGTAGAGGTCGCGGACGAGGGTGGAAGAGATATGGGCGTATTCGGGACGCGTGTAGAGAATAATAGTCTCGATATTGCCTATCTGTTTGTTCGCCTCCGCCATGTTGCGCTCATACTCGAAATCCGACACGCAACGGATACCGCGCAGGATGAAATGCGCGTCCATCTGCTTGGCGAAATCCACCGTCAGGCAGTCGTAAATCATCACGCGGATACGGGGTTCGTCTTTGTACAGTTTTTGTATCGCCGCCTCGCGCTCGCGGATGGGGAAGGTCTCTCTCTTGGTGCTGTTTCTGCCTATGCCGATGACTATCTCGTCAAACAACTCCAGCCCACGCAGCACAATGTCGTGGTGTCCTAAGGTGAACGGGTCGAAACTACCCGGGAAGATGGCTCTTTTCATAGTTTTTAACAGGATTGTTGTACATTTCGTATAGTTTCTCGCGCAGGAATGCCTCGTCTTTATTGCTCAGTTTGATGAGATCCAAGCGGCTCTCTATGTATTGGTCGAAAGCGGCGTCGTGCGGATAAATCTCGTAGCCGGCATGGATACGGCGGTCAATGATGTCGCAGACGGCTTGTATCTGCTCGTTGCGGGTCTTGGCGGAGATGTCGGGGTCCGCTTGCAGCAGTTGGTCTATCTCGGGGTTGATACTCGGCGTGAGGCGGTAGGTGACACGCCCTTTGAAGCCGTGAATACCCGTCTGCATGGAGCGCAGGTCATCGGCTTTCGACTTGCGCCAGCGCGGGTTGTCGCGTTTCTGCTGCATCTCGCGGGCTTTGAGGTAGTCGCAAGGGTCGTATTCGTAGGTGATGGACACGGGGCAGATATTGAGTGTCTTCACCGCCTCGAAGAAATCGGGTGCATCGAAAGTGAGCATCTTCAGCACGCCCGGTTGCGTCAGGTCGTTGCTGTCTTTTGCGCGCCCCTCGCGCTGTGCCAGCCAAATGGACTTGCCGTGGCGGCGCAGGTCGTTAATGTAGTGGGACAGGGTCGTGGCGTTCTCCACCTGCTCGTGCAGCGAGCCGTTGCGTATCACCACGAAGCAGCGCAGGAAACGCACCACGGGCTCTATCCACCATTTGGCGAACAGGTTGTTGCCGATACCTATGTACGGGCGTATGAAATAGCGCATACGCAGGAGCATGGAGAGCCATGCGGAGTCCATACAAATGTCGCGGTGGTTCGTCAGGAAACAGGCGCCGTGGCGTATGTCCCGCTCTATCTGCTTGCAGTCGCCCAAGTAGGCGAGACGCACGCCCGTGGTGGTCTTGCGCTCAAACAACTTGAGCACAGGAAGTATGGTTATCCAATCGGTGAAGGCAAGCAGCCACCCCACCCTATATGCACGAATTTTCTTGTATGGGTCTTTCATAAGCACTAAACACTAAACTCTCAACTCTCCACAATGCTTGCATGAGCAAGCGCGTCTTTGGTGGCTTCGCGATAGGCTACCATCAGGCCGCCCGTACCCAGCAGCGTGCCGCCGAAATAGCGCACCACCACCACTAATATATTGTCCAATCCCTGTGCGTCTATCGAGCGCAGGATGGGCAGCCCCGCCGTGCCGTGCGGTTCGCCGTCATCCTTCGTGCGCCAGAGGTCTTGCCCCAAACGATAGGCATAACAAACATGGCGCGCATCGTGGTACTTCTTTTTGTACCACGCGATGCGCGCCTTTGCTTCGTCTTCGTTGGCTATGGGCTCTGCGAAAGAGAGGAACTTGCTTCCCCGATCTTTGTAGAGACCCTTCGCCGGATTGGTTATCACATTTGCCATTACATGTTTGCCATGTTATGTTGGTCATTACATGTTGGTCATTACATGTTGGTCATTGCGTGTTAACGTGAAACGACCAACAGAAACTGATTAACAGGAACTGACCAACAGGCACTGCCAAACATGAAATGTTTTTACTCCGCCGTAGCCAAAGGCGATGCTTGTTTGTACACGCGGGCTGCCAACTCTTGGTCTATCTGGTACATGCCGTAGCCGTTGCCCTCTACCATGCGCAGTTTCTGAACCAACTCCGTGGCGTTCTCTTCTTCCTCCACTTGCTCGTCCACGAACCATTGCAGACGGCTCTGCGCAGCATAGTCTTTCTCCTCAATGGCAATCGACATCAGGTTGTTGATCAGCGAGGTAACTTTCTGCTCGTGGCGCAGGGTGTGCTCGAAGGCAGCCAGCGGAGAAGCCCACTCGGTATCCACTGCGTCGATGGCGGACAGCAACACGCGACCCCCGCGGCTTTGCAGGTAGTTAAAAAGGATAGTTGCATGGTCTTGCTCCTCTTTGAATTGGATGGCAAACCAGTTGGCGATACCGGGATAGCCTGCATCGTGGCAGTAAGCGGACATACTCAGATACAGATAAGCCGACCACATCTCGGCATTGATTTGGGCGTTGATAGCGTCCTCTAAACGTTTGGAAATCATAATGTTAGTTTTTTAGGTTGTGTTATTGTATGAAGCAGATACGGGACACTCGCTCGGCTTGTCCCTACCTGTCGGGGAAATCTGCGGCAAAGATACACTTTTTTTTTGAATTATGCAAGAAAATACGCAAAAACCGCAAAAATACTTCTCTCCCTCCAAGCCCCTATCAGAATCATGAGTCAGTGATTCATTAGCGATTCGTTAGCCGTTTGTCCGTGCGGATTTGACTCTCACTACCTGCGGGAAGAGAATACAATTATTGCGAAAAACAGTCTTATTATTATGTTTTTAGGGTATATATTTGCGCAGTATAGGAAAAAGCAGTATCTTTGCACTGTTATTTAATAGGTTTATTAAATTATTCTTTTACGGTAGGCTTTTTATTCATTTATGGTAGAGTGCTCTTGTTCTTTTATGACAAGCCGCCTTTATTCCTTTATGACAGAGTGCTATTGTTCCTTTATAATAGACCGGTTTCGTTTTGGTGCAGGCGGACAAGCCATCTCAATAACAGAACGGTTATGAAAAAAGCAGGTTTATTTTTGTTGAAGAACAACATCCATCTAATGACGCTCTGTTTCGCGGGATGGGCTGTGTGGGCGATATGCTGCCGGCAAAACCTGACGATCGTGCAGGAACTGGTAATCGGATTGTACGGGTTGATTGTGCTGCATGAGTACGAAGAGAGTTACAAAAACCGTTTCCTTGAGTTGATGCTCGGCCGTGTCATGGGCATAGACTACCGCGCCCTGCTGCCCGGTATCGCCCATATCGTACAAGCATTGTATATCACGCTGATTTTCTCGGCGGCACTGATTTGGCACGACCAACTATGGATTATCTTTGCAGTGCTGATATTGGGTATCGTGGAGGGCATTATGCACACGGCGAGTATCTTCCTCTTCCGCCTGCGCGGCGTGTCGCCGGGTTGGTGGACAGCCGTACTGATGTGTGCGTACAGCATTTGCGCCATCGTACTCATCAACCAAAATGTGCCTTACGAGCCCATCCAATGGCTGTGGGGAATACTAATGTTCTTTGCCTGCTTCCTGAGCATGGAACTGCTCTTTCAGAAAATGGTGGGCAATACACTCGCCTCTATCCGAGCCTCCGTGGCACGGTTCCGCAAAGAGCACTTCGGAGCCTGAGCACCACGGCGGGAACCCAAACGAAATTACTGACCACTAACTACTAACCACTGAATATGTACTCATTAGGTATAGATATAGGATCTACCACCATCAAGATGGCGTTGGTAGATGCACGCGGGCAGGTACTTGCCTGCGATTATCGGCGGCATAATGCCAACCCCATGGCGGTAGCACGCGAGATGCTTGCATCGCTGAAAGCATCGGCAAAGACGGCAGAGCAGACGGAAAGCGTGGCGGTAGGCGTTACGGGCTCCGTGGGCATGGGCTACGCCGAGCGGCTGGGCATCCCCTTCGAGCAGGAAGTGATAGCAGCAGCAGAGGTTGTCCACACCTGCTACCCCGACACCCATACGCTGGTGGATATCGGCGGCGAGGACTCGAAAATGATTTTCTTCGCAGAGGGGAGAGTGCCCGACATGCGCATGAACGGCAACTGCGCCGGCGGCACGGGGGCGTTTATCGACCAGACGGCGACCCTGTTGGGCGTGGATGTGTCGGAGTTGAACGGGTTGGCAGAAAAGGCAAAGACTATCTACCCCATCGCCTCGCGCTGCGGGGTCTTCTCGAAGACGGATGTGCAGAACCTCATCAGCCGCAGCGTACCGAAAGAGGATATCGCCGCCTCCATGCTCCACGCGATCTCCATGCAGGTGGTCAGCGCGTTGGCACGAGGCATGGACATCCTGCCGAAGGTCTTTCTCTGCGGCGGTCCTTTCGCCTACATACCCGAACTGCGCAAACACCTCGCGCAGGCGATGGCGCTCTCCGAAGACGACCTTATCGTGCCCGACCATGCACAGTGGATTCCCGCTATCGGAACGGCACTGCGGGTAGGGAAGAACGACAAAGGTGCAAGTTCCAAGTTTCAAGTTTCAAGTTTTCAGGAGTTGGCAGACCTGTTCGCACAAGCGGAGCAGGTATCGCTCAGCGCCTCGTCGCTGGAACCGCTCTTCACCGACCGCAACGACTACGAGGCATGGCTCCGACAAAAACAAACCATCTCTCTCTCCGCCATCCACAGGAAGGGACAGGAAGCGTCTTCCCCCTCCACTCAAAAGAAGGAGGAGAGTCTTTATTACCTCGGCGTGGACTCCGGCAGCACCACCACCAAGTTGGTCTTGCTCAACGAGCGAGGCGACATGGCTTATTCGGACTACCGCTACAACCGCGGCAATGCGTTCCAGACATTTTACGATGCGTTGGCAACCATGCGCGAGACCCTCGGCGAGAACATCACCATCGCGGGCAGTTGCGCCACGGGGTACGGAGAGAACCTGCTCAAGACGGCATTCAACCTCGACCACGGCATTGTGGAGACCATGGCGCATTTCCTTGCTGCCAAGCACCTCTGCCCGCAGGTGAGTTTCGTGCTGGACATAGGCGGGCAGGACATGAAAGCCATCTTTGTGGAGAACGGATCCATACAGCGCATAGAGATTAACGAGGCATGCTCTTCGGGCTGCGGTTCGTTCCTGATGACCTTTGCGCAGCAGTTGGGCTACACCGTGGAGCAGTTCGCCGAGAAAGCCCTCTTCGCAGCACATCCTTACGACCTCGGCACGCGATGCACGGTCTTTATGAACAGCAAGGTAAAGCAGGCCATGCGCGAAGGCGCCGCCATAGACGACATAGCGGCGGGATTCAGTTACTCGGTTATCAAAAACTGTCTCTATAAGGTGCTGAAACTGCAAAGTATCAGCGAGTTAGGCACGCATATCGTGGTGCAGGGCGGTACCTTCAAGAACCACTCCGTAGGGCGTGCGCTGGAGAAACTCACGGGCTGCCAAGTAACCTTCGCCCCCTGTCCCGAACTTATGGGCGCCTACGGCGCCGCACTCCATGCGAAAAAGCAATGCCCTCATAATTCATAATTCATAATTCATAATTAGCAAACCATGTTGCTCGATAATATCTTACAAGCCAATCAGTTCGAAGAGACGATAGAGACCTGCCCCGGGTGCGAGAACCACTGCCGCGTCCGTTGTTACCGTTTCCGCAACGGCAACCACTACTACTCCGGCAACAACTGCGAGCGGGTCTATGCCAACCAGCGCGCCGCTACCGGCAAAGGTGCCAACATGATGCAAGAGAAATATCACCTTCTCTTCCACCGCCAATCTGCCGGCAGCGCAGGCGTCCCGTCCGCAGGCGGACAGCGCAACGGTCAGACAGCGCTTCCCACCATCGGCATCCCCCGCGCCCTGGGTATCTACGAGAACTATCCTTTCTGGCACACGCTCTTCACCCTCTGCGGTTTCCGCGTGGTGCTGTCCGGTGCTTCCACCAACCGCCTCTATGAGAAGGGTATCCGCACCATCGTGGCGGACAACATCTGCTTCCCTGCCAAACTCATGCACGGGCATGTCATGGACCTGATAGAGAAGCAGGTGGACCGTATTTTCTACCCGTGGGTCGTCTTTGAGCAGAAAGAGGACAGCCAAGCCAAGAACTCTTTTAACTGCCCCATCGTGAGCGGCTACTCTGATGTTCTCTCCGCAAGTATCAACCCCGCCGCCACGGCACATATCCCGTTGGACGCTCCGGCTATATCCTTCAAGGAAGAACCTCTCCTGCGCCAAAGCCTGCACGACTACTTGCAGCCGTTCGGCATATCCCGAGAGACTATCGACCATGCCATCACGCAGGCGCTGCAAGAGCAGCAGCAATACCTCGACACGCTGGAGCGGCGGGCGTTGCAGATTCTGCATGATGCCGAGCAGGCAGGGCGTATGGTCATCCTGCTTGCCGCGCGTCCTTACCATGTGGACCCGCTTATCCAGCACCGTATCGCCGAAGCCATTGCCGATATGGGCGTGGATGTCATCACCGAGAACGTCGCCACCCGCGAGGGACAGGGCGTGTACAACGAACTGAACGCGCTCTGCCAGTGGGCGTATCCCAACCGTATCTTCAAAGCGGCATACTTCGTGGGCAAGCATGCCTATCCCCGCCTGCACATGGTGGAACTCACCTCTTTCGGCTGCGGACCCGATGCGTTCATCCTGGACGAGGTCAGGCAGGTGCTACGCCGCTACGAGAAGAACCTCACCGTCCTAAAAATAGACGATGTGAACAACATCGGCAGCCTCCGCCTCCGCGTGCGATCCCTGATAGAGAGCACCGAGAGTCAGGCTACACAGCCTACCGATACACAGGCGTCCTCGCCTGCTTCCACCGCCCCGCACTGTCAGACAGACGGGCAGAGCGACGGGCGGACACAGGAGCGGTCGAAGACCCCCTCCTTCACCACCAAACCCTTCCTCCCCGAAGACCGCCGGCGCACCATCATCGCGCCGTATTTCGCGGAAGGCTACACCGAGTTCATCCCCACCATCCTTTCTATGGCAGGCTACCATGTCGAGCCGTTGCCAATGGGCTGCCAAGCCGACGCCGAGGAGGGGCTCAAAGACGCCAACAACGATATCTGCTACCCCGCCACCATCGTCATTGGCAGCCTCCTGCGGGCACTCAAATCGGGTAAGTACGACTTGGGCAACACCGCCGTGGCGATTACCCAAACGGGCGGGCAGTGCCGTGCGTCCAACTACTACGCACTTATCAAGAACGCCCTCGTGGCGGCAGGTTTTGCCGAGGTGCCGGTCATCTCCGTGGCTACGGGCGCGAGCATGGGCAATTTCCAACCCGGCTTCGAGATACCGTGGCGCAAGATTGCACGCCCCACCGTGGAGGCTATCTTCTACGCCGACGCACTCGCCAAACTGTATTACCCCGCCGCGCCGCGCGAGAAAGTACCGGGTACCGCCCGACGGCTCTACGACCACTATATCGCTGCCGCCCAGCCTGCCGTCATGGCACGCGACTACAAGATGCTCCACCAACTCCTGTCAAGTGCAGTGGCGGATTTCATGGCAGCGATAGACCTGCACAAACAGGTGCCGCGAGTAGGGCTCGTCGGGGAGATTTACGTCAAGTACAATGCGTTCAGCAATCTCTCTGTCGTCCAGTGGCTTATCGACCGCGGCGTAGAGGTGGTTCCGCCCGCGCTGACGGGTTTCTTCTCCACCTCGTTCCCCAACGCACATATCAACCGCAAACACCATATCAAGTCCATGCACACGCCGCTGTGGGTGATGTCGCTGGGGCACAGCCTCTTGCAGCGGGTGGCAAAACAGTACGACGCGCTCTGCATGGATTATCCCTTCTACCGCTGTTTTGACGATATCTTCACCATCAGCCGCCTCTCCGAGCAGGTTATCCACCCCGCGGCGGACTTCGGTGAGGGCTGGTTCCTGCCCGGGGAGATTTGTGCACTGGCAGAGTCGGGCGTAGAGAAAGTGGTGTCGGTGCAACCCTTCGGCTGTATCGCCAACCACATCATCTCCAAAGGAATAGAGAAACGAATCAAGCATACCTATCCGCGCCTCTCGCTCCTCTTCCTCGACTTCGATGCGGGCACCTCCGCCGCCAACATCTACAACCGCCTCCATTTCCTCCTCGAAAACTAAGACAAACCGCTATGCTGTCGGAACGCGTTTCGCACTGCCGGATAGTCGGTCAGCGGGGCGCTCTTAACCCATAATTCCAAAACAGGATCCATGCAAACTTCTATGGAAAGCCGCATCCTCGAAGCGGCGAAAACACTCTTTTTCCAAAACGGCTTTGCGGCGACCTCCACCACGGACATCGCCCGCATGGCAGGTTGCAACCAAGCCCTCGTGCATTACTATTTCCGCACCAAAGAGAAACTCTTTGCCCACATCTTCATGGAGCAAACGGGGCGCGCGATGGAGATTATCAATGCCTCTTTGCAGAGCGATGCACCTTTCGAGCAGCAGATACGCAACTGTGTGTCGCTCTATTTCGATACACTCATGGAGAGTCCCAACCTGCCGTATTTCGTAATGAACGAACTTTTGCATAACCCTGCACGCCGTGCAAACATCATCGAGATAGTGCAGCATAATCCGCAATATATCTTCACCTACCAGCGTTTCGCCAATCTTGTGCAGCAGGAAATAGAAAAGGGATGTATCGTGCCGATACACCCCCAAGACCTGCTTTTGCATATTGCCTCGCTCACCATCTTCACTTTCCTCTCTCTACCGATGTACGACGACCTGTTCCAACCTACCGCGGAAGAGAAACAAGCCTACCTCACCCGCCGCAAAGAAGAAACCATCCGCCTCATCTTGCAGGGCATTCAAGTTGCCAATGCCTCCGCTTCTCCAATCGATAATCCATAAACGACCCGCGACAGACCCGCGACAGACCCGCGAAAAAGACAGCAACGGTTGTTGTCCGCAATCAGTAGGGGAACCGGCTCGGTAAAATCAGTCGAAGAGTGTCGGGGAATCCCTGTCGAAACGTTTGAGGATATTGTGCATCAACGTTTCGCGTATTAGTTTGCTTCGGTTTCTCACCGTATATTTGTCGCAATAGCGCTGCAAGGCACGCATCTCGCTGTCGTTGAGCGAGATAGTAACCTTGTGTGTGCGACGCTCTTTCATGAGAATCAAGAATTATGAAACAGAAGCCGGTATGGGTCTTACATACCGCACAGCATTGACTTACAGGTAGATACCGAGACGAACACCATAGCAGATAGCGCAGCGTCCTGCTTGCTGGGTGTAGTCGTGGGTCATTCCTTCCGTGTCGGTGATTTGCTCCGAAACGGACAGAAAGGCCTGCTGGAAACGGCAGTCAGCAGCAATATACAGCCTCTGCCGATCGGATATGCGATAGCAGTAGCCGATATTCAGCCCTGCGTAGAGCCCGCCTTTGTAGTCTTTGCTCAGCGCGACGCCGTAGCCCACCTGCATGCCAATCATCGGGGCATGCTTTTGCTGGAGCAAGGGAATGCGTGCGGCGAAAGCAATGGGGAGAAAATTGTAGGCTTCCACCGTCTTCTTCGTAATGGCAGAAGTCGTGGTCTGTATGATTTTGGTCGTGGAATAGAGTGCCCCCGTATAGCCTACGCTCCCTCCGAGGAAGATACCTCGATTCAACAAATTATGGCTTCCTATAAGCAAATCAGCCGCCATGTTGCCGTAGGAAGCATTGTCGCGAGACCAAGAGGCTGCGCCGCCCGCTAACTCTACGGCTACAGATACTTTCTTTCGAGTTTCGCTTGATTCAGCCTGTTCGGGAGGGCATTGGGCATTGAGTGAATCATCGGTATCGCCACTGTTTGTCCGCTCGGTGCGAATGGTCTTTACATCGCTCGCGGGATATTGGAAACGGTTGCCGGAAGAGGTCTTGATAATCACGACTTCTTCGTTTTGGAATACGATGGTGCCCTGTATCTCTTTGCCCGATTGCAGCACGAGAATCTCGCCTTGCAGCGCAACAGTGCAAAGCAACGAAAAAAACAGTATGAGTGCGCGGAATGCTTTCATGGTGAGTCTTTTTTAGTAAAGTCTGTTTATGGCGTAGTTAAGCAGTTGGAGAAGCGATTGCTTGGGCGAGGGATGCAGCATTGCCACCTCCTGCGGATATACCGGTTCTCGGAAAATAGCGAGCAATTCAACCGCTTGGGCACGCAGTTGCTCCATCTTCTGGTAGGCATACTGAATACCCTGGTAGCGCATGACGAAGGATTTTATTTCTTCTTCCACCTTGGCGGTATCGACCTTTTCGTCATGGTTAGCAAGCGCCTCCGCAAGCATACGGACTCGCTCCGCTTCCTGTTGCGGTGCGCGTTGCAGGGAGACAATCAACGGCAGCGTTACCTTCCCGTCGCGGATATCATTCATGGTGGGCTTGCCTATCTCCTCCGAATCCGAGTAGTCGAAGATGTCGTCTTTGATTTGGAAACAAAGTCCGAAGAGGCGCCCGAACTCGCGCAAGGCAGTGCGTTGCCTCTGTGTGCAGCCGGCCGACTCCGCACCCGCTTCCATGCAGGCTTGAAAGAGTTGGGCTGTCTTTTGGTCTATGATATTGAAATACTGCTCTTCCGTAATCCACATAGTTCCATCCGCATGCAACTGCAGCAACTCGCCCGATGAAAGCATCTGTCCCAACTGCGCGATGATAGCAAGGATTCTTCCGTGGTGTATGTCAGCCGTGATACCGATGACTTTTGCCAACAGATAGTCGCCCACCAGCACAGCCACTTTGTTGCTCCATCGGGCAGGTACGGAGGGGGCTCCGCGCCGCGTGGGCGAGTTGTCCACCACATCATCGTGCATCAGAGTGGCCGTGTGCAATAACTCAAGCGCTACCGCCGTTTGCAAAGTCTTTTGGGTAACGGGATTGCATATCTTGGCTGCAAGGAGCGTAAGCAAAGGTCTGAGCTGTTTGCCCCGATGAAGCGCAGTATGCGTCAGCACGTCGTTCAGTAGCGGGTTCTCGCTACGAAGAGTGGTTTCGTAGAGTTGGCTGTATAGGAGAAATTCCTTTTCAATAGGTTTGCGTATGAGCGTTAACTTTTCCATAGACATAAAGCGGCTGCAAAGTTACGAAATAATTACGATATATGCAAATTTTTCTTTTGTTTTTGCGAAAAAGCGCCATCGGATTTGCATAATTGCAAAAAAAGCAGTACCTTTGCAGCCATGGAGAAAAAGTGGCTTCAGGCCTTAAAGCAATATGGGAAATATGTGATAACCGTAGTGATTTTTGCGGTCATCATGGTGTTTTTTGGCGACCAGAGTTTGATTAACTACGTGAAGCGCTCTCGCGAAATCCGTCATTTAGAGGAACAGCGCGACAGCTATCGCGAAGGTATCAAACGGGCGGAGAAAGAGTTGCAGGTACTGCAAAACACCGATAGCCTCGAACAATACGCGCGCGAACATTACTATATGCACGCGGAGAATGAGGACGTGTATATTTTAGAATAGCGAACGGAGAATTGTCATGAAGTGGAGTACTATTTTATTGATTGCGGGCTGTTTAGTCCTGCTCGCAGGGGTTGTGATGAGTCTTTGCGGCGTGGAGCCGTGGTCGAACTACGTATTGATAGCCGGTTTGGCAATCATCACTATCCGCGGAGGAGTGCGCGTGCGCGAACGAGATGGTAAATGAGCGCTGTCGCATATTGGGCATTGACCCCGGCACACTATATATGGGATATGCCTTGTTGGATGTAGAAAGGAAACAGGCATCTCTGGTGGAGTTCGGGGTATTGGATGTGCATAAGTTGGACGGACAGTATGCACGTCTGCAAAAAGAGTTCTTCTTTTTGCAGGATTTGATAGCGCGGCAGCAGCCGACACTATTAGCCATTGAGACACAGTTTGTGGACAAGAATCCGCAGACGATGATTAAGATAGTGCACGCGCAGGGCGTGGCGATAGCAGCGGCGTTGAGCAAAGACTTGCCCGTGTATGAGTACTCTCCGATGAAGATAAAAATGGCGATTACCGGAAACGGGCATGCAAGCAAAGAGCAGGTGGCGGATATGCTGCAACGTTTCTTGCATATTCCCCCGGCAGACATGCCCAAGAAATTGGATGCCACCGATGCTTTGGCGATAGCCTATTGCCATTTTTTGCAACGGGGTTTGCCGCTCTCTGATGAGCATGGAGCCAAAGACTGGACGACCTACGCCAAGCGGCGAGGTCTGGTTTCCGAAGCGGCTACCACTCCCAACGAAAGGCTATTGGCAGCACTCAAGGGTGCAAAAAAATAACGAAAAAGCACACAAAAACGAAAAAAGCATCCCTATTACTTGGTATATTAAAAAAAAAGTTGTATCTTTGCAGCGAGTTTTTAGAAACAACAAAAACTAACTATAAAAACAAAACGACTATGGCTTACGTAATTTCCGACGAATGTATCGCTTGCGGTACTTGCATTGACGAATGCCCGATGGGCGCTATTTCTGAGGGCGAACACTATTCGATTAACCCTGAATTGTGCACCGAGTGTGGCACTTGTGCTGATGTTTGCCCGAGCGGCGCTATCAGCAAGTAATCCTCCCCCGTGGGTTTCGCGAGAGACAGTCTGGCAAAAGTCAGATTGTCTCTTTTTTTGGCGCGTGGAAGAATTGGGGAGAAATGGAGAAAAATTGGTCAAGGAACACTTTTTTTTGCGAAAAATGCAAAGTGGATATTGCAAATTTGAAAAAAAAGTCGTAACTTTGCAGCCGAATTTAGGGATTTCATGGATGAATCTGACCACGATACTATGTTAGACGCTTTTTTCCGAGTACACGATTATTTAGTGGCGCACAATGATGCTCCCATCCGTCGGTTGCTGATGGATGAGATAGATTGGAGTGCCCGTTTGATAGCCATCAAAGGCGGTCGTGGCGTGGGAAAGACGGACTTCCTGTTGGCTCGTGCAAAGGAGATTGAAGCGAAAGACAGGGAGTTGCAGATGCAGAAGGAGTCGTCTGCCCGTCGTCGGAAACCGGTGGCGCCCCACCGTCCTTGTTTGTATGTCAATCTCAACAATTTCTATTTCACGGAGCACTCTCTGGTGGAGTTCGCCGGCGCGTTCGTAAAGGCAGGGGGGCACACCCTGCTCATAGACCAGATGTTCAAGTATCCCAACTGGTCGAAAGAGTTGCGCAAGTGCTATGACAAGTACAAAACGCTCCATATCGTCTTCTCCGCCTCGCCCGTGATGCGACTGATAGAAGATAACCGCGACATCGCCACCATCGTGAAAATGTACAACCTGCGCGGGTTCTCGTTCCGCGAGTATCTGAACTTGCAGACGGGGCTCAAACTGCGGGCATACACGTTGGACGAGTTGGTGAAGAGCCATGCCTCTATTGCGCTGGATATATGCGAGAAAGTGCATCCGATGGAGTATTTCAAGGAGTATCTGCGCCACGGCTATTTCCCCTCTTATTTAGAGGCGAAGAACTTCGAGGCAGACCTGCTGAAGACGATGAACATGATGCTGGAGGTGGATGTGCTGATGATAAAGCAAATAGACGTGGCATGCCTGCCCAAGTTGCGCCGCCTGCTCTATATCATGCTTCGGGAAACACCGTGTGCACTGAATATCAGCAACATAAGCGAGGAGATAGGACTGTCGCGAGCCACGACGATGAACTATATCAAGTACTTGAAAGACGCACGTCTGCTCAATCTCCTATATATGGAGGACAAGTCATTCCCGATGAAGCCTACGAAGGTGTATATGCAGAATCCGAATGTAGCGTTCATGGATGTTACGCGCGACCCGGACTGGCAGTCGATATGCGAGACCTATTTCTATTGCAGCCTCCACGGCAGCCACAAGGTGAATGCCACCGAGCGAAACGCCATGTTCGTAGTGGACGGGAAATACTATTTCGACGTAAAGGGTATACTGCCTGTCCGCGACAGCATCCGCCCCTGCGCCGTAGGCGAGATAGAGACAGGCAAGGGTAATTTCATACCCTTGTGGATGATGGGGTTGCTGTACTAAGTTACGAATTAAGAATTAAGAGGGCGCATTTCCCGATTATTCAGATAATTTCGAATACTCCAAACAACAAAAATCAACATAAATTAACTTTATAAATTATAATCACACACATGAAAGAGAAAAAGTTTATGACATGTGATGGTAATGCTGCTGCTGCGCATATTGCGTATATGTTTACCGAGGTAGCAGCCATCTATCCTATCACTCCGTCATCGCCCATGGCAGAGAACGTGGACGAGTGGGCAGCCGCAGGTCGTAAGAACATGTTCGGCGAGACAGTCATGGTACAAGAGATGCAGTCGGAAGGCGGTGCCGCAGGTGCTGTTCATGGTGCGCTGAACGCAGGTGCACTCACTACCACTTTCACCGCTTCGCAGGGTCTCTTGCTCATGATTCCCAACATGTACAAGATTGCGGGTGAGTTGATTCCGACCGTGTTCCATGTATCGGCTCGTACCCTGGCAAGCCATGTGCTCTGTATCTTCGGCGACCACCAAGACGTGATGGCATGCCGTCAGACCGGTTTCGCTATGTTGGCTGAGGGCAGCGTGCAAGAGGTGATGGACTTGTCGGGTGTGGCTCACTTGGCTACCATCAAGAGCCGCGTGCCTTTCCTGAACTTCTTCGACGGTTTCCGTACCAGCCACGAGTATCAGAAAGTGGAGGTAGTGGATATGGAAGACCTGCGTCCGCTGGTGGACATGCAGGCATTGCAGGAGTTCCGCGAGCGCGCTCTGTCGCCTATGCGTCCCGTGATGCGCGGTATGGCAGAGAACCCCGATGTATTCTTCGCACACCGCGAGAGTTGCAACCCCTACTACGACGGCGTGGCTGACATCGTAAGCGACTACATGGACAAGATTTCCGAAATCACCGGCCGCAAGTATCGCCCGTTCAACTACTACGGTGCTGCCGACGCAGAGAATATCATCATCTGCATGGGCTCCGCGTGCGAGGCTATCCGCGAGGTAATCGACTATGAGGCTGCCAAGGGCAACAACAAGTTGGGTATGATCAATGTACACCTCTACCGTCCTTTCTCGCTCAAGTACCTGAAAGAGGCGCTGCCCGCAAGCGTGAAGCGTATCTGCGTGCTCGACCGCACGAAAGAGCCGGGCGCTAATGGCGAACCGCTGTATCTCGACGTGAAAGACGCATTGGACGAACTCGGCTTGAGCGACATCCTCGTAGTGGGCGGCCGCTACGGCTTGGGCTCCAACGACACTACGCCCGCACAGATGCTGGCTGTCTTTGAGAACCTTGCACTCCCCTGCCCGAAGAACCACTTCACCGTAGGTATCAACGACGATGTTACCTTCACCTCTCTGCCCGTAGGCGAGGAGATTGCCATGGGTGGCAAGGGTATGTTCCAAGCGAAATTCTACGGCTTGGGCGCAGACGGTACCGTAGGTGCTAACAAGAACTCCGTGAAGATTATCGGCGACACCACCGACAAGTATTGCCAGGCTTATTTCTCTTACGACTCAAAGAAGTCGGGCGGCTTCACCTGCTCGCACCTCCGTTTCGGCGATGAGCCCATCCACTCCACTTACCTCGTTACCACCCCGAACTTCGTGGCTTGCCACGTACAGGCTTATCTGCACATGTACGATGTAACCCGCGGCTTGCAGAAGGGCGGCACCTTCCTCTTGAACACCATTTGGGAAGGCGAGGAGTTGGCAAAGAACCTGCCCAACAAGGTGAAAAAGTACTTTGCGGACAACGACATCAAGGTTTACTATATCAACGCTACCAAGATTGCGCAGGAGATCGGCTTGGGCAACCGCACCAACACCATCCTCCAGTCTGCATTCTTCCGTATCACGGAGGTCATCCCCGTAGAGAAAGCCGTTGAAGAGATGAAGCACTTCATCGTGAAGTCCTACGGCAAGAAGGGTGAGGACGTGGTGAACAAGAACTACGCAGCCGTTGACCGCGGAGGCGAGTACAAGCAACTGGCTGTTGACCCCGCATGGAGCAACCTCGGCGCAGATGCAAAACCCGATTTCGGCAACGAGCCCGAGTTTGTAACCAACGTGGTACGTCCTATCAACGGTCAGGACGGCGACCTGCTGCCCGTGAGCGCTTTCAAGGGTATCGAGGACGGTACATGGCCTGCTGGTACGGCGAAGTACGAGAAGCGCGGTGTTTCGGCATTCGTGCCCGTATGGAATGCGGACAACTGTATCGAGTGTAACAAGTGTGCGTATGTTTGTCCTCACGCTTGCCTCCGTCCGTTCGTGATGGACGACGAGGAAGTGAAGGGTATCAACGGCGTTACGCGCGAGATGAAGGCACCGGCTGCGCTCAAGGGTATGCACTTCCGTAT
The DNA here is from genome assembly GCA_051878345.1 of Paludibacteraceae bacterium. Classification (GTDB taxonomy): domain Bacteria; phylum Bacteroidota; class Bacteroidia; order Bacteroidales; family Paludibacteraceae; genus Colicola. The sequence continues at coordinate 3,476 of JBJEJX010000024.1, read as the reverse complement.
GCAAGTGGGCGTGATGGACTGCCTCGGTTGCGGTAACTGCGTGGATGTTTGCCCGGGCAACCCGAAACTCGGCAAGGCGCTCGCTATGGTGCCGCTGGAGGGACAGGAGGCAGAGGCTGCCAACTGGAACTACTGCGTAGAGAACGTGAAGAGCAAACAATCGCTCGTGGATATCCAGTCCAACGTGAAGAACTCGCAGTTTGCTACGCCGCTGTTTGAGTTCTCCGGCGCATGCTCCGGCTGCGGTGAGACTCCGTATCTGAAACTCATCAGCCAACTCTTCGGCGACCGCGAGATAGTGGCTAACGCTACCGGCTGTACCTCTATCTACTCCGGCTCCGTACCTTCCACACCTTATACTACCAACGAGAAGGGACACGGTCCTGCTTGGTCCAACTCCCTCTTCGAGGACTTCTGCGAGTACGGTCTCGGTATGCAGATTGCACACCGCAAGATTCGCGAGCGTCTCGCTAACCTCATGAAGCAAGGCTTGGAGTGCTCGTGCTGCACCGAGGAACTGAAAGCAATGTTCACCGAGTGGCTCGCCAACCCGCAGAGCGCAGAGGTTACCAACCGTCTCTATGAGCCGATGGTGGCTGCTTGCGAGGCTTGCGGATGCGACACCTGCCAAGAGATTCTCAAGTACAAAGACCATATCGTGAAACGCAGCCAGTGGATTGTAGGTGGCGACGGTGCTTCCTACGATATCGGTTACGGAGGTCTCGACCACGTGATTGCATCGGGCGAAGATGTGAACATCCTCGTGCTCGATACCGAGGTGTACTCCAACACCGGTGGTCAGGCATCCAAATCGACCCCGCTCGGCGCTATCGCGAAGTTCGCCGCTATGGGTAAGCGCGTGCGCAAGAAAGACCTCGGTATGATTGCCACCACTTATGGTTATGTTTATGTAGCCCAAATCGCAATGGGTGCCGACCAGGCACAGACCTTGAAGGCTATCCGCGAGGCAGAGGCTTATCCCGGACCGTCGCTCGTGATTGCTTACGCTCCGTGTATCAACCACGGTCTGAAAGCCGGTATGGGCAAGAGCCAAGCCGAGGAGGCAAAGGCAGTGGAATGCGGCTACTGGCACTTGTGGCGTTACAATCCTGCTTTGGAGGCAGAGGGCAAGAACCCGTTCTCGCTCGACTCCAAAGAGCCGCAGTGGGATAAGTTCCAAGACTACCTCAAGGGTGAGGTGCGCTTCGCCAGCGTGATGAAGCAGTACCCCAATGAGGCTGCCGAACTCTTCGCTGCCGCCCAAGAGAACGCACAATGGCGCTACCGCTCGTATCAGCGCATGCTCTCCACCAACTGGGAGAAGTAAGCAATTGAGAGTTGCAATAGAACAAATCGCTAATTGCAAATAGAAAAGCCTGCCTAACCTCATCGTTAGGCAGGCTTTCATTTGCGCGGGTGAGTTTATAAAAACTGCTGTTCACGCGTTCACACTCTTTCCCTCTACGGCACGCTATTCCGCCACCGCTTGCTCAGTCCCCAAAACAGTACGATTTTTAAGATTTCTCCCGCCGCGACCTTTTCGGGTGTTTGTCGCGGGTCGGTCGCGGGTCTATCGCAGGTCGATAGCAAGGCAAACCTGCCCACAAAATGTACTATTATTAACGTGAGTTCGATATAATTTTAGAAGAAACAAAGTTGATTTGTTTGTTCAAACTCTATAATTTAGAGATGGTTTCTTCGGGAAATACGAATAAGCAGCCAATGCAGCAAATGTGTTGCATAGAAAATTAGCAATTGATCTATGGCGTGAGTGTTCCACCTGCGCCATATTTTTCAATTTGTCATTGACGGACTCTATCAAAACCCAATATCTCAAGATAACTTTATCCGCCTGACTCATCAACATATTCTTCATGTTTTTTTTAATTTGATTATCAGTTGGATGCCTCCCATAAACAAGTTCTCAAACAACGACTGACTGATATAGCCATTATCACCACATAGCTTGTCGGTTATTTTCTCAACAAAGGTAGGATTGCACAATAGCTGTCTGTCATCCACATCCCCCGGCGTGAGGGCAAAGTTGATAATCTCACCTTTATCGTTGATAATCAGGTGCAACTTAAATCTATAAAACCATCCCATTGAGCATTTATCTCTTGCCGCTATCCCAGCAAAAGTCTTGTGGGTAAGAATCCGTTGGTTCTTATACACCCGCAAAGGAGTGGAATCCACAAAAGAGATACCCGTACATTCGGCGAGCAAACATAACTTGACAAACATAGCCATCTCCAACATGACATCTCTTTCCTATCCCACAAATCGGTTGTAAGATGCTACTTGCGGAAACAAATGGCGGCAATGAACGCAGATATAGTTGACGTAATAGTGCTTAAGACATTTGTAACCACCCATATGGAACATAATCATTATCAGGATTACCTCGACATCACTCAGTCTATTGGGCTTATTGCGATGACTTTTTCCATCCTAAATGGAGTTTTTGACTCAATTCTAGAAAATTCTTTACAAAAATTATTCTGGATACAAAAAAATTCTGTAACTTTGCACTCGTCTCGTACTTGCATAGTGTTTGGAGTTTTTAGTGTGACTTGTTGTCTTTTCAACTACAAAGTTACTAAAAATTTCACACATATGCAAGTATTTTTATTATATTATTTCATATTTATTTTATTGGTTATCAACCGCTTATTCTTTTATGGTTATATCGAACTCACGTTAATTAGACGCAATATGATATGCTGTTCTGATGTATTCCGCTATATCTTTCAGGAAGGTTTCTTCGTCCTCAAAATAATTCATATAGTACAATTCATTCTTCTGCACTCCGAAAAAATTCTCCGTGACCGCGTTATCCAAACAGTTGCCATTCCTTGACATGCTCTTCGTAATGCCGTGTGCGTGAAAAGCCCACTGATAGTGCCCCCTTGGCCAGAATGCAGCGACGTGTTATGGGCTATCGTATCCAGGCATCTTCCCCTTCTTCTGCATCTTCATCACCAATCCCATATTGGAACAGTAAAAGATAGTAAAAATGATTCCTTCGCCATTCCACATGTTCGGTATGGAGAACAAGTACAACTCATCCCAGGAAACTATTTTTTCGTTTTTTGCGTTTTTTCTTGCATATGTCAAAAAAAAGTCGTAACTTTGTCCGCTTTTTTGCTATGGGAGAACCAAGAGCAACAAACCAAGAACCAAAAGCCAAGAATCGGGAACCAAGAATCGGGAACCGAGATTCATTAACTTCAACCACAGAACTCTCAACGCTAAACAATATACAATGCAAAAGATCAGGAACATAGCGATTATCGCGCACGTAGACCACGGGAAGACCACACTCGTGGACAAGATGCTGTACACGGCTCATCTGTTTCGTGAGAACGAGCAGAAAGGCGAGTTGATTTTGGACAACAACGACCTTGAGCGCGAACGAGGTATCACCATCTTGGCGAAGAACGTGTCGATAGACTATAAAGGCTACAAAATCAACA
>JBJEJX010000023.1:0-11444 GCA_051878345.1 Paludibacteraceae bacterium | reverse complement strand
CACCATCCGTGGCTGGTAACCTCCTGCGAGTGGGACAACCAACTGACGCGCCGCGCCATCGTCTGGCTCTGTCAGCAGACCGGCAAACCCATTCTGAAACTGACCAACCGCGACTACAACGACTACGGATTGAGCGAGTTAATCACCATCCACGGCTCGGCATACAACTGCAACATCAAGATATTCAATGACTTGCAGCACACCATCACAGGCTGGCCAGGCGGCAAGCCCAACGCCGACGACACCGACCGTCCCGAACGTGCCACGCCGTTCCCGAAAGACGTGCTTATCTTCTCGCCCCACCCCGACGACGACGTTATCTCGATGGGCGGCACGTTTGCCCGCCTGATTAAGCAGGGGCACAACGTGCATGTGGCCTACGAGACCAGCGGCTGCATCGCCGTTTGCGACGACGAGGTGGTACGTTTCATGGACTTCATCCGCGGCTTCCAGAAACTGCACCCCATGGCAGACGACACGATAGAACAGAAGTACCGGGAGTATGTCAATTTCCTGCTCTCGGAGAAGACGGGCGACCAGGACACGCGCGACATCCTCGACCTGAAAGCCCTCATACGCCGCGGCGAGGCGACGGCGGCCTGCCGCCACATGGGTCTGCCCACCGACCATATCCACTTCCTCAACCTGCCTTTCTACGAGACCGGTACCATCAAGAAAGGCAACCTGAGCCAAAAAGACGCCGACATCGTGAAAGCGTTGTTGCAAGAGTTGAAGCCGCAGGAGATATTCGTGGCGGGCGACTTGGCAGATCCCCACGGTACGCACAAGGTATGCTTGGATGCCGTGCTGGCGGCTATCGACGAACTGAAGGACACGGAGGCTTGGCTCAAAGATTGCCGCGTATGGATGTACCGCGGCGCGTGGATGGAATGGGAAATGGACTATATCGAGATGGCGGTGCCGATGTCTCCGGAGGAGTTGCGCTTCAAGCGGAACACGATTCTCAAGCACCAGTCGCAGATGGAGTCCGCGCCGTTCATGGGCGATGACGAGCGTCTGTTCTGGCAGCGTGCGGAAGACCGCAACCACGCTACGGCGGAACTCTATGCCGCTCTCGGTTTGGCGAACTATGAGGCCATCGAGGCGTTCGTACAATACCACATCCCGTTTGCTTAACTGCTGATATAGAAAATCCGAGCAATCGGAGTATTCTGACACCCCTGCATACTCCGATTGCCCGGACACCCCAACACAAAGTCTATGAACCACATCATCAATCAATTTGCCATTCCCAATCAGGTAGGCGATCCGCAGCCGCTGAAGATAGGTATCATCAACGACAGTTACACGGTGCGTGCCCTGCACGAGGGCGAACCGTCCTATTTCCTGCAGCGTATCAACCACCATATCTTCCGCGATGTGGAAGGTTTGCAGCAGAATATCCACCGCGTAACAAGCCACATTCGTGCCAAATTGCTGGAGACAGGCGAACAGGACGTGGAGCGCAAGGTGCTGAGGCTGGTGCCGACCAGGGCTGGCAAACTCTATTATGAGACCCCTGAAGGTGAGTATTGGCGCGTGTACGTGCTGATAGAGAACACACAGTCGCAAGAGCGCGTAACGCCGGAGTCGGCTTATCTCGCCGGCGTGGCGTTCGGGCGCTTCCAGAATCAGTTGTCGGACTTGCCTTCCACTCAGTTGGTCGAGTCGATTCCCAACTTCCATAACATGCCTTTCCGCTTGCAGCAGTTGCGTGAGGCAGCGGCACATGGCGGCGAAAGGTTGGAGCAGACCCGCGACATTCTCGCGGCTATCGAACGGCGGGCAGAGGATATGTGTCTTGCGGAACGGCTGCATGCCGAGGGCAAACTGCCCAAGCGTATCAACCACTGCGACACAAAAGTGAACAACATGCTCTTTGACGAGCAGGGAAACCCCATGTGTATCGTGGACTTGGATACCGTTATGCCCGGCTATGTGCTGAGCGACTTCGGTGATTTCATGCGTACTGCCGCCAACACGGGCGATGAGGACGACAAAAACCTGAGCCGTATCCATGTGGACATGGCGATATACAACGCCTATAAGGAGGGCTACTTGAAGGAAGCCACTTTCCTCACGGAGACGGAGCGCGACCTGTTGCCCTACGGCTGCAAGTTGATGAGTTATATGCAGGCGGTGCGTTTCTATACCGACTATCTCAACGGCGACACCTACTACAAGATACAATATCCCGACCACAACCTCGTCCGCACCCGCGCCCAACTGCGCCTGCTGGAAGAGCAGGAGAAGACGTTGTAATTAACATAGTTCTATACAACATCTTCCGCCCAGCGTAGCACACAATCTCTGAGGAAGAATTTGCGCGATTATCGTTTCTTTGAATCCCTTGCTCAACACATGGTACATTGTGCACAGGTGAAAGAACAGATGTGTTTGAACTGAACAAGCTGTTCTAAGTGTTTTGTTCCATTGAGATAGGACTTTTTGTGAAAGTAATTAATGTGAGTTCGATATATATTCCGACAACATTATTTGTTTGAGAAAGTTGGAAATCCAATCAAGAATCCAATCAAAATCTTTGCTAAAAATAGTTGAGGGACAGACTTTTTGTTTCGCTACGCTCAGAAATCAAAAGAAAATCAAACATAAAATCTTATTTCGAGATTACCTTAAATTAGTCTTTGATTGCTGAATGTATCGCGCCTATATCGTTAATTGCGAATATCATTGCAGCGCGGATAGAATCTCACGGTGCACCATTTTTGCCTTACTCCATGCGCAGCACGACGGGCAGGTGGTCGGAATAGCCGCCGTGGTAGCGCATACCTATGTAGGTGCGCTTGGGGCGGACGCCGAGGTAGCGATTGTCTTCTTCCAACAGGTAGTCGGGGGCATAGACACGGACTTCGGTCTGTCGGTTGTGGAGGCTTTCGGAGAGGTAGCACTGGTCAAGGTATGTCCACACGCCGCGGTGCTTGTAGGTGCCGCGGATATGTTTATCGCTCTTGGCTTGCATATCCGTCAATATGGTGCGACCCGAAGACCGCCCCTCCTTGATTGGTTCGCGGCGCTTTGTCTGCATGTTGCACATCCGATTGTGCATGCCGCGCAGGTTGTCGTGCGGGTCGTCGTTCATATCGCCCATGAGAATGATTTGTCGTGCGGTGTCGGTCTGCAACAAGGAGTCAATGGTTTGTTGTATCGTGGTCTGCACCTCTGCGCGGCGGAGTGCGGCGGTGCCATAGCCGCCTCGCATGGAAGGCAGGTGGCAGAGCAGGAAATCCACCGTGTCGCACAGAGGCATGACCAGTCGGGCATAGAGCACATCGCGCGTCCGCTTGCCGTCGGACAGGCTGATGGGGACGGGTTGGCTGCCGAGCAGGGTGCAGGTGGTGCGATAGACCAACGCCACATCCATGCCGCGCGGGTCGGGGCTCTCGTAGTGTACCGCCCGATAGTCCTTGCCCAGCGCGCGGCAGATATCCGCCACGCACGCGCTGTCCTCCACTTCGCAGAGCCCTATCACATCCATCCCTTGCCATCCGCCCGCGTTCGCCGCCACCTGCGCTATCTGTGCCACTTTGGTTCGGTATCGGCCATGCGTCCAACGGCGCATGCCGTCGGGCGTGAACTCGCGGTCGGGATTCAGGCTGTCCGTGTCGGGACGGAAAAGGTTTTCCACATTCCACCACATCACCTGCCAACCTTTTTGTTCGCCGAAGAAGAGGGGGACATCCACGGTGGTGCTGTCGGCTTTTTCATCGGCTTCTTGCGGGGCAGTGGGTCGTCGGGTGCCGTACACACTGCCGACAGCAAGCATACTCATCAGTATGCCTGCTGCGAGGAGCCGGTATCCAAACAAGAAGCGCATGGCGATTATGAATCAGGAAATTCCTCCTTCTCTATCCCGGCTATCAGGTCGTCCATCTCGCGGATAAGGCGTTTGTTCATACGCTGTCCCACCACGCCGCCTATCGTGCCGCCCACGAGGGCGCCTACCATCGTGCCGACCAGCATGGTCAAGTCGTTGTCGAAAGCGAAGTACAACTCCACGCCGAACCACATCAGCCACAGCACTACCAGCGGAATGCCCACATAGTACCAGTCTTTGTACCACTTGCGCAGCCTCCGCACCTGCTTCGCCACGGTCAGCAGGTCGCCCGTGTTGATATCCTCCTCGTTCACCCAGCGGTGCGGCAGCAGCGTGGCAAGGAAGCACAGCAGCATGAACAGGGTTGTTCCCGCCACGAAGTACCACGAGCAGTGGAGGGAAGCGCGGAACACATAGTTGCCGAATGTCAGCACGAACAGGCAGCAGAAGCCTTGTTGCCACACATTGCGGTTGATACGCCGCATGCGTTGTTGCGTAACATGCCGCAGCAGTCGGTCGTTTACAATCTCTTGTTCGTCCAGTTTGGCTTTGAGCACTTGCAGTTGCTCTTTCATCTCTAATAAAGTATCCATAGTCTCAGGCTTTTTTAAGTTGTTCACGAATACGCACTAATCTCACGGAGATATTCTTGGCAGACATTCCCACTATCTGCCCTATCTCCTCATAGGGCAGGTTCTCCAGCCATAGCAGGACAATGGCTCTGTCGAGCAGATTGAGCCTATGGATACGGTCGTAGAGCAACTTCACCTGCCGGCTCTCGGTGTCCTGCCGGTCGAACAGCCGGCTGTCAATGGACAGTTCCACCTGCTGCGCCTGCCGCTTCTTCTTGCGGTCGGCGGAGATACAGGTGTTCATGCTCACGCGGTAAATCCACGTGTCGGGCTGACACTCGTTACGAAACTTGGGAAACCCTTTCCACAGGTTAATCAGTATCTCTTGGAACAGGTCAGCCACCTCGTCGGGGTTGTTCGAGAAGAGGTAGCACACGCTGTAGATACTGCTCTTATGCTTCCGCACAAACTGCTCGAAAGCACTTTCCAAACCGTTATTCCTGTCTTGCGACTTCATCCAAATGAAATGTTTTTCCCTGTTAGACGCACAGGGAGGCGGAAAAACTACATTTCGCCTGCAAAGATACACAAAATAGTTGAATTACCAAAATCTATTACCGATTCTATGCACGAACCATCAAGAGCATACTCTCTTGCAGTTTCGGTTTTTAGGTTCTTTCAGTATCTATAATCCCTCAATGGGGGATATATTTGCATGGAATCATCCCTTAATGAGGGAAAAATAGCATAAAAACACGCAGAATAATGGTGTTTTTTGGATTTTATCTCAATAAAAATCCATAAAAATTTGGATTTATCCTAAAAAAACAGTACCTTTGCGCAGAAATTCCCTCAATGAGGGAAAATAAAACTCCCAACATTCAACTCCAAACTCTCAACCCGTAAAATGTTAGACAATAGTTTATTTGAAAATCAAGCGCAGTTGCTTCGCTTGGTGCCTGACAGACTGCAACGGTATTTGTACCATCAAATAGCATGGGAGGCACGGTTAATAGGTCTGATCGGTCCCCGCGGTGTGGGCAAGACCACCATGATTTTGCAGCATATAGCAAGCCGCCAAAATGAGCAGTCTTGCCTGTATGTGAGTGCGGACACCCAATGGTTCAACATCCACTCGCTGCAGTATCTTGCCGATGAAGCCGTGAAAGAGGGTATTACGCATCTTTATATCGATGAGATACACAAGTATCCGAAATGGTCGCAAGCGCTCAAAGAGATTTACGACCGCTATCCTGAGTTGCATATTGTTTTCACAGGCTCTTCGGTGCTGGATATACAGCGTGGTGAGACCGACTTGAGCCGAAGGGCGGTGATGTATCATCTGCAGGGGATGTCTTTTCGCGAATATGCAGCGTTGGTACATGGGGTGCAGTTGCCTTGCTTGTCGTTGGAGCAAGTGCTACACAACGAGTTGCCGCTCAACCTTATGCCCCACCCCTTGCCCGCATTCCGACGGTATTTGGCTTGCGGTTATTATCCTTTTGCGCAAGAACCGCTTTTCCAACTGCGCATGGAACAGGTAGTAGGACAGACAATGGAGGTGGATATTCCGCAATATGCGGATATGAAGGTTTCCACGGCGCGCAAACTAAAACAGATGTTAGGCATTCTCTCGGCCTCAGCCCCTTATAAGCCCAACCTTGAAAGCCTTGCACAAGAAGTGGGGGTGAGCAAGAATAACTTGCCGGATTATTTGGTTTATATGGAGCGTGCGGGACTGATAGGATTGCTCAGGGACGATACGAAAGGACTTCGAGGACTCGGCAAGATAGAGAAGGTATATATAGACAATCCGAACCTAATGACCATTTTGTCGAATGGTACCCCCGACTTGGGTAATCTGCGGGAGACCTTCTTCTACAACCAGACACGGGTATTGCTGCCCGTGCGAGCAAGCCGCGAAGCGGATTTCACCATTGGAGAGTACACCTTTGAGGTAGGAGGAAAGAAGAAAGGACAACGCCAATTGGAGGGCGTGGAGCATGGTATTGTCGTGCGCGATGAAATTGAGATAGGGCACGCCAACATTGTACCGCTATGGGCGTTCGGATTGCTCTACTAACTATTTTTTCGTTGGCATATTAACTTTACTTATTGCTTAATTACAAGTATCGCCACGCCGCAGGGGTATTCGGGCAGGCGGACGGTGCCGTTCCGCACCGTTGCGTGCTGCCCTGAGTAGCAGTCGGTCAGCGTGTCGCCGTCGCGGAAGAAAGGTGCCACGGGTATGGGTCGGTCGGGTACGGACGCCACGCTTATGACCACCGTGTCGCCGTCCAGCACGCGGGCGCAGGTATGCGGGTCGAGCGTGGTCTGCCTGCCGCCGCCTATGGCGGGGTGCGCCCTGCGAATGGTGCCGAGGCGCCGGTAGTGGGCGAGCAAAGCGGTGTCCACGGTCTGCCAGTTCATGTCGGAACGGAAAGCCTGGTCGCTATCCACATTGTAGCGGGCGTCGCTCAGCCCGCGCGCCGTCTCGTCGCCGTAGAACATCTGTATGGTACCCGGTGCAAGCATGAGACTCGTGGCGCACTCGTAGCGCCGGAGCGTGTCCAACTCGCGGTGGTAGGAGTTGTTGAGGTAGGAGAACGGTCCCCAGTCGGCATGCGCGTGCAGGCTGTCGGCGTAGGCTTGCCACACATAGGTTATTTGGTCCATATCGCCGTGCTTGGGGAAGTAGAAATTGACCATGCTGCCGAAGCCCGCCTCGGCATAGCGGGGCAGGTAGCGAATGTCGGCGAAGTCCATGTCGCCCGTGAGGTAGATGGGGTCTGTCCACCCTGCGGCGGGGTCTTCGGGGTGCGCCTGACGCCAGCGGTTGAGGGCGGCGTTGCAGGCATCGGTCAGTTGTTTCCAACGGAAGGTGTGCACATAGTCCACTATGTCGCAGCGGAAGCCGTCGATACCGAACTCCTCCACCCACGCGGCTATCCACGCTATCACATAGTCGGCAGGCGCCCACGCATGGTCTTGGCGCAGGGGCACGGAGCAGGGGTTCACCCACGGGTCGTTGGCGTGTTTCTCCGCTTTCCATTTCTTTTTGAGGAAGACGGGTATCCTCACGGGGTCGGTCTTCTCGGTCTTGAAGTCGGGCAGGCCGAAGAGTGTGCAGGTGAGCGGGTCGCTCTCGTCCCATCCCTCGTCGCTCATGCGGAGCCAGTCGCGCGTCCACCATCGGCTCCATGTTGCCATACCCGCCGCCCACTCGCTGTAGCGCCACTGCGGGTCGTGGGCGGCATCCGCCCGTCCCTCGGCGAAGCCGTATTGGTACGCATCGAGCAGCGTGGGATAGCCGGGGTCGTTGAGGTTGGCGCCGAGCATGACGCGTATGCCCTGTGCGTGCAGACAGTCGATGAGCGCGTGCAGTTCGGCAATGGTGCCGTAGTTCTTGTCCATCTGGGTGTAGTCCAGCGGATAATAGCCGTGGTAACCGTAGTGGGGGAAGTCGTTGATATCGCCGCTGCCCGACATCCAGCCGTGTATCTGCTCATACACATCGGTCATCCACAGCACATCCACGCCCAGGGCTTGGAAATAGCCCTCCTGCGCTTTTTGCAGCAGACCCGTTATGTCGCCCCCGTGGAAGGTGGCGGCATTCAGCCGCTCCGAGCCGTAGTCGTTTTGGCGGCCGTACTGTCGGTCGTTGGTCGGGTCGCCGTTGCAGAAACGGTCGGTTATGACGAAATAGACATTTGCCCGCCGCCAGTCGAAAGTGTCGGCGGAGGAAGGCACATCTGCCATCGCCCGCAGGGAGCAGCAGGCGCAGACAAGCAACAGGAGAGGAATGCGTGTTTTCATGGTTCGTTATGTTCGTTGTTTACGGTGTTGCGGCGGAAAGGTTGCATTTACCGCCCGCAAAGGTACGAAAAAGATTTGATTTGTGCAAATCTTTTTTACCGAGTCCCGCTCCTTCCTGCACGGGCAGGAGGAACGGGCTATCCCCATTTTTAGGTATTGGAGGGCGGGAAAGTTTGGCTATTTTTAGGGATTGCGGGTGTGGAGGAAAAGCAGTAATTTTGCACTGTTTTTGTAAAGTTAGTTTATTGTATGAAAAAAGTCCTTCTTTATTGCGTCTGTTGGCTGGCGGCAGGAACGGCAGCCGCGCAGACGGTGGACGGCATCACAGGCGCAAGCACCCGGGTGCTTGCGCCTGCTGATAGCAGTGCAACGGTGGTTATCGAGGGGGCGCAGTCGCCCGACCGCACCATAAAAACATCAGAAAACAATACGGGAGACACATTGCCCGCCGATTCGCTATCCGGCGCGGAAATGTCCTCTAATGCGGAGATTTCTTCCGTGGTGCTTCTTGCGGCAGACAGTGACGAATCTTCCGACCGCACCTCCCGCGAGGCGGGCGGCAAGCAGGCGCGGAAGCGCACGGTTACCGTGCAAGCCGAGGTGCCGGAGCCATCCCCAAAAAAGGGGAGGCTCGCCGTTGGAGGGTATGGCGAGGCAACCATGAAACGCTGCTTCTACTCGAACAACTACCTGCGCTACACCTCGCCGGAGAACTACGCGAATGACCAATATGGGGAGTTTGACCTTCCCCATGTGGTCATTTACTTAGGCTATGACTTCGGCAAGGGTTGGAGCATGGGGAGCGAGATTGAGTTCGAGCACGGCGGCACGGAAGTGGCGGTGGAGATAGAGGAAGAAGAAGGCGGCGAGTACGAGACCGAGGTGGAGCGCGGCGGCGAAGTGGCGCTGGAGCAGTTCTGGATACAAAAGTCGTTCAACCCCTACGCCAACCTGCGTATGGGTATGATTATCGTGCCGTTGGGCGGTACGAATGCACACCACGAGCCCAACCAGTTCTTCGGCGTGTACCGTCCCGAAGGCGACAACACCATCCTGCCCTGCACATGGCACGACATAGGCGTGCAGTTCCACGGGCGCTACAAGTGGTTCGGCTACACGGCGCAGTTCCTGCCCGGATTGGAGAGTACGCTGTTCAGCAAGCAGAACTGGATACAAGGCGGTTCGGCATCGGCGTACGAGTTCAAGTTAGCCAACTGCTACGCAGGCTTGGCGAGACTGGATTTCTATCCGCTCTACGGCGGCGACAGTCCCCGCCGCAAAGACCGCGGGCGGGACGCCCGCGTCTCCGCTGCGCAGTCTGACTTGCGGCTGTCGGTGAGCGGCTATGCGGGGACATCCTTCCGCAACAACCTCACGCCCACCACCAACAGCAAGTACGACGGCGTGAAGGGACTGGTGTCGCTCGTGGCGTTCGACTGGAACTACACGGGGCACGGCGTTATCTTCCGCGGTTCCGCCACCTACGGGCACCTCGGCGACGCGGCACTCATCTCCGCCTACAACAAGTCAATGAGCAAGAACAGTATCTCCAAGCGCGAGAACGTGGCGAGTGACGCCTACACCGCGGGCGCTGAGATAGGATATGACATCTTCCACTCCATTCCCCGCATACACGACAAGCGGCAGTCGCTCTACCTCTTTGCACGCTATGACGCATACGACGCACAGGCAAGGATAGAGGGAACGAAGAACTACTGGACGGGGCGGCAGAAAGTGTCCTGCGGTCTGAACTACCTGCCCGTGCCGGAGGTGATTATCAAGGGAGAGTTCGGCTACGGCATACTCAACCAAAATCCCTATTCCGCCACCCGCTACAACAACGAGCCCTATGTGGCACTGTCGGTGAACTACTGCGGTTTCTTCGTGCTATGAATTGGTCAGGAATCGTGTTGGGCATGGCGGTATTCGTCTGTATCGGAGTGTTCCACCCCATCGTGATAAAGGCAGAATACCATTTCGGAACGGGTTGCTGGTGGGTGTTCGCCCTGTGCGGGACGGGTTTCGTGGCGGGTTCGCTGCTGACGGCGAACGACCATCTCTCCACCCTGCTCGGTGTAGTAGCGTTCTCGTGCTTCTGGTCGATACTGGAACTGTTCGAGCAGAAGAAGCGCGTAGCCAAAGGCTGGTTCCCCAAGAAACCCAAAGCAACCAAAGGAAAAAGGTAGCATCCTCCCTCTGCAATCGCTAACTAATCACTAACTAATCACTAACTAATCGCTAACTCCAATCGGCTTGGCGGAAGGAAGCGAGCAGAGGAGGAGCAGGAGAGAAACAAGAGAGAAGCAAGTAAGAAACAAGAGGGAAACAAGAAAAGGTATGAACCAAGACAAAATCAGTATAAACCATAATATAATCTTAAAGCGTATGAAGAAAACTAAACTATTTGCAGCGATATGCCTGTTGGGTATGTCGTTGGCAGGTTGTCAGACGACACCCACCGGCGGACAAGACACGGATTCTCCCAAAGAAACCGCATTGAAAGCAGCCATGGAGGCGTATGTGGATAACACCGTAGTGCCCACCTACCGCTCGCTGGCAGACGCCACCATCGCGCTATACGCGCAGTGTGAAACAATGTTGAGCCATTTTGACGCGGGCAAACTGACGGAGGCGGACCTGAAAGCCGCAGCCAATGAGTGGGAACACGCACGCAAGTACTGGGAGTTAAGCGAGGCGTTCCTCTTCGGTCCTGCGGCGAACCACAACATCGACCCGCATATCGACTCGTGGCCGCTCGACAAAGATGCAATGGATGAGTTGTTGGGCGATACTGCGAAGATGGCTCAGATAGAGGCGCATGGCGCCGACTATGTGGGCGACAAGTTGGGCTATGGCCTGTTGGGTTTCCACGCAGTGGAGTACATGCTCTATGCTTCGGACAATGACGACAAGAGCAACGTGCGCCTGCACCCGCTCAACTACACCCGCGCGGAAATGGTTTACCTTTTGGCAGTGGCGGAAGACCTGCGCAACCAGACCGTGGCACTGGAAGCCTCGTGGGCAGGTGTCAACAACATCAGCGAGGAGAAACAAACCATTTTGGAGGAGGCGGAGATAGAGTACAACGACTTCACCAAGGGCTACGGATCCTACATGAAAGTGGCTACCGGCGGCATTTATGCCACCTACCAAGAGGCAGCGGAGGAGTTAATGCAAGGCTGTATCGACATCGCCGACGAGGTGGGCAACACCAAGATTGG
>JBJEJX010000022.1:0-11498 GCA_051878345.1 Paludibacteraceae bacterium | reverse complement strand
CCCTTACAGGGCTTGCTTTGAGGGGGCAATTCCTTCGTAGGGGTGAACCCCTACGATAGTTTATATCGCCCCTGCGGGGCTTGCATGTTTTAGGGGCGTCGCTCTTTACGTAAGGACTCGTATCTACTATTTTATGTCGCCCTTACAGGGATTGTTCTGAGGTGGCAATTCTTTCGTAGGGGTAACCCCTACGCTGATTTATGCCGCCCCTGCGGGGCTTGCATGTTAGGGTGTATCGCTCTTTATGTAGGGACTCGTATCCACTATTTTATGTCGCCCTTACAGGGCTTGCTTTGAGGGGGCAATTCCTTCGTAGGGGTGAACCCCTACGCTATTTTATATCGCCCCTGCGGGGCTTGCATGTCAGGGTGTATCGCTCTTTATGTAGGGACTCGTATCCACTATTTTATGTCGCCCTTACAGGGCTTGCTTTGAGGTGGCAATTCTTTCGTAGGGGTGAACCCCTACGATAGTTTATATCGCCCCTGCGGGGCTTGCATGTTAGATACCCACAACACTGCGTGTTAGGATTTGACGAGTCGGGCATGCGTGCGGATGAGAAAGTTACACACATAGTCAGATACCCATAACACCTGTGTTAGGATTTGACGAGTCGGGCATGGGTGGGGAGGAGAAAATTACACACGTGGTCAGATACCTATAACACCACATGTTGGGATTTGACGGGGGTGCGGAGGAAAAGGGATGCGGAGGAAGAGAACTTATCCGCCTGCTCGGTGGTCAGATAGGTGCAAGTGCCTGCCTGCGAGAGCGTGGCGGCAATGTCGGTATGCCGACGGAGATAGTCTTTCAGCGAGAGAGCCACTATCCCGCCTTGCGCCACCACATCCACCTCGTGGGCGGCAACGGCAGGCAGGTGCTCCCGAATCTTCGGCAGGAGGAGCGGGTAGTGGGTGCAACCGAGTACAAGCGTGTCTATCTGCGGGTCTTGGGCGAAGAGCAGGCGCAGGTACTTGTCCACGAAATAGTCCGCCCCCTGTTGCAAATGCTCGCCGTTCTCTATCAGCGGCACCCACATGGGGCACGCCTGCTGCACGATGCGGAGGTCGGGACGCTGCTTCTGCAACTCAATGACATAACTCCCACTATTCACCGTCCCGGGCGTGCCCAGCACACCTATATGCCCGTTGCGCGTCCGCCGAACCACCTCCTCTGCCGTGGGGCGAATCACACCGAGGACATTGCGGGCGGGCGAGGGACTATTTGGCGCAGGCTGGACGCCTGCGTCCCCGGCGGCATGCAGCCGCAGCCACTGCGGCAAGTCCTGCTGCTGGATAGTGCGCAGGGCTTTCGCACTCGCCGTATTGCAAGCGAGAATGACCAACGAGCAGTCGGCGCGAAAGAGGTACTGCACCGCCTGCCACGCATACTGGTGAATCACCTCGAAGGAGTGGGTGCCGTAGGGCGCACGCGCATTATCGCCCAAGTAGAGATAATCATACTCGGGCAACTGCTTGCGAATCTGCTCCAAGATCGTCAGACCGCCGTAACCGCTATCGAACACGCCGATTTTCACGCTGCAAAGATACTGCTTTTTTCTGATATACGCAAATTTTAGGACAATTATGCGGGTATCTCCCTTGAAGGGGTGGGGCGGCGGGGCGGCGGGGCGGCAGTTTCCATAAACTCACCCGCGCGCACACACATACATACATTTTAGGAAAGTACTGTCCCGCCGCCCCGCCGCCCCGCCGTGCTCTGCCCGAATAAACCCATTATTCACACAAAGACGGACGAGAAGACTTTTTTATGTCAACAAAAAATCTTAATAATCGTACATTTTGCGTGCCATTTGCCTTGCGGACGACCCGCGACCGACCCGCGACCGACCTGCGAAAAACACACGACAAGGCGGCAGCGAGGAAATCTTAAAAATCGTACTGTTTTTGTTTTTCAGAGGCGAACAGAGGACATTGCCCCGCGTACACGGGTGCCCATCCCACGGGCTGATTTATGCCGCCCCGTCGGGGCTTGAAATGCAAAATTCCGTGCTTGTCCCGTTTTTTTCGTAAATAATTTGCATACTTCATTTTTTTTTCGTATCTTTGCGGCGAATTTATAACCGATAATAACAGATAATAGCAAACCGATATGAAATTTAATGTATCCAGTACGCAACTGTTCGGTCAGTTGACCGCAGTGAGCCGTGTTATCGCAAACAAGAACAGTCTCCAGATACTGGAGGATGTGCTGTTTGACCTCAACGGAGATGTATTGACCTTGACCGCCTCGGACGGTGAGACCACCATCCGCACCTCCCTGAACGTGGAGAACGCCGAGGGCGCAGGCAAAGTGGCAGTAGGCGCCAAACTGCTGATTGAGACCCTGAAAGAGTATAGCGAGCAACCCCTGACCTTCACCATCGGTGAGGAAAACTTTGCAGTAACCATGGTGAGCCAGAACGGTACATACTCGTTTGTAGGCGTGAACGGCAACGAGTATCCCGAAATGCCCGCCGCCGAAGAGGCTTCGCACTCCATCACAATGGGGGCGCGCGTGTTGCTCGACTCCATCAACAAGACCCTTTTCTGCACCGCAGACGACGAGTTGCGCCCCGTGATGAACGGTATCTTCTTTGATATTGCAACGGACAAGACCACGCTGGTAGCCACCGACGCACACCGTCTGGTGCGCTTGGTAAACACCTCCGTGAGCGCGGCAGAACCCGTCAGTTTCATCCTGCCGAAGAAGCCTGCCGGTCTGCTGAAGAACGTGCTGGCAAAGGTGGAAAGCGACGTGGTTATCACATTTGGCGTGAAGAACGCCCGTTTCGAGTTCGGCACCACGACGGTTGTTTGCCGCCAGATAGAAGGCCGCTTCCCCAACTACAATGCCGTGATTCCGCAGAACAACACCAACGTGGCAATCATCGACAAGCAGACGCTTATCGCAGCCTGCAAGCGCGTAGCGGTATTCGCCAACACGGGCACCTCGCTCCTGAAACTGTCGCTGAGCGAGAACCGAGTGACCATCTCCGCGCAAGATATCGACTTCTCCACCAGCGCGGAAGAGACCATCGCATGCTCCTACGAGGGTACGCCCATGTCCATCGGCTTCAAGGCTCCTTTCCTGATTGACATCTTGGGCGCCATCGGTTCGGCTGACGTGAGACTGCAGTTGGCAGACCCCGCCCGCGCCGGACTGATTCTCCCCACCGAGAACGAGGAGAACGAGGAATTGCTGATGCTCCTCATGCCGATGCTTCTCAACGACTAACGTCTTAATGTCTAATTAAGAATTTAGAATTATGAATTAAGAGGGCGCATGCTCCGAAAGCGCCATGCAATGCCCTCGCAATTCATAATCCATAATTCATAATTCACAACTGACTTGAACCTGCATCTGACCCGCCCGTTGGTGTTCTTCGACTTGGAGGCAACGGGACTGAATATCGCTACCGACCGCATTGTAGAGATAAGTTATTACAAGGTCTTTCCCAACGGCAACACGGAGGGAAAGACCTTGCGCGTGAAACCCACCGTCCTGCGCCACAAAACGGACGCTTTCGGCAAACCGTACATAGAAGAAACGGTGATGCACATCCCCGATGAGAGCACGCAGATACACGGTATCACCGACGCCGATGTGGCAGACTGCCCCACCTTCCGCGAGATAGCGCAGGACTTGGCGGACATGCTGGAAGACAGCGACCTCGCGGGCTACAACAGCAACCATTTTGACATCCCTCTGCTGGCGGAGGAGTTTCTGCGCGTGGGTGTGAAGGTGAACCTGAAACAGAAGAACTGCGTGGACGCCTATCAGATATTCGTGAAGAACGAGCAGCGCAACCTCGCCTCGGCATACCGTTTCTACTGCGGCAAGGAGTTGGAGAACGCCCACTCCGCCAACGCCGACACCATGGCGACCTACGAGGTACTGAAAGCGCAGTTGGAGCGCTACGACCTGCCCGACAGCATCGAGCAACTGGCAGCCTACTCCACAGGTCCCGCCCGCTATGCCGATTTCGCGGGGCGCGTAGGCTACGACAAAGAGGGGCAAGAGATATTCCTGTTCGGGAAATACAAGAACCAGCGTGTGGCGGACGTCTATCGCCGCGACAGAGGCTACTACGGGTGGCTCATGGCAGGCGACTTCCCCGCCTACACCCGACAGGTATTCACCCGTATCTATCTGAAAACCAAATAATAACTAATTATAAATAATGAATTATGAGCGCGCATGCTCAAGCATGATTCAAATGCACGCATAATTCAAAATCGGAAAGGCTATGTACAGAAACCTGACAGACATAGAGCAGGCGCAACTGATAGCGCAAGGCTGCTCGGCGAAAGATTGGCGCGAGGTATGGGTGAAAGACGGTTTTGACGCTGCTTTCGTCCGCGACGTGCAGTTCTCCGGCACGGTGAAGATGGGCGTGTTCGCCCGTGAGTTTGAACTCCCCGGCGGGCTGAGCGTACATGCCGGCATCCTGCATGCCATGCTGCACAACTGCGAGATAGGCGACAACGTACACCTGTACAACATCCACAACTACATCGCCAACTACCGCATAGGCAACGACACCTGTATCGAGAACGTGAACTCCATTCTGGTGGACGGCAAGACCACCTTCGGCAACGGCGTGCGCGTGCCCGTGATGAACGAAGGCGGCGGACGCGAGATACCTATCTTCGACCGCCTGAGCGCCAGCCTCGCCTACGTGATGACGCTCTACCGCCACCGCCCTGTGCTCATCGAGACATTAGAGAAGATGGTGGACGACTACGCGGAGACCCAAGCCGACACCATGGGCGTGATAGGCAACAACGTCTGCATACTCAACTGCGGCAGTATCAAGAACGTGCGCATAGGCGACAACGCGCAGTTGGTGGGTGTGTCGCGACTGAAGAACGGGTCGGTCAACTCCAACGCAGCGGCGCCCGTGAAGTTGGGCAGCGGCGTGAAATGTACCGACTTCATCATCTCGTCGGGCGTAGAGATAGGCGACTCGACGCTGGTGGACAAGTGTTTCGTAGGACAAGGCTGTATCTTCGACAAGCACTACTCGGCAGGCGAATCGCTCTTCTTCAGCAACTGCCAGGGAATGCACGGCGAGGCATGCGCCATCTTCGCCGGACCGTACACGGTTACGCACCACAAATCCACTCTGCTGATAGCGGGTATGTTCTCGTTCCTCAACGCCGGTTCGGGCAGCAACCAGTCGAATCATATGTACAAGTTAGGACCCATCCATCAGGGCGTGGCAGAGCGCGGCGCAAAGACCACTTCGGACAGTTATCTGCTCTGGCCGTCAAAGATAGGTGCTTTCTCACTCGTGATGGGGCGCCACACGCACCATGCGGACACCGCCGACCTGCCTTTCTCCTACCTGATAGAGAACCAGTCGGAGTCGTATCTTGTGCCAGGGGCAAACCTCCGCACGGTGGGTACCATCCGCGATGCACAGAAATGGCCCAAGCGCGACAACCGCAAAGACCCCGACAAGTTGGACTTCATCAACTTCAACCTCCTCTCGCCCTACACCGTGCAGAAGATGTGGCGCGGGCGCGAGGTGCTGAACGAGTTGCAGCAACTGAGCGGTGAGAACACGGAGGTGTACGGCTACAACAACTGCAAGATTCGCAACTCATCGCTCGCGCACGGGCGCGAACTATACAGCATAGGTATCGCGAAGTTCTTGGGCAACTCGCTCATCTCGCGTATCGAGAAGGCGGACATCCGCACCCTTGCCGACCTGCGTGCCGCCTTGCAACCCGACACGCCCGTGGGCACAGGCGACTGGGTGGATTTGGCAGGCTTGATAGCACCCCGGTCGGAGGTAACACGCCTGATGGACGACATAGAACAGGGCGGAATGACCCACGAGACGATACAAGACCGCTTCCGCGAGATGCACGAGCAATACTACTCCTACGAGTGGACATGGGCGCTGGATAAGTTGGAGCAGATATGGGGTTGCACGGCGGCGGAAGTCAGCGTGGAGCAGGTGCTCAAGACCGTAACCGACTGGGAAGATGCGGTGGTGCGGCTGGATAAGATGGTGTATGACGACGCCCGCAAAGAGTTCAACCTCAACAGCCAGACAGGCTTCGGCGTGGACGGCGACCGTTGGCAGCAGAAAGCCGACTTCGAGTCGGTGCGCGGATCCTTCGAGAGCAACTCCTTCGTGGAAGCCGTGCTGGAGCATATCGACCGCAAGACCGCTTTGGGCGAAAGCGTGAAGGAGAAACTGAGAACAATGTGATATATCCTCTATGTCCGACTGCAAACTGACCATATTAGGATGCGGAAGTGCGAAGCCTACGATGACCAACTCGCCATCGGGGCAGATATTGGATTTGTGCGACAAGTCGTTCATGATAGATTGCGGCGAGGGGGTGCAGATTACCATGCAGCGCCTCGGCACGCGGACGGCGCGGCTGTACAACATCTTTATCTCGCACCTGCACGGCGACCATTGCTTCGGCTTGATAGGCCTGCTCTCCACCTTGGGCATGCTCAAGCGGACGCAACCCATGCACATCTACTCCCATGCCGACTTGGAAGGTTTGCTCCGCCCGTGGCTGGACTACTACTGCAACGACCTGCCCTACGAGGTGGTTTTTCATGCGATTAACCCGCGCAAGCACGAGGTGATATTCGAGGACAGGACGGTAACGGTGGAGACTATCCCGCTCAAGCATACCGTGCCCTGTTGCGGTTTCCTCTTCACCGAGCACCACCGCGACACCGTCCCCGTGAAACGCTATGCCTACTGCTCCGACACGATGTACAGCGAGAAGATAGTGCCTATCATCGAGGGAGTGGAAACGCTTTACCACGAGGCTACTTTCCTGCAAGAGCAGGCAGACCGCTGCAAGATAGTGATGCACTCCACAGCCGCCGAAGCGGCGGAGATTGCACGACAAGCCAAGGCGAAACAACTGATTATCGGGCATTTCTCTGCAAGGGTACTCGACCAAAACCTCTTCCTCGAAGAGGCAAAACCCATCTTCGAGAACACGATACCGGCAGAAGAACGAAAAACTTATTCTCTGAATAATCTGAATAATCTGAATAATCTGAGTACTCCGAATATTCCGACCAATTAAGTCCCCCTGTCCGGGGTCCCCGAAAAATCTTAGATTTTTGGGGTGGATTTTGGGGGATTTAGAGGGTCTCCGAATAACTATGGCGAAGCCGAAAGTTACATACGTGTGCAGCAACTGCGGGGCAAAGGCGCCGCAGATGTTGGGGCGTTGCCCTGTATGCGGCGAGTGGGGCACCTACGAGGAGGAAGTGGAGGACGCTTACACCGCAGGCGGCGCAGGCGGCGGTTTGTTCGGTACCGCGAGCGGCAAAGGGGTGCGTACGAGAGGCAACAGTGTGCCGCAACGGCTGCAAGAGATTGTCGCCTCGGAGGAGATGCGGATAGACATGCACAACGGGGAACTGAACCGTGTGCTGGGCGGGGGACTGGTGCCCGGTTCGCTGGTGCTCTTAGGCGGCGAACCGGGGATAGGCAAATCGACGCTGGCATTGCAAGTACTGCTGCAGATGGGCGAACGCAAGACCTTCTACGCCAGCGGCGAGGAGAGCGAGCGACAACTGAAACTGCGAGCGGAGCGGCTGGCGGGGAACGCGGATAACCTGTATATCATGAGCGAGACCAGCCTCGAGCGCATATTGGGCTGCGTGAAGGAGTTGCAGCCAGAGGTAGTGGTGATTGACTCAATACAGACTATCGGCAGCGAGGCGGTGGAGGCGAGCATCGGCAGCCTGAGCCAAGTGCGCGAGTGCGCCACACGCATCTTGCAGTTCGCCAAGGAGCAGAACATCCCCTTCTTTATCATCGGGCATATCAACAAAGAGGGCTCGCTGGCGGGTCCCAAGGTGCTGGAGCATATCGTGGACACGGTCTTGCAGTTTGAGGGCGACCAACACTATATGTACCGTATGTTGCGCAGCCAGAAGAACCGCTTCGGCAGCACATCGGAGTTGGGTATCTATGAGATGCGGCAAGACGGCTTGCGCGAGGTTACCAACCCGAGCGAGATGTTGCTCTCCACGGCGCGCGAGGGTTTGTCGGGCATTGCCATCGCGGCAGCGGTGGAAGGGGTGCGACCTTTCCTGATAGAGGTGCAGGCGCTGGTGTCGTCGGCGGCTTACGGCACGCCGCAACGCTCCTGTACGGGATTCGACAGCCGAAGGCTGAACATGCTGCTCGCCGTGTTGGAGAAACGCGTGGGCTTCAAGTTGCTGCAGAAAGATGTGTTCTTGAATATCGCCGGCGGTCTGCGGGTGAACGACCCCGCGATAGACTTGGCGGTATTGGCGGCGGTGTTGTCGTCGAACATGGATATCGCGCTCGATGCCGACACCTGCCTGACGGGCGAGGTGGGCTTGGCGGGCGAGATTCGCCCCGTGAACCGCATAGAGCAGCGCATACAAGAGGCGGAGAAGTTGGGTTTCCGCCGTATCATCATCCCTGAGCAGCAGCAACAGGGCTTGTCCAAACGCTTCCGCATAGAGGTGGTCGCCGTTGGCAAAGTGGCAGACGCTTTCCGCCTGCTGATACAGAAATGATGATGAAGAAGCGTATTCGGGAACAATGTGTTATTCGGATAGAAGTTTCGGTCGGCTTATAGGTCTGCTCTTACTTTGCTGAAAACCGGCTGAATAGGCGAGTGCATTTTGTCAAAAGCGCGTTTAGCGTTAATTTTTGGTAAAAACGGCACTATTTTTTATTTTGTAGGCAATATATTTGGAAATTCCGTATTTTTTTTGTATCTTTGCACGCTCATTTTAAGGTATCGAATATCAAGATTGCATTGAAAAGAAAGTTAGGAAATATCGTCTTTTGGATGTTGGTGGGTTGTGCGGTGCGTATGAATGCGCAGACAGTGCGGATGTACCGTTGTGAGTTGGGATTGCAGGGCGGATGCGGATACTATGTGGGGGATAATATGGAGTATGTGTTCGGAGACGTGCGCGAAGCATACGGTTTGCTGTTTCGGTATAAGTTCGACCAACGCTGGGCAATACAAACGAAAGCGATGGTGCATCACATACAAGGCACTATGAGTGGGGAACTTACGACACCCGACGCGATGCAACCATACCCGATTGTACAATTCAAGCCTACGCGATGGGGCACACGGATGGTGAATGTGGATGTGATGGGGGAGTTTAACTTTTTCCGTTTCGGACCAAAGCAGTATGACCGACGCGTGAAACAGGTAACACCGTATATCGGCATAGGTCTGGGTGCGAGCGTATGCTTGAACGAGGATTGGACATGGCGGACATATAGCGCAGACTTCTTCAACAATCCCAAGAAGGATGAGAAAGGTAATGTGTCAAAAGATGACGAGGGGAATGTTGAGTATGCCTTTTCCCTATCAAGATACACGCAGATATACATCCCGTTTGTGGTGGGACTGAAATGGAAAATGGCAGAAAGATGGCAACTGCAAGTGGCGTGGCAGCACAATGTGTATTTTGCTGATAATCTGGAAGGTATATCAGAATTTTGCAACTCGCATGACCTAAACGGGAGCAATCTTTTGAACAATGATGTAACTTCACAACTCACGATTGGCATAGTTTTTGAGTTTGACCAAGACGAAAAGATTTGCAGAATATGTGAGTGAGAGGCGTTCTAATTATGAATTATGAATTATGAATTATGAGTGCCCATGCTCTGACCACTAACCACTGCCCACTAACCACTGAGTACTTAACTACCGACCACTGACCACTAACCACTAACCACTTACCACTGACTACTTAACTACCGACCACTAACCACTAACCACTTACCACTGACTACTTAACTACCGACCACTGACCACTAACCACTAACCACTGAGTACTTAACTACCGACCACTGACCACTAACCACTGCCCACTAACCACTGAGTACTTAACTACTGACCACTAACCACTGACCACTAACCACTAACCACTTACCACTGACTACTATATGGACTACAAATCGCAAATAGACAAAGAGCGTATGCCTCGGCACGTGGCTATCATCATGGACGGCAACGGTCGGTGGGCAAAGAAACAAGGTTTGGCGCGTATGTACGGGCACAAACAGGGCGTGGAGACCGTTCATCATATCACGGAAACGGCGGCAGAGTTGGGTATTCAGTACCTGACCCTTTACACGTTCTCCACGGAGAACTGGAACCGCCCGAAGGAGGAGGTGGACGCGCTGATGACGCTGTTGGTGGATACCATCGCCAAAGAGACCCCCACACTGATGAAAAACAACGTGCGACTGCTGACCATAGGAGATACGGAACGGCTGCCGGAAGGCGCAAAACGCAAGTTTGAGCAGTGTATGGAGGAGACGAGCGGCAACACGGGATTGCGACTGGTGATAGCACTCAGTTACTCCGCTCGATGGGAGATAACGAACGTCATGCAACGGGCAGTGGCGCAGGCAGAGAAAGGTGCGCTGCGGGCAGAGGACATAAACGAGGAAATGGTGTCGTCGCTGATGACTACGGCGGGCATGCCCGACCCCGACCTACTGATACGAACCAGCGGCGAGTTGCGGATAAGCAACTTCCTCCTGTGGCAGTTGGCATACTCGGAGTTGTATTTCACGGACTGCTTGTGGCCGGAGTTTACGGAAGAGGAGTTCTGCAAAGCGATAGTGGACTATCAACATCGCGAACGGCGCTTCGGCAAGACGAGTGAGCAAATTTTAATTAAGAATTGAGAGGGGCATTGCTAATCGCAAATGGCGTATAGTCGATATATATACATGTTGTTGTTTTGCTTACTGGCGGCGGTCGCTCTGCGGGCGCAGGAGGTGTCAGACTCGTTGGCAACGGCGTTGCCCGCAGACAGCGAAGAGCAGCCCCTGCTAACAGGGACGGGTCTGCCCGTCGGCAACGAGGAAGACGAAGACCTACCGGAGATAGAATATACCTACCAGCGCAAGACCTACGAGATAGCGGGGATAAGCGTTACGGGGGCGGACAGTTATGAGGATTTCGTGTTAATCGGCTTCTCCGGCTTGGCTGTGGGCGACAAGATAGAGGTGCCCGGCGACCAGATAACCAAAGCCATCAAACGGTTCTGGAAACAGGGACTCTTCTCGGACGTGAAGATAAAAGCCAAGAAGATAGAGGGGCAGAAGATATGGTTGGAGATAGCGTTGAAGCAGCGTCCGAGGGTGTCGGAAGTAACATATAACGGATTGAAAAAGAGCGAGAAAGAGGATGTGGAGGTGAAAGTGGGTATCCGCAACGGCAGTCAGATGACACCCAACCTCTCCGACCACGCAAAGACCGTGATAGAGAAGTATTTTGCCGAAAAAGGTTACCACAATGCGGAAGTCGTAGTCTTGCAGCACACCGACCAAGACCATCCCGGCTATGTGAAAGTGGCTATCAACGTGGATAAGAAAGAGAAGACGAAAGTCGGGAAAATCTACATCACGGGCAACGAGGCGTTGACGCACAACCAAATCAACAAGGCGATGAAGAAGACGAATGATAACAATATCATCAACCTCT
>JBJEJX010000021.1:0-2762 GCA_051878345.1 Paludibacteraceae bacterium | reverse complement strand
CTTGTTCGTATTTCCCGAAGAAACCACCTCTAAATATAGAGTTTGAACAAACAAAGCAACTTTGTTTCTTCTAAAATTATTTCGAACTCACGTTAAATAACTTATCAAATACAAGAGATACGAGTTCGCACTATATCGGTTGGTTTCAATCTCTTTTCCCCAATTAAGGACATATGAGCAATAGACACCTCAATGACTATAGCATATCTACATACTTTGAGGTGGAAAAGAGCGGACAAAAGAAACTACGAACATGTAGCATTGGCGTTGAAGCGTAGTCGGAACGTATCGTTCTTATGTACCCGAAAAGGCGTTTTGGGGTACATCCCCATTTGCTTATGTACCCGAAAAGGCGATTTTGGGTACATTCCCATTTATTTATATACCAAAAATGGCTGTTTAATATGATATTTTTAAATCGGAGATACTGACTCTATTATCTCTGTATCATCATTTGCGATGGGCAACTCGCGATTCATAAACAATTCTATTAAGCGTACATTCATATAATAGTTGGTATGTTTTATTTTCACCTTTTCCAACAACCCTGTTTCAACTATCATATCCAGGTATTTGGTAGCAGTTTTCCTTTGCACCAACATATCCTGTTGTATAAATTCAATTTTGGTGTACGGATGAAAGAATAGATTGTTTAACAACTCATGTTTATACTGCCTTCCAAACAGAGGACGCAGGATATTTTTATATTCCGACATCAATTGGGAGATTCCTTTAATCAATCGTATTGTTTCCTCCGCTGTCTCCTCAACTCCCCTTAACATGAATAATATCCACTTTTCCCACTCTGCTTGATTGTTTGCTCCTGCATCTCTTATGCTTTGGATAAGACTATAGTATTCTCCTTTGTTGTGTGTGATATATCTGCTCAAATACAACACAGGCAAATCCAACAAATTGTTAATAACAAGGTACAGAATAGAAATAATACGTCCCGTCCTGCCATTACCATCATAAAAAGGATGAATACTTTCGAACTGGTGATGTATTATCGCCATTTTAATCAGCGGGTCTATATCCTGCATGTCAGGTTCATTAATGTACTGCTCCAAATTATGCATCAACTGCTCTATTTGTACCTTACTTTGAGGTGGAATATATACAACTTCCTTACGTTGATTTTGCAGTACAGTACCCGGACCGACGCGAAAACCAGCCTTGTTATTTTCTAATACTTCCTGTATTTGTTTGATATAATTAAGCGTCAGCAACTTCGTATTTCGCACCAATGAAAAGCCTTTCTGCATAGCTTGCCTATAACTCAGGACTTCCTTTGCAGACGCATTAATAATAGTTTCTTTCAAGTTCAACTCCGCCTTGTACAAATCATCCTGCGTTGTTACAATGTTCTCTATTTCAGAACTATCCTTTGCCTCTTGAAGCGTTAGCGAACTAATTAATATCTGCTCATTGGGTATCGTTAAAGCAACACCTTTCAGTTCCGCCAATTTGCGATTGGCACGATTGACCTGACGAAGAATCTCTCTTGTCTCAAAATCATAGTGAAGCGGCAAATCAGGTATGCTATATTCTGTCATAATATCAACAGTTGGTTATTTTATTCCAATCATTGGCATGGCTACACCACCCATACAACTTCTATTCTTCCGAGAAATGGACGAGCACGTGGCGATAAGAGTTGAAAATCTTTGACTTGGAGACAAAGCCGAGATAGCGGCGGTCTTGGTCAACCACGGGCAGATTCCATGCGCCTGTGTCCTCAAAGACCTCCATCACCTTGTCCATGGGCATGTTGTGAGTCAGTATGGCTTCGGGCGAGGTCATGAGTTGCTGCACGGTGAAACGCTTGTAGAGCCGCGGTTGAAACATGATATTGCGCACCTCATCCAGCAGGAGCACGCCGCGCAGATGTCCTTCATGGTCAATTACGGGGAAGATATTGCGCCGACTCTCGGCAATCACCTTCACCAACTCGCCCAGCGTCATCTCAGGGAAGACGGTGATGAGGTCGGTCTCCAACACATTATCCATCTTCAAAAGCGTGAGCACATTGCGGTCTTTGTTGTGGGTGAGGAGTTCGCCTTTCTGCGCCAGACGCATGGCATAGAGGCTGTGGGGCTCGAAAATCTTAATGGTAAGATAAGAGATAACCGATACCACCATCAGGGGCATGAAGAGGTGGTAGCCGCCTGTGAGTTCGGCAATGAGGAAGATACCCGTAAGCGGCGCGTGCATGACGCCCGCCATCAGTCCGGACATCCCCACAAGGGCGAAATTAGACTCCGGCACAAGCACGCCTATTGTGTTGAGTATGCGTGCCGTAACAAAGCCAGTGAGGGCACCCATGAAGAGCGAAGGCGCGAAGATACCTCCCACGCCGCCACCGCCGTTGGTAGCCACAGAGGCAACTATCTTGAAGATAATGATAAGCGCGAAATAGCCTATGATGACCCAAGTAGATGTGCCGAGGAGTTCAAACGGACTGTTGCTGATAGCAGAGAGCGAGTCGCCGTTAATCAATTGTGTGATAACGCCATAGCCCTCACCATAGAGCGGCGGGAAGAGGAAGATGAGGATACTGAGGGTAACGCCGCCAATCAGGATTTTGAGCCAGAAATTGCCCACCTTACGCTTCATCCATTGCTCCATACGGTTCATGCCGCGCGTGAAATAGAGCGAGACGAGCCCGCAGATTACGCCCAGCAACAGGTACCACGGTATGCGCGAGACGCTGAACGGCTCGTAGGTGGAGAGGGGGAACATCGGGTCGAGCCCCGTAGCCA
>JBJEJX010000020.1:5719-11656 GCA_051878345.1 Paludibacteraceae bacterium | reverse complement strand
AATCATCATTGAATACCCTCACATATTGTATTTCACTTACAATAGTATCATTGGTCAATGCTTCCCCGTCATGTATCACCAAAGGCTTGCAGGTACTAACAAATTGTCCACTTAAATCTTTCCAATAGTCTGCGCTTTTATACAATTCCATAGAACCGCAAGGGATGATATATGTGGAAGCAGAACCAAAAACTTCATACGTATCATTTTTTACCTGAGGAGGCGTAGTGCCTTTTAAGATAACAGTCTTAATTTTCGCGCAACTTGTAAATACCGCTGGTCCTATTTGAGTTACTGTGGACGGAATGACGATAGAATCTCCAATATTTGTATTACTTGTAAATGCACGATTTCCTATGATTTGTAGACCTTCATTCAGAATTATTTTTTTCATTGACTTATTACTACGGAATGAATATTGTCCAATACTGATCAATGTTGTTGGAGTTTGTAAAGTATCTATGATTGTACTCATGAAACAAGTATCTTCAATAGTTTCTAATCCTTCATTAAACACAACTTTTTTGAGGTTTTTACAACCCATAAATGCACACTTGCCTATTGTAACTAATTGTGCAGGCATAGAAACAGATGCTAAATCTTCGTTCCCTTTAAAAGCATTATGCGCGATCCTACTAACAATATAGTCACTTGTACCATTAGTAACTTTATCAGGGATAGTCAGAGCAGACGGTAATGTTTTTGCTTTGTCATATGTGGTCAGCTTAACTTTATCATTTCCAATGGGCATATAAGATAAACCATCTATTGTAAATACGCTACACGGGTCAATTACATCTAAGGCACCCCAACACTTATCGTTGATATATGTCATGCCACTTCCACATGGTACGCAAAGTGGTACAACTGGCATAGTGTAAATTTTTTCTGATGAAGTGAAAGAAGGAGGCGTTTCAGATAGGCAAATTATAGTATCGACAGAAATGTTCAGCAATGCTGCCTGACTATAGATTGTTTTTAAAGAGGCGGGAAGTTTTAAGTTACCCTTCATACCAGTAGACTGGCAAAATGCACGATTGCCTATTTCCCTAAGCCCTTCATTGAGTTCAATTGTGAAGGAAGTTTTAATGTTACGGAATGCTCCCGAATCAACCACCTGAATGGTAGAGGGCAACGAGATATGCGCTATCTTAATTGCATTAAATCCCAATCTGTCAACTTTGACTACGGTATACTCCTCTCCTCCATTAGAAACAAGAGAGGGTATGTTTAATATGCTCTCTGCTGTGTATAATGTTTTATCCACAGCCTTTACCGACACCGTCTTGGCTTCGGCATCCAGCACGGTAAACTCCAAATTTGGATATTCGGAGTCAGTGAAGGCAAATGCAGGGAGGATAAGGGTTAGTAAGAACAGACTTAGAAGACTATACCTTTTCATAATAATCAGATTTACTTTATTGGATGGGGTTGTGTAGTTTTCGTGTTGGTGAGGTAGGGTGTGCCGACCATATTTGATGCTTTTCTTGCCCTCAGAGAATGTCTGCGAGAGGGCAGGACACATCACACCATTTCAGCCTGCAAAGTTACGACTTTTTTCTTGAATATGCAAATAATTTGGGGAGAAAAGTTGTTTTTTCTTTTTGTTTGGTGTTTTGAGGGATAGTAGCGACATTCTGTCGGAACTTTGGAACATCGTGGTTGGCACGACCCGCATCAGACAAGACCTCCCGTCCCTCCCTAAAGTTACTCCACTGCGCGTTGCTTGCGGGAACTCCGAGAAGGGAGGAGGAAAGACCTGCGACCGACCTGCGACCGACCTGCGACCGACCTGCGACCGACCTGCGACCGACCCGCGACCGACCTGCGACCGACCAGCGATAGACCCGCGACCGACCCGCGATAGACCCGCGAAAAAGAAGGCGGGCGGCAGTATCGGAATCTGTGCCGACACACAAAACCGACTGCCTTGCGGGGCAGTCGGTTCGGTGAGCCTTGTTTCGGTGAGCGGTTGATTAGTGCCTGCGGTCGAGGCGTGCACCGTCCGCGTCTCCGTTGCGGAAGGGGCGGTCGCCTCTCTCGGGACGGGGACCTCTGCGCTCGGGACGCGGTCCGCGGTCGCCGCGTGCGGGGCGCTCCTGCTCTACATAGCCTTCGGGCTTGTCTTTCAGCACCTTCGCGCTGAGACGGAACTTGCCGGTCTTCTCGTCCACTTCGAGCAACTTGATGCGTATCTTGTCGCCCTCGCGGATACCGGTCTCCTCCATGGTCTCATAGCGTTTCCAGTCTATCTCGGAGATGTGCAGCAGACCTTCTTTGCCCGGCATGAACTCCACGAAGCAGCCGTAGGGCATGATAGACTTGACGGTGGCGTCATACACCTCGCCCACTTCGGGCAGCGCCACGATGGCTTTGATTTTCGCCACAGCGGCTTCCATAGCGGCACCGTTGTTGCTGGCTACCTCCACGCGGCCGCCTTCCTCCACCTCGTCGATGGAAACGACGGCGCCGGTCTCCGCCTGGATACCTTGGATAATCTTACCGCCGGGACCTATCACGGCACCAATCATATCCTTCGGAATCATAAAGGTAACGATACGCGGTGCGTGCGGCTTGAGGTCGGGACGCGGAGCGGGCATGGTCTCGAGAATCTTGTCGAGGATGTACATGCGGGCTTGGTGTGCCTGCGCGAGCGCGTTCTCCAGTATCTCATAACTCAGTCCGTCCACTTTGATGTCCATCTGGCAGGCGGTCAGACCGTCACGCGTACCCGTGGTCTTGAAGTCCATGTCGCCGAGGTGGTCCTCATCGCCGAGGATGTCGCTCAGGATAGCATATTTCGTGCCTTGGCACTCGGAGATAAGTCCCATGGCGATACCGCTGACGGGTTTCTTGATGGGCACGCCGGCGTCCATCAGTGCGAGGGTGCCTGCGCAGACCGTAGCCATGGACGACGATCCGTTGGATTCGAGGATGTCGCTCACCACGCGGATGCTGTAAGGGAAGTCGGCGGGAATCATGTTCTTCAGTGCGCGGCACGCCAAGTTGCCGTGCCCTATCTCGCGACGGCCTACGCCGCGCTGGGGCTTTGCCTCGCCGGTGGCGAAGGGCGGGAAGTTGTAGTGGAGCAGGAAACGGTCGGTACCCTGTACGAGTGCCTCGTCTATCATCTTCTCGTCGCGGCTGGTGCCGAGCGTTACGGTAGAGAGCGACTGGGTCTCGCCGCGGGTGAAGATACTGCTTCCGTGAGGTCCGGGCAGCGGGCTCACCTCGCACCAGATGGGGCGGATGTCGGTGGTCTTGCGGCCGTCCAGACGCTTGCCCTCGTCGAGCACGGCGCGGCGCATAGCCTCTTTCTCCACGTCGTGGTAGTAGCGGTCAACCATAGCGGCGACTTCCTCCACCTCTATGCCCAGCGCCTCGGCGCGGGCTGCCATATAGTCGGCTTTCTCGGTCTTGAAGTCCTCGCATATCTGTGCGAACATCTCCTCGCGGTGGTGCTTGTCGGTGTCGGCGGCGGTAGCCTGCGCGTAGGCGCGGGTGTAGGAGAAGTCGTGCACCGCTTGGCGCAGTTCGTCGTCGTTCACCTCGTGGCAGTACTCGCGTTTCACGGTCTTGCCGTAAGCCGCCATCATCTCGTTTAGGGCGAGGCACTGGGGCTTGATAGCCTCGTGTGCGGCGCGGATAGCCTCCAGCATCACTGCTTCGGGCACCTCTTTCATCTCGCCTTCCACCATCATGATATTGTCGTATGTGGCAGCCACCATCAGTTCGAGGTCAGCCTGCTCGCATTGCTCGAAGGTCGGGTTGATGACCATCTCGCCGTTCACGCGTGCCACGCGCACCTCCGACACGGGACCCTCGAAGGGGATGTCCGAGCATGCCAAAGCGGCACCGGCGGCCAAACCGGCGATAGACTCCGGCATGTCGATGCCGTCTGCCGAATAGAGCGTTACGTTTACGAAAGTGTCCGCATGATAGTTAGCGGGGAAGAGGGGGCGCAGCGCGCGGTCGATAAGGCGGGCAATCAGGATTTCATAGTCCGACGCTTTGCCCTCGCGGCGGGTGAAACCGCCGGGGAAACGACCTGCCGAAGCAAATTTCTCTTTGTACTCCACGGTCAACGGCATAAAGTCCGTACCGGGCATTGCATCCTTTGCGGAGCATACTGTGGCAAGCACCATCGTGTTGCCGAGCGTCGCCATCACTGCACCGTCGGCTTGTTTAGCCAGTTTGCCGGTCTCAAGCGTGATAACACGACCATCAGGGAGAGCAATCTCCTTTCTTACTATATTCATTGGTTCAAAAAAGTGTTTTTGGGGTGCCGTTTGCACCTCAGTTTGTTATAGACCACAAAAAGTCGCTGCAAAGATACTGCTTTTTTCCGAGATATGCAAATAATTTTGTGTTTTTTCTCGTTTCAGCCCCTTTTCTCCGGGTGGTGCAGGGCTGTTGGCACAAAAATAGCTTGCACTGTAATCAACTCATACCAATCCTGCCATATACATCGGCAGCATGACGGTCTCCCCGTCTCGCCGCAAGTCCTTGGTATAGACCAAATAGCGGTCGCCTACTCTCGATGAGAACTTACGGCAAAACTCATCCAACGAACGATGAGTGTTGTAACCTTCTGATTTGACCTCTATCGGATTTATTTTCGTACCTTTGGCACATAAAAAATCGACCTCATAGTTGTGCTTGTTTCCATCCGGAAATGTGTAGTAGAACAATCGATAACCTGCTGCCACCAACATTTGTGCCACCATGTTTTCGTACACATATCCGAGATTGGCACTCAAACTGTCGTTCAACAACTTGTGATAGATGGTATTTTCCGCAAAGTCTTTATCCCAAAATGCCAAAGTAACGAATAAACCCGTGTCTGCCATAAACATTTTGTAGGCCGACCTGTCGGCAGACAAGTCAAACCCCACATTGGGGTCATTCGCATGATAGCTGACATTCACTGTCTTACTGTCTTGCATCATGAAAATCAGATTATCCAACTGCTCCGCTCTGGTGCGGTCGATTATGGTATGCGGGCGGAAACGATTGGCATTGCCGGACAACTGTGAAGGGATTGACATAAACAGCGACATCGCTTTTCCGGTCTTGTCTATCTTCTGAAAATCATTACAGTAGAGACGTATAATACTGCGTTTGATTTTATCTACCGCCGCAAAATCCTTTGTTTCAAGATATTTGCTAACAGCCTGCGGCATACCGCCTACAAGCATATAAAGGCGGAAGTCGCGCATCAGTTTACGATTGACGGCGTCACCAAAGCCGCGTTTCTTCTGCCATGCCTCGCGGATTAAATCCAAGCCGTTCTCGCTACCCAATGCCCATAGGAACTCTTCGTAATCCATTGGATAAAGAGTCAGTACCTCTTCTTCCGAAGGGATAATAATGTTCTCCACGTTCTTGTGGATACTGACCAACGAGCCGGTTTCGATGTAATCGTACCTGCCGTCCTCTACCAAGGTCTTGATCGCTTGACGGGCAATGGGATATTTCTGCACCTCATCAAACACGATAACCGTATTCCGTTCATACAAAGTTACATCCTTCAACACGCGCAGGCGGCTGAAAAAGAACTCCATATCCGACAAATCTTCAAACAGTTCCTTCTCTTCTTTCGAGGCTTTCGAGAAATCAAACAGCACATACGACTTATATTCGTTTTGTGCAAACTGCTTGACCAGTGTGGACTTGCCGACACGCCTTGCACCTTCCACCAAAAGAGCCGTTTCGCCCCTTGACTCTTGCTTCCATTGGAGCATTGCTTGGTAGCCTTTCCGCTGAAAAATATGCTCTGCCATAATTGGTAATTTTGAAAATCGCTGCAAAGGTACTAATTTTTAATGAATTACGCAAATAATTTTTCAAAAATGTTACCTCAGCGCAATTTTCAAAACGGCAAAATGTTACCTCAGCGCAATTTTCAAAACGGCAAAATGTTACCTCAGCGCAATT
>JBJEJX010000020.1:0-5619 GCA_051878345.1 Paludibacteraceae bacterium | reverse complement strand
TTCAAACAGTCAAAATGTTACCTCAGCGCAATTTTTAGATATCAAAACCTTATTCGATACACTTCTATAAGCCTTGCTTTTATTGAGGGAAATGACCCCAAAATCACTGTCCTCCTGTTTTCCTGCAATCAAAAAACCGGCAATCTTGGGTGATTCTTGAGTGATTCCGCATATTTCTCTCTGCCTGTGCAGACAGTTTGCACTATAAAAAAAACAGCCCCGACAGGTCGGGGCGTTTCTTGTTGATGGGTGTCTGCGGGCTGTTTAGAGGCTTTCCGCCCACTGACCAAGGTAGGCTCTGAACTCCTCAATAGTGCGGGCGGGCGGATTATCCTCTTTCTGTGCCACGCAGGTGAGGTAGAAACAGAGGTAGGTGGCAGGGCGGAAGAAGCACACCAGATTGGGCGTTTGGGGAACTGCACCTTCTGTGACGTACTCTTTGGGCACGAATACCCCCAGCCCGACGGTCTCTTTGGCGTATTTGACGGTGTCGTTCACTGGCCAGTCCGTACCCCACGAGCCTAACAACATGCCCTCGTAATGGGTGTCATCTGCAAATATATGGGAATCAAAGCACTTGTCCGGGTTCTTGAACGGCACCTGTTGCACACCGGTACAGAGGCTGTCGAGCGGCTCGGAGAGGAACACCTCGCACCGCATATCGCGGTGGTGTGCGAGGAGGGTGTAGCGGACGGTCATATCCACGGTCTTGCCCTCGGTCTGCCAACCCTTGACACTCACTTCCATCGCGGCACTGTCATTGGTCTGATAGACAATGCGTTGCGTGCGGCTCTCCACGGGTTCGATATGGCGCATCTTGCCGTCTTTCCACGGCTTGACGCTCCCCACGCCGATGGTGCCGCTCACGCGCAGGATGTCGTCGCCGTAGTGGTCTGCCAACTGCGCATCGCTGGGGTACCAATAGGAGGTGGGCAGTTCGAGGCGCGGCGTCTTCTTGGCATACACATCAATAGTCTGCTTACGGTCGAAATAGATACGGTACGCCATGAGGTCAGACTCCAGCGCCACGCCGTGGTGGTGCAGTTGGTGGTAGGTATCCACCTCAGGCGATGCCGTCCACTCGGTGATGGGTACGATATAGCGCGTCTGTCCCTCGGCTTCAATCACGCGGAAGCCGTCCATAAGGCTGTCTGCTGGAGTCACTTTGCGCCAAAAAGAGGCGATTACCTGAGGCTCCGAGGTCGTTTGCGCAGACTTGGTGCAAGACGCAGCAAGCCCGCTCAAGAGCAGGCTTGCTATGATGATATGCAGGTTCGTTCTCATAGTCCGATGATGTTTTCTACGGTGGGAGCGATGGTGAAAGGAGTGCCCTCGCGGGTGATAATCTCCACGTTCTCCACGTTCAGCCCGTTGGTCTGTCGGATGGTAGCCCCTTTCTTCGCTGTCATGTGGATGTTCTTCAGCACCACGTTCTCTATCTTCATCTCAGGCAAGCCGTTGAAGTACATGGCGCATGCCACATCCTTGGCAATCACGTCCTCGATAACGATGTTCTTGAACTGCGGGGTTTCTTCGCTTGCGGCAGGTGCCTCGGCATTCATGCGTGCGGCAATCTCCTCCTCGGTCTCTTCACCGGCACCCTTGCCGCCGTAGAAGAGGTCGAACAGCAACGCCTCGTGGGGGATATTTGCCATGTGGACATTGCGGATGTAGATGTTCTCTACCACGCCGCCGCGCCCGCGGGTGGACTTGAAGCGCAGTCCCACATCGGTACCGATATAGAGGTTGTTGGATACTTGAATGTTCTTGATTCCGCCGGACATTTCGGAGCCGACCACAAAGCCGCCGTGCCCGTGATAGACCGTACATTCGTCCACTACCACGTTCTCCGTAGGTATGCCGCGGTCGCGACCGGGTTGGTTCTTGCCCGACTTCATGCAGATGGCGTCATCACCCACATCAAAGGAGCATCGTGCGATTACTACGTTCTTGCACGACTCTACATCGACGCCGTCGCCGTTCTGCGAGTACCACGGGTTGCGCACGTTGAGGTCGCGCAGGATAAGGTTCTCGCAGCACATCGGATGGAGGTTCCACGCGGGCGAGTTCTCAAAGGTAACGCCTTCCAAGAGGATATTTTGGCACCCTACGAAATGCAGCAGTACGGGGCGCAGGAACGAGTGGATTTGCTCCCATAGTGCGGGATCGCTCACCACGGGCACATTCTGGTCTTCGCATAGTTTTGCCGCATAAATGGAAGCAGAATCGGGATACCATGTGTTGCCGTCCGCCGAGAGCACGCCGCCCTTCTGCAAATGGGTCTTCCACTGCGACGGGGCTACTTTGGACCGTTTGAGCGGACGCCAGTACTCGCCGTTACCGTTGAAAGTACCTTGACCGGTGATGGCGATATTGCTGGCATTGAATGCCGATATAGGCGACTGCGAACGCATGGTGGGTATGCCCTCGAACCAGGTGGCGTAGATGGGATAAAGCGAGAAATCGGGCGAGAAAGAGACAAACGTGTTCTGCTCGGTGTAGAGACGCACATTGGATTTGAGGGAGATAGGTCCTGTGGCATATACGCCTGCGGGGATGACCACGGTGCCGCCGCCTGCTTCGTTGCAAGCATCAATGGCTGCCTGAATGGCATGGGTGGAGAGGTCTTTACCCGTGTTGTCCGCACCGAAATCCAGCACGGAGAATGTGCGGTCGGGGAACGAGGGCACAGGCACGGTCGGCATCTCAAACGAAGCGGATTGACAAAGCGCGTCTATGTCTGCTTGGGTGGTCGTTTGATAGGGAGACGGCGCAGAGCAACTGCCGAACAACAGCCCGCAGAGAAAAGCAGACGCGAACAACGAATAGATTGTCTTTTTCATGATGAACACATAATTTTCGGTGCTCACTACCGCACCGGATAACATATTGATTTTTGTCGGTGCAAAGGTAGTAAATAATATTGGGAGAGATGTTGATTAATTTGTGTTAATTGGAAGAAAAATTGACAATGGATAGGCTATATGGGTCAAAAATAGTCCGTTTGCGTGTGCAGACTCGCCTGCGGCACAGCGGTCGCGGGCAGCAATGATGGTCTGCATGTCTTCGGGCGGTCGCTTGCCGTAGCCTGTCTCGAAGAGTGTCCCGACCACGGCACGCACCATATTACGCAGGAAACGGTTGGCGGTGATGGTGAAAGTGGCTTCCAGCACATTGCCCTCTGAATCGGTCTTCTCGATACGCCAGTAGGCTTGCGTGATGGTGCAGAAGAAAGTCTTGACATCGGTCTTGGTGCGGGAGAACGACTGAAAATCCTGTTTGCCGATAAGATAGGTGGCGGCTTGGTTCATCTTTTGGAAGTCCAGTCCCTTGCGCACGCGCGTGCGTGTATTAGTATGGAAAGGGTCTTTCTGTGTGGTGATACGGTACTCGTAGGTGCGGAAGAGTGCGTCGAAACGGGCGTGGGCGTTGTCCTGCACGGGTACGATACGCCGCATCGCTATGTCGGCAGGCAGTACGCCGTTGAGGCGGAAGACAAGGTTGTCCGTGCGGAGATTGTCCGGCAGGTCGATATGCGCCCACATCTCCTCGGCATGCACGCCCGCGTCCGTCCTGCCTGCCATAAGGACAGGCACGGGTTGGCGCAGGATGAGTGCAAGCGCACGCTCCAACTCCCCCTGCACGGTGGGCGCATCAGGCTGGCTCTGCGAACCCTGGTAGCCGCTGCCGCAGTAAGAGAAACAGATGAAATAGCGCATATAGGGAATGAAAAATTATGAATTACGAGTGCCCCTGCTCTGACACTCTGAATGTTCAGAGTATTCGGAGTATTCAGGCCACTCAGATTACTCCTTATCCTTTCTTTTAAGGGAGGTTAGGAGGGTATTTCCTATTTTGCTCAGTTCGGGCGAGAGGCGGAGCACATAGGCTACTGCTACGCCGCTCCCGCCTATCAGCACGGTGCGAAGAATACTGCTCCACCATATATTGCCCGCAGGCAGGAAATGCAGCCACAGGGCGTTGATGCTAAAGAGCAGAATCAACAGCAGTATGGTTTTCAGTGCATTACCGTTGAAGAGCCGCAGATGGCAGGCGAAGCGCAGCACCAGCAGGGCAAGGGCATAGTAAATGATGTTGGCGCACAGGGTACTTGTGGCGGCTCCTTCCATGCCGTAGAGCGGTATCAGATAGTTGTTCAGGCAGAGCGAGGTGATGGTGAGTATCAGCGAGAACAGCAGGGAGAAAGCATAGTAGCGCGAGAAAGAGATAGTGCTGAGCGAGATGGCGCAGGTGGCGGTGATTAGTTGGGAAACGGACAGGATAAAGACCACTGTCTTTGCTACCGCATAGGTCTCGCCGTTTGGTAGGATGTGGAAAATCAAGTCGATATTGCACCAGATAAGGAAGAACAGCAGTCCGCCAATTAGCAGCAGGTTGTTGCTCACTTGGTGAATCAGTGTTTGTGCCTCCTGCTGGTTCTGCTCTTTCGTGGCGCGTGCCAACTGTGGCGACGCAATGGCGGTCAGCGACCGATAGGGGATGGAGATAATCACTGCAATATAAGTGGCAATGGCGAAAATACCCGTGTAGTCAAGTCCCATCTTGGCTGTGATAAAGAAGGAGGAGAGCGTGGGACCCAGTGCCGCCGCCAGCGCAGACACGAATACAAAACTCGAATAGCGCAGGTAGTTCTTCACCAGCGGGATGTTCCCGCGCAGGAACTGCCGATCGGGGCGGAAAGAGATATGTCCGAGGGCGATAAGGTAGCCGAGGTTGATGAGGGCGGCAATGCCGTAGTTGGCGCAGACGGCTACCACAAACCCGTCCAGCGACAGCACGCGGAAAGCATAGAGCAGGTAGCATGCCAACATTCCGAGGCGCACTACCACTTCGCGCACCATACGGGGCACGACAATGCGCATCAGCACATTGCAGTTGGTCTCAAAAATAGTCTGATAGAGCAGGAAGAACGCCAGCGGGAGCACCATATAATAGTAGTCCACGAACAAAGGCGATTTCTCACCGAACCACTGCCCAAGCGGCACGCGGCAAGCCCAGTAGAGCAGGGCAAAGATAATAAACCCGACAAACGGAATCACCACTGTCCAGAAGAAGAACCCGTGGTCGGTGGTCTTGTCCGATGCGGTCTCTTTCTGTCGGAAATAGGGGAAGAAACGGATGATGGATGAGGAAGTGCCCAACTGCGCCAGACTGACAAAGAGCGTGGCGGCATCCACCAGCACGCGGGTCAGTCCTATCTCCTCCGCGGTGAGGAAGCGGGTGAGCACGAAGAAGGTAGTGAAAAAGCCCACCGCCACCCCTATATAGGTGGCGATGGTGCCTTTGATACTCTGTCGTGCGATGATACCCATGGGTTAATTCCGCTTCGCTCCGTGTTGGAAACTTCGTGTGTAAAACTCCGCTTCGCTCCGTGTACAGCCCGATAGGGCTTTCTTACACGCAGTTTCTTACAGCGCAAAGCGCTTTATTCTATCCCCAGCAGTTCAACCTCGAAAATCAGGGTCGAGTAGGGAGGAATGCTGCCTGCGTTGCGGCTGCCGTAGCCCAACTCCTGCGGGATATACAGTTTGAATTTGGAGCCTACGGGCATGAGTTGCAGACCCTCTGTCCAGCCGGCAATCACTTGGTTCAGCCCGA
>JBJEJX010000019.1:0-11982 GCA_051878345.1 Paludibacteraceae bacterium | reverse complement strand
CGTTTCCCCATGCTTATTGACGGAAAACAAATATCCCAATCTCTGAAAGACGAGATGAGAATCGAGGTGGAGAACCTTGAGAAGCAGTATGGACGCCGACCCTGCCTAATGGTGATTATCGTGGGCGACAATCCCGCCAGTCGCTCGTATGTGCGCGGCAAAATCAAGGCAACGGAGTATGTCGGCATGGACGGACATCTCATCGAACTGCCGGAAGACTGCTCCGAGGAGCGTCTGCTGCACGAGATAGAGACGCTGAACCGAGACCCCAAGGTGGACGGTATCTTGGTACAGTTGCCGTTGCCGAAGCATATCAGCGAGGACAAGGTGATAGCCGCTATCGCAGCCGAGAAAGACGTGGACGGCTTCCACCCCGAAAATGTGGCGCGGCTGTGGCTCAATCAGCCTTGTATCCTGCCTTGTACACCGAAAGGTATCATCGCTCTGCTGGACAAAGCGGGCGTGGAGATTGCGGGCAAGAAAGCCGTAGTGGTAGGGCGGAGCAATATCGTGGGCAAGCCCGTAGCTAAACTGCTATTGGACAGGAACGCTACTGTTACGATAGCACATAGCCGTACCAAAGACCTGCCTGCCGTGTGCCGCGGAGCGGACATCTTGGTAGCCGCAGTGGGCAGACCGCAGATGATTACAGCGGACTATGTGAAGGAGGGGGCTGCCGTGATAGATGTGGGTATTAACCGCGTGGACGGACATTTGGTAGGAGATGTGGATTTCGAGGGCGTGACACCCAAAGCAGGTGCCATCACTCCCGTCCCCGGCGGCGTAGGTCCTATGACCATTACCATGCTTATGCGAAATACGATAGAATGTTTTATAAATAGACAATCATGAAAACAGCATTGATAACAGGTGTAACGGGGCAGGACGGCTCCTACCTGAGTGAATTTTTGTTAGAGAAAGGATACGATGTCCATGGTATTATCCGCCGCTCGTCGGTGGATTATCGTGAGCGTATCGCCCACTTGGAGGGGCAACCGCATTTCCACCTCCACTACGGTGATATGTCCGATTCAATGGGACTTATCCAAGTGATTAGCAAGGTGCGCCCCGATGAGATTTACAACTTGGCGGCGCAGTCGCACGTGCAGGTGTCTTTCGATTCGCCGGAGTTCACGGCGGACATCGACGCCACGGGTGTTCTCCGCGTGCTGGAGGCGGTGCGTGCATGCGGATTGGCAGACACTTGCCGTATCTACCAGGCATCGACTTCCGAATTATACGGAAAGGTGGAGGAAGTGCCGCAGAATGAGAACACTCCCTTCCATCCCTATTCCCCATACGCAGTGGCGAAACTCTATGGCTATTGGATAGTGAAAGAGTACCGTGAGGCATACAACATGTTCTGCTGTTCGGGTATCCTCTTCAACCACGAGTCAGAGCGTCGTGGCGAGACCTTTGTTACCCGCAAGATTACTTTGGCAGCGGCGCGTATTGCGCAGGGCAAGCAGGAGAAACTCTATTTGGGCAACCTTTCCTCGTTGCGCGATTGGGGCTATGCGAAGGACTATGTAGAGTGTATGTGGCTTATTTTGCAGCACAAGACGCCGGAGGATTTTGTGATTGCAACGGGTGTGCAGCACTCTGTGCGTGAGTTCTGCGACTTGGCGTTCCGTGAGGCGGGTATCACGCTTCGTTTCGAAGGCGAAGGGTTGGATGAGAAGGGTGTCTGTGTGGCAGGTCCCGAGTCGCTGGTAGGCAAGACGCTGGTGGAGGTGTCGCCTGATTTCTACCGTCCTACGGATGTGGTGAACCTGTGGGGAGACCCTACCAAGGCACGTGCCGAACTCGGGTGGAATCCGAGCAAGACCTCTTTCGAGCAGTTGGTGCACTTGATGGTGCAGTCGGATATGAAGAAGGTCGCCGCTGACCATGCTGCCGAGCAAGCCCGTATCAACCTCGCCGAATACCTCGAGAAAGGCATTGTCAAATAGAAAGGAACATTAATTGTCATCAAATAGCCATTAATGCTCATAATAAAAAATAACGTATGCTTCAAGTACAACAATACGCTAACTTAGTATATAAGATTATTGGGGCGGCTATGTTTGTGCATACCGAGTTGCGTTGGGGACTATTGGAGCAGGTTTATCAAGAGGCATTGCATATAGAGTTATTAAATAGAAAAATTGTTAATCAGCGTGAGCAGGAGATTGCCATTTTTTATCGAGGAAAACAATTAGAGAAAAAGTATAAAATGGATTTGGTGGTTGGTGATGTTATAGTAGAATTAAAATCAGTTTCGAAAGTGTTGCCATGCCATCGTGCTCAGTTGTGTAACTATTTGAGGTTAACGAAAAAACCTGTTGGGTTGCTGATTAATTTTGGAACTACAGAGTTGTATGGGGAACGATGGGTTTTTGATGAAGATACGAATGAGTGTTATATTGTAAATCGTGAGATGCAACCTATTGATATAGATTATGTAAACATACTTTCATACAGCGACTTAGAAGAATGAGCAATAATGATTGTAAAAACGTATAGGTCATAGACATCAAAAAATGAGTACCAATATGGATGATGTTATTTTTTGAAAAATTTATGGTTGATTTATGACAATTAATGTTTAAATTATAGAAATATTTATTTTAGCTATGCAATTGGATTCTAAGATATACGTGGCGGGGCACCGTGGAATGGTAGGCTCTGCTATTGTGCGCGAGTTGCAGCGTCTGGGCTACACCAACATCATCACGCGCACGCACAAGGAGTTAGACCTCTGCCGTCAAGACCAAGTGGAGGCTTTCTTCGCGCAGGAGAAGCCCGAGTATGTCTTTCTCGCAGCGGCGAAAGTGGGAGGTATCGTAGCCAACCAGAGCGCATTGGCGGATTTCATGTACGATAACATGATTCTCGAGATGAATGTCATCCACGCCGCGTGGAAGAACGGCTGCAAGAAACTCGAGTTCTTGGGTTCTTCGTGTATCTATCCGCGTCTCGCCCCGCAACCGATGAAAGAGAGTTGTTTGCTCACGGGTGAGTTGGAGAAAACCAACGAGGCGTATGCGCTGGCAAAAATCAGCGGACTCAAATACTGCGAGTTCCTCAATCGCCAGTATGGCACCGACTACATCTCTGTTATGCCGACCAACCTATACGGTCCCAACGATAACTACCATCCCGAGCATTCTCATGTCCTCCCTGCCCTTATCCGCCGTTTCCACGAGGCGAAAGAGCAGCATCTCCCCTCTGTTACTTGCTGGGGAGACGGCTCACCCTTGCGCGAGTTCCTCTATGTGGACGACTTGGCGAACCTCTGCGTCTTTTTGATGAACCACTATTCCGGCAATGAGACGGTCAATGCCGGTACGGGTAAGGAACTCACTATCAAAGCACTGACGGAACTCGTGGCGAAGGTGATTGGCTACGAAGGTGAGATACTGTGGGACACCACGCGCCCCAACGGCACGCCGCGCAAACTGCTGGATGTCAGCAAAGCAACGGCACTCGGCTGGACATACAAGACCGAACTCGAGGACGGTATCCGCCTCGCCTACGACGATTTCCTCCACAACCCCATGCGCGCCGAGCGATAGGAGATAATAACACCAAAGAAATCAAAAAAGGTTGCAACGAAGAACCGTTGCAACCCTTTTTGAATAGTATTAGTGGAACAAATAGCGGATACTGATGGCAAAGGTGTTCCCGCCATAGAAACCGCCGTACGAGAAGTAGGCACCCGTGTCGCGGGTCTTTTCGTTGCTGCCGTCGGAATACGCC
Source organism: Paludibacteraceae bacterium (assembly GCA_051878345.1). Taxonomy (GTDB): domain Bacteria; phylum Bacteroidota; class Bacteroidia; order Bacteroidales; family Paludibacteraceae; genus Colicola. The sequence goes on along the minus strand of JBJEJX010000019.1, from coordinate 8,241 downwards.
AGTGTAGTGGAGGTACTGCTTATGCCCAACCCGAACATTGGTCGCCAGTCAACGGCAATCTGCATGGGGAACCAGAAATTATACTCTACGCCGATTCTGCCTGCTACGCCTATGTTGTAATGGCTGTAGAAATAACGTACGGAGTTCAACATCGCTTCGGTCTGCATAGCGGGTTTCTTCTCAGCATCGCCTGAATTATAGCCGTAACCATCGCCGTACGACGATTTATCCCCATGCCACCATAAGTCTAAACCTCCACCGACACCCATATACCAGTTCCATTCCCCTTTGTTGTTCCATGGAATCTTCGTATTGAACGGGTTTAACCAATCGTGTGTTACCACACCTTCTATGTTAAACCCATTCACAAAGAACCCCGGAAAACCGGCATCCAATGTAATCATACGGTCGGAGGAAAGGTTGTGCTGATAGGTAATCTCGATACCGTAACTCAGACGTCCGCCGATAGAGCGGGGTTGTGCTGCTACCATTGTGGTTGCCACAATGGCCATTGCGGCTAATAAAAATCTCTTTTTCATATAGTATATTGTTTTGAATTGGTTATCGGGGTGTTTGGTTGAAACCCGATGCAAAGGTAACAAAATTTATGAACAAGCATGTCCTATATTTACAAAAAATATGTCTCAAAACTGCAACGCTTTGAGACATAATTTGTTATGGTTTCTTTTTATTCCGTTTTTTCTATAAACTCGCTTGGTGAGCAGCCGACGATGGTGGTGAAATTGCGCCATGCAGACCCGCGCGAACGATAGCCGGCATCGTAGAAAATCGTTTGGATATTCACTTGTGGATGTTGTTGCAACTGCTCTTTGATATATTCCACTCGCAGTTGGTTCACATAATCCTTAAATCCGCTGTAGCCCATCTGCTGTATGGCTTGAGTTACATAGTTTCGGTTGCTGCCCACTCGTCGTGTCAAGTCCTCCAGACGCAACTCTGGGTCGCGCCATAGTTCCGCACTCTCCATGGCTTGCCTTACATGTTGCTGCACATGCAGCAGGACATCTTTTTGCACCTCTTGGTTGGTGGTAACAATGCCCTCATTGTTCTCTTCGGGGAGGTCTGCAATCGTTTGAGGTACGGGAATACGCTCAAACAACTCAATGAACATGACATACAGCGGGTAGGCAAGGAAGAAAAAGGTGTGCAGCATGCGCCATATCAGTCCTCGGCTCAGCATATTGCCCACAAAAGCAAACGATATACCGCTCACCAGCAGTAGCATTACCACCAGCCAACTGCTTCCCGCACTGCTCCGACGGGGATTATAGTGGAAACACCCGTAGATAAACTCAATAGGCAGCATAAACACCAGTAGCACCATGCGCATGATAACATCCGGCTTGTCTATGTTCGCCGTCAAATCGGCGAAACTGTTCAGGGGCGTTTGATATCTGCCGAACAAAGCAATATAGGCCGCAACATATACGGCGCAGGGCAAGACGTAGAGCAGCTATCGCCGCAAGTTGAACTAGCCCGGGCGGGCTATCTCGACAGGGTATAGCGTAACGATGTATCGCAGACACATGCCGAGAATCATCTCGCGCATACTGAGCACGTAGTAGTACTCGCGTATGCTTTCGCCGCTTGTCATTAGAACCATTTTCAGTAAGACGGCAGACGCAGAGAGCAGGGCATACACCCCAAAGAAAACGCGAGACCTGTCCGGATGCTCCTTGCGGGCGCGAATCATGTACACACCGCCCACTATCAAGGTAAACACGATAATTCCCAGCAGAATGATTTGTATAATATCGCTTTTTTCTACAAGCATAACTCTCAACTCTGACCACTAATCACTGACCACTAATCACTGACCACTAACCACTGACCACTGACCACTAACCACTGACCACTAACCACTAAAAAACGTCTGTTTCCCCGTCAAACACAATCGTCGCGCCGCCGGTCATTTGCACGTTCCAATCTTTGTCAATGCAGATACGGAGGTCGCCTCCGAGCAGGTGCACCGTTATTTCGTTGTCCGTCAGGCCCTGTGCATAGGCGGCTACGGCGCTGGCGCATGCTCCTGTGCCGCATGCCATGGTCTCGCCGCTGCCTCGCTCCCATACGCGCATAGTCAGTTCGTGCCTGTTCTCCACGCGCACGAACTCCACATTTGTCCCGTTCGGGAAGCGGCTGTCTTTCTCTATGCGCGGACCTGTCTGCCACACCATCTCATCCGTTATTTCTCCTTTCACCATCACCACTGCATGCGGATTTCCCATATTCACTATGAACAAAGGAGGCAGAGCACAGGGGATGGAATTGTCTGCCAAACAAGGCTCAAAGTGCGAAGAATGAGGACTTGCTGCCAGGGAAGCAGGCGTCTCGCCTGCGGCAGTTACGTGCGATTCAGTCCCCTCATAGTCGAAACTACTCACTCCTTGCTCCTTGTTCCCAGTTCCTTGTTCCAGTGTCGCTGTTCCCATCTCCACGCAAACCGACTCCACGACTCCGTCGCGCACTTGCAGGTGAAGTATCTTCATCCCCGCGCCGGTCTCCAAGGTGATGGTGGTCTTGTGCGTCAGACCGCGCTCGAAGACATACTTGCCGATGCAGCGCGACGCATTCCCGCACATCTCCGCTTCCGAGCCGTCGGCGTTGAAAATACGCATACGAAAATCGCAGACCTCGCTTGCTTTGTCCCGGTGTGTCGGGGGCATGATAAGCACTATTCCGTCGCCGCCTATGCCCGTATGACGGTTGCTCAGCCGAACAGCCAACGCCTGCCAATCAACAGAAGAAATAGGGTGGGAGACTAAATCAAAATAGATATAGTCGTTCCCCAACCCGTGCATTTTAGTAAATTGCATATACTCTTTCATTTAACATAACTTCAAACGCTCAACTCTAAACACTCAACTCTCAACTCTGAACACTAAGTGCTCACCCCTTTTCCGCCTGCAAAATTACTACATTTCTTTCAAATATGCAAATTCCGGCGTCAAAACTTATTTTTATTCCCTCGACGAATACAGACTATGATTGGGCGATAAGTCGGCAATCTTGGGTTATTCTTAGGTGATTCTCGGGTGATTCACGAATGATAAAAGGAGGACTGAACCACCATGCGGCTAAATTTCCAATGCTTTATTGTTCGTCTCGCTTCACGATGATTCTCCCGCGAGCCTGTGCCTGTGGAGGTATAGAGATGCTGTGGTCTATAACCTTCGTCCTATAAAAGAATGGGAAAAGTGGCTCCATAAACCGTAAAAAATACTTTTTTTGTGTTTTTTTTTGCAAAAAGTTTGGTGGTTTCAAAAAAAAGCAGTAATTTTGCACTCGCTTTTGAGAGAGGTGTCTGATCTATTGAAGAAGCAGCGTATTTTGCCAAATGGTGTAATGGTAGCACTACAGATTCTGGTTCTGTCTGTCTGGGTTCGAGTCCTGGTTTGGCAACAAAGAGGGGATGTGTTGAGGCGGTTGGTGGTATGGAACGTCCCGGATAGCGTTCTGTGTTCAATGTAAGGAAGTTTGGACGCGAGAAACGAAGTGGAAGTGGAGACTATGGTCCCCGCTTTTTTTATTGTTATTGAGTGTATTATTAGGCATTGTTGGGATAGTACACAAAAGGGGAGCATATATCATTTTTAACTGTGATTTTTCATTTCCCTCTTGCATATATCAAAAAAATGTCGTACCTTTGCACCCAAATTCGCCTTAACGCGCAAAAGTACAATGTTTCGGGTCTCAGGTTTCAAGTACGATTAAATTTTCCTGATTTTGCCTGAAACTTAAAATGGAAAACCTAAAACTTACAACTATTTCTCACATGCCATTAACTGTTCGATTAAATAAGATTTTGCTGTTCGCCCGCGATGAAGCGGAGCGCACACAGAGCACGCAGGTAACTTCCGAGCACTTGCTGCTGGCTATCCTGCGCCTGAAAGAGGGCGTGGCGTACGACTTGTTGGTGCAAGCTGGCGTGGATACGGAGACGGCATTCCAAAACATTAACGACCCGCTCATGCCCAAGGAGCCTGTCGCTATGGTTGAGCCTGTCAAACGCAGCAGTCAGACGGAGAGTATCTTGCGCATAGCCGAAGGTATCGCGCGAGAGTATAAAGAAGATGCGGTCGGCTCCGTGCACCTGTTGCTCGCCATTCTGCGTCATCGCACGAACAAAGCCTCGCTCTATCTGGGCACTGAGTGGAACATCACCTACGAGCGCATGCTCGAACTATACGCCAAGCCGCAGACCATAACCTCTGCTCCCCCTGCCGTCGAGGCAAACAATGCCCGGGACACCCGGGCAGACAACCGTCGTCCGACCGACAACACGCGCACCGCTCAGCAAGGGCAGCGCATCGGCACTACGACGGCACTCGACAAGTACGGGCACGACCTGACCAAACAGGCGCAGCAGGGGAAGTTGGACCCCGTGGTGGGACGCGAGACGGAGATAGAGCGCGTGGTGCAAATCCTCAGCCGTCGCAAGAAGAACAACCCCATCCTGATTGGCGAACCAGGTGTGGGCAAGTCGGCTATCGTGGAGGGTATCGCGCTCAAAATTGTGGGCAACGGGGCGGGTGCGCTGGAGGGCAAACGTATCGTGGCGCTTGATATTGCCGCTATGGTGGCGGGCACCACCTATCGCGGGCAGTTTGAAGAGCGCATGAAAACCGTAATAGACGAACTGCGCAAGCACCCCGAGGTCATACTTTTCATAGACGAGATACACACCATCATTGGTGCGGGCAATGCACAAGGCTCGCTCGATGCCGCCAACATTCTCAAACCTGCGCTTGCGCGCGGCGAGGTGCAGTGTATCGGTGCTACAACGACCAACGAGTACCGCACCTCTATAGAGAAAGACGGGGCGTTGGAGCGGCGTTTCCAGAAGGTGTCTGTGCGCCCGACTACCAAGGAGGAGACATTGTCCATCCTGCGCCGTCTGAACGAACACTACGCGGATTATCACCATGTTACCTATCCCGACGAGAGCCTGAAAGCCGCCGTGGAGTTGGCGGAACGCTACCTCACCGACCGCGCTTTCCCTGACAAAGCCATCGATGTGATGGACGAGGCGGGGGCAAGAGCCCACACGCGGGAGATGGCGCTGCGCGGGCGGGAGACGGAGGCACATACCATCACGCCCGACGATGTGGCGGCGGTGGTTTCGATGATGTCCGGCGTGCCCGTGCAGAGGGTACAGAAAGCCGAGCACGAGCGTCTGCGCACGATGGATACGGTTCTCCGCAAGCGTGTCATTGGGCAGGATGAGGCGGTGAACACCATTGTCCGTGCCATACAGCGTTCGCGACTGGGTTTGCGCGACCCGCATAGACCTATCGGCACCTTCTTCTTCCTCGGCCCGACGGGCGTGGGCAAGACCTATCTGGCACAGTGCTTGGCGGAGGAGATGTTCGGCAACCGCGACGCTATCATCCGTTTCGACATGTCGGAGTATATGGAGAAACACGCCGTGTCGCTGCTGGTGGGTGCCCCTCCGGGCTATGTGGCGCACGAGAACGGCGGCAAACTGACCGAAGCGGTGCTGCGTAAACCGTACTCCATTGTGCTCTTCGACGAGATAGAGAAAGCGCACCCTGACATCTTCAATATCCTCTTGCAGGTGCTGGATGAAGGACGCCTTACCGACAGGCAGGGGCGCACCGTGGATTTCCGCAACACCATTATCATCCTCACTTCCAATGTGGGCACGCGCCAGATGAAGGACTTCGGCGCGGGCATTGGGTTTGGAGTGCATGAACTGGACGAGAAAGCCACCAACCAAACCCTGCTCAAAGCCTTGCAAAAGACTTTCCCGCCGGAGTTTGTGAACCGTATCGACAATGTCATCACCTTCCGCCCGCTCTCGCGCGAGGCGTTGGCGCAGATTGTCAATATCGAGGTCTCGCTGCTGCAGGAGCGTATGAAGAAAGCCGGACACCAACTGGTGCTCACGCCCGAAGTTACCGACGAACTGATAGAGAAGTCCTACGACCCGCAGAACGGCGCACGACCGGTGAAAAGGGCGATACAGACCTATGTGGAGGACCAACTGACCGATGTCCTCCTTGCCCGCCCCACGCAGAAACGCATCACTATCAAACGCCTGACGGAAGCGAGCAAAAAACAAAAATAAGGATAAGAGGGCGATCAATGAAACAGTAAACATTCAAATTCTACACAATATGGTATTAGAAATTACAGATTCCAACATTAAAGATTTGTTGGCAGAGGGTAAACCTCTCGTGGTTGATTTTTGGGCACCCTGGTGCGGTCCCTGCAAGATGATGCTCCCCATCGTGGATGAGTTGGCTGCAGAGTTTGACGGACGCGTGCTGATGGGTAAACTCAATGTGGACGAGAACCCCGACACCTGCGAGGAGTACGGCATTATGAACATCCCTACCATGCTCTTCTTCAAGAACGGCGAACTCGTAAACCGTCATATTGGCGCTTGCCGCAAGGGAGACCTGCAAGAACTCATCAACGGGCTGCTATAAGGTAGCGGAAAGTGCAGGTGAAATGCACTTTTCCGTAGAAAAATGCAAAAAAGTACGGAAAAATTTGGTCAATCCAAATTATTTTCGTACCTTTGCACGCTTTTTGTGGTACTTTGCCGCAAAGGCGATGGTCTGGTAGCTCAGCTGGATAGAGCAACAGCCTTCTAAGCTGTGGGTCTCGGGTTCGAATCCCGACCGGATCACTCCGTGGGGGACGCGGCGTCTCGTTTGTATTTGCCGATACCCCACCGTCATCTGACCTGAAACCTGAAACGTCGAAACCATTTCTTACATCATCATGCGTCAACTTAAGATTACAAGATCCATCACCAATCGTGAGTCCCAATCTCTGGATAAGTACCTGCAGGAGATTGGGCGTGAACCCCTTATTGATGTGAATGAAGAGGTTGAGTTAGCCGGTAGAATCCGCAATGGCGACCGTAAGGCGCTCGAGAAACTGGTGCGCTCCAATTTGCGCTTTGTCGTTTCGGTGGCAAAGCAGTACCAGAACCAGGGACTCAGCCTTCCTGACCTTATCAACGAGGGCAACCTTGGACTAATCAAAGCGGCGGAGAAGTTCGACGAAACGCGCGGTTTCAAGTTTATCTCTTATGCCGTTTGGTGGATTCGTCAGTCTATCCTGCAAGCTTTGGCAGAGCAGTCGCGTATTGTGCGTCTGCCGCTCAACCAGGTAGGCTCGCTGAACAAGATTCTGAAAGCATACCAACGCTTTGAGCAAGACCACGAGCGCAAACCGTCGGCCGAGGAACTGGCGGAAGAGTTGGACATCCCGGTGGACAAGATTGCCGATACGATGCGTATGTCCGGCCGCCATGTCAGTATGGATGCGCCTTTTGTGGAGGGCGAAGACAACTGCTTGATTGATGTGATGGAAAACGAAGATTCCCCCAACGCCGACCGTGGACTTATCAACGAGTCGCTTTCCACGGAGATTAGCCGTGCACTGGCAACCCTTACCCAGCGAGAGGAAGATATCTTGCGTAAGTTCTTCGGCATAGGGGTGCCGGAGAAAACTCTGGAAGAGATTGGCGACGAGTTGGGACTGACGCGCGAGCGTGTGCGCCAAATCAAGGAGAAAGCCGTTCGTAAACTCCATACGGGACAGCGCAGTCATATACTCCAAACATATTTGGGTTAATATAATAGGATAAAAGGTAAACATATTTCTTTGCAATCCGAATTTCCAAGCATGAAACAGGCGACCGCCTGTTTCTTTTTTTTTGTTATTGTATAAGTTTGCTGCACCTGTGCAAATAATTGTGCCATTTTACCTCCTTTTTCTAAAAATGTCCTAATTTATTATCCTGTTCATTCGCCCTTAAATATTTAAGAGGAGTAGAGTTGGATCATATGTTGTTTTGCATGTGAGAGTTAGAGCGCATGCTGTTTTGCATGGAAGAGATGTGGAGAAGTGTTAATTGTCCAAATTTCCAACAGAATCTCTCCGAGATCTCCCTGAAATGTGCCCGTAATTGTATCGCAACATTATCACAACATTATCGTAACATTATCGGAACATAAGCGATTCTTTTCCGAACCTCTGCCGATCCGGTGTAGGATGTATCAAGATTGTCCAAAACACGCATTACGTACCTCCGCTTTAGCAGTGTGCTACTTGCGATGGACGGCTATATCGCTTGTTTGTGTGTTTTCTAATGGCTGAGTGTGGTGAGATTTTGCACGGACCGCCGATTAGCGTCTGCTACCCCACCCCCCCCCCCCGAAATTCTCTAAAAACATGTTG
>JBJEJX010000018.1:0-2856 GCA_051878345.1 Paludibacteraceae bacterium | reverse complement strand
AAACTATAATTCATTACATTACAAAGATTCCAGACTGCAAAATGACCTATACGCCAAAAATATGCGGAGCTCTCCCTAAGGGAGGTACAACCAACAACGTGAACGCGTGAGCAGCGTTTTTCCTAAACTATACGCGTACGGGTAAGTTTACAGAAAGTGCTGTTCACGCGTTCACATTGTGCACACTTGCTTTCCGGCGTAAAACTCGGTTTAATACTCGTAGTCCACAGCGGCACGGGCGGAACGCACCTTGGCGATATAGCCCGCTACCTTCAGGTGCTCCGAGTGATTTTGGTAGGTATCCACATCCTCCCATGTGCGGAACTCGCAGATAAGGCAGACGTCGTAGTCTGTCTTTTTGGCATTCGGGATATTGATACCCACTTCCTCAGAAACCAGGACGTTTATCTTCTCGCGCAGCGAGAGCAAGCCCTCCTTAATGATTAGGGCATTCTCCAACTTGGTATGTCCCTCCGCCTCGTCTTGAAGACGGAAAAATACAATGTGCTTAATCATAATGCAGTTGATTTAGTTAGTCGCTTCGCGTCGGTTAGTGTCCGTTGGTTGCTGCGCGTTCGTCAAAGTCCGTTAGCACGCAGCGAACAACAGGCAATGACCGATATGAAATGACCAGTACTTACCAGATACTTACCCTGTCTTCGGGGGCAAGATACATGGGTGATTCGGGAGTTACCTGCCATGCGTCGTACCATGCGCCGATATGGGGGAGTGCGCCGTTCACGCGCCAACGCCCCAGCGAGTGGGGGTCAGACTTGGTGCGGTTGAGTATCTCTTCGGGGCGGATATTGCCTGCCCACACATTGGCATAGGCGAGGAAGAAACGCTGTTCGGGAGTGAAACAGAGACCCTCTAAATCCCCATCAACGGGGGACTTGGAAGCAGCCTGCGGCTTTGCGGAGGCGTCCTTTGTGGCGTTTTGGAAGGCGTGGAAAGCGATTTGCAGACCGCCGTGGTCGGCGATATTCTCGCCTAAGGTGAAAGCACCGTTGGCGAACACACCCGGGGCGACCTCAATATGGTTAAAATACTCCTCCATCACCTTCGTGCGGGCGTCGAAGTTGGCTTTGTCTTCGTCTGTCCACCAGTTGATGAGGTTGCCGTCCTTGTCGAACTGACAGCCCTGGTCATCGAAGCCGTGGGTCATCTCATGCCCGATGACTACGCCGATAGCGCCGTAGTTGAACGCATCGTCCGCCTCCATATCGAAGAACGGATACTGCAAGATACCCGCGGGGAAGCAAATCTCGTTGCTGCTGGGGTTGTAGTAGGCGTTTACGGTCTGCGGGTTCATGTACCACTTGGCTTTATCCACGGGCTTTCCGAGGAAGCTGAGGCTGTACTCCTGCTCGAACTTCGAGGCGCGGAGCAGGTTCTCGTAGTAGGGCAGCGAGGCGTCGATGCAGAGCGCGGTGTAGTCGCGCCATGTGTCGGGATAGCCAATCTTGATGGTGATGGCATTCAGTTTCTCCAGTGCTTTCATCTTGGTTTCATCGGACATCCACGTGAGTGCCTCGATGCGTTCGCCAAAGGCTTTCTGCAGGTTCTTCACCAGCGCCAGCATGCGTGCTTTGTTCTCTTCGGGGAAGTATTTCTTCACATACATCTGTCCGACAGCCTCGCCCAGCGTGCCGTTTACCATGGCTACCGCGCGTTTCCAGAGCGGGCTGGGCTCCTCTTTACCAGAGAGCACTTTGCCGTAGAAGGCGAAATTCTGCGCGTATATCTCCGATGAGAGGTAGGCGGCGCTACCGTCGATGACCTGCCATGTGAGCAAGGTTTTGATGTCCTCCAGTGGCTCCTCCGCCAGCAGTCTGCCGCACTCCTGCAAGTGGCGTACCTGTCCTACGCTGAGGCTGTCGGGCGCGATGGCCATTGCCGAGAAATAGGTTGTCCAGTTGATTTGCGGCACGAGGGTCTGCAGGTCAGCCACGGACATCTTGTTGTAGTTGGCTTGCGGGTCGCGGAGTTCCACGTTGCTGAACGCGGATCCTGCGATGCGGGTCTCCAGCCGCAGTACGGTAGCCGCTTTTGCCTCCACATCTTCGAATCCGTAGAGGGCGAACATCTTGGCTACATGCTTGCGATAGGCGTTGCGGATGCGGGTGGTGGCTTCGTCGGTGTCGAAATAGTACTCTTTCTCGCCGAGTGCGAAACCGCCTTGGTACTCGTTGAGGATATTCATCGAGGAGTTCATGGCATCGGCATCCACGTACATGCCCCACAGCCCCACTTCGTAGGAGCGTCCGAGCAGGTCGCTGAGTTGGTCACGGCTCGTGAGGGCGGCAATCTCGTCCAGTGCTTTCTGCACGGGGGCGATACCTTCTTTGTCGCGGCGGGCGGTGTCCATCGCGAGGTTATAGACATCGCCTATCTTCTGCTCCACAGAGCCCTGCGGATGGGTGGTCTTGGCAATGTCTTGAATAAGTCCGTTCACCTGTTCGAGGTTCTGCAAGCCGAGTTGGTCAAACGACCCGAAACGGCTGTACTCGGGGGTGAGCGGGTTGTTCTTCATCCAGCCGCCGCAGGCGAACTGATAGAAATCATTTTGAGGAACGGCAGTGGTGTCGAGATTCTCAACACGGATGCCGGCGGTTTGTTGATGGGTGCAAGATGTAGTCATAAGGGCAATCGTTGCAAGCGAAAAAACGAGTTTTTTCATAAGTTATCACGAATTTGTTACTTTTCGGGCGCAAAATTACGCTTTTTTTTGGAGATACGCAAATTTTTTCGTAACTTTGCCGCCGAATAATTTAATACACATTATGATTCTTGACAAATTAGAGAACGCCGATTGGTATTTTGACAGCGTTCCGGGCTTTGCCCAGTTTATGAAGT
>JBJEJX010000017.1:514-48139 GCA_051878345.1 Paludibacteraceae bacterium | reverse complement strand
ATGACCTATAGAGAGATACTACTTTTTTTTAGACTGCATTTTGACCTATAGACCAAAAAGAGCCCCTCCGCACGCCCCTCCAAGAGGGAGTTTCCTACCCTCTGTATCGGCGCTGAACGGGCAAAACGAAACACGCTGCAAAAATATAATAAAAAATCCGTGGGGGGGTAATTTTAGGTTAAAAATGTGCAAAAACCGACACGCGGCATTTTGTGCCGTCGGAAAACGCTCAAAAAGGGCGTGGAAACGCGTGCCTCTCGGAAAATGCTTGTTGCCTGTGTCGGAACGGGGCTTGTCGCGGGAGATACGCATCGGGGTCGGTGTTGGTGTGCTTTTGTTTGCTTTGTGCCTGCTTGTTGTCCGTCAGAAACCATTGCGAAAAATTTCGCAACGAAAATTTTCGCAATGGTTAAGTGGTTGATTATTAGATATATGCCGCAACATATAAGATATATTTTACCAAAAGATTTTCTTCGTGATTTTATTTGGATTTCTGAGCGAAGCGAAAAGGGTTAAATGTATCAATCGCTTTATTGTCAGTTAGGATTTTTACCTTATTTTTTTGCAAGGATTTTCAGAGAGATACATAAAATCCGCCCCATAGTCCCACTAAAAATCTTTGCCAAAAATTAGGATGAGTGATTGCCTTTTGTTTCGCTACGCTCGGAAATCAAAATAAAATCAAGTTCCAAAATCCTATATTGAACTCGTGTATCATAAGAAAACTCCGCTGCCTGACCAAAACGGTCAGGCAGCGGAGTTCGTTTGGCATCCCGCCTGCGTTACAGCAGCACTATCTTGCCGGAGCGGATCACCTCTTTGTCAAAGACGAAGAAGGTGTAGAAATAGATTTCATTGGGCGAGAAATCCAGCAGGACGCCCGACTCCACGCTGCTCACATCCATCAGCACCTCGTTGCCGTAACTGTCCGTGGCGATCGATACATCATTGGGGTTGGCGGTCGGGAGTTTCTCCAGCGCTATCAGTCTGCCCGTGGAGTTGTAGATACCCAGGGACACATCTTTTCGCGTGGTGGCAAAGAGCAACTGATAGGATCCGTTGACGCGCTTCACCAGCACATCATTGGAGGTAGGCGTGGCGGCATCATTGGTCTCGGAGATGGCAAACCACACCTGATACTTGCGGCTCTCCCCCGCCTCGGAGGTACAGATAATCAGGCAGGTATCGCCCGCGGACACCTCCTTGATACTGAGTTCCGCAAGGTCGGACATCGCCTCCGCCGTCACGGCGGGCGGCGTCATACCCTCCACGAGGTAGTAGATATAGAAGTCCTGTTCGGGGTCGAAGTTCGGGATCGGCGCGTCATCAAGGTAAATCATGCTGAGGGCGTTCTCCGTGTCGAGTTGGATGGTCTGGCGGATGGAATAGGTGCGGTTGGAACCGTCCTGCGCGGTAACGCTGATCAGGATGGTGCCCGCAATGCTGTCATACTCCGTAACCACCACGGCGAGCGTGTCCGATAGTTCGTAGCGCAGGTCTTTCAGGGTGGCAAAATCCTTCTCCGTGCTGCGGGCGGGGTACGAGAGGGTGTATTCCAGCGTGTCGGGATGGAAGCCCGCAAGGAGTTCATCGTGCAGGTAGATGGCGGTCAGCCGCGCATCGTTGTTCTGCGCGAAGGTGAAGGTGATGGTGTACGCGGCTTGGTCTTCCTCGTTGGGCGCGGTTACAGTGACGGTAACTATCTCCTGCCGCGATGCACCCTCGCCCACCACTTGCGGTTCCGATATTTCCACCGTTTGCTCCTCGTCGCTCCTCACGGGCAGGACGGCGGGCAGTTCATCCATGCCGTAGGGCAGAGTAACCGCGTAGTCGTAGTGCGTGGGGCTGAAGGCGGGGGTCAAAGCGACCTCATCGGTGCCGCTGCATTGCAGTTGCAGGTCGGCGAGTAGGGTGTTGTCGGACTTCAGGTGCTCGAAGGTCAGCGTGTAGGTGGCGGTGCTGAAGGCGTCCTCGGCGACCACGGCGACACGCACCGTGTCGGCATCACGCCGGATGCTAACCTGCTGCGCGGGGTGCCCCTTCTCAGCCGTAACCATCGGCAGGACGGTAACCTCCACGGGCAGCGGGATACGGTAGGTGTATTTCTCCTCATCAAAGTTCGTCAGCGGCGTGCCATCCACATAAATCATCTGCAAGCGGGTGTCGCTCGACAGCGCACGCGTGAAACGGACGCTGTAAATACGGCTGTTGCCGTTGGCGGCGCGGACGGTGATACGCGCCACGGAGTCGGTGCTGTATGCCACTGCCTCGTAGTCCACCGTTACGGTCTGGTCGGCATCGCCCTCGATATAGGTTACCGCGGGCAATCTCTCCGCCTCTTCCGCCACGGTAACGAGGTAGTCGGTGCTGTCGGCGCGGAAGCCGTCCAGCGGCTTGCCGTCCAAGAGAATCATCTGCAGCGTATCCGCATCGGAGAGCAGGCGCTCGTATGCCACGGTATAGACCGCGGTGCGTCCGCTCTCGGCGGTAACCGTGATACGGCGTGTCAGTTGCGTGGCGGTCGCGAGGGCGGTATCCATGCGTACCGTCTGCCATGTATCCGCCTCGTCCCACGACAGTTCGGGGAACTGCGTCTCATCGACGGGCAGGGTGTAGGCGTAGGCGTGCACGGCGGGCGAGAAGTCGGGCAACGGCATGCCATCGGCGTAAATCATCTGCAAACTGTCCGCCTCGGAGAGGGTGTAGCGGAACGCCACGGTGTAGGTGGTCGTCGTCGTTTGGTCTTCCGCCAGCACCGTGATGCTGACAAACGGAGCCTCGCCCTCGTCCTCGATGCTCATCGTTACCGTTTGCGTGGTCTCCGCCTTGCGGGTCAGCACCTCAGGCAGGCTGTGCGTGCCTACGGGCAGGGTAACGAGGTAGTAGTAGGTGTCGGGCGCGAAGTCCGCCAGTTCCTCATCGCCCACATAAATCATGCCCAGTTGCGCATTGGTCGATTGCGGCACGCTGAAGAAGAGCATATAGGTGTTGGTGCTTTGTCCGTTGGGCGCGGTAACATCCAGATAGACATCCATTCCCGACACGCGTGTCGCTACGCTCTGTCCGTCTTCCATCAAGGAAGCCGTAACATCGGGCAGGCGGGTGGTGCCGCTCGGCAGGTTGATGGTGTACGCCTGCTGCATGGGCGAGAAGCCGAGGCGCGGATTGAGAGCCGTCTCAAACTCGCTGAACGCCAGCCCATCGAGCCATATATGCGCCAGCGTGGTAACACTCGACAGCGCTTCGGTGTAGATATCCACGTGGTAGTCCGTCGAGATATGCCTGTCTTGCGCCACCACGTGCAGCGTGTGGCGGTTGCCGTCTATGATTTCCGTAACCGTCTGGAAAGCATCATCGCTCGTCCATTGCAGGCGGGCTTCGGGCTCAGAGGTCTGCACGGAATAGTAGGTCAGCGTGGGGATGAAACCGGACAGGGGCTTGCCGTTGACGAGGATACCCGTCAGCGAGGAGCAGTGGCTCGGCTCGGCTTGGATGGTCAACTGATACTCCCGGCTCTCCGTTTGGTCTTCCGACTGCACCGTGATATAGGTCGGGGTGTTGAGTTTCCCCATGCTCAGTTCCACGGTCTGTCCGGGATGGTTCTTGCGGTAGGAAACGGAGGGCATCTGCGGCTCCTGCTGCTTGCTGTCGCCGACGGGCAGGATATAGGTATAGACTTCCTGCTCCGGTCGGAAGTCGTGAAGCAGCGTGTCGCCGATGTAAATGCCCTGCAAGGTGGCATCGCTCGACAAAAGCCTCTCTATCCGGAAATGATAGGTGAAACGGGTCGTGCCATCGGCTGCCGTCACGGTAACGGTATAGGTGTCGCTCTCATCGTCAAAAGTATATTCCACCTGCTGCTCTTCCTCCGCCCGCTCCCACGAGAGGGTGTAGTCCGTGCCCGCCACCTCGATGGTATGGTCTGCCACCGAGGGCAGGAAGGTGGGATGGGCTGCGCCGTTCACCAGCACGGCGGCGAGATAAGCGTTCGCGGAGAGCGTGCTCGTATAGGTGATCGTATAGGTATGCTGCTCGGTGCCGTACACCTCCCATTGCATATGGGTGGGTGTCTGTACGAACACCACCGAGTCGGCATCATCCACGCGGGTGAACAGCACATTATCGGGACGCGCCGTGGTGTAGTCGTAGGTGGTGGTGGCGAACTCCTGCCACAACCTGCCGTTAATCGTCATGTCCTTGATTTGTCCGCTGGTAACCGTTACGGGCTGTTGCAGGGTGATGGTGTAGGTGCCTTGCGATACGCCGTCCTCGGCTGTTACCGTAATCACCGCCTTGTCGGCGGCGGGGCGAGTCAGCACAACCGTTTGCGAGTCGCTCTGCTTGGTAAACTGCAAAACGGGCATGGTCGCGGCGCTGACGGTGTAGTCGCGGGTGTCAGAGGCGAAGTCCGGCACACCCGCAAGAGCCGACAGCGTAGTGTCATCGGAGGGCGCATATCGGAAAGTAATCTTATAGGTCTTGCTCCCGCCCATCTCCGGCGTAACCTTGATGGACAGTATGTTGCCGCTGACCGAGGTGCTAACGCTCTGCAAGCCGTTCGCCAGTACGGGTTGCACGGAGGGCAGAGGACTGCCCGCAGGCAGCGTGAGGGTGTAGTTCACCGTGGTGGCGCTGAAGTCCGCCAGCGACGAGCCGTTCACAAGGATGTCGGCAAGGGTGTTCGTGGTGTTGCGCGGGCGCAGCACGGTCAGCGTATAGTCGCTGTGGGTGCCGTCCTCGGCGTAGTTGATGATGGTCGCTTTGCGGTGCTGGCAGCCGATGGAGTCGGGACGCTCCGTCCAGGTAATATGCTGCGCTTGGTCGCTCACCTCTCCCTCAAACACCAGTCTGGGCAACTCGGTGTCTTCCATGTCGTTCAGTTTCACTTTGAACGCATTACCCGTTTTTGTAGCCGTCTGCCCGTTGACTTTCAGCCCTTTCAGCGTGCTGTTGTACGAGAAACGCAGGTAATCCACATAGAGGTCGGCATCGGAACTGCCGTCAGGATAATTGCCGGAAGCGTCAATGATGATATCCATGCCGTTGACCGACACGCCGTTGGTCAGCAGCGGAATGCTGACGGTCTTGTATTCATTGGAGGTCGAAGCATCCAAGTTGTCAAATATGTGCTCTTGACCGCTTGCGTCGTAAAAGATATAGCGGAACCGCGCACCGCTGCCTGCTTTGTTGGGGTATTTATAGTTCATGGATACCTCATCGGGCGTGTTATGGAAGGCGATAAACCCGTAGGGGATGGTGCGTGAACCTCCTGCCACGGCAAAGCCGGCGGACATCTGCGCAATGTTGATGACGGCGGGCACGGGACCAAATAAGGCAGCCCAATAGGTGTTCTCCAGATGAACGACGGATTCGCTCTCTTTCTGTACCGTAGGCCCGGCTTTGGCAGTGCTGGCATAGGTGTTCAGGTAGTCTCCCGGAGCATTCCAGTGGGCGGGCTTGTCGCTGTTGGAGGCGGCGGTGGTTGTCCATTCCGTGAAGTCGGCGTTGGGTATCACCTCGTTGGGATAGTGGAAATAGACGGTATAGGTGTTCACCCTGCCCTCTGCCGTTACGGTGGCTTGCCAGTGTTGCGCGTCGCATACCACGCTCATCTGCACTCCGCCCTCCTGCGTGGTCTCCACCTGCGGGGTGTTGGAGGAGGTGCGGTTGCAGATATAGGTGAAGCGGTTGCGGTCGAAGCCTGCCAACGCACTGCCGTCCACCGTGATACCCGTCAGCGTGGCGGGGTCTTGCGTCGCCACGGAGGGGGTCAGCGTATAGACCGCGTCCTCATCATCGGGGCGGTTGCTCTTCACGGTGATAACCGTCGGCTTGTTGATACCGCCCGCCTGCAACCATACGGTCTGCTCATCAAAGGCTTTCTTGTACCGAATGGTCATGTTGCGTGCGCCGTAGGGCATCGCCACTGTCTGCGTGAGGCTGCTCACGGGCAGTACCGCCCCCGTCTCCTCCACGACAATCGAATCCAGCAGGTTTGCTTTCGGGCTGTATTGCCGTTGGAACAGCACCGTATAAACGCGCTCGGTGCCGTCCTCGGCGTGCACCCGTATCTCGCTTGTCTCGCCCAGCGGACGCGACACTACCTCCACCGTTTGGTCATCGGAAACCTCATACACCATCTGCGGCACTTCCGTGGCTTGATAGGGCATGAGCACGGTATAGTGCAGAGTGTCGGCATGGAAGCGTATCTCCGCCGCCGTCTCCGTGTTGAGATACAGGTCTCTCAGTGCGGCGTTGCTCGACTTGCGCAGGGAGAACGCGATGGTGTAGTCCTGCGTGTCGGTGCCGTTGGGGGCGGTAACACGGATGGTCGTTACGCCGTCCGGCGCGCTGAAATGGGTGGTGATGGTCTGCCTGGGCAACTGTCCCACGGGGAACACGCTCGGCACCGTCTTGGTGCGCAGGGGCAGCGAGTCGGTATAGGCAAAACGGTCGGGAGCAAAATCCGCCAACGACACACCATCTATCAGTATGTCCGCCAGCAGGGCGTTGCCCGACACCGCGCGCGTGTACCTTATTATATAGGTGCCCGCTGTCCCATCCTCGGCGGTAACGGCTATGCGTTGCTCGTTGTCGTTCGGCTCGCTCACCACTACGCGCTGTCCCGCCCGCGCCGTGTAGTACACCGCAGGCAACTGCGCGCCCTCATCCAGCAAGAGCGTGTACTCTCGTTGCGAGGGCTGGTAGCCCAGCGCATACCCCTCCACCTGCAAGTCCTCCAAGGTGGCGTCCGAATGGAGCGCTACCTTGAAAGTAACGGTGTAGGTAGCCCGTGCGCCTGACTCGGCTTGCACGGTGATACCCGTTTGCATGGGCTGTAACTCGCCCGCCACGATGGTCTGCGCGGGGTGTCCTGCCTGATAGGTTACCGCGGGCAGCGCCGCGCCAGCAGGCAGGTCAACCTCATAATCGGTGGTGGCGGGTTGGAACTCTGCCAGCGCCACACCATCCAGCAAAATGGCCGCCAAAGTGGCGTCATCGCTCAGCGTGCGGCGGAACGCGATGGTGTAGGTGGCGTATTCCGTACCATCGGACACCACCAGCAGCACCGTGTCCTGTTTCTCCAGCCGCTGCACTGTCTGCCCGTCGTAGGTCTCCCATGTCAGCACGGGACGTGTCCCCTCGTAATCCACCGTGTAGTCGGTCTTGGCTGGCAGGAAACCCGCCAACGCCGTGCCGTTCAGCAGGATGTTGCGCAGTTGTACGGCTGCCTGTGCGGCTTTGGTAAAGAGAATGGTATAGGTGTTGAAGTCGCCTTGTTCGGGCTGCACACGGATACGCGCCGTTCCCTCGCCGTAGGGCGCGGTGATGGTTACCTGCTGCCCGCTCTCCTTGTCCACGGTGATGGCGGGGCAGGTGGGGGTGGTCAGTTCCACCTCATAGGACAATATGTCCTTGTCGAAGCCCGCCAACGCCACGCCGTCCAAGTAAATCATTTTCAGAAAGGCGTTCTCCGATTTCTGCACCACGAAGTAAATCGTGTATGTCCTCTTGGCGCCGCTGGGTGCCGTTACGGTCAGCGTATGGGTGTAGCCTTCCGCGATGGACAGCACCTTCTGTGCGTCCTCGCCCTTGTCGTAGGTTACCGTGGGTATCTCGCTCACGCCTGCGGGCAGGGTGTCGTAATAGGTTAGCGTGTCCGCATGGAAACCTTCCAGCGCCACACCGTCCAAGTAAATCATCGAGATCGAGGTGTTGTCGCTCATTTCCAGCGTGAAATGGAGCGTATAGGTGCGGCTCGTGCCGCTCTGCGGGCGCACGGTAATCTTCGCATCATCGGTGATGGAGGTTCCCTTGCGCAGGCTGACGGTCTGATAATCGTCATATGTAACCCAGCCTATCACGGGCTGCTCGGTCGTTCCCAACGGCAGATGGATGGTATATTCGTCTGTTTCGGGGTCAAAACCCTCCAAGTCCTTGCCGTCCAGCGTAATCATACGGAGCGTGTTGTTGGTCGCTTTCAGCACGGAGAAAGTGATTTGATAAATCATCGTCTCGCCGTTGCCTGCGGTTACGGTGATGCGCGTGGTGCCGTTCACGTCGCCATACACGATGTTCACTGTCTGATACTCGTCTCCCTTGACGGCGGTTATCTCCGGCAATACCGTCGTACCGATGGGCAGCACTACGCTGTACTGCGCTTCATCGGAGTCGAATCCTTCCAGGGGAACTCCGTCCAAGAGGATGTTTTGCAGCGTCTTCACATTCGACTGCTCGGTGCTGACCACGATTTTATAGATGCTCTGGTCGCCGTTGGCTGCCGTTACCGTAACGCGTGTGGTGCCGTTCAGTCCCCCATAGACCGTCTCCACGCTCTGATAAGGGTCGCCCGGTGTATAGGTAACCTCCGGCAACTCGGTAGTTCCCAGAGGCAGGTTCACGTAGTAAGTCAGCACTTCGGGCTGGAAATCGGTGATATACCCGCCCATTTGCAAATCGCTCAGGTAGGTGTACGACGACGCCTCCAACTTGAAGTTCAGTTTATATACTTTTGCCACGGGATTGCCGGGCGTGGTAACCGAAATCTGATACTGCCCGCCTTCCACCTGTGCCGGCGGCGTGTGCGTGATGGTCTGCGCACCGGCGGGGTAAGCCGACACCGCCTCCACTACGGGCATGTCGGTCGTGCCCACCGGCAGCGACACGCGGTAGATGGTCTGCGTGGGCGTGAAACCGGGCACGGAGTTGCCGTTCACCTTGATGTCTTTCAGCGTGTTGTCCGACAGCAGCGCCACCGAGAACTGTATCGTATAGGTCGAGGTCGTCTTCTTGTCCGCTGCCGTTACCACGATGGTCGCCTTCCCCGTGGTCGAGGTCGGCTGCGTGATGCTCACTGTCTGACCGTCCTCCGCTTTCTCCGCGCTCACCACGGGCACTTTGGTCGTACCGTACGGCAACTCATAGGTGTAGTTCAGCGTGTTCGGACTGAAAGACGCAATAGGCTCGCCGTCCACCGACAAGCCTGCTAATTTCGAGTTGGTACTCGCCGCACGCACGAATTTTATCTTGTAGGTCGTGGTGCTGCTGCCGTCCTCCGCCCGCACCGTGATGGTGGTCGGAGTGCCGTCTATCTCACCGTTGGTGATGGTTATCTCGCTGCCGCTCAGCGTTCTTCCCGTGAAGTTCGCCGTCTCGCCGTGTGCGTTGGTCAGCGTTCCGATACCGCGCTTCGCCTCTATCTTCGGCAGCGTCGTCGCGCTCTGTCCCAGCGAATAGATTTGCTCGCCGCTGTTGTTCGGGTCAAAACCCTTCCACTCCTTGTCATCGATATAGAGTTTCTGTATCTTCGACGAGTAGATGAGCGACACGTCGTCCACCCACAGCGAGTTGCCGTCATACAGACCCGTGTTCGCGCGGTAGTTCGGGTAGTTGCTTGCCGAGAAGATGATGTTCATCATTGTCGGCGCATCGTTGTTGAAATAGTAAATAGGCACTTTTATGTTCGTCCAGTCGCCGTAGGTCTTGCGCTCGCGCCACATACCCTCGGCTATCTGGTTGGCTTTCTGCTCCGTACCGCACTCGTTGCCATCCAGCGCGATACGGATATCGCTCTCCTCGTTGGTCTTCGAGACGGAGGTACAACTGCCGTTCTTGCCTTTGTACTTGCTGCTCTTTGCCGTGCCCGACCATGCGTAGTAGAGCAGGTAAAAATCCTCTTTGTCGGTATTGTTGCCCGTGCGCTTTATCCATACCGACATGGAGTCGGGGCGGTATGTCCAGTTGATACCCCCTTCCGTACCCGCCGTGGCATACGACACTTTCGTCAGACTCTCGATATATACCCACGGCTGTCCCAATGCAAAGTAGCCGGGGCTCACCTCCGTGATACCCGCGGCACCTATCTCGCGGTCTTGCACGCGCAGACTGTAATTGCCCGTGTGTCCCGCCTCTTGGTATGCGAAGTTAAACTTGAAACCGAACTGCGTCACGTTGCTTACGTTCCAACTCGCGGGTTGTATATTGCCGTCAAAGGGCTCTCCGCTCCAGTCCTCGAAACTGGGGTTCGGCAACTGCTGTGCCTGCATAGCACCGCCCGACAGCAGCAACAGAAGCACGGTCATTATTCCTAAATTCCCCTTCAAAAGGGCTCTGGACGCCCTCCGCATACCACTGACCACTGACCACTTGTCACTAATCACTGCCCACTTGTCACTGACCACTGCCCACTTGCCACTGCCCACTTGCCACTGACCACTAACCACTGACCACTGATCACTAATCACTGACCACTTGCCACTGACCACTGACCACTGACCACTAATCTCTGACCACTGACCACTAATCACTGCCTTCCAAAATGTACTCATATTAAGATTTTTCATAAGTCTGTTACGCTTTTTGCACCTAAAAATAGCATTTTCATTTTCGGGTGCAAAATTACTGCTATTTTCCCGTCCCCGCAAGCCACTACATTACGAAAAAGATTACAATTGTTAAGAAACCTCTATCTTGTGGCAGAAAAGGACAAAAAACCAAAGATAAAATAACCAAGAATAAACGATAAAAGATAAACGACGAAACGGTTTCACCAACGATGAAAGATAAACAACGAAATAGTTTCACCAACGATGAAAGATAAACGACGAAATAGTTTCACCGCAGAACCTCACAGACGATGCTAATATACCTTTCAGCGGATGCAGCGAACGGTCTTTCAGCGAACGCACTGAGCAGTCTTTCACCGCAAAGCGCAATCTGCTAATTTTGAAAGAAATATACGAGTGAAAGCAGTCCCGCAAATCAATGCAATCCCCGAATACAGACATATTGTTGCAAGTATCGGAATGGAACTTGCGGAGTTGAAGCAGTCTCGCAAATCAATGTAAGGTAAGCCCCGAAGATAGATAGGTAGGTGGTGGGAGGAGGTGAATCTTAATAATAGTACATTTTTCGAGTAGGTTTACCTTGCGACCGACCCGCGACCGACCTGCGACCGACCCGCGACAAACACGCAAAAAGGTCGCGGCGGCGGAAATCTTAAAAATCGTACTGTTTTTGGCTATGAGCAGGGAGTGGCGAAGACAGCGTGTAACGGGTCAGGAATATGCCGTCATACCGTCATGTTTTATTTCAACAAAAATTTCCATAAATTGTCCATAAATTGTCCGTAAATTGTCCGTAAATTGTCCGTAAATTGTCCGTAAATTGTCCAAATAGTATCGGCGGGGACTTGCGTAGCAGAAACAGTCCCGCAAATCACTGCAAGCCCCAAAGGGGCGATATAAATTAGCGCAGGGGCTTGCCCCTGCGTAAAGAGCAACCACCCAAAGCAAGCCCTGTAAGGGCGGCATAACTCAATCTCGAAACGCCGAGGCAATCTGAAATACATAAAGCAAAAAATGTGCGTATTTTGAAAAAAACTTTGTATCATTCAAAAACAATATGTACCTTTGCGTTAAAGTCGGGAACTATGGAACAAACAGGGGTTATTAGGAGAGGCCTGTCATGCTGTTATCCCTTATTCTGCACAAATTCCACTAAAAGGTGCATTTTTACCACCTTTTAGTGGAAATTTATTGGGTTGTACCATTATTCAATGGCGAATAACCACGGAGCCGGCGGGGACGCCTGCACACTCGCTCAGCGGCTTCCGGTTATCCATTCCGCCATCATGCGGTGTCCTGCGGCGTTCGGGTGGATACCATCGGCGCACAGGTTCGCCTGATAGTCGCGGCTCAGCAGGAACGGCGTCGTAATATCCACCAGCGGCACACGCTCTTCCGCCGCCAACCGGAACAACTCCAAGTTGTACATATCGTGGTAGTTGCGCACGCGCTCTACGTGCCCCAGCCAGTCGTACACGTTCTGTCGCTCCGGCGCCGTCATGCCGCGCGTCTGAAAGTCGATAAACCGCTCCCCGTCCATTAGCGGGAGCGAAATCATTACGGGGCGGCTCCCCAACTCCCTGACGCGCCGAATCATACTGCGATACACTTCCACAAAGCGTGCTATCGGCGTGCGCGGCTCGTGTACCTCCGCGGGGCGCTCCGCTATCTCCTGCCAGTAGAAATCCGAGTCATTGCCGCCGAATTCCAGCACGGTGATGTCTGCCGCCGCCACTGCCGCCTCGCGCTGTGCCAGCGCCTGCTGACCTTTCTCCACCGTGCTGCCCATTTTGCTGAAATTCTGCAAACGCAACCCCAGTTTCTCCGCGCACATTTCCGCCACACCTTCTTTGAGCAGCGTGTAGCGTTCTCCCGCCAGCACCACTCCGCGACCGATAGAGTCGCCTAACAAAACAACGTTCTTTTCCATAACTTCTGTATATACCAATAAATCAGTTCAATACACATTTCCCTGCTTCCGTTTTTTTTCTTCTTCTAATCCCCGGCTCGAAGCAGCCCCAAAGCCGGTTCCGACGCTACAATCTTGGTTAACTCTTAGGTTATTTTTAGGTTATCCTTGCGCTACCTTCGTGCCACCCTCGTGCTTATGATTCCCTCATTTCCTGCCACATACCGTACACGGCAAATAGAGGAAACAAGAAAACCAGCAATAGATTCCATAATAAACTGTTCTTTTTCATAGTGCTTTTTATTTAATAGATGAATAATGTAATTACTTACTGTCCGCTCCCCACCGACTACTTCCCGTTAAATTCGCTGCAAAATTAGTCCCTTTTTTGCGCTTGGGCAACAAATAGTGATTGTATGGCATGATTTTTGATAAAACATACGAAAAAGAGGACTAAATTACCCATTTAGGGACGAAATAACTACATTTCCGTTTTCGTCCCACCGACAAAATTGACGAAATCCCGTCCCTTTCAGCACCGATTTCCTTACGGTTCGCGGACGAACTCCTGTCCCTCCAACCCGCAATGCACTCATAATTCATAATCCATAATTAGACCACACCCTCATAATTCATAATCCACAATTAAACCGCGCCCTCATAATTCATAATTCATAATTCATAATTAAACCATGCTTCCCCGTTCTATCCTCTCCGTAGCCTCATTGCTTACCCATGTGCTGGCTATCCCCGCCTGTTTCCTTGTTTCGGTGTTTGTTTACCGCTCTGCGTGGACGGTGGCGTACTTGGACATGGGCGTGGGGCGCCTCACGCTCAACACGCTCATGCTGATGTGTATCATTTTGGGAGTGCTCTGCGCGAGCCGCATTCCCATGGTGGCATGCCGCAAGCACCTGCACCTTAAATGGGTGCACTATGTCCTGTGGTCGATAGCGGAGATAGTCTTGATGGCGCTCTTCATGGGGCTTTACATGGCGCTTATGTACAAGCACACCGAGCATGCCGTCGGCAGCGTTTATTATTTCCCCAATGTCGGCAAGTGCATGTCTTTGTTGCTCACCACCGTCCTCCTGCCCTACCTCTTTATCAACGCCCTGTTTAGCAACTTCCGCGACAGCAATCAGCAAGCGCAGGAGGACAACCTCGTGCGCTTTACCGACAGTACACAACGGCTGAAATTGGTCATTTCAGCCGAAGCAATCTTGTACATAAAAGCCGATGAGAACTATGTGAATATCTGCTATCTGGACGGCGACCGTCAGAAAGAATATGCCTTGCGCAACTCCATGCGTGCTATCGAACCCGTTATGCAGAAGGCGGGCATCGTCCGTTGCCAGCGCTCCTATTTCGTCAACCCCCGCCATGTTACCGTTCTGCGCAAGGACAAAGAGGGCATGATTGCCGCTGAGTTGGATCGTCCGCAGACCAAACCCATCCCTGTATCGCCGAAATACTACGACTCGCTCAATCAACTGTTGTAGTTCCTTGCGACTGCAACGCGTTGACCAGCATGCCGCAGGCGGCGAGGATATCCTCTCCCCGTGAGCGGCGGATGGTGGTGGTGATACCGTGCGAAGTCAGATAGTCGCGCAACCACTCCATCTGCTTCTCGTCCGACCCCTCGAAACCGTCCCTTCGGAGGGAGGGGGAAGAATGAAAACGGATGAGGTTGATACGGCACGGGATGTTGCGCAGCAGGCGCAACAGTTCGTTGGCATGGCGGATGGTGTCGTTCTGCCCGTGCCAACAGATATACTCGAAACTGATACGCCGCTGGTGAGTCCAGTCGTACTGCTTGAGCAGGGCGACCACTTGGGAGAGGGAATACATCTTCTCGGCGGGCATAATCCCGCGGCGCTCCGCGCCGAAAGGATTGTGCAGGGAGATGGCGAGGTGGCACTCGCTCTCATCTAAGAACCGTTTCAGGTTGGGGTGTCCGACGGAGGACACCGTGATACGCTTGGGCGACCATGCGCAACCCCAGTCAGCGGTCAGCACTTGCAGCGATCGGAGGACGCTGTCGAGGTTGTCCATCGGTTCGCCTTCCCCCATATAGACCACGTTGGTGAGGTCGCCGAAGTGGAGTATCTGGTTCAGAATCTCCGCGGCAGGCAGGTGCCCGTGGAAACCCAGCGTGCCCGTCATGCAGAACTTACAGCCCATTTTGCAGCCCGCCTGCGTGGAGACGCAGAGCGTGGCGCGGTCGGCATCGGGGATATAGACGGACTCGATGTAGGCGGGTTGAGTGTTGAGGGTTGAGTGTTGATGGTCTGTTTCTCCGTTTCCTGCTTTCTCTCCCGCAGGCGAGACGCCTGCGCATTCGGTACGGAAGAGGTATTTGCGGGTGCCGTCTTGGGAGACGGCTTCCGCCACGGGGGCGTGACGCCCCGTGGTGTAGTGCTGTTTCAGGGCGTTTCTGCCCTTCAAGGAGATATTGCTCATCTCGTCAAAGGACACGGCACGGCGCACATAGAGCCATTCCGCGAGTTGCTTGCCCGCGAACTTGGGGAGACGGAGGCTCAGCGCTACCTCCTGCAACTCCTCCACTGTCTTGCCTAAGAGAACTTCCACGACTTACGATTTGCGGGGTTTGACCGTTGTCTTGCTTTGTTGGGGCGATACTATATTGACATCCATGTGGGGATAAGCGAAACCGAAGCCCTGCGGAGGCAGTTCGGTATAGAAACGCTTGTTGAGGTCATAGAAAGTGTCCCAGTAGTCGGTAGTATGCACCCACGCTTTGGCGACGAAGGAGATGTCGTTCTCATTGAGCGAGGCAAGGGCGACATAGGGGTCGGGAATGGGGGTCTTGGTGCTGACGACCACGCCGGAACGGTCGTGTACCGCGGGACGAGGGTCGGCGGAGGTGAGGATACGGGGGTCGGAATGGAGTATCTCCTGCATGGCATTGATACATTTCTGCGCGTCTACGCCGTACTCTACGCTGACAGTCCAGTCTATCCGCCGCAGGGGTTGGGCGGAGACATTCTCTATATTGCCGCTGAAAAGCGCTCCGTTCGGGAGGATGATAACCTTGTTGTCGGGGGTGAGTATCTTGGTGGAGACGATGGTTACCTCCATGACGGTGCCCGACTCGCCGCTCGCCTTGATGAAGTCGCCCGCTTTGAAGGGGCGGAAAATCAGAAGCATTACCCCGCCCGCGAAATTCTGTACGGTGCCCGAAAGCGCCATACCGATAGCCATACCGCCGGCAGTGAGGAGGGCGGCAAAGGAGGTGGTGTCCACGCCGAGGGTGCCGATGGTGGCGAGGAAGAGGAGCACGGTGAGCACTATGCTGACGCAGGAGGTAACGAAGGTGGCGAGGGTGCGCTCGGTATGCCGACGCTCAAAGACCCTTGTCAGCAGTTTCTTCACATAGCGGATGAACCATGCGCCGACAAGATAAATGAGCACGGCGATGATTACCTTGATGCCGAAGCGGAGGGCACTGTCCAGTACGCCCTGCCAGAAGGTCTGCGGGTCGGTCTGTGCCTGTTGGATAATCTGCTGCGTCACCTGCCGGATGGAGTCGGCAGGCAACGGCGCGGGAGCGGGTATGTCTATTTGGAGGAACATAAGTATAAGACCCACCCTAACCCTCCCCATAAGGGGAGGGAATCAGGTGTTAGTTAGACTTCTTTTCTTTGATCAGTAAGACAGAGAGGGCGCCGAGGAAGAGGAGGACGCCCGCTACTATGAGCATACCTGCTTGCGAATCGTGGCAGCAACCTTTGAGGAGCAAACCTCCGCAGAGGGCGGCTACTATCTGGGGCAGGCAGATGGTGCAGTTGAAGAGTCCGAGGAGGGTACCCATCTTGCTGCTGCCTTCGATGGCGTTGGTGAAGAGGGTGAAGGGCAATGCAAGCATGGCCGCCCACGCTGCGCCGATAAGGGCGTAACTCAAAAAGAGCATATACTGGTTGTGTACCCAGAAGATGGAGATGAAGCCTATACCGCCGATAACCAGCGAGAGGATATAAGCACCCTTGTTGCCTATCTTATGCTCTATAGAGGGCAGGAGAGCCGCCCACAAGAGCGAACCGACTGCCTGTACGGCGAAGCACACACCCACCCAGTTGCCAGCGTCTTGGAACGCACTTGCTGCGGTGTTCACGCCGTCCCAGCCGAAGCACTGTGCAGCAATGGCACCGTTGGAGTAAGTCCACATATACATAAACGCCGCCCAGCAGAAGAACTGCACGAGACCGATGGTGATGAATGCGCGGATGATACGCTTGTTGTCTTCTTCGCCGTCGGCTTTGGTGTTTGTCTCTTTGATACCGTGGAACTCGGCATACTCTTTGGGATTCATCTCACGCACGGCGAAGAAGGTGTAGAGCACGCAGAGGATAAGGATTGCGGCACCGATATAGAAACTCCACTTGACGGAGTCGGGAATAACCCCTTCGGGAGCGGTATTGGCAAGTCCTATCCATGTGAAGAAGATGGGGAAGAGGTAGCCCACGAGCGAACCTGCGTTGCAGAGGGCGGATTGTATGGCATAGGCGGTGCCTTTCTGCTCTTCGTTGACCATATCGCCCACCATCATCTTGAAAGGTTGCATGGCGATGTTGATGGAGGTGTCGAGGAACATAAGGGAGAAGAGCCCGAACCACATGGCGGCATTAAGACCGAGGAAGAGTCCCTGTTGGAAAGTGAAGTTACCCGCGTTGGGGAGCAGGAACATTACCGCTACGGCGATAACGGCACCGATAAGGAGATAGAACTTGCGGCGACCGAAGATGGGTCCGAGCCAGGTCTTGTCGGAGAGGAGACCGATAAGGGGCTGCACGATCATACCCATGAGCGGGGGGAGAATCCAGAAAAAAGAGAGTTGATGGGGGTCTGCGCCGAGGGTGGCGAAGATACGCGAGATGTTTGCCGACTGAAGGGCATAGGCTATCTGCACTCCGAAGAACCCGAAACTGAGGTTGAACAGTTGTGCAAAAGAGCGGTTAGTTGATTTGTTTTCCATGTTTTGTTATGTTTGGTTGTTTTGATATTGTTCCGATATGGTTTCGCAATGGTTCCGATACCGACTCTTGCATGGCTCGATATGGGCTCCCGTATCGGTTCGGCATTGCCTCTGTCAGGTAGCGGTTAAGTCCCGGTAAAGCCTCAACAAAACCTTGATTAGGTCTTGGCAATCACTAACCAATCACTAATCAATCTTTACTTGATTTCCAATCAATTTCCGGCTAATCGCCGACTCTTGTCTGCTGTTGGTCGGAGGGAGACGGCATATACAAGATTAGAAACGCGCTTGCAAAGGTAATGTTTTTTTTTGGGGTGTGCAAGTTTTTTGTTTTTTTTCGTTAAAAAAATTTGCGTATCTAAAAATAAATGCTTACCTTTGCAAACCTTTTAAGGGGCTGTTCCCGATTAAGAATTGAGAACAAGGAGCCCCCGCAGATGATTAGGGTGTTGCCTGCACCCCTTTGTTGGTGGTGAATACGGTTTTTACAGACTGTTTGTTCGGGCAGAGGCGGTTTGTCTCAACCTGTCCGCAGAGAGCGCCCCGCTGTGTGTTGTTTGCAGGGGCTCCGCAGGCGAAGGTTTGTGCCCCCGACAGGCAACGGGATGTGTACGATTTTGAAACTACGTAATACTACTATATGTCAGTAACGCATGAAGAATTGATAGAGGCGCTGCAGCGCTATTTCGGCTTTGATTCGTTCAAAGGGAACCAAGAAGCCATCATCCGCAACGTAATGGAGGGGAGAGACTCGTTTGTGCTGATGCCTACGGGCGGCGGCAAGAGCCTGTGTTTTCAGTTGCCTTCGCTGATGATGGACGGCGTGGGGATAGTCATCTCTCCCCTGATAGCCCTGATGAAGAACCAGGTGGATGCCATGCGCAACTACTCGGATGTGCCGGGGGTGGCACACTATATCAACTCATCGCTGTCGCGTCCGCAGATACACGAGGTGAAGAAAGACGTTACGGAAGGACGGACGAAATTGTTGTATTTGGCGCCGGAGAGTTTACAGAAGAACGAGAATGTGGACTTCTTGAAGAACGTGAAGATTTCGTTCTACGCAGTGGACGAGGCGCATTGTATCTCGGAATGGGGACACGACTTCCGTCCCGAATACAGCCATATACGCGACATGGTGAAGCGCATAGGGCGGGCGCCTATCATTGCCCTGACCGCCACCGCGACGCCGAAGGTGCAGAAAGATATTCAGAAGAACCTCGACATAATGGGGGCGACGGTGTTCAAGAGTTCGTTTAACCGTCCGAACCTCTACTACGAGGTACGCCCGAAGACGAGTGATGTGGACAAAGAGGTAGTGAAATATGTGCGGTCGATGGAAGGGAAATCGGGTATTATCTACTGCTTGTCGCGCAAGGAGGTGGAGGACTTGGCGGAGGTGCTGCGCGTGAACGGCATATCCGCGAGGGCATACCACGCGGGTATGGACGCGGAACAGCGGAGCGCGAACCAAGACGCTTTCCTGATGGAGGAGTGTCAGGTGATAGTGGCGACGATTGCTTTCGGCATGGGCATAGACAAGCCGGATGTGCGGTTTGTGGTGCACTACAATGTGCCGAAGTCGCTCGAAGGTTACTATCAGGAGACGGGTCGCGCGGGCAGAGACGGCGGCGAGGGGCAGTGTATCTGCTTCTATTCGCCGGAGGACATTGAGCGGCTGCGCAAGTTCCAGAAAGACAAGCCCGTGAAGGAGATAGAGATAGGCAACCAGTTGTTGTTCGAGACGCAGTCGTATGCAGAGTCGATAGTCTGCCGGCGGAAGTTGCTGTTGCACTATTTCGGCGAGGAGTACGACAAAGAGAACTGCGGCAACTGCGACAACTGCCGCAAGACCTACCGCATGGAGGACTGCTCGGAGTTGCTGGGGCTGGTGCTGGAGACCATACAGCAGGTGAACGAGAAGTTCAAGGCGGAGCATATCGTGGATATCCTGCACGGCAACGAGACGGCGGCGGTGCTGAGTTACAGGCACAAGGAGTTGGAGAACTTCGGCGCGGCGGCGGATGTGGACGAAACAGTGCTGCTGGCGATAGTGCGGCAGGCAATGCTGAGCGGGTATCTGAGTAAGGATATAGAGAGTTACGGCGACCTGAAGATTACTTCCGACGGACGAAAGTACATGAAACGCGGCGGTCGCTTCGAAGTGCCGATAGAGGTGAAGGACGAGGAGACGGACAGTATGGATACGGGTGTGGCGACCTGCGCGGCAGCCGATGATGTGCTGTTCTCGATACTGAAAGATGTGCGGCGGAAGATGGCGAAGAAATGTGATGTGCCGCCGTTCGTAATCTTCCAAGACCCGTCGCTGGAAGCGATGGCGACGACATATCCTATCACCATGGAGGAGTTGCTGAACATACCGGGCGTGGGCTTGAGCAAAGCGAAACGCTACGGAGAGGAGTTCCTGCGTGTGATTAAGGAGTATGTGAACGAGAACGAGATTATCCGCCCCGAAGACCTGAGGATACGCACGGTAGCGAAGAAGTCCTCGCGCAAGCGGCAGATTATCGCGGCGATAGACCGACGCGTGGACTTGGACGAGTTGGCAGACTCGCTGGGTATGTCGATGGAGGAGATGCTGGACGAGTTGGAGGGTATCGTGTTCGCCGGCACGAAGGTGAATATCAAGTACTTCATTGAGGAGATAGTGGATGCCGACGAGGAAGAAGAGATATACGACTATTTCAAGAACGCCGAGAGCGATGATATAAAGACAGCGATGGAGGAGTTGGGGGAAGACTATTACGATGAGATACACGTGCGGCTGGTGAGGATACAGTTCCACTGCGACTTGGGGAACTGATAGTTCGGGCAGCCTCCGGCTGTCTGACTGTCGGGTTGAAAGACCGCGCTCCGCGCTGACAGTTTTATTATGCACAAGAAAGAGATTGATATAGTTACTTTGGGTTGTTCGAAGAACCTCGTGGATGCCGAGCGACTGATGCGCCAACTGGAGTTGGCGGGTTATCGGTGTGTGCACGACGCGGAGCAGCCGAAGGGCGAGATAGCCGTCATTAACACCTGCGGATTCATTGGCGATGCCAAGGAGGAGAGTATCAATATGATACTGGAGTTCGCGGCGCGGAAGACGGCGGGCAAACTGCGGCGGCTGTATGTGATGGGTTGTCTGTCGGAGCGATACCTGCACGAGTTGGAGCAGGAGATACCCGAAGTGGACAAATGGTTCGGGAAGTTCAACTTCATGCAGTTGGTGGAGGAGTTGACTGATGTCCGGCAGCCTGCGACCTGCCAACAGGAACGCGTGCTGACCACGCCCGCACACTACGCTTATCTGAAGATTTCGGAGGGCTGCAACCGCTTCTGCTCCTACTGCGCCATTCCTTTGATAACGGGCAGGCACACCTCACGCCCGAAAGAGGAGATACTGGACGAAGTCAGATGGCTGGTGAGCAAAGGCGTGAAGGAACTGAATGTGATTGCCCAAGACCTGTCGTCCTACGGTTTGGACTTGTACGGGCGCCACTGCCTGCCGGAGTTGGTGGACGAGATGGCGGGCATAGAGGGCGTGGAGTGGATACGCTTGCACTACGCCTACCCGACGGACTTCCCGGAAGAGTTGCTCGCGGTGATGGCGAAACACGCGAACATATGCAAGTATTTGGATATCGCGTTGCAGCATTGCACCGACCATATGCTGCGACTGATGCGGCGGCATATCACGAGTGCGGAGCAGGATACGCTCATTCGCAAGATACGCGAGGCGGTGCCGGGGATATGTATCCGCACGACGCTCCTCGTGGGGCATCCGGGGGAGACGGAGGAGGACTTCGAGGCACTGAAAGACTGGGTGCGCGAGATGCGCTTCGACCGCATGGGGGCTTTTGCCTACTCCGACGAAGAAGGTACCTACGCCAATCTGCATTACACGGACGACATACCGCAAGATGTGAAGGAACGACGCGTGGCGGAGATCATGACGATACAGCAGCAGATTTCGCGCGAGTTGGAGGAGAAGAAAGTGGGGACGGTGGAGCGCGTAGTGATAGACCGCGAAGAAGGCGGTTACTATATCGGGCGGACGCAATACGACTCGCCGGAGGTGGATTGCGAGGTGCTGATAGAGAAGCAGACCCCGCTGCAAATAGGGCAGTTCTACCCCGTCCTCATTACGCGCGCCGAGGAGTTTGACCTGTACGGGCAAGT
Source organism: Paludibacteraceae bacterium (assembly GCA_051878345.1). GTDB lineage: Bacteria > Bacteroidota > Bacteroidia > Bacteroidales > Paludibacteraceae > Colicola. The sequence goes on along the minus strand of JBJEJX010000017.1, from coordinate 26,703 downwards.
GCAACCAACCATTTGAAAATCATTAAGACCATGCTTACAAAAGAACTGATAGCAAAGATAGCCGCGAGTTCGGGTTTGTCGAAGACTCTGACGGAAGATATGATAGGGGCATTCACTGCCGAGATGCGCAACGCCCTGATGGCAGACAAGAGCATATCCATACAGGGATTGGGAGTGTTTGAGGTGAAGGAACGCAGCGAGCGGGTGAATGTGCACCCGAAGACCGGCGAGCGGCAGGTGATACCCGCAAGGCAACAAGTGATTTTCAAACCTGCTTCTATTTTGAAAGAAGTATTTAACTAACATTGATTCGTGGCAGACAACAAACTGAATAACGGAAACTTGCGTCAGGCAATAGTGGACAGGACGGACGCAACGGAGCGGGAAGCGGCAGCGTTTCTCCGCGTGCTGGTGGAGCAAATCACGGATGGACTGCGGAGAGGGGAGCAGATAAAAATCAACGGTTTGGGTACCTTCCGGCTGCAAGAGATGGCGCCGCGCAAGAGCGTGAATGTGAACACGGGCGAGCCCATTATTATCCCCGGCTATACCAAAGTGGTTTTCTCTCCTGAGGTGAGCGTGCGCGAGATGGTGGAGAAGAACAAGAGCGTTACTCCTATCACCAACCTGAACGGGCAAACCTCGACCGACTCCGTGGACGAAGAGGCGCTGAGTCCGTTGGAGAAACTGGGTCGGCAGGCGGACGAGATAGTGGATATCTTGGCAGACCTCGGGCAAGACCCGCGCCTGCCTTTGCAAACCGCGGAGGAGAGTGCCCCCGTGGAAGAAAATAGTGTTGCAGCCGCGGAGGCTGCTTCGGATATTGCTGCCCCCGAAACGGTGGTCGCAGAAGAGACTGTTTCGGAGGAAACGGCGGAGGAAGAAGTCGCAGAGGAGGAAACCACCGAAGAAAATGCAGCGGAAGAAATATCGGAGCCTGTTGTCGAATCCGCAGTAGAGTCCATTACAGAGCCTACGGAAGAACCTGTTGCAGAGCCTACTGCAGAACCCACTGTTGAACCTACCGCTGAATCCGTTGTGGAGCCCGCCAAAGAGGAATCTGCCGCGGCACCTGTTGAACCCATAACCCCCGCAGAAGATAAAGCGGTCAAGAAGAGAAAATACCATTTCTGGCGCGATACACTGATATGTGTAGTATGCTTGCTGGTAGTCTTGGCAGGCGGTTTCTTGTTCCTGCGTGGCGCGCTGGAGGATTGGATTGACTCGCTTGCTGCCAAGAGTGAAACGACGGTCGTTGCAGATACGGTGGTCGCCATGCCTTCCGCACCCGCCGCAGAAATATCGACGGAAGACACGGTTGCAATAACAAACGAGCCGGAGCAGCCTGTCTATCAGCAGTTTATCACTACCGAGGAGATTCGGGAAGGCAGCCGCCTGACATGGCTTGCCTACCGCTACTACGGCAACAAAGACTTGTGGGTGTATATCTACGACGCCAACAAAGACCATTTGGATAACCCGAACGAGATTCGCGTGGGTACGCCTATCCGTATCCCCCGCCTCACCAAGGAGCAGCGAGATACCACCCTGCAAACCACACGCGATGTGATGCAACGGCTGAAAGAGAACGCGATTAACAGAAACAAATAGTGTCAGAGGAATTTATCCACATAGAGAACGCGCAGACCCACAACTTGAAAGGTGTAACGGTAGATATACCGCGCAACAAGTTGGTGGTCATTACCGGCGTCAGCGGCAGCGGCAAGTCGTCGCTGGCGTTCGACACCCTCTACGCAGAGGGGCAGCGCCGCTATGTGGAGAGCCTGAGTGCGTATGCGCGGCAGTTCCTCGGCAGGATGCAGAAGCCGGAGGTGGACAAGATAGAGGGTATCCCGCCTGCTATCGCTATCCAGCAGAAAGTTACGAGCCGCAACCCGCGCTCGACGGTGGGAACGGTTACGGAGATTTACGACTATCTGAAGTTGCTCTTTGCCCGCATTGGCAAGACCTATTCCCCCGTCAGCGGGCAGGAGGTGCGCCGCAAGACAGGACGCGATGTGGTGAACGCGCTGATGAGGCTGCCTGTCGGCACCAAGGTGTACCTGATTGCCCCTATCGTGCTCGGCGGGAAACGCATAGACGACCAACTGACCGTTTGGCAGTCGGAGGGTTTCTCCCGCTTGCTGATAGACGGCGATGTGGTGCGTATGGGTGCGTCCGCCGCGGAACATCTCTGCGACGAGCGGGGGGAGGTGCGGAAGAACTGCTACTTGCTGGTTGACCGTGTGATTGCCGACGGGGAACGCGCCACGGCGAACCGCTTTGCCGACTCGGTGCAGACCGCTTTCTTCGAGGGACACGGCGACTGCGGGCTTTACTACGACGGGCAGTATGAGTGGTTCTGCGAGCGCTTTGAGATGGACGGCATTCGTTTCTTGGAACCTTCCGAACATTTGTTTGACTTCAATAGTCCCATGGGTGCATGCCCTGCGTGCAACGGCTTTGGCAACATTATTGGTATCGACCCCGATTTGGTGGTACCCGACAAGTCCAAGTCGGTGTACGACGATGCCATCGCCTGCTGGCGCGGGGAGAAACTCAGCGCGTGGCGCGACGAGTTGGTGTACAGTGCGCACCTGTTTGGCTTCCCTATCCACCAGCCTTTCTACGAACTCACACCCGATCAGAAACACCTTATCTGGACGGGCAACCGATACTTCCGCGGGCTGAACGCTTTCTTCCGCGAGTTGGAGGAGAAGCAGTACAAGAAGATACAGTATCGCGTGCTGCTGTCGCGCTATCGCGGGAAGACCGTCTGCCCCGACTGCAACGGCACGCGCCTGCGACGGGAAGCGGGCTATGTGAAGATTCAGCAGAAGAGCATACAAGACCTGTGCCGCATGTCCGTTCAAGACCTCACGCACTGGTTCGACTGCCTGACCCTCAGCCCGATAGAGCAGCAGACGGCGGAGATGTTACTCAAAGAGATACGTTCCCGCTTGCAATTCATGCAAGATGTAGGGCTCGGCTACCTGACGCTCAACCGTATGAGCAACACCCTCTCCGGCGGCGAGAGCCAGCGTATCACCTTGGCGAAATCGCTCGGCAGTAGCCTTGTAGGCTCGCTCTATGTGCTGGACGAACCCTCCATCGGGCTGCATCCGCGTGACACCGAGCGGCTTGTCAAAGTGCTGCGCGAGTTGCGCGACTTGGGCAACACCATTGTGGTGGTGGAGCATGATGAGGACATTATCAATGCGGCAGACTACACGATAGAGATAGGTCCTGCGGCGGGACGGCACGGCGGCGAAATCACCTACCAAGGTGCACCGCGCACAGGGCTGTTCACCCGCGAGGTACCCGCCATGCGCCGCCGCTGGAGCAACTACATTGAGATAGACGGCGCGTGCGAGAACAACCTGAAGAACCTCAATGTCCGTTTCCCGCTCAATGTGATGACTGCCGTCACGGGCGTGAGCGGCAGCGGCAAGTCGTCCCTTATCAGCAAGGTCTTCTACCCCGCGCTGAAGAAGTACTACGGCGGCACGGCGGAGCATACGGGCGACTTCGGCGCTCTCAAAGGCAGCCTGCACCTCGCCTCCGACATTGAGTTCATCGACCAGAACCCGCTCAGCCGCTCCTCCCGCTCCAACCCCGTAACCTACCTCAAAGCCTACGACGAGATACGCAAACTCTTCGCCGACCAACCTCTGAGCCGACAGATGGGATTCACGCCCGCGCATTTCTCTTTCAACACTCCGGGCGGGCGGTGCGAGGTATGCAAAGGCGAGGGCACTATTACCATTGAGATGCAGTTCATGGCGGACATTACGCTGGAGTGCGAGCAGTGCCACGGCAAACGGTTCAAGCAAGATGTGCTCGATGTCCGTTACCGCGACAAATCGATATACGATATCCTCTGCATGACGGTCAACCAGGCGATTGAATTCTTCGCGGAAGACCCTATGTGTAGCAAGATTGTCAAACGTTTGCAACCCTTGCAGGATGTGGGTATCGGCTATGTGCAGTTGGGGCAGTCGAGCAGCACCCTCTCAGGGGGTGAGAGCCAGCGCGTGAAACTTGCCTCGTTTCTTGCTCAGGAGGAGACGGCGCCCACGATTTTCGTCTTCGACGAGCCCACCACGGGACTATCCCATACCGATGTCAAGGTCTTGCTCCGAGCCCTCAACCAACTCATTAGCCGCGGGCACACGGTCATTGTCATAGAGCATAACCCGAGTATCATCCTTGCTGCCGACCATGTTATTGACCTCGGTCTCGAGGGTGGCGACGAAGGCGGACAAGTGGTGTTCGAGGGTACCCCCGAAGCACTCGCCGGGTGCGAACGCAGTTACACGGGCAGATACCTGCGGACACTCCTGCATGGCACACCCGTACCAATGCCGTCAAACATGTAAGATAACAATCGCTCTGCGCTATCTCTGTCCTGACTTTCAGCGGTTGCTTGGCAACCAAAGCAATGCAAATAACGCAACACAACGAACACAACGAATATGTCAAATAAATCCAATTTTAACATGAAGAACTTGAAGAATGATATCCGCCGGTCGGATATGTTTTCGCACCTCGCCGCGGCGGGCTATTTGCCGCGTTGGTGCGTCCTTTTTATCGACTTATTGCTCGTTTCTATTGCTTTTTGGATAAGCATGGGTATCGGTACCAGCATGTTCCATTACGGTACCATCTCTCCCGACGCGACAACCTTGAGATACTGGCAACAGTTCTTGGCGGTACTGGGTGTACAAGCACTTTGTTTTTGGGCGTTCCATACCTACTCAGGCATTCTGCGTTACTCCACTTTTGTGGACACTATCAAGTGCCTGCTGTCTGTGCTGTTGTGCGGCGGCGGTCTGCTTGTGTTCAATTTGATGTACCGAGCCATTGCGGGGGAAAAGCCCTTCTTGAGCACGCTCCTGTTGATATACACTCCCATGGCTTTTGTCCTGCTGTTCTGCCTCCGGGTGGGTATCAAGACCACCTACGAGTATATCCGTCAGCATACCAACAGCAGCCCGAAAGTGCTTATTTACGGCACCAAGTCGGCGGGCTTGGCTATTGCCAAGATGCTCCGTAGCGCAGGCGATATACCCTACCGCCCCGTAGGCTTCATTGGCGACAGCACCACCAAGAAGTCGGACTATCGCCTCAACGGACTGCCTGTGTACCCGCTCAATGACAAGACTTTCCGATGGATGAAAGACCACGAAATCAAGAGCGTGATCATATCCCCTATCAAGATGCGCGAGATAACACCCGCGCAAGACTTGCAGGTGTTCTTCGACCATAACATTCATATCCTCAGCACTCCCTACTTCACGGAGTTTGACAACGCCGACGAAGCCGATGCCAAGCGTATCGGGCGTATCAACACCATACAGATAGAAGACTTGTTGGAGCGTCCCTCCATTCAAATCGACACCGACAATGTCCGTCAGATTATCACCGGCAAAGTGGTGCTGGTGAGCGGTGCGGCAGGCAGTATCGGCTCCGAACTGGTACGGCAGGTGCAACGCTTTGAACCGCAAGTGACGGTGCTGCTGGAGATGGCGGAATCGCCTTTGCACGACTTGCTGATGGACTTGAAGACGCAGTTCCCGGACAAGCGTTTTATCCCTGTTATCGGTGATGTGCGCAACCGCGACCGCATGGAGAGTGTGTTCCGCGAGTTCCGCCCCGATGTGGTGTACCACGCCGCTGCCTACAAGCATGTGCCCATGATGGAAGAGTTCCCCAACGAAGCCGTTTGCGCCAATGTGCAGGGCACAAAGAACATGGCGGACATGGCGGTGAAATACGGCGTGCAACGCTTTGTGATGATTTCCACCGACAAGGCGGTGAACCCTACCAATATCATGGGTGCCAGCAAGCGTATCGCGGAGATGTATGTGCAGTCGCTCTTCAAGCAACTCGTGAAGGAGAATCCCGATTGCACCAAGTTCATTACCACGCGCTTCGGCAATGTGCTCGGCTCCAACGGTTCCGTCATTCCCTATTTCAAGAAACAGATTGCCGCAGGCGGTCCCGTAACGGTTACCCACCCGGACATTATTCGCTATTTCATGACTATCCCCGAGGCGTGTACGCTTGTCATGGAAGCCGCCACGCTCGGCAACGGAGGCGAGATATTTGTTTTCGACATGGGACACCCTGTCAAAATCTACGACCTCGCCAAGAATATGATACGGCTGGCAGGATTTATCCCCGAGGAAGAGATACCGATTGTCTTCACAGGCTTGCGTCCGGGCGAGAAACTCTACGAGGAACTGCTGAATCAGAAAGAGACCACCCTGCCCACCACCAACGAGAAAATCATGATTGCCCGCGTGCGTGAGTTCGCTTTCGAAGAGGTCAGCGAAAAAATAGATGCCCTTATCAATATCGCACACCAAGACAAGCCCTTCCTCACCGTGCAACAAATGAAAAACCTCGTACCCGAGTTCCTCAGCAAGAACTCCGTTTATGAACAATTAGATAAGTAAATGCAAGAAGTAGAGCAATTCTTTATCGCCCATAGTTACCTGGTCGGGCTCATATCCTTCCTTATAGGATTTGCGTGTATGCCGCTGGTAATCAAAATCGCACAAACCAAACATTTGGTGGTGCGACCGAACAAGCGTATGTCCCATACGGGCGAAGTGCCCAATGTGGGAGGCATAGATATATGCTTCAGTTTCGTACTGACTTGCCTGCTCTTCGGGTTCAACGCCATTGAGCACAACCAGTTCTTCATTATCGGTATCTTCATTATCTTGATGGTCGGCTTTATCGACGATTGGCTCGTGCTGTCCCCATTGGCGAAACTCTGTGGCGAATTGCTGGCGGGTATCGCGCTCATAGGGTTTGCCGACATGCGTATCACCCATCTCCACGGGCTCTTCGGCATTGAGCAGATAGGTATCGTGCCTTCCTACTTGCTGTCTGCCTTTATTTTGGTGGCAGTCATCAATGCGATTAACCTCATTGACGGTGTGGACGGATTGGCATCGGGATTGGGAATGCTCTACTGCCTGTTCTTCGCGGTCTATTTCGCGTTGGTGCAGGAAACCAAGTGGTCTATCGTGGCTATCAGCCTTATCGGCTCGTTGGCGGTGTTCTTCTGCTACAATGTGTTCGGAAAGAAACGCAAGATATTCATGGGCGACTCAGGCTCTCTGCTGCTCGGCTATATGCTCACCACGTTTGTTTTCCGCTTCTGCGAGATGAACGCCTACCATCTCGTCCCCGGCGAGTATCAGATGACCGGTGCCCCGGCAGTGGCTATCTGCGTACTGACGATTCCCATTTTCGACACTATCCGCGTCAGCCTCACACGCCTCAAGCACCACCGCTCGCCTTTCCAACCCGACAAGAATCATATCCACCACCTGCTCCTGCGCACGGGGCTGAACCATATCCGGACCACCTGTGTCCTGCTCGCGGTCTCCGTGCTGTTCATTGTCCTCGCCGTGTTGGGAAGAAATTGGAATATGTGGCTTCTGCTCTTCGTGGATTTCGCACTCGCCACCCTCCTGACCATGCTCTTATGGCATATTATCAACCGCCAACAGGCAAAAAACAAAGGAACTCATAATTCTTAATTAAAAACAAGGTGCTGACCGTAGAACATTTATCCATAGAATTTGCTTCGCGTCCCGTCTTGGACGACATATCCTTCATGGTCAACAAGAAGGATCGCATTGCCTTGGTCGGCAAGAACGGTGCGGGCAAGTCCACGCTCTTGCGCCTTATCGCAGGCGAATATACGCCCACTGCCGGACGCATTGCCCGCGACGCCGACCTTACTGTCGGCTACCTTCCCCAAGTGATGATGCACACCGACGGCAAGACGCTCCGCGAGGATGTCTCTTCCGTCTTTGCCGATGCACCGCAGGAGGAACAGGCACGCCGTATCGCCGAGATGGATCGCACCATTATGGGGCTCGGTTTCGATCGCAAGGACTTCGACCGCCCCTGCTCCGAGTTCTCCGGCGGATGGCGCATGCGCATTGAGTTAGCGAAGATACTCTTGCGCCACCCCGACCTGCTCCTGCTTGACGAGCCTACCAACCACCTCGACATAGAGTCCATACAATGGTTGGAAGATTTCCTGCGCACCTCGCCGAGCGCACTCATACTTGTCTCGCACGACCGCAAGTTCATAGACAACGCCACCAACCGCACCATTGAGATTACGCTTGGTCGCATATACGACTACAATGTCAACTATTCCCGTTTCCTCGAACTGCGCCGCGAACGCCACGAGCAGCAGGTGCGTGCTTACCTCAACCAGCAAAAGATGATTCAGGAAACGGAGGACTTCATAGAGCGTTTCCGCTACAAAGCCACCAAGGCGGTGCAGGTGCAGTCCCGCATAAAGCAGTTGGAGAAGATAGAGCGTATCGAGGTGGACATGGAGGACACCTCCCGCCTCAACCTCCGTTTCCCGCCCGCACCCCGCAGCGGCGACTTCCCGCTTATCCTGGAAGACCTGCGCAAGGACTTCGGCGAACATAATGTTTTCCACGATGTTACTTTCACTATCCGCCGCGGCGAGAAAGTGGCGTTTGTCGGAAAGAACGGCGAAGGCAAATCCACGCTCGTCAAGTGTATCATGGGGCAACTCGACTACATGGGTACGCTCAAAATCGGGCATAATGTCAAGATAGGTTATTTCGCGCAGAACCAAGCCGCCCTCCTCGATGAGAACCTGACGGTCTTCCGGACCATTGACTATGTGGCGGTAGGCGACATACGCACCAAGATACGCGACATTCTCGGCGCGTTCATGTTCGGAGGCGAGGCCTCCGAGAAGAAGGTAAAAGTGCTTTCCGGCGGCGAGCGGAGCCGCCTCGCAATGATTCGCCTCCTGCTCGAACCCTGCAACCTCCTTATCCTCGACGAGCCGACCAACCACCTCGACATGCAGTCCAAGGATGTGCTGAAAGCCGCTTTGCAGGACTTCAACGGCACCGTCGTCTGCGTCAGCCACGACCGCGATTTCCTTGACGGGCTCGTCAGCAAGGTCTATGAGTTCGGCGGAGGTAGGGTCAAAGAGCACCTCGGCGGTATCTACGACTTCCTCCAATCCAAGCGCCTCGACTCCCTCCAAGACCTCGAACGCAAAACGCCGTCTGCAAAAACCACGCCGACCGCGAAACCGACGCAAACCGCGGAAACGACACCCGCCAATGGCGGACAGTCCGCCTACGCCGCCCAAAAGGCGGAAGCCGCGGCACGCCGCAAGAAAGAGAAGCAGATAGCGGAGACCGAAGCCGCCATTGCACGACTCGAAGCGGAGCAGAAAACACTCGAAGAGACCATGGCGGCAGACCCCGCACGGCAGACCCCTGAGAACTTCCAACGCTATGAGCACCTCAAGCGCGAGATAGAGCAGAAACTCTACGAATGGGAAATCCTCAGCGAGTAGGGTACCAATAGGATAGAATAAGGTCATTTCAGCCGCCAATCTCGAAAACGACACGAAAACGACTCGAAAACGACACGAAAACGAGAGCAGACAAAAAGCAAGGAATATGGCAACCATATCGGACATTCAGTCTATCATTGACTACATCAAGCAGTTCCTCCTCTACGGCAACGCCGAGGCGGCACGGCGTGTCGGTTACACCGCTGTCGAACAGGAGTGGGCACAGTATGCCGTAGTTATCGTGCCCAACGGGTTCTTGGGCAACAGCCTTGTCCTGCCCGACATGAGCCGTCCTCAGATGGAGCAGCGGGGCAAGACGCTCATTATCCGTACCGATCTTATCTACAACGCCTTCTTTTTCATATCCCGTGCCGAAGAACTGCTCAACCACCAGCGCGACGAGCACGGACGCTTCTGCGCCCGCTATTCCATCCTCGGACACGGCAACCGCTTGCAGATACCTATCATAGACGAGTACGCGCATATCCTTATGAAGCACCTTGAACTGGATATACCCGCTCCCCGTTATAGCCATATCTACCTCACGCACGACATTGACACTATCTCCCAATACCGCCACTTGCGCGGTTTCCTTGGCGGGCTCTACCGCGGCGAAACAAGGCGGGCTTTTGATGCGCTTACCGACATTCGCCGCGACCCTGTCTATACTTTCCCGTGGCTGATAGAGCAAGATGCCAAAGTACCGACGGCGGAGGTCATTTATTTTGTCAAGCACACCCGCGGAAAAGGCTACGACTACCCGCAGTACAACCTGCAAGGCACGGATTATAAGCAATTGGAAACCCTCCTCCTCCGCTCCCGTGCCCGCCTCGGTATCCATTCCGGTTACTACGGATGGGAACAAGGAACCAAGAACATGGAATCAACTACCCCCTTCCTCCACCGCAGCCACTATCTCCGTTGCTCTATCGACAACATGCAGACCCTTGCTGATGCGGGTGTAACCGACGACTTTACGATGGCGTTTCCCGACCGGGCAGGCTTCCGCTTGCAGACCACTCGCCCTGTGCACTGGATCAACCCGAAGACCTACACCCTTACCCCGCTCATGCTCCATCCCCTCACGGTCATGGACTGCACCTTGAGCAACGCCAACTATATGAATCTCCAAACCGAGGACGAAGCCTACTTCTTCTGTGAGCAACTCTTCGACAAAGTCCGCCAATACGCCGGCGACATCACCCTCCTCTGGCACAATAGCAATCCTACCGGCAACCCATACCATAAATCATTATATGTCAAACTGCTGAAAGGTCTCCGCCATTACGCAAAACACACATGAAGCCACGCTTACTCATATTGACAGACCCCTATGGGAAGCCTTCTTATGCGCCTCGTTTACGCTATCTGTGCGATTATTTGGTGAGAAACGGATACTGCATAGATGTCTACACCGAACAGTTTCAACCGCATGATTTCCCGCACGACTATCCCATTCACGAGAGACCCGTTCATCAGACGATGTGGCAGTGGGCGATACAATCGTTTTGGTCATTGCTGACGGACTATCGCAACCGCAAGTTCTCAAAGTGGGTACAGCGAGCAACTGCCGATACCCGTTATGATGTAGTATTCTGCACGACCTTTTCTACTTTCCCGCTCCGAGCTGCATACGAAGTTGCCACTAAGCGCCATATCCCGTTTATAGCAGATATCCGTGATTTAGATGAACAAGTACCTGGCGCACAATACCAGAGTCACCGTCAATGGTGGACACGACCTTTCCGCCAATGGTATCGGAATGTTAATATCCGTCGCCGGAACAAAGTTCTTCGGCATGCAACGCTTGTTTCCACCGTATCTCCGTGGCACGTGGATTTCATCAAGCGGACTATCAACCCTAATGTGCACCTGATATACAACGGCTATGACCCGCAGCAGTTCTATTTTGCACCTGTCAAAAGCCACCAGTTTCTCATATCCTATATAGGAAAGATATATGATTTTCAAGACCCTACTCCTATTGAGCGGGCTATCCGTGAGTTAAATATATCGGACATTGTCTTGAATTACCATACACCAACTTATAACCCGATTCCCATAACTGCCGTAGGAGATGAAATCAGACGTAGTAGTATTTGCATCGTTTTGACTAATAAATCGGCAAAAGGAATGATGACTACCAAGTTTTATGAGTCATTGGGCTGCGAGAAACCTATTTTGTGTGTACCGTCAGACGAAAGTGTATTGGCAATAACCATTCAAAACACCAATGCCGGTATTGCAACGGAGAACGTAGAAGAGATAAAGCAGTTTATCCTGGAGAAGTACCATGAATGGCAGGTAAACGGATATACACACCAAGAGGTGAGAAACAAGGAGCAATTCTCCCGTGAATACCAAGCCCGACAATTTGAGGAACTATTTTTACAGTGCCTACAGTAAGTGTCATAGTGCCCGTTTACAACACCGCTACTTACCTATCGCGGTGCATTGAGTCGCTCGTGAATCAAGCATATAGCGACATACAAATTATACTTATCGATGATGGCTCCACAGACCACAGCGGTGCGATTGCCGATGAATGGCGGACAAAAGACCCGCGTGTGGAGGTGTATTACCAAACCAACCAAGGACAGTCCGCCGCGCGCAATGTCGGATTACAGCATGCCCGAGGGAAGTATATCGCTTTTGTAGATGCCGACGACTATATTGACAACGACTATCTCTCCACCATGCTCGCGGAGGCACGGAGACACGCCGTTGACTGTGTACAAACAGGTTACCGCCGCGTGCAGCAAAACGGAGAAACTATCAAAGCATACAGCCCAAAACATTTTTACCAATATACTTCGCCCTGTATGCGTTTGTATAGACGAGAGTTCATAGAGCAACACTATCTGCGATTCCCCGAAGGAATGATTTATGAGGATGTAGTCTTCTCCATTGACCTGTGGTTAGCACACCCTACTTATACAATTCTGCCCTACAACGGCTACAACTACACGCTCAATACCACTTCCACCACATCCTGCAAGCGACCTCGCGCAGAGCAAGAACTTTATCGTTTGCTGAAACAACGATGGCGTGCCACCTCTTCACTTATTGACAAACTATTGATAGCATATACCATTATTCGACTTAAAATACATTTTTTGAAATCATGAAAGCCTATTATCACTATTGTTTGCTCGCATTGGCGTGCGTATTCTCCTCTCTTTCGCTCTCGGCGGCTACTTATTTTGCTGCACCGACAGGGACAGGAGACGGTAGTTCGTATGGAAATCCCTGCTCGTTGAGCACGGGTATCGGTAAACTTAGTAACGCTGGCGATACGCTGTATCTGTTGGGCGGGCAGTATGACCTTGGGAATACCAAGATCAGCAATAAGAACGGCAGTAGCACTGCCTACATCGTTATTTCCGGTTACCCCGGGGAGAAAGCCATTTTGGACTTCCGCACCACCGCTTACGGTACACGCGGACTGCAGGTAGCAAACACTTGTACTTACCTGCACATCAAGGACATGACGCTTCGCTATTCCGGCAAGAACAACCTCTACAACGAGGGCAGTTACTGTCTGTTTGAAAACCTTGATATCTACGGTTCGGCAGACACAGGTTGCCAAATGAAAAACGGAGGCTACAACATCATCAAGAACGTGGACTCGCACGATAACTTCGACTATGAGTTAGATAAGTCAGGCAACTTGACGGAGTGCGACTTTGGTGGCAATGCGGACGGCTTTGCCGACAAACAGCACAGCGGTGCCCCAAACCACTACATAGGTTGCCGCAGTTGGAACAACTCGGACGACGGATGGGATTTCTTTGAGCGCATAACTACTGAGGAAACGATTATCGAGCAAAGTATCTGCTACAAGAACGGACCTGCTTATTACGATATGCGTAACCACCCGCGCTACGAGACCGACAAGGCATGGTTTGACCAATTCAGCACTCCACGCACTGTAGTGAATGCAGATAGTGACCTCGTAGTAGTGTCGTTAGAGAGATATCCGAACATGGGCAACGGCAACGGCTTCAAGATGGGCGGCGGCTACACAGACCATAAGGTGCTGATACACCATTGCCTTGCAGTAGCCAATACCGTCAAAGGTTTCGACCAGAACAACAACGACGGCACTATGCGTATCTACAACAACACAGGGTATCTCAATGGCTCCGATTTCGGTTTTACCACCAAGTATGGCACGCTTAGCATACAAAATTGCCTTTCGTACCAAAGCCAGAACGACAATTCCACGCAGTCAGCCAACACTTTAGTCGATTCGCACAACAGTTGGAACATCAGCGGACTGACAATCAGTGCATCAGACTTCCTCTCGCTCGACACCACGCAGATTCTCGCAGCCCGACAAGCCGACGGCTCCCTCGCGGAAGGGACACTGCTGCATCTCAGCGCAGGCTCTGCACTGATTGACGCGGGTACGGATGTGGGCTTATCCTATACAGGTGCCGCTCCTGACCTCGGTTGCTACGAAACGGACGGCGTACTCCATCCGACCATTACCTGCACATCCGGCAACAGCGAGCAGTGGCTGTTGGAGGGTGATTCTATTAGTCCCATCGTTTTCCAATGGGGAGGAGCGGCTACCAGGCTGACATGCAGCAACCGGCCTGCGGGTATCACCCACAAAATCAGCAACAACAACAAGACGCTCACTCTCTCCGGTAGTGTGGAGCAAGCGGGGACATACATTATTACCGTCTCCACAGTCTCTAACGGGACGGAGGTGAACAGCCTCAACGCCATCCTGCACATCAAATCGGCAGCGTGCAAGAAAGCAGGTTTTGTTACGGTGCCTGACAGTCCGGAGGACGCACTGATTCTCGACAAGTTGCGCCGCAACGACTCTATCTTGGTTACCATCTTGGACGCTACTGCCACTGATACGGACTATTCGCTGTACGATGTGCTGATTCTCGGTGCAAAGCCCAACAGCGGTGCTGCCGCATTTGCACAACTGAAAGGGTACGACAAACCCATGCTTGTGCTCAAGCCTTTCCTTTACAAGAGCGGTGTGTGGGGCTGGGGAACGCCGGTCAATACGCAGGACTTGGCGGTCAGTGTGTCCGACACTACGCACGCGATATTCCAACATATTAACTTCCGCGGCCAGAAGGAGTTGGCACTCTTCACACAATGCAGCACCAACGCGGTAACGGCTATCAGCGACTGGACGCTATCGGACGGCTGTTTAGCGTCGCCGGTATCGAACAGCACCTACACGACCATTGCGGATATGCCCGCGGGGACAATAGTCGGCGAAACCACACTCCTGCAACGGTTGATTACTATCGGTATTTCGGAATACAGTACTGCCTACCTGACCGATGAGGCGTTGCAACTGCTGGAGAACAGCGTTTGCTATCTCCTATCGCTTCCTCTGCCGCAAAGTCCGACCCAAGAGGTGATGGTGAGTACTCAGCAGTCGGTGCAGAAAGTATGCACTCCGCAAGGTATTCGCCTCATCATCGGCGGTAAAACCTATGACCTGTTGGGGAGATTAGCAAATTGACAAGGTATAAAGAGGACATAGACAGTGCAATCACCCACTAATCACCCGCTAATCACCCGCTCTTGGCTGCTGCTTGTCGGTTATCAGCCGGTTGCAAGAAGGGAGAAAAGAAGAGCAGAAGGTGATGGGGTACAAAGAAAATCCCTATAACCATGAATATCACCGATTTACTCCATCAAGAGGTGGTGCCCGCTATCGGCTGTACGGAACCTATTGCGGTGGCATTGTGCGTGGCAAAAGCCAAGGAAGAGTTGGGCAAAGAGCCTGAGGACATCGTTGTGCAACTGAGCAAGAACATCTACAAGAACGCTATGGCGGTGGGTATTCCCAATACAGGCATGACGGGACTCCCGATTGCTATTGCGCTTGGTGCGACGGCGGGGCATAGTGCGTATATGCTGGAGGTGCTGCGCGATGCGGATGAGTCTGCCGTGGCATATGCGAAAGCGTATATGGAGCGGACGCCTATCCGTATTGAGGTGGCGGAAGATGCGCCGGACATACTCTATATCCATGTGATTGTGCAGGCGTGTGGGGAACAAGCCACCGCTACCATTCAAGGGACACATACGCATTTTGTGGAAGCGGGACACACCCTTTCCCTCAAGACCCCCTCCGTCTCCCCCTACAAAGGAGGAGAGAACGGTAAATTGACCTCGTCCGATAAGAATAATTTTGGCACTCCCTCCCTTTCCAGAGAGGGGGAGTCGCTCCTCCCCTCGCTACGTGCTGTGTGGGACTATGCAATGACGGTGGATTTGGACGAAGTGGCGTGGCTGCAAGACGGTGCGGAGATGAACATCCGCGCGGCAGAGACCTCCTTCCGCGGCAATTACGGACACGGACTGGGGCGACTGCTGCACCTTTCCACTTCACAACACAAGGAGCGACCTGCAGAGGGGAATCCGGCAAAGTGCCAGATAGGCGATATTTTCGGCGACACGCTGTTTACGAAGATACTGAGTTACACCTGCGGGGCGTGCGACGCGCGTATGTCGGGGGCAATGGTGCAGGTGATGTCCAACTCAGGTTCGGGCAACCAAGGTATCTCCTGCTCAGTGCCTGTGTATCTGTACGCCAAGGAACGGGGGTGCAACCGCGAGCAGACCATACGCGCTCTGACGCTGAGCAACCTGACGGTGGTGTATATCAAGCAGTCGCTGGGGCGGCTGTCGGCATTGTGCGGATGCGTGGTGGCGGCGACGGGTTCGGCGGTGGGTATCACCTACCTGATGGGCGGCGGATATGAGGAAATAACCTACGCCATCAAGAACATGATTGCCAATATCTCGGGCATGATATGCGACGGTGCCAAACCCGGCTGTGCGCTGAAAGTTACGAGCGGCGTGGGCACGGCGATACTATCGGCTTCATTGGCTATGCAACACTCGTATGCCGATGCGACGGAGGGCATTGTGGAGGAAGACATCGACCGCACTATCCACAACCTCACCCGCATAGGACACGACGGCATGACGCAGACTGACGACCTCATCCTCGATATCATGACACACAAGCAGACACGCTGAATATGCAATCTCAAGGAATGGAATGAATGAAGGCCATAAAATATCAATCTGTATTTTTTGTGTCAATTTTTCTACATACCATTATGAAAAAACTTGTACCTTTGCGGGCGAAATGGAGAGAAACCTCGAAAACTAATAACATTAAAAACAGATAATCTACTCTTTATGAAATTGTATTCCAACGTGTTTCGCGTGGTATTGGTATGCTTGCTATCCGTGTGCGGTATAGCAGTGGAGGCTCGTACCATCAGCGGAACGGTGAAAGACCAGACGGGGGAGACCATAATCTCCGCTTCGGTCATGGTGAAAGGTACCACGATTGGTACGGTAACGGACTTTGACGGTAACTATGTGCTTGATGTCCCCGATGATGCCAAGATACTGGTGTTCTCCTACATCGGTTTGCAAACTGAGGAGGTGGCTATCACGGGCGATGTGATTAACGTGGTGCTGAAGGAAAACTCCGAGGTATTGGAGGAAGTGGTGGTAACGGGTTACGGAACCACCAAGAAACGCGACTTGGTTACCTCGGTGGCAAGCGTGGGCGCAGACCAGTTGAAAGATATTCCCGTTACCTCTGCGGCAGAGGCATTGCAAGGTAAGTTAGCAGGTGTGAGCGTTACCACGACAGAGGGTAGCCCGGATGCTGACGTGAAGATTCGTGTGCGCGGCGGAACATCGCTGACGCAGTCGAGCGAGCCGTTGTACATCGTGGATGGTATGCCGGTGTCGAGTATTGCGGATATTCCCAATAGCGATATTGAGTCGATGGATGTGCTGAAAGATGCGGCTGCAACGGCTATCTACGGTGCACAGGGTGCCAACGGTGTTATCATCATCACCACCAAGGACGTGAAGACAGACGGCGACAAGATGCAGATTCGCTTGGACTATACGGGCTATATGGGATGGCGCACTGCAGCGAAGAAATACGACATGATGGATAACGAGGACTATCTTCGCATGCAGTATGAGTACGCCTATATGGCAAATCGCGGTAGCGATGATAAGATGTTCAGCGAGTTTTACAAGTACTACGATCCCACTACCAATGTATCGGAAAAGACACACTCTTTGACTTTGCCGCAGATTATCGACTATTGGAATGAGCAGGGACAAGACGATTGGCAGGACGTAACGTTTGGTGGCAATCACCTGAACTCGAATCACAACATCTCCGTTTCGGGCGGTATCAAGGCGGCTACATTCAACTTTTCGTACAACCGCATAGACGATGAGAGCGTGATGTACGGGTCAAACTACAGCCGCAACAACCTGTCGCTGAAAACAAAGTTCCAGCCTATCAAGGGACTGACTATTTCCGCTACTGTTCGCTACTCGAATACCAATGTGTTGGGTGCCGGTACCAATCCCGCAGAGGACAGCGGTTCAAAAGGTGAGAGCCGTCTGCGCAATGCCACGAGTTTCGTGCCGCTGCACGGTGTGGAGGTGAGATTAGTGGATTTGGAAGACGACACGGATATGGGTAACCTGTACAACCCGATTATCGCGATAGACGACAACTGGAAACAGAAGACGGATAACAAACTGACCTTGGGCGGCTATGTAGAGTATAAGTTCTTGAAACACTTTAAGTTGCGTGCAGAGTTGGGCTATGAGAGCCGTAACATTCTGCAAGACCGCTACTATGGAGCAACTACCTCGTTTGCCCGCACGGGTGATGGTAACGCCTTTGCCGGAGCGCAAGGGCTTGGGCATATCATGAGCACCAACCAATACAGTTCCCGTTTGAAAGAGACAAACACGTTTGAATATGCACAAAAGTTTGTGGATAATGCACACGATTTCTCGCTGTTGATCGGCGAAGAGCAGACTATCAACAATGGTTTCCTCCGCACCACCTACGGTTATGGTTTCGACCCCACGATGAGCGGTGAAGAGTGCGTTAATATGTTGGGACTCGCAAGTGCTTCCACTATCAACAATTATGTGAACCCGACGGACAACATTTTGTCTTTCTTTGCTCGTGCAAACTACAACTATATGGGGCGCTACTATATTACCGGTACGTTCCGTGCAGATGCTTCTACAAAGTTTGCAAAAGGTAACCAGTGGGGCTATTTCCCGTCGGTGGCTATTGCGTGGCGTATGATAGACGAGAACTGGATGGAACCCGCACAAGACGTGATGTCCAATTTCAAGTTCCGTTTGTCGTATGGTACGGTAGGTAACAACAACGTGGATTTGGGTTATCTCTATTTCGACTATCGTGCTTCCCAGAATGCTTATATGCAAGATATGGGCAATATCCTAACGGATGGCGGCAGTTCGAAGATTGCAGCCAATAGCAACTTGAAATGGGAAACAACGGTTACGCGCGATTTCGGTATTGATTACGGTTTCTTCAACGAGCGCCTGTCGGGTGCATTGGATCTCTATTGGAACACGACAAAGGATTTGATTCTGCGATATAGTTTGGCTGCCGGAGGATACGACTATCAGTTCCGCAACATCGGTTCGACCGACAACAAAGGCGTGGAGTTCTCTATCCGCGGCGTGATACTTGACCACAAGTCGAAGAACCTGAGTTACGGATTGACCGTAGATGCTAACATCTCGTACAACCACAACACCGTGGTTGACTTGGGCGGTATGGACGAGTATCTGGTGAGCGGTCAGTGCTTCTCTTCGTATTATTCACAAGCATATGAGTACAAACTGACACCCGGGTCGATGATAGGTGATGTATGGGGCTACAAGACAGACGGATGGTACACGGCGAGCGACTTTGCTTCGTTCAACAAGAGTAATCGTGCCACATACGGCTGGTACAATGCCGATGGGGAGAAAATTAGTACCCCGCTCGGTGAGGCTTATCCCGGTATGGTGAAGATTGTGGACACCAACGAAGACGGCGTGATTGATGCCAACGACATGGTGAAGATTGGCAACACGATGCCTGTGGTGAACGGCGGTTTCAATGTAGGTTTCCATATCGGAAGCGACAAATGGGGCAAGGTGGATTTGGCAGCCAACTTCACGTACTCGATTGGCAACGATGTGGTGAATATGACTGCGTTGGATTATACAATGGTATGTTCTTCTACCGACCACCGTAACCTGCTTGCAAGTAACGGATACGGGAAACGCTATTCGATGTTTGATGCTAACGGCAACTTCCTTCCCGCTGACGGTTATACTTATGTAAGCAACGTGATTAGCGGAAGCGACTATCAGGAGATGGCAGCCGCTTTAGACGCTG
Organism: Paludibacteraceae bacterium; assembly: GCA_051878345.1. GTDB lineage: Bacteria > Bacteroidota > Bacteroidia > Bacteroidales > Paludibacteraceae > Colicola. The sequence goes on along the minus strand of JBJEJX010000017.1, from coordinate 7,060 downwards.
CAAATGCCGGAGCTACAGTAGCTAACCCGACGGTAACCAATACGGTACTGACGGACAAGTTTGTGGAAGACGCAAGTTACCTGCGCCTTAGTTCGCTCACCGTTGGTTACAGCCTCTCGCAGCAATGGATAAAGAAGGCACATATCTCGCAGTGCCGTATCTTCTTCTCGGCAAGTAACCTCTTCTGCGCTACCAAGTACTCGGGAGCAGACCCAGAGGTGGATACACGCTCCAAACTGAACCCGTTGGCAACGGGTATGGACTTTGCTCCGTTCCCCAAGAGCCGCACATTCAACTTTGGTATTAACCTGTCGTTTGAGTAAAACAACCTACTAAGAAACAATAATAGCATTATGAAAGCAACGAAATATATAGTGATGGGATTGGCGGCGATGATGTGCGCCGGTTGCTCCGATTTTTTCGACACCAACTCTCCTTCTACATTGGATAAGAAAGCTGTTTTCTCCAATGAAGAACGCACGGAGATGGCTATTTACGGTGTGTATGAGTTGATGGGTGAGAACGACTCATATCGTAACCGTATCGGGTGTGGCTTTGCCGGTCTGAATACGGATATAGAGTGGTCCACATTCTCTACGAGTACGGATATACAGAATCAGCAAGTGGTATTGTATAGTATCACAACGTCTAACGGCAAGGTGGCTAATGGAAAGAAGTCCATTTGGTACTATCTCAACTCAATGATTGAGCGCAGCAATAATATCATTGAGGGCATAGAGGAATACGGCGACCCTGAAAACAACGAAAAGATGCGTTATTTCTTGGGTGAGGCTTATTTCCTCCGCTCGTTTGCCTATTTGGAGCAAGTGAAGATGTGGGGCGATGTGCCAGCGCGTTTCACCTCTCTGGCGAGTGATGACGAGGGTGTGAATACCCCTAAGACCGACCGCAATGTGATTTTCGAGCACCTGCGTACCGATTTGCTGAAAGCGGCGGAGTATATGCCTTGGTCTCCGGACTGCCCGGGCAAGGCAAGTAACCATGTAGGTCGCGCCAACAAAGCGGCGGCATTGGCACTTTTGGCGCGTGCGGACTTGATGTATGCAGGTAAAGCAGTGCGTCCGACCACGCTGGAAGACCCGAATGGCTATTCCGTGCGATTCAACATTGAGGATGCCGAACTACGCAAGCAGGTGTACCAAGAGGCATTGGAAGCTTGTGCGAAGATTATCCGAAACGAGGACTATAAATTGGCAGATGATTTTGCACGCCCGTTTCATCAGATTTGCGCGGATAGTACTGCTTATAGAGATATGGAGCACATTTGGGTAATACCTTTTGCCGATGGAGCCCGTGGGCAGATAATGAACTACAACTCGCCAAAGATTTCATCGGACTTTATGGAGGCATCAAAAAAGAAGCAAGTGTTGCGTGGTTATGCGGGCGGTTCATCAGGAGGCAATGTGTGCGTATCGCCGAAGTTGGTATATGCGTTTGACAAAAACGACAAGCGCCGCGAAGTAACCTATTTCTTGGGACAATGGACGTATGATAACGGTAGCGGAGAAAGCAGCGATGATACTACGCGTATGTATATCTTCCCTGGTGAGGACCCGCAAGCCAACCGCTTGTATCAGAAGCATACACAAGCAAACAATTTCTACTTAGGCAAGTACCGTTATGAATGGATGAGTGGACGTGAGCACACGAGTACGGACGATGGTGTGGATTTCCCCGTATTGCGCTATGCGGATGTATTGCTGATGTTTGCGGAGGCAGCTATCGGTGGTGTGGGTGGCGATGTTCCTACCAACAATACAGGACTTGACCCATTGGTACAGTTCAATAAAGTGCGCACGCGTGCGGGCGTTGCTCCAAAGGGTACACTCGACATAGAAACGATTATGCAAGAGCGTGCCTTTGAGTTGTGCGGCGAATATGTACGTAAGTACGACTTGATGCGCTGGGGTTGCATGAAAGAGAAAATGGTAGAGACGGAGAACTATATCCGTCAGTTGGCAGCAGACGGAACACGTCACCAGATGAACATCGGCGATACGATTTTCTACAAATACACCTTTGACGCCACACTCGGTCCTGAAGGCGGTTGGAAGATGGATAGTGTGTATGGTTTGGCAGTAGGTGAGACAACGCGTCCTGCATACGCCACCAAGGAAAATGGCTGGCAAGCAAAAGACATCTTCAACAGCGACTCCAAGGGATATGTATTGGGAGCAAGCCAGTATCCTATCTACACCACGGAGGAACAGTTGGAGAGCCGTCAGTATTGGCCTATCTTCAAGGATGTGGTAGCAACCTCTAACGGCACACTTTGGAACAACTACGGCTATTGATTGACTGCAAGATGACAATACGGGAATTGAGTATAATATCTTTGTTGTTGGCTGTGCTGACAGCGTGCGGCGGCGGAACAGAAGTGAACGAACCGCGTACTGACAGCAAATTGGCAAGTATATGCCAATGGATTCAAGGTGGCGGTAAGGATACTACCGGCGGCAAAGGCGGCACGGTGTATATTGTCTCCACTTTGGAGGATGCCATCAACCCAGAAGATAATAAACCCGAATCGGGTACATTTCGTGCGGCAGTGGAAGCCGGCGGCGCGCGCACCATACTCTTTACCGTCTCCGGCACAATACACTTGCAGAAAGAATTGGATATCCGCAACGGCAACCTCACCATTGCGGGGCAGTCGGCACCCGGGGACGGGGTTTGCATAGCGGGCTATCCCGTGTGCGTGAAAGGGGCGAGCAACGTAATTATCCGTTTCCTGCGTTTCCGTATGGGCGATGAGGCGAAAGTAGAAGGCGATGCACTGTCGGTGTATAATTCACAAAATGTGGTGATAGACCACTGCTCTTTCTCGTGGAGCACAGACGAGTGCGTATCTTGCTATGGCAATACGGATTTCACGCTGCAATACTGCTTCATTACCGAGTCGCTACGTTGCTCGGTACACGGCAAAGGCACGCATGGCTACGGCGGTATATGGGGCGGCACGAATGCCACGTTCCACCACAACCTGCTGGCACACCACGACTCGCGTAACCCGCGGTTCGACCACTATTATGTTGATCAGACCTGTTTCGGACCGATTGACTATGTGAACAACGTGGTGTACAACTGGGGCGGCAACTCCACCTATGGCGGCGAGGGTGTGAAGCAGGCACGGCAAATAAACATGGTAAATAATTACTACAAGCCCGGTCCTGCGACTTCGAAAAAAGAACGGCTGCTTGACCCGACTGTGAGTTGCTCAAACTGCTCGCCATATGGTACGGTGGTGCCCGGGAAGTTCTTCTTGCAAGGCAATTATATGTACGGTTCGCAGAAAGTAACTGCCGACAACTGGCAAGGGAGCACCGTGCAAACGGATGCTGTGAAAGCCGCCACACGTTGGACGAAGGGACTGATAATGCTCACTACGGAAGAGAGTGCGGAGCAAGCCTTCGAGACCGTGCTGGCAAAAGCCGGCTGCTCGCTCCACCGCGATGCGATAGACACGCGCATTGCCGAGGAGGTGCGCAACGGTACTGCCACCTGCAAAGGCTCCAACGGCTCTACGGGCGGACTGATTGATACGCAGGCGGATGCAGGCGGATGGCCTCTGTTGCAAGCGGGAGAACAGCAGAAAGACACGGACCGAGACGGCATACCCGATGCGTGGGAGGAGGAGCACGGACTTAATCCGAAGTCGAATGCGGACGGCAAAGCAGAGACACTGGTGAGCGGATACAGCAACTTGGATGTATATTTGAACGATATTGTGAAACATTTGTATTGATACTATTATGAAGAACATTCGGATTTGTGCGTTGGTATGCTTGACTCTATTTACCGCCGCTACCCTGTCGGCAGCAGGGTATGAGCAGTATTACGCCAATCTGCCATTTGAGTTGGAGCAGGTGCAGGCAGTGGTGATTCCCGACTATACAGTCAGCCTCACGGATTTCGGGGCTGTCGGCGACGGAGAGACTCTCTGTACGGATGCGTTTGCAGCAGCTATCAAGCACCTGCAGAAGAAGGGCGGCGGTCATCTGATAGTACCCGAGGGCGTGTGGCTGACAGGTCCAATCCAACTGCGCAGCAACATTGACCTGCACCTAAATGCCGGTGCAGTGGTACGTTTCTCGCCTAACCGCGAACTCTACGTGCAACCTTCTGATACATTGCGCGACGGAAGCAAGAAGTGCTATGCGCTGGTGCGTGCGAGCAAGTGCGAGAACATCGCCATCACAGGACAAGGCACACTGGACGGGCAAGGTATCTATTGGCGTCCCGTGAAGTCGGAGAAAGTGGACGAAGAGCAATGGAACGAACTCCTGGCGATGGGCGGTGTAGTGAAACCTAACGGCAAGACGAAGAATATATGGTACCCGTTCAACCTCAAGAAGGAGTATGGTGTGCCAAATATCGCCGCCGACCCCATCACGCAGGAGAAGATGCGTCCGCACTTGCTGAACATCACCGACTCGAAAAACGTGCTGATTGAGGGCGTGCGGTTGCTCAACTCGCCGAAGTTCCACCTCGTGCCCACGCGCGTTCAGAACCTTATCATTGATGGCGTGAACATTCGTTGCCCGCATTGGGCGCAGAACGGCGATGCAATGGACCCGGGTAATGTGCAGGTGGCATTGATAGTGAACTGCAATATCGCTTGTGGCGATGACGGTATCTGCATGAAAGGCGGCGTAGGTCAGAAAGGTGTGGAAGCCGGTCCACAGCGCGACTTCCTGATTATGAACGATACGGTGTACCACGCGCATGGCGGCTTTGTAATCGGGTCGGAGTTCTCCGGCGGCATGCAGAGGCTTGTGGTGCGCAATTGTATGTTCGACGGTACGGATATTGGTCTTCGTATGAAGTCTGCTCCCGGGCGCGGTGGTTGGTGCGAGGACATCTATTGCAGCGATATTGTGATGAAGAACATCAAGAGTGCAGCCATCTATTTCGAGAGCGGCTATGCCGACCGCGGTGCGGGCGTGAGTGCCACCGACAAAGACAACAAAGAAGCATTCTTCCCCGATTGGAGCCATTTCACCTTCAAGAACATCACCTGTGTGGGCGCAAAGACGGCAGTGGAAATAACGGGTATGAAGGGAAAGCCCGTGCATGACCTCTTGTTTGAGGATGTTACGGTACTGAATGCGAAGAACGCCCTCAAACTGAAATTTGCGGAGAATTTGACTTTCAAGGGCTGCACCATCCGCGCGAAGAACAGCAATGAGACGGAGAAGTGCAAGAACATCATCTATAACGGCAGAGACTTGCTGGCAGAAGAATAGACAGGCGGGCGTAGATGCCTACGCTTGCCCAAACAACGGAATTACAATAAACTAAATAACTATAACTATTATGAAAAAACTTTTCTTTTTTGCAGCCGCACTCATGGCTGCGGTAACAGTTAGTGCGCAACGTATCGAATTTACAGACGTAATAGCCGCAGATGCCTTTGGCACAACTAAGACATTTACCAACGGCGATGTAGAACTGACGATTGACAATCGCTACGGTAAGATGAGTGTTGATGCCAATAAAACCAAGTTTGGCACCTCGGCAGCGGATATGTGGCAAAGTACAAATCGTCTGAAAACAGGCGGTATGTCTTCTGTTACGGAAGGTCAAGAGTTGGGTATGACATTGTATGTACCGAGTGCCGGCGTCGTGAAGATATACGCACGCTCAGGTTCGTCTTCTGCTACGCGCGCCGTTGTATTGATACAAAATGACGTAGAAGTACTAAACCATGCTTTTACTGATACCGAGGCCATTACAGATGGGGATGTAAAGATATTCCCCGTATTCACTTCGGAGAAAGTTGCTGAGGGCGAGATAGACATTCAATTCGGGAAAGTTCCTGAGGGCGAGAGCGGCAGCAATGGTGGTATGTATATCTACGCTGTTGAGTTTGTATCCGATGCGCAAGGTATTTTGGATGCTTCTGTTGCTCCAAAGGCAAAGAAGGTGATGGAGAACGGACAGATGATTATCGTGCGCGATGGGGTAAAGTACAACGCACTGGGAACGGTAGTTGAGTAAGTCCTGCTTGTTCAATGGGGGAGCCACAAGCCCCGAAGGGGCGAAATAACTCCTACTACCCCACTTAAATAATCCCACCTAATCCATTCGGGGAACTCATCTGAACAGCCCTGCTTAAATAACCTAATTTACACGAGACTTGGGCTCAATGCCTGCATGGTCTCTCGTTATCACTTGTGTCGGTTGACAGTTACAATTGTCAACCGACACACTTTTGTTACGTCTCTGTTCCTCGTTCCCTGTTCCAACCGTTTTTCGCGGGTCGGTCGCGGGTTAGTCGCGGGTCGGTCGCGGGTCGGTCGCGGGTCGGTCGCGGGTCGGTCGCGGGTCGGTCGCGGGTTGGTCGCGGGTCGGTCGCGGGTCGAGTGCAAGTGTAGAGCCATAATGTATTATAACTGTACTTATAGGCAGGGGGTGGCGCATGGGTAGCGCGAGGGTAGCACAAGGGTAGCGCATGGATAGCGCATGGGTAGCGCATGGGTAGCGCATGGGTAGCGCATGGGTAGCGCATGGGTAGCGCATGGG
>JBJEJX010000017.1:0-414 GCA_051878345.1 Paludibacteraceae bacterium | reverse complement strand
TAGCACATGGGTAGCGCAAGGGTAGCGCGAGGGTAGCGCGAGGGTAGCGCGAGGGTAGCGCGAGGGTAGTGCAAGGATAGCGCATGGGTAGCGCGAGGGTAGCACATGGGTAGCGGAAAGTGGGCTGACAAATAATTACTGGTCGGGCGTATGTTTGTTCTCGGCTTAGGCAAACACACACCAACACCACAACAAACTTGCGGCAAATCCATTACAAACTCACGATTAACCTGCGTCTCGCGACAAATCCACGATAAACTTACGGCTAACCTGTGCCTTGCGGCAAATCCACGATAAACTTACGGCTAACCTGCGTCTCGCGGCAAATCCACGATAAACTTACGGCTAACCTGTGCCTTGCGGCAAATCCACGATAAACTTACGGCTAACCTGCGTCTCGCGGCAAATCCACGA
>JBJEJX010000016.1:0-48655 GCA_051878345.1 Paludibacteraceae bacterium | reverse complement strand
AGCATCGGCGTACTTGTCTTTGTGGTCAATAATATCCAGCGCACGCTCGATAATCACATCGATTTCGGCAGTGCTCAAATCTGTCGGGTCAAGTAAATGGCGCATATTAATGAATAATTAATGATAATTAACGGAGAATGATTAGTTTCGCCATCCCTCGTCACTCGGGTTGGCACGGAACTTCAGCAAGCGCACCTTGTCTTCGGGGGCAATGTATCGTTCCTCTACCGCCACATCTACAAGGGTATCCAAGTCGCACAGGCTCACATTTCTCAGGTCAGCGGCTGCCAAGCGGTCAAGTCCTTTCTGCATGCCGTAGGTGAAGATACTCACCACACCCAGCACCTCCGCACCTGCCTCGCGCAGCACCTCTGCCACCTCAATGCAACTGCCTGCGGTGGAAATCAGGTCTTCCACCACCACCACTTTCTGCCCTTTCTCCAACCTGCCTTCTATCTGGTTACCGCGTCCGTGGTCTTTTGCGCCGCTGCGCACATACCCCATCGGCAGTCCGAGAATAGTTGCAGTAATCGCCGCGTGGGCGATACCTGCCGTGGAGGTACCCATCAGCACCTCTGCCTCAGGATATTCCCGACGGATAATCTCTGCCAGCCCGTTCTCCACATCCTCCCGCACACGTACATCGCTCAGCGTCAGTCGGTTGTCGCAGTAGATAGGACTCTTTATTCCACTTGCCCACGTGAAGGGCTCATTCGGACGAAGAAAGACCGCCTTTATCGACAGCAAGTCTTTTGCAATAAGTTGTTTTGTTACCATATATTTATCACGCCTCTATACCGAGACCGTAGTTAGTGATTAGTTAGTGATTAGTTAGCGATTAGTTAGTGATTAGTTAGTGATTAGCGGGTGATTAGCGGGTGATTAGCGGGTGATTAACGGGTGATTAACGGGTGATTAGCGGGTGATTAGCGGGTGATTAACCTGACTATACCGAGACTATACAAACTCTTCCAAGCACCTCTTGTATGCCGCTACGGGGTCTTCGGCTGCGGTGATAGGACGCCCTACTACAATGAAGTCCGTCCCAATCTCTCGCGCCTGTGCAGGAGTGGTAACGCGCACTTGGTCCCCCACCACACCGTCGGCAAAGCGAATACCCGGCGTAACCGTCAGGAACTCCTTGCCGCAAGCCTCTTTCACCATGCCCGCCTCCAGCGGCGAGCATACCACGCCGTCCAATCCCGCTTTCTGCGCGTTCTTCGCATAGTGCACCACCACATCGCCTATCTTCCCCTCAATCAACAGGTCTTCGTGCATACGTTCTTCGCTCGTAGAGGTCAGTTGCGTCACTGCCAGCAGGATAGGCCGTGTCCCGTCTGCGCGAGTAAGCCCTTCGCGGGCAGCCTCCATCATCGCCACCGTACCCGCAGCGTGCAGGTTGCACATATCCACGTCCAGACGGCTCAACACCGCCATGGCTTTCTTCACGGTGTTGGGTATATCGTGCAATTTCAGGTCAAGAAATATCTTGTGCCCCCGCCGTTTCAGTTCACGCACAATCTGCGGTCCCTCCGCATAGTACAGTTCCATGCCAATCTTCACATACGGACGCAATTCACCGAACTTGTCCAAGAAGCGGTAAGTCTCCTCCGCCGAAGCAAAATCACAAGCAATAATAACGTCTCTCATAACGAATTAAGGATGAAAGATTATAGACTATAACGGTTATTCTATACGGTTCTCTTTGAAGTACTTGGCTTGCGCCGCGGCAAAAACCGTTTCGAACCTGCGTGCCGCCTTTCGCGAAATATCCAGCCATGGACAAGTCATGTCAAAAGCATGAAACAGACCGTCATACACATCGACCTCCGCCTCAATACCTACCCTTTGCAATGCCGCTATGAAATCCATCGTTTCACAATAAAAAGGCTCGGCGGTACATACAAAGGTATATGCCGGAGGCAGATTCCTAAAATCTTGCTGACGCGCGGCTGCGGCATAAGCAGGAACATCCTTTGTTCCATAAAGAGGTCCTAAATAGATTTTCCACCCGAAGTGATTCCATCTTGTATTCCAACCGATATTGTGATTGTCTTTCGAGGACTCGGTGTCACGGTCGTCTATCATCGGATATAGCGGCATCTGAAAGGCAATATTCACTTCCTGCCTGTCGCGTGCCAGCATGCACAATGCGGCAGTCAATCCTCCACCGGCACTCTCACCTCCCACAAAAATCTGATTCGGGTTGATACCTAACTCTTCTGCGTGCAGAAGCATGTATTTCAACGCATCATAACAATCGTTCAGCGCGTTGGGATAGCGACCTTTTTTGCCGAGCCTGTATGCGGGACTGACTACCACTGCCCCGAACTTCCTGACCAACGAAGGGGCACGCCCCATAAATCCCGCCATCGAAGCCATGCCCGTGAAATACCCGCCACCGTGAATCCAAAGTACTCCCGTTGCCTTTGTACCGGCATCGTTTCCTTGCGGGCTGTACACCAAAATTTTCATCCTGTGCCCGTCAGAACAAGTGATATGCAGTGTCTGTTTTTTCATGCGCATTAGGCTATCCTTTATCTGTCAAGGAGGTGCTGTCTCCATGTCGTATTGTATCCACACAGCCGATAATATCCGTCAAGCGATCTATCCCCAACTCTTCCATAAGCAAAGGCAGCCTGCTCACTATCTCTTTGCATATCATCGGGTTAACCAAGTTGGCGGCACCTATCTCCACAGCCGTAGCGCCTGCCATCATCATCTCCACCACATCCTCTGCACTGCTCACGCCGCCGCAACCGATAATAGGCACGCTCACAGCCTGCGCCACTTGATTCACCATCCGCAGTGCCACGGGAAACACCCCCGGACCCGAGTAGCCGCCATAACGGTTGGCAAGCACAGGCTTCCGTCTGCGAATATCTATACGCATGCCCAGTATCGTGTTTATCAGGCAAAGCCCGTCCGCACCCGCTTCCTCACAAGCCCGAGCGATAGCCGTTATGTCCGTTACATTAGGCGACAACTTCATATAGACAGGCTTGTGCGTCGCCGCTTTCACCGCGCGAGTAACCTCTGCCGCCGCCTCAGGCTGCGTGCCGAAAGCCATACCGCCGTTGTGCACATTCGGGCAGGAGATATTCACCTCGATGATATCCACCTCCGGTGCGTTGTCCATCTGCTCGCAAGTATAGACATAATCGTCAATGGAGAACCCACTCACATTCGCCAGCACCACGCCCTTGTACAACTCCCTCAGCCGCGGCAACTCCTTTACCACCACATGCTCCACACCGGGGTTCTGCAAGCCTACGGCATTCAGCATACCGTACCCGCCGCACTCCGCTATCCGCGGCAAGGCATTGCCATACCGCGCCTCGCGAGTGGTACCCTTGAACGATATACCGCCCAAGCAGTTCAGGTCGTACAGCGCGGCAAACTCCTCCCCAAACCCATACGTCCCCGAAGCTGGAATAATAGGGTTTCGCAACTCAATGCCTGATAATATAACGTGTGTATCTGCCATTCCTTCTATATATTCAGTGCGTTTCCACGGAGATGCGGTCTTAAACCGCACCATAGTAGCCCAACTATGCCAATAATTCAGATTATTTCAAATACTCTGATTATTCTGATTACTCCGGGAACTCCAATTTCTCCTCTTCCGAGCAGTGGCACTTAGAATTCAAGCGCAGCGGCTCTAAACACCGGACCGTCTTTGCAGACACGCTTGGTGCCTTCCTTCGTCTGTATGGAACAGCCCATGCACGCCCCAAAGCCGCAGCCCATCCGTTCTTCCATACTCACTTCACCTACCGTTCCCCAATGTTTCACTACCGCCTTCAGCATAGCCAACGGTCCGCAAGCATAGTAGTACGCAGATGAAGGATTTATTACCTTTTTGTCTACGCTCTCGCAGTCGGAACTATTTAGTCTTTCATCTTTTATCCTCAATTCTTCATCCACTAAACTACTTAGTCTTGGCTTTTGGTTCTTTGCTCCTTGCTCCATCCAAGCATTCGTTACAAACCCCTTCGTGCCGTGCAAGCCGTCCACTGTGGTAACCTCCACCTCGCAGCCCAAAGCGCGGAACTCTTCCTCGTAGAACACTTCGTCCTTCGTATTGAAACCCAAGACGACGCGCACTTGCTTGCCTTGTTCGCGCAGCACCCGCGCCAACATGTACAGCGGCGGTACTCCCACGCCACCGCCTATCAAGAGCGGTTGCTCGCCTGCGCATGCCAAGTCATATCCGTTGCCCAAGCCTACCAATATATCCACCTCCTGCCCTGCCTGCCATCTGCTCATCGCATCCGTACCGACACCCACCACCTTATATATAATGGTCAGCACGCCGTCAGCATAATCGCATACCGAGATGGGGCGACGCAGGTACTGCCCGGGCACAGCCATCTCCACAAACTGCCCGGGGCGTACAGGCAAACCCTTAGCCCCAGCCAGCCGCATCCGCCATACTTGGCGAGCAAGAAGTTCATTCGATTGTATTGTAAAAATCATAATGTAGCCTCAGGAACCATCCCGTCCCTCCTCAAAGGGAGGAAGTTAGGTAGATTAGTTTTAATTAGACAAGAGTTTTTTCATCACCCCCTCCCTTTGTAGGGAGGGCGGGGTGGGTCTTAATCTTCCCGTACACTTCCCACCCCTCAAACGGTGTGCTCTTGCCCTTCGAGAGGAAGTGTGCGGGGTCTATCGTGTAGTGCGCATCCAAATCCGCTTGTATCATCGGGCAACCGTCTATGGGCAGTCCGGCAATGCGTCTCGGCGCGAGCGACATCAGTTCCACCAGCCGCTCCAAAGACATCACGCCCGTGCGAACCATATAAGTGTAGAGCAACGGAAACGCCGTCTCCAGCCCCACAATGCCAAACGCGCTCTGCTGCAATCCGCGGCTCTTCTCTTCCGCGCTGTGCGGCGCATGGTCGGTGGCTATGCAGTCCACCGTTCCGTCCAACACTCCTTCAATCATCGCCTGTCTGTCGTCCTCTCCGCGCAAAGGCGGGTTCATCTTCCAGCGTCCGTCTTCCTGCAGGTCTTTGTCCGACAGGAGCAGGTAATGCGGTGCCGTCTCGCAGGTTACGGGCAGCCCGCGGCGTTTTGCATCCCGCACCAGCGCCACACTCTCCTTGGTGGAGATATGGCATATATGAAAACGACACCCTGTCTCTTCTACCAGACGGATGTCGCGTTCTATCTCTCTCCACTCGCTCTCGGACGAGATACCCTTATGCCCGTGTTTCTCTGCGTACTCACCCGCGTGGATGTAGCCGCCATGCAGCAGGCTGTTCACCTCACAGTGCGCCACAATCATACGCTTTACTGCGCGGCAACGCACCATCGCCTCACGCATCAACCCCTCGTCCTGCACGCCGCGCCCGTCATCCGAGAACCCGATTACATACGGAGCCAACGCTTCCATATCCACCAGCTCGCCTTCGCCCTGCTGCCCCATCGTGATACTCGCATACGGGTGCACGCCCATCACCGCATCGCGTCGGATAATCTCCAACTGCGTTTGCAGGTGCTCCACCGTGTCGGGCACGGGATTCAGGTTGGGCATGGTGAACACATCGCTGTAGCCCGCTGCACGCGCCGCCATACTGCCAGTACGGATAGTCTCCTTATACGAAAAACCCGGCTCACGAAAATGGACATGCAAGTCCACAAGTGCCGGGATAGTAATTATGTTTGTACCGTCAGACATAGGCAAACGAAGAGAGTCATCTCAAATTTGCGTGCAAAGATACTACTTTTTTTTGGAATATGCAAATGAATACTTAATTTTATTGCAACAAATGTGATAATTGTAACATACATAGTATTTTGCATATCGTTTGCTTATAGTTTAACATCAAGTTTGATGGAAAAAAGCGTTATGACAAACATGAACCGCTTTTATACACACTCAAGATCCGTCAACGTTAAGCATCGCAAAATCATTAGGTCGTTCCCAACCAATGGGGACAGGAAAGAAACCCTTTCATCGTCCGTATTTCTAACCACGTGCGTACCTTCCGCGGCACCGCCTATATTCAATATACCGAGACTTTTATATGAACACAAACCGAAAGATACATCCTACCATTCTACAAATCCTGCACTCTCTCGCTTGTAATATTTGTAACACCATTTTTAGTATTCGTCTGCTATTGGACTACCGCAAAATCCGTCCCCTGCATAGGCAGCGGATCTTTCTCCACAAGGGCTATCTACTGATTTTGCATGCAAATTGTATTACCAGTGAGTACACCTAGAGCATTTTGCAAAGTGTTTTGAACAAAATGCACAAGATATTTGCGTATGTCGGAAAAAAGTTGTAACTTTGCAGGCGTTTTGCGGGGAGGACTTTTCGGAGAAAAAGGCATTAGACCATAAAACTAAACAAACAAATCATAACATGCAACAAATCAAACTGAAACGTGGTTTGGACATTCCGTTTGAGGGGCGGGCAGAGGAGACGATAGGGAGCGTTCGTCGTCCTTCCGTTTATCACATTGTCCCCGACCACTTCGCCGGCATCAAGCCCAAACTCTTGGTGAAAGAAGGCGACCTCGTGCAGGCAGGCAGCCCCCTGTTTCACGACAAGAAGTTCGAGGAGATGTTCTTCACGTCGCCCGTGAGCGGCAAGGTTGCAGCGATTGTACGCGGCGACCGTCGCAAGGTGATGTCGATAGACATTGAGGCAGATGAGACGATTACGTACCAAATGTTTGACAAGACGCAAGACCCGAAAGGGTTGCTCTTGTATTCGGGCTTGTGGAGCCTGATCAAGCAACGTCCGTATGACTGTATCGCCATGCCGAACAAGACTCCGAAAGCGGTATTCATCTCTACGTTTGACACGGCACCCGCGGCTCCTAACTACGAGTGGGTGCTGAAAGGTCAGTTGGCAGACCTGCAAATGGCGGTGAGCAAGTTGGCAACCATCGCCCCCGTGTATGTGGGCATCCAGGCAGGTGCAAAAGCCATCGAGTTCCGCGAGTTGAAAGACTGCACCCTGTATGAGGTGGCAGGTCCCCACCCCGCCAGCAACGCAGGCGTACAGATTAACCATGTGCTGCCTGTCGCCAAAGGCGAGACGGTATGGACCATCAACGTGCAGGACTTGGCTATCATCGGCCGTCTGTTCACCAAAGGTATTGTAGATATGCAGAAACTGGTGGCACTGACAGGTCCGCTGGCTGCTAATCCGCAGTATTACAGAGTGTTGCCCGGTATGCCCGTGAGCGCCGTTTTCGGCTGCAACGTGCTGAGCGGCGAGCCCGTGCGCTACGTGGCAGGTAACCCGCTGAGCGGACATCAAGTGGGATTGGACGAGATGATTTCCGTCTATGACAACCAGTTCACCGTGCTGGATGAAGGCTGCGAGACACACGAGTTCATGGGGTGGTTGATTCCGCGTTTCGGCGACTTCAACGCCAGTTGCACCGACCCCGCGAAACCCCTGCAACGGCTCTTCGGCAAGAAAGACTACAACTGGGATGCACGCATGAAAGGCGGTCGCCGCGCTATCATCGTGAGCGGCGAGTACGACAAAGTGTTCCCCATGGATATTTACCCCGAATACCTAATTAAGGCAATGATAGCCGGCAATCTCGACCGCATGGAGCAACTGGGTGCCTACGAAGTGGCGCCCGAAGACTTCGCGCTCTGCGAGTATGTGTGCACCAGCAAGATGCCGCTGCAAGCCATCGTTCGGGCAGCATTGGATAACCTCAAAAACGAAGTAGAGTAATATGTTCAAGGGTTTATATAAATTGACAGAAAAACTTCGTCCGACCTTCTCGGAAGGCGGGAAGTTGCATTGGCTGCACTCGGTGTACGACGGTTTTGAGACCTTCCTCTTCACACCGAACACCACGGCAAAGCGCGTAGGTGCCCAGATACATGATGGCAGCGACTCGAAACGCACGATGATCATAGTAGTGCTGGCATTGGTGCCGGCGTTGCTGTTCGGTATGTACAACGTAGGTTATCAGCATCTGCTGGCGACCGGCGAGTTGGTTCGCGGCGGACTGACCTGCGCACTCTTCTGGAAGGCGTTCGGCTTCGGTTTCCTCGCGGTACTGCCCTATATCATCGTCAGTTATCTCACCGGTCTCGGTATAGAGTTCACGGTGGCGCAGTGGAAAAAAGAGGAGATACAAGAAGGATTCCTGGTAACCGGTTTCCTGATTCCGCTGATTGTGCCCATCAACACACCGCTATGGATGGTGGCTATCGCTACGGCTTTCGCGGTGATTTTTGCGAAAGAGGTGTTCGGCGGTACGGGCTACAACATCTTCAACGTGGCACTTATCACGCGCGCGTTCCTTTTCTTTGCTTATCCTACCCACATGACGGGCGACCAAGCCTTTGTCCGCACCGGCGGCACTTGGGGCTGGGACGGCGGCAAGACGCTGGTGGACGGTTTCTCGGGCGCTACCCCGCTGACGCAGGTGGCTACCACTACGGAGGCTAACCTCGTGCCCGTAGGCTTTTGGGATGCGTTCAACGGTCTGATACCAGGCTCCGTAGGCGAGACCTGCTGCTGGGCTATCCTGCTGGGCGCGCTCCTGCTGCTGGTAACGGGCGTGGCTTCGTGGAAGACGATGCTGAGTATCTTCGTGGGCGGTGCGCTGACGGCATGGCTGTTCAACGTATGCGGTCCCGACACGGCGGCTGCCAACTACCCGTGGTATATGCACTTGGTAACCGGCGGCTTCGCTTTCGGTGCGGTGTTTATGGCAACCGACCCCGTCACCTCGGCTCGCACGGAGTGCGGAAAGTGGATTTACGGTTTCTTGATTGGTTTCATGGCGATAGTGATTCGCGTGCTCAACCCGGGTTATCCAGAGGGTATGATGCTCGCTATCCTGCTGATGAACGCCTTTGCACCGCTGATTGACTGGTGCGTGGTACAGGTGAACATCAAACGCCGTATGAAACGCGCAACTATTAAATAAGGAACGATTATGGCAGAAAAGAAATATGTATGCTCCGTGTGCGGCTATGTCCACATAGGAGACAAAGCACCCGAAGAATGCCCGCAGTGTCATCAGAAAGGTGTCTTTGTAGAAGAGAAGAAAGGGCTGAACACCAACGGTAATATCTATACCTTCGCCTACGCCACGGTGATAGTGGTGCTGGTGGCGGTGTTGCTCGCCGTGGTGAGCCAAGCGCTGAGCCCTCGTCAGCATGCCAACGCGCTGCTTGACCAACAGAAGCAGATTCTGGTGGCGCTCAATCAAGACTATTCCAACACCGACCCTGCGGCGCTGTATCTCAAACTCGTGCAAGACACGATAGACGTGCAGGGCGCACCAGTGCTTGTGGCGAACATTGAGGGCGAAACGAAGTACGTGCTGAAACTGCACGGTGCCGGTCTGTGGGGCGGCATCGGCGGCTACCTCGCGCTTAATGCGGACAAGAACACCATCTTCGGTGTGAACTTCAACCACGAGAGCGAGACCCCGGGTCTGGGTGCCGAGATTGTAACGGAGAAATTCCGCCACCAGTTCATCGGCAAACATATCAAGAACGCCGAGGGCGAAGTGGTGTCGGTGGCAGTGCTGAAATCCGGCAAACTGGCGGAAGGTCAGGAGCAGGTGGATGCCATCTCCGGTGCGACCATCACCTCGACGGGCGTAAGCGATATGTTGCTCAGCAATTTGAACGAGTACGCCGGTTTCTTGAACAAGACATGTAACAAACATTGCCAGGCTGCTTGCGGCGAGGCAGAGGAGGTCGCTCCTGCTGCATGCTGCGAGAAGGCTTGCGAACAAACGGAGGGAGAATAATATGGCACTAACTCAGAAAACAAAAGACACCCTGCTGGGTCCTTTGAACTTGAACAACCCTGTCGTAGTACAGGTGTTGGGTATATGCTCCGCGTTGGCAGTAACGGTGCAACTGAAGCCCGCGCTGGTGATGGGTATCGCCGTTACCATTATCGTGGCGATGTCCAACGTGATTATCTCGCTTATCCGCAAGACCATCCCGATGCGTATCCGTATCATCGTGCAACTGGTGGTAGTGGCTGCGCTGGTAACCCTTGTGAGCGAGATTCTGAAAGCCTTTGCCTACGATATCGCCATGCAGTTGAGCGTGTATATCGGACTGATTATCACCAACTGTATCTTGATGGGACGCTTGGAGGCGTTTGCCATGACCAACAAAGTGTGGGACTCGTTCCTTGACGGTCTGGGCAACGGCTTCGGCTATGCTATCATACTGGTGATTGTCGCATTCTTCCGCGAGTTGTTCGGGGCAGGTACGCTGCTCGGATTCCGCGTGATTCCCGAGAGTTGGTATGTAGCCAACGGCGGCGTGTATGAGAACTGCGGCATGATGGTGATGCCGGCTATGGCACTGATTTTGGTAGGATGTATCATCTGGGCTCACCGCGGGCTCAATAAAGAGGAGAAGAAGTAATATGGAACACGCATTAAGTCTATTTGTTCGCAGCATATTTGCTGACAACATGATTTTCGCATACTTCTTGGGTATGTGTTCTTACCTTGCCGTGTCGAAGGATGTGAAGACCAGTGCGGGACTCGGTGTTGCCGTTACCTTCGTGCTCACCATCACCCTGCCGGTGAACTACCTGCTGCAAGTGTATGTGCTGAACCCGCTGAACTTGGGTTATCTGTCGTTCATCCTGTTCATCGCCGTGATTGCCGCTATCGTGCAATTGGTGGAGATGGTGGTGGAGAAATACTCACCTTCGCTCTATGCCTCGCTGGGTATCTTCCTGCCGCTGATTGCCGTGAACTGCGCCATCATGGGTGGATCGCTCTTCATGCAACAGCGTATCATCCTTGACCCCGAGAACGTGAAAGCAATCACTAACATCGGCGACGCATTTGCCTACGCTATCGGTTCCGGTCTCGGCTGGTTCCTCGCTATCGTCTGCCTGGCCGGTATCCGCGAGAAGATGGAGTACAACGATGTACCCAAACCCCTGCAAGGGCTGGGTATCACCTTCATCACCGTAGGTCTGATGGCAATGGCATTCATGTGCTTCTCTGGTCTTAACATCTAAAAATAGGAGGACAACGATATGGATTTTATAGCGATTTTATGGGCAGTAGTAGTATTCCTGTTGGTTATTCTACTGTTAGTTGGCATCCTGTTGGTGGCAAAGAAGTATTTAGTGCCCTCGGGCGATGTGAAAGTGGTGGTGAACGGCGACAAGGAGTACCATCTTCCTGCCGGCGGCACACTGCTCAACGCGATGGGTGCTGCCGGTGTGCACCTGCCTTCCGCCTGCGGCGGTAAGGGTTCGTGCGGACAGTGCAAGTGCCAAGTATTGGAAGGCGGCGGCGAGATTCTGCCCACCGAGACTGTACATTTCACCCGCAAGCAACAGAAAGACCACTGGCGCTTGGGTTGCCAAGTGAAGGTGAAGAACGACCTTGCGTTGAAGATAGATGAGTCGGTACTCGGCGTGAAGGAATGGGAGTGCACCGTTATCAGCAACAAGAACGTGGCTACATTCATCAAGGAGTTCAAGGTACAGTTGCCTCCGGGCGAGCACATGGACTTCATCCCCGGTTCGTATGCGCAGATTAAGATTCCTGCATACGATATCAACTACAACGACTTCGACCGCGAGATGATTGGCGACTTGTACGTACCCGCATGGGAGAAATTCGGGCTCTTCGGTTTGAAGCAGAAGAACACAGAGCCCACTATCCGTGCCTACTCTATGGCGAACTATCCCGATGAGGGCGATATCATCACGCTGACCGTGCGTATCGCCACTCCGCCGTTCAAGCCCAAAGAGCAGGGACCGGGCTTCCAAGATGTGCCTTGCGGTATTGCTTCCACCTATATCTTCTCGCTCAAGCCGGGAGATAAGGTAACGATGTCGGGTCCCTACGGCGACTTCCATCCCGTATTCGACTCCAAGCGCGAGATGATTTGGGTAGGCGGTGGTGCCGGTATGGCTCCGCTCCGCGCACAAATCATGCACATGCTCAAGACTCTACACACACGCGACCGCGAAATGCACTATTTCTACGGTGCACGTGCCATCGATGAGGTGTTCTTCATGGAAGACTTCCTCGCTCTGGAGAAGGAGTATCCCAATTTCCATTTCCACTTGGCACTCGACCGTCCCGATCCCAAAGCAGACGCACTCGGCGTGAAATATACTCCGGGCTTCATCGCACCTGTGATGGGGGACACCTATCTCAAGCAGCATGATGCTCCCGAAGACATCGAGTACTACCTCTGCGGACCTCCCATGATGTCGAAAACCGTGGTTGACCTGCTCCACTCCCTCGGCGTAGAAGACGACATGATTCGCTTCGACAACTTCGGAGGATAAGATACGGATAAATATCACTACTTCCACTATCTACACATACAAAGCGCACGTTTGTACGTGCGCTTTGTATGTGTAATATTTAACAGCAAAGCAATTAGACTATATAGACAAGGTATTGTGCCATGAGGTAGCACTGACACCATACCGCCAAAGACCTGTTTAGACAAATAAACAGGTATAGCAGTGGGAAGACAGGATAGAAAATGATAGCGATCGTACACGAAGAGCCACTGACAGGAAACTGACAAAATGTCAGTCTTGCTTCCTTTGGCGCGGTTTTTGTCATAGCACAATTAGCGGTGAACCGCAAACGAAAAAACAAACATACAACGCAAATAACATAATTCTACAATAACTATGAGTAAAGGTAATATCGGAGTAACCTCCAACAACATTTTCCCTGTTATCAAGAAGTTTCTATACAGCGACCACGAGATTTTCCTGCGTGAGTTGATTAGCAACGCCGTGGACGCTACGCAAAAGTTGAAGACCCTGTCAAGTGTCGGCGAGGTGAAAGGCGACTTGGGCGACCTGCGCGTGCGCGTACTGTTGGATAAAGACAAGAAGACGCTGACCGTGCAAGACCACGGCATCGGTATGACCGCCGAGGAGGTGGACAAATTCATCAACCAAATCGCGTTCTCCGGCGCCGAAGAGTTTGTGAACAAGTACAAAGACAAAGCCGAAGCCATCATCGGGCACTTCGGTCTGGGCTTCTACAGTGCCTTTATGGTGGCGAAGAAGGTGGAAATCTTCTCGCAGTCGTACCAAGAGGACGCCAAAGCCGTGCACTGGAGTTGTGAAGGCGACCCCGAATATACGATGGAGGATACCATCAAGGCGGAGCGCGGCACGGACATCGTGCTCCATATAGACGACGAGTTCGCGCAGTACTTGGAGGACGCCACCATAGAGGGCTTGCTCAAGAAATACTGCAAGTTCCTGCCCGTGGAGATTGCTTTCGGCAAGAAGAAAGAGTGGAAAGACGGCAAGCAGGTGGAGACCGATGAGGACAACATCATCAACAATGTCTCACCCGCGTGGACGCGCAAGCCTGCCGACCTCACGGACGAGGACTACGACAAGTTCTACCACGAACTATACCCCATGCAGATGGACGAACCCCTCTTCCATATCCACCTGAACGTGGACTATCCCTTCCATCTGACGGGTATCCTCTACTTCCCGAAGATAAAGAACAACCTCGATGTACACCGCAACAAGATTCAACTCTATTGCAACCAAGTGTTCGTAACCGACGAGGTGGAGAACATCGTGCCGGAGTATCTGTCGCTGCTCCACGGCGTGATTGACTCGCCCGACATCCCGCTCAATGTCAGCCGCAGTTACTTGCAGAGCGACAACAACGTGAAGAAGATTAGCGGCTACATCACCAAAAAGGTGGCTGACAAATTGGCAGAACTCTTCAAGAACGACCGCGAGAACTTCGAGAAGAAATGGGATGACGTGAAGATGTTTATCCAATTCGGTATGCTCACAGATGAGAAGTTCTACGACAAAGCAGTGGGTTTCAACCTGCTCAAGAACCTTGACGGCAAGTACTACACGCTGGAGGAGTACAAGAACCTCGTGAAGGAGGCGCAGACCGACAAGAACGGCGACCTCATCCTGCTCTATACGCAAGACCCTGATGCGTCCTACTCGTATATCCAGCGCGCAAAAGAGAAAGGCTACGATGTGTTGCTCATGGACGGTGAGTTGGATGTGCACCAGATGTCGCAATTCGAGCAGAAGAGTTACGGCGACGGCACGGAAGAGAAGAAAGGCGCTATCCGCTTCGTGCGCGTGGACTCCGATGTGATAGAGAACCTTATCGCAAAGGAAGACAAACAGTCTGTCAGCCTCACCACAGAGCAAGAGGATGCGCTCCGTTATTCCTTCGAGAGCCAACTGCCGAAGGGCGACAAGAGTAACTATGTGGTATCCTTTGAGGCGGTATCGGCAGACGCGCTGCCCGTATTCCTTACGCAGAACGAGTTCATGCGCCGCATGAAAGAAATGTCCGCGCACCAGCAGGGTATGTCATTCTACGGCACCATGCCCGACTCCTACAACCTCGTGGTGAACACCGCGAACGGCAAGGTTACCGACCTGATGAACGAGTTGGTAGGTGCTGTTGCCGCCGAGGTGGCGCCGCTCAACGAGCAGATTGCCGCCAAGCAGAAAGAGGAGGACGACCTGAAAGCCGCGCAGAAAGGCAAGAAAGACGCCGACCTCACCCAAGAGGAGAAAGACGCTGTTACCAATGTAACGAAAGAGTTGGCAGACCTTCGCAATCAACTCAAGGGGGTCTATGCCGCCCATGCCGAGAAGAACGACAAGGTGCACCAACTCATTGACATCGCCCTGCTCGCAAGCGGCCTGCTCAAAGGCGAGGCATTGGCAAAGTTTGTGAACCGCAGCGTGGAGATGCTGTAAGCACTGCCAGAGACGCCCCGTCGCGGGCAAAAAGAAAAGGCTGTTCTAACCGCGAGGTTAGACGGTCTTTTTGTTTGTGAGCAGGTACAGGCAAGTATCGGCAATGCCTATTGAGTACGCCCCTTTGAATTACGAGAAAGGCTTGAACTCATGTAGTCCGCTCATATTTAGACAGATAGACAAAACTTGTACACATCATATTAATTTGACTAACATTGCCTCAAAAAATGGTACGGGATTTGCATATATCGGCAAAAAGTCGTAACTTTGCGCCCAAATTGTAAATGATATGCTATGAAGACATTTTTGAAATGGTTTTGGGGACTGTTTACCACGGGAGTTGTAGTAGTGGTGGCAGTCTTTTGGATGATAACGAAAGGATGGCTCGGCTATCTGCCTCCGCTGGAGGAGTTGCAGAATCCGAAAAATAAGTACGCGAGCGAGGTGTTCTCGGCAGATATGCAGTCGCTTGGGCGGTATTACCGTCAGGCGAACCGCGTGGGCGTGCAATACAGCGACCTGTCGCCGGAGTTGGTGGAGGCGTTGATAGCAACCGAGGACGCGCGTTTCTACAACCATACGGGCGTGGATTTCAAGGCATTCATGCGGGCGGTGCTGAAGTTAGGGCGCGCAGGCGGCGGCAGCACGCTGACCCAACAGTTGGCGAAGCAGATATGGTCGCCGCGGGCGAACAACATCTTCGAGCGGGCAATGCAGAAGCCGATAGAATGGGTGATTGCCACCAAGTTGGAGCGGCTCTACTCAAAAGATGAGATACTGCTGATGTATCTGAATCAGTTTGATTTTCTGTACAATGCGGTGGGTATCAAGTCGGCTGCGCAAGTGTATTTCTCCACTACGCCGGCAAACCTGAAGGTGGAGGAGAGCGCAATGCTGGTGGGGATGTGTAAAAACCCGTCGCTGTACAACCCCGTGCGGCGACCGCAGAACGCGCTGACGCGGCGCAACACCGTGCTGAGCCAGATGGAGAAATACGGCTACCTGACGGAGGCGGAGTGCGACTCGCTGCAGGCACTGCCGATAGAGTTGCATTACAGCAGCGTGGACCACAAGCAGGGAATGGCACCCTATTTCCGTGAGTATCTGCGCAACGTGCTGACGGCGAAGGAGCCGAAAGAGAGCCACTACTCGGAATGGAACAAACAGCAGTACAAGATCGACAAATATCAGTGGGACAACAACCCGCTCTACGGTTTCTGCAATAAGAACACCAAGCCCGACGGGTCGCACTACGACCTCTACCAAGACGGTCTGCGTATCTATACCACCATCGACTCGCGCATGCAACGGTATGCGGAAGAGGCGGTGGAGGAGCATATGCAGAGCCTGCAGAAGAGTTTCTTCCGCGAGTGCAAGCGCAAGCGGAATGCGCCTTTCTCCATCTCCATCACGCACGAAGAGATAGACGGTATCATGACGCGCTCCATGCGGCAGACCGACCGCTACCGCGGCATGAAGAAAGCCGGTGCGACGGAGGAGGAGATACGCACGGCATTCAATACGCCCGTGGAGATGCAGGTGTTCTCCTACGAGGGTAACGGACTGATTGACACGGTGATGAGTCCGATGGACTCTATCCGCTGGCTGAAGACCTATCTGCGGTGCGGTTTCATGTCGATGGATCCGCTCAACGGACATGTGAAAGCCTATGTGGGCGGACCGGACTTTGCTCATTTCCAATACGATATGGCGACGATGGGCAGGCGGCAGGTGGGCTCGACGGTGAAACCCTATCTCTACACGCTGGCGATGGACGAGGGGATGTCGCCCTGCGACAAGGTGGTGAACGATTCTATAACGCTCTACGACGCGAACGGTCGCCCGTGGACACCGCGCGACACGCATGCGAAGAACCAGGGTGACACGGTTACGCTGGCGTGGGGACTGCGCTATTCCTCCAACTGGATTACCGCCTATCTGATGTCGCTCTTCACGCCGGAGCAGTTGGTACGGATGATGCAGTCGTTTGGTATTCAGGGGCAACTCGACCCCGTCATCAGTCTGTGTTTGGGACCCTGCGAGGTGAGCGTGCAGGAGATGGTGGATGCCTACACGACTTTCGTAAACAAGGGTATCCGCACCGAGCCGCTGTATGTAACCCGCATAGAGGACAACAACGGCAATGTGCTGGCACGGTTTGCACCGCTGACGCACGAGATAATCAGCGAGACGACCTCGTACAAGATGATACAGATGTTGCAAGATGTAGTGGACAGGGGCACAGGCGTGCGCGTACGCTACAAATACGGTATCAAAGCGCCGATGGGCGGCAAGACGGGTACTACCAACAACAACTCCGACGGCTGGTTCATGGGCTTCACGCCCTCGCTGGTGAGCGGCGTGTGGGTAGGCGGAGAAGACCGCGCGATACACTTCGACAACCTCGCGGAGGGACAGGGAGCCTCGATGGCGCTGCCTATCTATGCGCTCTATATGCAGCGCATTTATCGCGACACCACGCTGGGCTACACGGAGGACGAGCAGTTCGACATTCCCGACTGGTACCAGCGGATACAATGCGAGTAAGGCTAAGTATTCTGAGTTGTTAGGTGCTGCGTTATGCGAAGAAGATGGTACATACTGGTCTTGGTGCTGTGCGGATGGTGGTTGCCTATTCAGGCGCAACTGAATACCGACCGTATCACGGCGATAGGGCGCAATGCGCTCTATTTTGAGGACTATGTGCTGTCTATTCAGTATTTCAACCAGGTCATCAAACTCAAACCCTACCTCGCCGAGCCCTATCTCTATCGGGCTATTGCGAAAATCAATCTGGAGGACTATCAGGGTGCGTTGCGCGACTGTCAATCGGCTATTGCCTGCAACCCGTTCATGCCCGGCGCGTACTACACGCGCGGTTTCGTCTATCGCCGCTTGGGTGAGGCAGAGTTGGCGGAGCAGGATTTCACCCAAGCCCTGGTGTTCGCGCCGGAAAACAAGACCTATCTGCTGCTGCGGGCGGACGCACGCGCGGCGCAGGAGCATTTCGAGGAGGCGATGGCGGACATGGAGCAGTTGCTCAAGCGCGAGCCCGAGTCGGCTTCGCTGCTCTTCGAGAAAGGGGCGATATGTATGCAGATGAAGGATACCGCCTGCGCGTTGGCGGCGTTTGAGCGCACCACGGAGTTGGACTCGCAGAACCCTGCCAACTGGTCGGCGTTGGGAACGGTGAACCTCATGCGCGAGGAGCACGACGAGGCGTTGCTGCAACTCACCCAAGCCATTAACCTCGGGTCGAAATGGGCGGGCGACTACATCAACCGCGGCATCATTTTCTACCATAACCACAACTACCGCGGGGCGCTGGCGGATTACGACAAAGCAATCGAGTTGGCTCCCAACGATGCGCAGTGCTACTACAACCGCGGCGTACTGCGGCACGAGTTGGGCGACTATAACCGCGCTCTGGACGACTACGACCGCGCTTTGGACTTGGCGCCGGAGAAGACCGAGATGCGCTACCAGCGCGGGCTGGTGCAGATGGAGTTGCGGCAGTGGCAAGCCGCACGGCAGGACTTCGACTCGCTTATCGCCCGTTATCCCGATTTCCTGCCTTCCTATTACCTCGCAGCCCAGGCCGCCACGGCGCTCAACCAGCCCAAAGAGGCGTACCGCTATCGGCAGACTGCCTACGATCGCGAGCAGGACGCCCGCTCTAAACACTCTACACAAAACACTCAACAATCCACTCCCAACACCTCCGTACAGATAGCGCAGGCGCAGCCGCAGAAACGCGACCGGCGCAAGGAGTTCTCCGCCCAAACGGCGCAGACCAACCAAGAGCCCACCGAAGACGAACAGAAATACCAATCGGCTGCCCGCGGTGCCGTGCAGAAGAAATATGCCGATGTGGTCAACGAGCCGAATATCTCCCTCTCGTACTACACGCAGGAACAGCCGTTGCGGCAGACCAACTATTACCACGCCGCCGTGTCGGAACTCAACCGTCAGCAGTGGTTGCCCGCGCCGTTGCATTTCGTGGTGCAGGAACAGCCGCTGACCGCCGACCTCGTGAACCTGCATTTCCAGCAGATAAGCCGCTTGTCTGAGCAACTGGACAAGCAGTTGTCCCCCGCCCTCTTCTTCGCCCGCGCGATGGAGTTCGCGCTGGTGCAGGACTACTCATCAGCCATTGACGACTGCACGCAGGCGCTGCAACTCACCTCCGACCGCGACCAGGTGGCGGTCATCACTTTCTGCCGCGCCAACTGGCGGTATCGGTTGCTGCAATACCAGCGGGCGACGGGCGAACTGAGCGATAAGACGAGCATGGATTTCGACATTATGTTGCGCGACTACGACCAGGTGGTGCGCCTCTGTCCCGACTTTGCTTTTGCCTACTACAACAAGGCGAACATCCTCTGCACGCAGCGCGAGTGGCAGGCGGCTGTCAGCCACTACACCCAAGCCATTGCCAAGGACGCGGACTTCGCCGAGGCGTACTTCAACCGCGGACTGACCTACATTTACACCGACCAGCCGGAGAAAGGCTTGGCTGACCTGAGCAAAGCCGGCGAACTCGGTATCTACCAAGCCTATAACCTAATCACGCGATTCCAATGAGAAGACAAGACCCGTTTCGTTCCTCCCTGCAAAGGGAGGGGGAAAGTAAATTACCATCGACCATAGAAACTAATCTCTCCCCCGCTCTCGCGGATTCCCCGCAAGCAACGCGCGGTGGGGTGTTTTCGTGGAGGATTGGGGTCTTTTTGTTTCTCTGCCTTTTTCTCCCTCCTTTTGCGGGGTCTCCGAAAAATCTTGATTTTTTGGGTGCTCTTGTTGGGAGTGACGGGGAGAGTCGCGGATGCGCGGGCTGTCTCTCCGCCCAAGTCCTCTACGAGGTGTCAGGCAACAGCAGCAGATCCAAGAGTTATATCCTCGCCACCAACCGCTTGGTGGACATGGCTTTCCTCGATACTATCCCCAATGTCTTTGCCTGTTTTGCCAAGTGCGACAAGGTGATTACGGAGTTCGCCATGGAGGACTACGAGGCGTTGTCGGCGCTGCGGCAGGCGGCGGTGCTGCCCGACTCGGTAAGGCTCACCAATTTCTATAGCGATACGGAGTATGATCACATTGACCAAGCCCTCTTGCTCAACCTCGGCATGGGGTTGAACCAACTGTGCCGCATGAAACCCGCCTACCTGACGGAGATGTTCCGCGCCGCGCTTTTCAAGCAGTGGATGGGCTATGATGAGTCGCGCTCCATGGAGACCTTCTTCGAGGTGGTGGCGCAGGAAAAAGACATGCCCGTCTATGGGCTGGACGATGTGGGCGAGACGATGTATATGCTCTTCGACCGCGAGCCGTTCCATTGGCAGTGTGAGGAGTTGCTGAAGGTGATTGACTATCCCGAACGCGAAGTGCAGCAGGAGCGTGTCCTGCTCGATATGTACCGCATGGGACGGCTGACCGATATGGCATATCAGGTCTCCGGTCCTGACAACAAGACTTCTATTTCCTATTCCGATTATCAGGTGTATGCCCGCCGCAACCGCATGTGGGTGAAACGCCTGCAACCTTACTTGCGCGACGGCGGCGCTTTCATTACGCTCAATGCCATATACCTCGGTGGCGACAAAGGGCTTCTTGCCGCTCTCCGCGAAGCAGGCTACCGGGTTCGCCCCGTCAATAGGGGCAGACAACCAAAGAAGGTATAGCCGATACACGACCTGCAACGGGACTGCCTGTCAGTCGCCGAACACCGGGGACGCAGGCATTTCGCCTGCGGGTGCTGCGCCGGCAGCAGGTGTAACAAGTTTGATTGACTTAGGTGCAACAGGTGCAACAAATTAGATTGTCTCAGGTGCAACAGATGCCGAACACTGGGGACGCAGGCGTCTCGCCTGCGGGTGCTGCGCCGGTAGCAGGTGCAACAAGTTTGGTTGTCTTAGGTGCAACAGGTACAGACCACTGGGGACGCAGGCGTCCCGCCTGCGGTTGCTGCGCCGGCAGCAGGTGTAACAAGTTTGATTGTCTCAGATGCAACAGGCGCCGAACACCGGGGACGCAGGCATTTCGCCTGCGGTAAAAAGTAAATGCTAAAATCCCGCCCTTTCCCCGCGTAGGTGCAGCCCGAAACAAGCCCGATTTGTCTTGCTTCCCGTCTTTCGCTTCCTCGTTCTTTTGGAAAAACGCCTTCACTTATTAAGGGGGCGCCGAATTTTCGGCGTCTGGCACAAAAAAGCCGAAAAAATGCCTTTTACGAGCGAAAAAACGATTTTCTGTACAAATATAACCACTTGGTAATCAGCGTGCTACAAAGAAAATGCAAGTTCAGTGCATTTTTCTTCGAGGCGCCGAACAAGGCGCCGAATTTCTTGGTCTTACCCGCCTACTCGGCGCCCCCCCTTCTGCTCGGATGTCCGCAGCATAAAATGCAGGTGGGCTGTTGCGAAGTATTCTTTTGATTTCGTGGGCTTAGTCGGTCAGTTGTTGGATTTGTTGGATAACGGGTAGGTCGGCTTCCACCCGGTCGAGGGTGTGCAACTCGCCTTTGGGAAGCCGGCGGAAGGCGTGATGCTCAGGCAGTTGAAGAATGGCTTGCAGTTGTGCCACGCGGTCAGGGTCGGGATGGATGCCCGTCCATACGGCTCCCAAGCCTATGGCGTGCACCGTGAGGAGCAGGTTCTCTATGGCAGCCGACACATCGTTCACCCAGAAATCAGTTCGGCTATCCAACGCCTTGCTTAGGTCGCCGCAAGGGACGAAAGCGCAGGCGGGACGGTTCAGGCAACGCGTGTTGGGTATCTCGCTGCCGATACGTTGCAGCAGGGGGGCGGTTAGCACGATGAGTGCCCACGGCTTTTGGCTCCTTGTTCTTTCCGGGAAACGCTTTCATATATTATAGTAATGCCGTATTTTCGGCATTAGGTGCAAAATAAGACGACAAAGTGCCGATTATGGGACTTTTTGTGCGTGTAAGGGATGTTGTTACATGCTGGTATTCAGTCTATTATAAAGAAAATGCAGGTCAGTCGTATTTTTTTTTCAAAAATACCGAAAGCAATGCCGATTTTTGGGTAGTATAAACAGAAAATCGGCATTTGTATTTGGTCAGTAATCGGTACTAACTTTTGTCCTTCTCTGTCTTGCGATTTCTGACTTGTCAGAAAAGCAAGGACAAAATCACTGCCGAGGACGCAGGCGTCTCGCCTGCGGTGATATTTTGTAAGAAGAGCAAGGCTATTTTGTCTTGGTTCTCGGCTCTTTTAATGTGAGTTCGATATAAGATTTTTAGTCTTGATTTTCTTTTGGTTTCTGAGCGTAGCGAAACAAAAAAGCAATTGCTCCTCCTATTTTAAGTAAATATTTTGTTGGATTTTAGATTTGATTCTCAAATTCTCCCATGGATAGGTTATAGAGATTGATTTATACAAACTCACGTTACTAACTACTATAAAACGAAGTTTTTGTATCTTTCTGAGACGAATCGTCTACCGTTTCTTCCGCCGCATTCCTCATATCCTTCTTGCTCGACTACTATACCTGCTTACCGCACCTGCCGCGACTTTGACCGTCCGACTGTCCTCGCTCAATTCGCGAGGAACTCTCCGAACAATCTACTTCATTCAAATCCCTCCCCTGCAATAAGCCTATCCCGCTAATAGCCCCAAACGCCTGCAAAACGCACAAAATTTTCAGATTTCTCATAAATAATTTGCATGTGTGCAAAAATTTTTGTATCTTTGCAGCGTTAGATAAATTAGGAGTATTGTATACGAACAGAAACGATAAATTAAATTATGGCACGACCAATCAAAGAAACCCCAACATTGTATGGTGAAGACGCACGGCGTTTTGCTTATGCGGTAGAACATCCCAGAAAAGCTTCAGCGGACGAAATGCACCGAATTGAAGAAGGTTACCAATTGATGATGTCTATTGCTAAATGCACTTTCTAAAATGATAGACATTTCTTCATTAGAGATTCACCAGTTAACGACGGATATGCCGTTGTTACCGTTTCGTTGTGCGGATAAGGATTTAAATGACTTCCTCATTCAAGATGCAAAAAAATATTTTGAAGATATGATGGCAGTCACTTATGTGGTGATTGATACAAAGAAAAGACAAACTGCCGCTTATTTCAGTCTGCTGAATGATAAGGTTGCATATGACCCGCAATCCAAAGGTATTTGGAATCGTATCAATCGTCATATTCACAATAACAAACGTCGCCGCAGTTATCCTTCTGTCAAACTTGGTCGTTTGGCTGTTGGCGAAGATTACGCTCATGTAGGCCTTGGTTCATATATCTTGGCTTTGATAAAGCGTCTATATGCAACGAGCAATCGTGCTGGTTGCCGTTTTATGACAGTCGATGCCTACTCCGATGCCACGAAATTCTATGAAAAGAATGGCTTTGATTATTTTACAACACTGGATCTTTTTGATAAAACGCGTTTGATGTATTTCGACTTAAAAGATATTAAAGAACAATTGAAAAAAGAAGATAAAATTTAATGTACTACTTGATAAATAGCACATCGGGAATATTTGTCACCACAATGGGAAAAGATGAGATTCTATCCAAAATACAAGAGATAGAGTCTCATAGGTTACTCAATTCCAGTGGCAATACAATGCTGGATTCCCGTCGGCGTCTGCAATTTATCAATGATACAGTGACATTTCTGAATACAACCTTTACAAAGGAACTCTACCATGTTGAACAATGGAAGCAGAAGATACAACAAAGTTTGCAGAATGAAGATGGAATTTTTTGTTACAGTAGGACGTTGTTCATAGCAAGTAATGTGCTCCTCACAATCAAACAACTATTGATTAAAGATAATGCAATTGCCTACGATTTGTTGCCGATATGCCACGATATAAAAGCAGTTCCTGTTCCTCATAATATCAATACAAAACAAAATCAAAGAACTACTACAGAGAGAATTATTGAGCATTTAGCAACTGCTCTTTTGTATGGACTGAAAGCGTGGTGCGCAAAAGACACTTATGACTTTTATAATAAGATGGTTTGCACGTTGGAAAACGAACAAAGATTTTTATATAGGCAGTTGACTCCATTCGAGAGCAAATTGCTTGCGTGGGCAAGAACAGAAAGAAAGTATGCCAACGAAGCGATGAGAAAGGATGGATTTAAAACCACTATACATACCATCTATAGTATCGGCGGAATAATAGAAGATGGTGTTCGCCGATAGAATGAAGATTTTACACAATATTTTATATTGCAAAAAGACTTATGATGCAGCATAATACTTGAAACATGGAGCAATAAATTTCCCAGAACTACTTGTGGCTGGTCCTAATGTTGTATTTACAGAAACGTTTTTAGTTATTGCCCCATTTGATACAGTGGCAGAGCAACAAAATTGTTTAAAATATACACAAACGAGTTTCTTTAAGTTGTTGCTATTCTTTGGGAAAGGTTCAATGCAAGTTACCCAAGATGTATTTTGTTATGTTCCTCTCCAAGACTTCACTCCTCAATCTGATATAGATTGGTCGAAGCCCGTTGCGGAGATAGACCAACAACTCTACGCCAAATACAACCTATCAGCAGACGAAATCTCCTTTATCGAATCGATGATAAAACCGATGTGATGATGGCGAACTATGCAACAGATATTAACGGCACACTCGCTGAAATGAAATCAATTGGAGGGTTTCAAAATACTACATGCGCAGTAATTGAATCTGTTTTTAATAGGGATGTAAAGACATATGGTACGCGTGATGTCATACTGAAGCAGCGGGTACAAGACATTGTTCAGGTTATACATATTGCTCGTATGCACTTACGGAAAGCGGCACTATGTACTAAAGATAATGAAACATGGATGCAATTTATCTTAGTAGTAGATGCGATGATTTGGTACAATTCATGTTATGACTATATCGGACAGTATTGTGTATTGTACAAGAAACTTGAGGACTTGCAAAATAACGAAAGACTTTACATAGATAACAGTGATTATATCAATATTTTATCAACTAAGAAATTCATAGAGCATAGTTCAGAAAAGCATAGCCAACCGTTATCTGATTTATATGGTAAATTACAAGAATTGAGGACATATGTCAATTATGCAAAACATCGGTTGCCTCTATTACCCTCATCTGATAGGGGACTAACGGTTGCAGTCGGCAAACTTAAATCACAGGATAAGAATGATTGTCTATCCGGTGAAGATATTGGCGACAATAACTCATCACGAAAACTCTTACCACCGGGAGCGTACATAGACTTTAATTCATGTGTTTCTCCGAATGATTTGGAACTAAAAGTGGAGATTGCGCACGATAAACAGTACAATCGTTCTTCCAAGGATTTGTTAAGCATTATCAAAAAAGCGAATGACGATATTATAGATTTTATCAATTCATACATGAAAAAATACCTATAAGCCTTATCATAAATGGGCATATCTTCATGTTTTTCTTTAACTTGGTTATCAGTTGGATACCTCCCATAAACAAGTTCTCAAACAACGATTGACGGATATGGTCATTATCCTTTACCTTGGCATCACTCAGTCTATTGGTTATCAATCTCTTAGTCTTTTGTTGTTATATCGAACTCACGTTGAGTTACGAGTTACGATACTTATATGAATAAAAAAGAAGGACAGGGAAATACATTGGACAACATCGAAATGGACATGCTATTTTGTGCTTGCTCTTCTGACAGGTCAGAAATCGCAAGACAAAGAAAGACAAAGATTAGATATGTGTGTATCAAGGGTCGGTGGTGAGTCGGTGGTGTCTCGGTGGTGTCTCGGTGGTGTCTCGGTGGTCGTTTTGGGGTCGGGCGGAAGGAATGGCTGAGATACAAACGCAAAAACGCAGGTCTCCGAGTTGCTTATTCGCATACGGAGGTCTGCGTATTGCCATTCAGGTCAAATCAACAACGGGAAGCCTACGCTGATATGGCGACATAACGCATCTGCAAACATGGATGCGATATGGCAGACGCCATATCGGTAAGCTTCTATTGCTCACTTTGATTTTGACCTTAAATTCCGAAAAAGTTGCGAAATTTCTCCGTACACCAAACTCAAAACGCCAACAAACTTTTTTATCAATATGCACCCTGCGACTCCCTTTGCACTAAGGGTAGGCGGAAAAAGAACACAGGAAACCGATTTTAAGTTATTATGGATGGCAAATACATTTTTCCAAGCGACTTTTTAGGTTTATAATACACTTTTCCTAGCGACTTTATGCCGCTACTACAATTTTTTGAATTGTGCACGGGTTTTGTGAACAAAGATAAACGACGCTGTTCTTTTGCTTTCGTGGGCTCAGTCGGCAAGTTGTTGGATTTGTTGGATAACGGGTAGGTCGGCTTCCACCCAGTCGAGGGTGTGCAACTCGCCTTTGGGGAGCCAGCGGAAGGCGTGGTGCTCTCGCATGGTGAAAGCAGGCATGCCCGACTTGTCCGGGCGCGACCCGCCGAGGCAGAGGTAGAACTCCAGCGTTACCTCAAAATCGGGGTATGTATGGTGGCGGGTGGTGAGGTGGCGAAGGACGGTGATATCCATATCCATTTCTTCGCGTATCTCGCGGTGGAGTGCGTCTTCCGCACGCTCGCCGGGCTCTATCTTCCCGCCCGGAAACTCCCACTTATAGGATGTGTAGGCATACTTGGTCTGCCCCCGCTGCATACAGAGGACATGCCCCTCGTGAACGATAATGGCGGCTACTACGTGATGGTGCATACTGAATCAAGAATTAAGAGTTAGGACTCGCAAAGGTACTGCTTTTTTTTGAATTGTACAAGAGGGAGATGTACTTTTCCCCGCTTGGGCGACCTCGACAAATTGTCTTTTTTCGCCGCTCTTGCCGCCCGCCGACCGCTCGCACACATTTTTTTTCATTTTTCTTACCTGCCTAATCGCTTGATAATCTGCAATGGTTACCAAAATGTAACTAACTGATTATCAAGTGCATTCTTGCGTATATCCTCAAAAAGCAGTACCTTTGCACCCGAAATGGGAGACGATACTGTTTGCGGTTATCGCCGACAATCCTTCCGAGTATTATTCACTTTCTAACTTTTTACTATTATGAAAAATGTAGTTTTAATTGGAGCAAGCGGCTTCGTGGGTTCTGCCCTGTTGGAGGAAGCCTTGCAGCGTGGGCACAAAGTTACTGCCGTAGTGTTACATCCGGAAAAGATTACCCTCAGCACCCCCAACCTCACGGTAGTGCAGGCGGACGCCACCAATTCGGACACCTTGGCGGAGATTGCGAGAGGAAAAGACGCCGTTATCAGTGCCTACAACCCCGGCTGGGGCAATCCGCGCCAATACGAAGAGACGCTGGAGAACTACCCCAAGATTGTGGAGGGGGTTAAGCGTGCGGGAGTCAAGCGCTTGCTTATCGTTGGCGGAGCAGGCTCGCTGTTTGTCAAGCCCGGAGTGCGTCTGGTGGACACGGGCACGCTTCCCGAAGCATGGCTGCCCGGTGTAAAGTCTTTGGGCAAGTTCTATCTCGACACGCTCATCAATGAAAAGGATATCGACTGGGTGTTCTTCTCGCCTGCCGGCAACCTCGGCAATATGGGCAAGGGAGTTCGCACGGGCAAGTACCGTCTTGGAGTGGATGATATGCTCTTCGACGAGAACGGAGAGAGTTTTATCTCCGTGGAAGACTATGCCGTGGCAATGATTGACGAGTTGGAGCAGGAGAACCACCACTATATGCGCTTCACGGCAGCCTATTGACCGCCGAAGATCATTGCGCCAAATAAGAAAAACGGCTATCGGCGACCAATGAACCAAGAACAAAGAATGTTTGGCACAACGACCAAGACACAGGGAGCGAAGACGCAACAGCCTCGACTTGATGCCTTCAAAGACGAAACGAACAAGTCCTTGCTCCTTGTTCTTTGTCCCTTGCTCACAATTTGGCACAATAATTGTGGCGTAAAACCACGGTTGCAGGTTCCAAACATAGTTACTTCGACTAATCCCTCACTCAAAACTTGAAACCTGAAACTTGAAACCTAACACAGCGGTCAGTGATGCCCGCGCACCACTGACCATTAAAATACCCACTGCACATTATGTTACAACCCGCAGAATGGCAAGATGCCCTGTTCCCTGACTGTCCCGTCCGCAATGTGCTTGCGCGGGTGGGCGACAAGTGGTCGTTGTTAGTGCTCAACATATTGGCGATCGAGGCTGCGCCGGTGCGTTTCAACACCCTGCAGCGTGCTTTGCCCGACATTTCGCAAAAGGTGCTGACCACCACGCTGCGCACTTTGGAGGAGGACGGATTTGTTATCCGTACCGTCTATGCCGAGGTGCCGCCGCGTGTGGACTACTGCCTCACCCCGCGTGCCCTCTCCTTCCTCGAAGCCTGCACACCGATGATAGAGTGGGCAAAAGCCCATCTCGACCCTATCCTCACCGACCGCCAACAAGCCCGCAACAGGTAAATGGGTCATTCTCAACAATCTTTCAGGGGGCGACGCGGTTGAGTCGCTGCTCGCGGTATTCCGTTGGCGTAAGGGAGGTATGTTTCTTGAAGAAACGCACAAAGTGCTGCGGGTGCTGGAATCCTACTTGCAATGCCACCTCTTTCACACTCCGTTGCGCGTCCCCCAACTGCCGTTCGGCATATTGCACCAACCGCTGCGCGATATACTCCTGCGCACTGTACCCCGTTTCCGTCTTCACAAGGTCGCCTAAGTAGTTAGGCGACAGATGAATACGCTGTGCAAAATAGCGCACGGTCGGTACGCCGTTGGCTACTGCCTCTCCCTGCAACAGGTATTCGCTCACCAACTCGCTAAACCGCTCCAATGTGCTGACGTTGAGTGCTTTGCGCGTGATAAACTGCCGTTCGTAGAACCGCAGGCAATAGTCCATAATAAGTTCCAAGTTAGTGATAATCAGTTCCTGCGAGAACTTGTCTATCGGATGTGCCAACTCCTGTTCCACCCACTCCATGCTGTGGCGCAAGGTCTGCACCTCGTCCTCTGACAGGT
Organism: Paludibacteraceae bacterium; assembly: GCA_051878345.1. Taxonomy (GTDB): domain Bacteria; phylum Bacteroidota; class Bacteroidia; order Bacteroidales; family Paludibacteraceae; genus Colicola. The sequence continues at coordinate 19,934 of JBJEJX010000016.1, read as the reverse complement.
GCAATGCCTCGCTGCTGCTGTACGAGAAATAGGAGTAGCGCTTCATTTTCTTCTCCAGCGCCGTTCCTTGAATGAACGATGGATGAAACACGATACCTATTGACCGCACGGGTACGCCGTCCAGCGTGGTGTAGCCCACCTGCTGTCCGGGTGCAAACGCCACCACCGTCTGCGCATCAAAGTCATATTGCGTCATGCCGTAGTTGATGATGCACCCTTTTGTCTCTTTCAGGAAGATGGCATACAGTCCGAAGGTATATTGCTCCACGCTGCGTTTGCTCTCAGGCGTGAAACGCACGAACGCCACCTGCGGGTGCTGTGTCTTGAAACCGTGCAGGTCGTTATACGCGCTTATCGTGTCTATTGTTTGCATAAAAGTATATGATATGGTATCTTATTGTCTATGGTGTGCACCCCGTGTGCGCCCCGACTTGTCGCGGGCTTGATTCTTGCCACGCCGCAAAGGTACAACTTTTTACCCACACTACCAAATCTTTATGCCGAAAAACGGAATAAAGGTCTCCAAATCCGTAATTCGGGTATACAAATATACCGGGTATGCGGGCATTTCTCCTGCTCTGCTAAAACTTGAAACTTAAAATCCGATACTGCCAACCCGGCAGGCGAAGATGCCTGCGCACTTGGTCGGCGTTTTTTTTGTCCCTCTCCCTTGCATATTTGAAAAAAAGTTTGTACCTTTGCAGCGTTCTTTTGACGGAAAAGTGTATTTTTTAGTATCTGATTTTACAGGAAAAGTGTATTTTTCGATACTTAGAAACATATGAAAAGTGTAAAACAAAATGCTTAAACGAAAGATTTACAGTCAGATAGAGCAGTATCTGAAAAGCGGTAGCAACAAGATGCTCATTGTGGATGGTGCGCGGCAAATAGGTAAGTCGTACATCATTCGCGAAGCGGGACGAAGTTTGTTCCCCAATTACATTGAAATCAATATGGAGGAGGACAAGCAGGGCGACCGCCTTTTTGCCAATGCCCACACAGTGGAGGATTTTTTGATAAGCCTAAGCACGGTAGCAGGCGATCGAATGAAGGAGCGGGAGAACACATTGGTGTTTATTGATGAGATACAGGCGTATGCCCACCTGCTTACGCTGGTGAAGTTCCTTATGGACGACAATCGTTTCACCTACATCGCCAGCGGCTCGCAATTAGGCATTGCACTGAAAACCACCCAAAGTCTGCCTATTGGCAGTATGCAGATACTACACATGTACCCGCTGGATTTTGAGGAGTTCCTGTGGGCGAACGGAGTGGGGGAATACGCCATTGAGCAGATGCGGCAACGCTATCTTGCGGGTGAGGCACTAACGGATGATATGCACAACAAGATGATGAGCCTGTTTCGCAAGTACCTGCTTGTAGGAGGCTTACCCGATGCCGTGAACACCTATCTCAATGAGCATAACATGGTAAGCGTGCGGGCTGTCCACACGGATATTCGCACGCTGTATCGTCAGGATGCTGCCAAGTATGAAGCGGAGTTGAACCGAAAACTAAAAGTTCAGCGTATCTACGACATGATACCCGGTAACTTGGAGAACAAGAAGAAGCGCATTGTGGCTAAGGATATTGAGGGTAAGGAAGGAAAGCGTATGGCGAACTACCAAGATGAGTTTGACTATCTTATCTCGGCTGGTATAGCGCTGGAGGTGAAAGCCATCAGCCAACCGACCTACCCGCTGGTAGAGAATGCCGGTAAGAATCTGCTGAAACTCTATATCAACGATGTGGGGCTATATACGGGCATACTCTATCGCAACAATATCAAGCCTGTCATGGATGATGAATGCAGCATCAATCTGGGCTCCGTCTATGAAACGGTAGTGGCGCAAGAACTCCGCGCCCACGGATTCAATCTCTATTACTATGACAACAAGAAGAACGGGGAGGTAGATTATCTTGTGGACGATGCCGACTATCTGACCGTGATGCCATTAGAAGTCAAGTCGGGAAAGGATTACACCGTGCATAGTGCCTTGAACCACTTTTTGCAAGTAGAGGAATACAGGATTCGCCGCGCCATCGTATTGAGTAATGAGCAGCGTGTATTTTCAGAAAACAATATCCGCTATATGCCTATCTACTATACGATGTTCCTACACCCCTCCGCCACCGATACGGCAACGATGGTGGAGATATGATTATCAGTTGAGCATGGCCGTTTGCAAATAAACTCTCAACACTAAACTCTCAACACTAAACTCTCAACACTAAACTCTCAACACTAAACTCTCAACACTAAACTCTCAACTATATTAGGCAGTCGTTAGGCTGTCTTTTTTTTTGCCCTATTCCTTGCACATATGAAAAAAAGTTTGTACCTTTGCAGCGCGAAACCCACGATGGGGGTCTGCAAGTGGTGGGGCACTTGTACGCTCCGCTGCGAACAAATCAATATCCGCGGATATATTTGAGTACTGCAAGAACAATACTTGGATAGTATTTGAATATACTTGCTGATATAAACTCGGTGGGCAGAGCAGACATGTTGAAAAAGGCGTTTGTTGAAGCGCTGTTCTGACTCTTGAATCTCGCAAGTTCAGTGACGTTATATTCAGAACATACGCAACGATGGATGTCCTCGTGGTGTAAATTTCCGTATTCTTACCTTGGGTAGATATATACCCGCATAGGTGGTTGAAAGTGCATATATTACACAATATCTGTACTTGTGGTTATTTATATCGGCGTGGGCTTCGCGTTGTCGTTCTTAATATAACGGGCAATGCGAGAGCCTCAAGAGTGGGAACGACATCAAGAGAACTCCCACGCTTTTTTTGTACCTGTGTCTTTCGTGTTGTCCCTTGTATGGACGCACCAAGTTTCTACATTTTAATCCGCATAGCAAGGAGTTCCTATGCAAATAAAAACTTGTGTTTTTATGCTTAACTCAAAAAAGGATGAGGAACTCCAATCCCGTCGAGAATTTTTTCGACATTTTATAGGCAAGACATTGCCAGTATTAGGTACCCTATCAATGCCATTTGCATTTGTAGGTAAAATAACGGCAACTCCAACAGGATGCAACTTCGATTGTGAGGGCAGTTGTCTTTTTTCTTGTGCCGGTTCGTGTGATTCCTCGTGTGCTGGTTCTGCCGATGCAGTACATAGTTGCAGTGAGTGTAATAATTCTTGCTCAAACACCTGCAAAGGCAAATGCTCTAATACATGTAAAGGTAGTTGTTCTGGTTGCTCAGGGACATGTAAGGATACTTGCACGGGAAAATGTACAAGTTGTACTGGCACTTGTAGTGGGGGATGCTCAGAAACATGTAAGGGTGGCTGCAGTTCTTGTACTGGTTCGTGTACAGGTGGCTGCTATTGGTCATGCTTAAATACTTGTCATACAACATGTGTTGGATCATGTTACTATACTTGTATTGGATGGGCATATTATTAATGGGATGTTGCTTCGATATTATTATAATGTATTGCAAGATATAGGCAAGTTTTTGAGTTGGGATTTGCCTTGTATTGTTTTCAACTCACAAAAAAAAACTATTATGTTAAACAAAAAAACTAACGAGGAACTCCAATCTCGTCGTGAGTTCTTTAAGCAGGCAGCCAAGGCGGCTTTGCCTGTAGTCGGTGCCGTTATTATGGCAAGCGTTCCATTTGTAGAAACTCCTGCAATGACAGGTTGCTCGGGAGACTGCACCGGAACTTGTAAAGGAACCTGCCGAACAGGTTGCCAAAGTACTTGTTATGATGCTTGCTACAATTCTTGCAAAAACACATGTGACTATACATGTCAACGCACATGTTCAGGTTCATGCAAAGGAACGGGTAGCAAATAATTATTAATTATTGGGGTGTGTGAACTATCTTGCACACCCCAATATCTATAACATTTAGGTATGGATATACATGCTCATAAAGATATTGTTGGATTGAAAGAAAACAACATTTTCGAACTAACAGACAATTGGCGGTCTGGGACTGCCAAGAGCATCACTTTTATTGTAACGAAAGACTGCCAGTTGGCGTGTAAGTACTGCTATTTGGTAGGGAAGAACGAAAAGGAGCGGATGCCGTGGGAGGTGGCAAAGGCGGCTATCGACTATGTGCTTGACCGTGAGCACGACCCGAACTTCGCCTACGAGTCCGTAATTTGGGACTTTATCGGCGGAGAGCCGTTTTTGGAGATTGACCTGATAGACCAAATATGCGACTACATAAAGACCGAACTCTATCGCCGTAACCACCATTGGTTCAACTCCTACCGTTTCTCTTTCTCTACCAACGGTATCAACTACCACACGGAGAAAGTGCAACGGTTTATCGAAAAGAACAAGTCGCACCTGAGTATCGGTATCACTATCGACGGTACGCGCCGTAAACACGATCTCAACCGCGTGTACAAGCACTCGGAGAAAGGGTCATACGATGATGTGGTGAAGAACATCCCGCTATGGCAGGAGCAGTTCCCCGGTGAGGGCACGAAAGTAACCATCTCGTCGGCGGATATACCCTATATCTGCGAGTCGGTATTGCACTTGTACGACTTGGGTATTCACCAAGTGAACATTAACTGCGTGTTCGAAGATGTGTGGAAGGCAGGCGATGACGCGCGCTTTGAGGAACAACTGATGCAGTTGGCAGACGCGATTATCGACCGCGGCTTGTATGAAAACTACGCCTGCTCGTTCTTCTCGGAGAATATGGGCAAGCCGCTGGACTGCCACCTGCAAAACCAAAACTGGTGCGGCGCAGGCAAAATGCTGTCGATAGACGCGGCGGGCAATTTCTACCCCTGTACGCGCTTCGCGCAGTACTCGTTGCGCGACAAAGAGGCGTGGATTATCGGCAACATTCGCGACGGTATCGACAACAACCGCCTGCGTCCGTTCCTCACCCTCGACCGCTGCACCCAGTCGCCGCCCGAATGCGTGGACTGCGAGGTGGCAGAGGGCTGCGCGTGGTGTCAGGGCGAGAACTACGACGCAGCCGCCACACACACGGTATTCCAACGCGCCACGGCGATTTGCCTCATGCACAAAGCACGCGTGCGGGCAAACAACTACTACTGGAACAAACTCTACCGCAAGCTGGAAACGGAAGGCAAGCGGGAGGAGTTCGAGAGCAACCATACCAAGTCAAACAATATAATCTGCTAAACGATGAAAGAGAATTCGATGGTGCGGCATGGAAACCGCCCCTCTGTGAAAGAGTATCTGCAATACCTTGTCATATTGTTGGACGATACGAGCGTGGCCTACTGCCATGCCCCCAACCCGCTGACGGAAAGACGGCTTATGCCTTTGGATGTGCTGAAGGCGGGCATTTTGTTCGGGATGAAACACAACCTGATGATACAGTTTGTGTACCCCGACTACGCGCTGCCTGCGGACTATGAAGAGGTGATAGAGAGTATCGACCATGTGAAGATAGGTCGGGACATTGTGGTCGTGGATGGTGTGCCTGCGCGCTTGCCCGAGGGTGAGACGGTGGTGCTGCGGCTACGGGTTAAGGAGTTGCTGGAGAAGCAGTACGAGGTAGCAGCATTGCTGCCGTCCGTAAAGCGACTGGATATCTGTCTGACGGATGTAGAGGCGTTTACCGACGAGCAGATACCCGCTTATCAAACGGCATTGCAGACCTTGACGGAAGTACTTGTTAATCAATACAAAGCGGGCAAGGTGCCGCAGGTGAATATCCTGACCGACCGCCTGCAACTGACCGCCATGCACAACTGCGGCGCAGGCGTGAGCAATATCACGCTGGCACCCGACGGCAAGTTCTACCTCTGCCCCGCGTTCTACTACGACGATCGGACGGGCGTCAGCAACCGTCTGAACCACAAGACGGGCGATGCCACGCGGTCGGTGGGCGACTTGGCAAGCGGCATGGCGATACCCAACAAGCAGTTGCTGCAGTTAGACCACGCGCCGCTGTGCCGAATCTGCGATGCCTTCCACTGCCACCGCTGTATCTGGCTCAACCAACGCCTGACATGGGACAACAACACGCCTTCGCACCAGCAATGCGTGATGGCGCACCTCGAACGCAACGCCTCGCGGGACTTGCAGCAAAGGCTGACGGAAGCAGGGTTCGGCTTTGAGCAAGAAATCCCCGCTATCAACTACCTTGACCCGTTTGAGGTGAAGGAAGAATGGTAAAACAAACAAACTTATCAATAAACACTTGTTATGAAGAAAATTGTAGGCAAAGTAAGCGTGGAAGAGAAAGATGCCGTTCAGGCACTCTTCGAGCGCAAGAACGGACTGAACGAGTTGGCAAAGATACTGACCGCCGACAACAGCGAGTTGTATGAGAAACTGGTGCGCGACATGGGCGAGACCGGCAGCAAGTTCCAACAGTGGTGGGACACGATGGCGGCGAAATACCAATGGGAAGGCAGCGCGGACGGGCACTGGGAGATTAACTTCGACACCTGCGAGATTAGTCTCGTTACGCCGGTATGAGTGCGGTTATTCTGCTGGCGGTGCTCAGCCTTGTCTCAATAGGCTTGAGCGCTTGGCTTGCCGTTTGGCTGTGGCGACAAGGCGGCAGGCTGAATAAGGTAGGCAGCGCGGCAGCCGTAGGCGTGGCGATATGCTTGGTCGCGCTTTGGCTACTGGTCGGATATTTGTATCATTTATTACCATAAATCATTGATAGTATGTTACTTATGATTGGAGCACCCGAGATTATATTCATTGTGTTGATAGTGTTGCTGCTGTTCGGTGGCAAGAAGATTCCCGAACTGATGCGGGGCTTGGGCAAAGGGGTAAAGTCGTTCAAGCAAGGTATGAACGAGGTGGAAGAGGAGATAAAGAAACCGCTGGAGCCGGAGGAGAAAACAACTTCACAACCCTCAGAGGAACACCATGGGGAAGAAGCCTGAGGAACGGATGACCTTTTGGGAGCATGTAGAGGTGTTCCGAAAGGTGCTTTTCCGTTGTCTGGCGGTGTGGGCGGTATGTGCAATAGGCGCGTTTTGCTTCAAAGACACGCTCTTTGCTGTGCTGTTCGCCCCGTCGGAAGCGGACTTTGTGCTGTATCGGGGGCTGTGCAGGTTGGCGGACTGGACGGGGTGGCAGTCGCTCTGCCCGGGTGATTTTCAGGCGCAGTTCATTAATACGGAGTTGGCCTCGCAGTTTACGGTGCACCTGCAAGTGGCGCTTATCGTGGGCTGTATTGTGGCATTCCCGTATTTGCTGATTCAGTTGTACGGGTTTGTCGCCCCCGCACTCTACCGGCAGGAGAAGCGTTACTCGGTGTTGCTGATTTTCTTCGGGGTATTGCTGTTTGCGCTGGGAGTGTTGCTCAACTACTTTGTGATTTTCCCGTTTGCTTTTCGTTTTCTCAGTACTTACCAGGTACAAGAGGCTGTGGTGAATCAGATTGCGCTCAAGTCCTATATCTCCACGCTGCTGGTGCTGTCCTTGCTGCTGGGTATTTTGTTCGAGATACCGATCGTGGCGTACTTCCTTGCGAAGTTGGGAATAGTGGACAAGCCGATGATGACGCAGTACCGCAAACATGCGTTTGTGGTGTTGTGTATCTTGGCGGCGGTTATCACGCCTACGGCGGACATTTTCACGCTCCTGTTGGTTACCGTGCCGCTCTACTTCCTGTACGAAATGAGTATATGGGTGGTCGCGCGAACGAGAAAAGTTAGAACTTCGTAACGGGGAGCACGCGAATAGTATATCCGTCTTGCTCTATGGTTCGTTCTTCTGTCGCCGTAACGATGGTGAGATTAGTACATTTGAGTTCTTGGGCACACTCCAAGAGGGCATCTATCTCGCGTTTGGTAGTTTTGGGCGAAGACATATCGTAGCAGACTTGTATCAGTTGCTCCACTTGTGCGCCTTGCCTCGTAACAAAATCTACTTCTTTATCATTGCGGGAACGGTAGTAGAATAGTGTCTTTTCACAGTTGTACCCGCGGCGGAGCAGTTCAACAAATACTTGATTCTCCAATAATCTCCCGAGGTTCTCGCTCAGGCGGAATGCTGATGACTGCACAAAACCGTTATCCACCACATAGATTTTTTGCGGGGCTTTCTGCATCAATTTTAATTTGTTATTGTAGCGAGGCAGATAAAAGAACAGAAACGGCTCCGCCAGATAAGCGCAAAACCTTTGTGTGGTGGCAACGCTCGACATCCCCAGTTCTTTCGTTACCTCGTTTGCGGTGAACGGATTACAGAAATTGGATAGCAGATAGCCCGCAAGATTATACAGGTCTGTGGTGTTGCGGATGCGGTGGCGCTGTACGATATCTTTCCAAATAATGCTGTCATAGAGCGTGGCAAGGTAATTTCTCGTGAGTTGGCGCGATGGCATGGTCTCGGGGAAACCGCCATTGTGCAGGTAGTCATCCGTAATCGCGGATACTTCCGCTTGCTTTTCATCGGGGATATGTTGCAGGTCAATATGATGGTATGCCATTATCTCCGAGAGGCTGAAAGGCAGTATCTGCAAAGGTAGATAGCGTCCGGTAAGCACGGTTGCCATCTCGCCGGAAAGCATATTGGCATTACTGCCCGTGATAATCATATTATAACCATTACGATATAGTTTGCTGACCCATAAGTCCCAGTGCGGCAAGTTCTGCACTTCGTCCAGCAATAGGTACTGATAGTTCGGGTACACCTCGCTGAGGGTCGCCATTACCAAGTCTTCATCCCACTTGTCCAAGAGGTTCTTATCATCAAAATTAAGATACGCATAGTTCTCATAGCGTACCATAAGCAATGCAAAGACGGATTTGCCGGCACGTCGGGGTCCCGTGATGAGTTTGATAAACGGACTATGCAACAAATCCTGATTTACAGCAGAGGTCTGTCGGGTCAAATAAGGAAGCGAAGCCAATCGGTCTCGTTCCTCGCGCTGGGAAAGGATAATAGTTCTCATGGCGGTATGTTGTATTCGTCGTTTATGTAGATTTCGTAGTATACGTAGTTTATGTTATTTACGTTCTTTCCGTAGATTACGAAAAGTACGAAAAGTACGAAAAGTACGAAAATAACGTAAAACCCCGATGGGTCGTGGCTTATTTCCGTTCCACGTTAGATAGAGCGACATGTTTGCCTTGATACACAGGAAAACATCTCAATTCGCCTGCAAAGGTACAAAAATTTTTCAATATACGCAAGCGTATTGAATAAAAAACGACTTTTTTATTCAATACAGCGTGTAAAGTGAATAAAAGGGTTCGGGAAGGGACGGGGTACAAATTTCAAGTTTCAGGTGCATTGCTGCTTGAAACTTAAAACCTGAAACTTTTTACTTCGCCCACCCGGTTGCCTGCCTTTCGGTGAATTATTACACCTGCATCATGGCGGACGGGGAGATATGCAGGGTGCGGCATATAGCACCCGCTTGGCGGAGGTTGGGTTCCGAACGACCTGATACAAAGTCGTTCACGCGCGATGGGCTAATCCGCAAGATAAGAGCCAACTGCTTCTGGCTCATCCCTTGCTCCTCCAATGCATTGGAAATCAACTCAGACACGGTGGGTTTCTCTATCGGGAAATGCTCTTTCTCGTATGCAATGACTATATCAGACATCAGACCTAACTCCACGACATTCGCATCGTTAGGATTGGTGTCATCCACCACCATCAGCAATTCTTCCACACGCTGCTTGGCAAAAAGATACTGTGCTTCGTTAATCTTATTCATATTCTTTTTGTATTTAGAATGGAAATTAGAGCGCAGAACAATCCAACTTGTCATACTCTGCATGCGTACCTACCCACCGAATATACACATAGCCCATAACAAACTTTACCACCACTACCAATCGATAGTTGTTGCCCTTGATATTGAACACATAATGCTGATTGCCTACATAATCCGCCGAGGGAAAATCCTTGCGTATGTCGTTTAGTCCGTGCCACTCCGCCGATTCAGCAATCTCGTACCAACGCTCCAAAGAGACTTTGGCATCTTCGTGCCCGGAAGTTTCATAAAACTCTTTGAGGGTTCGATGGGAAACTATTCTCATGGGCTCTTTTGTTATAATCGGCTGCAAAGTTACACAATAAATTCGATATATGCAAATTTATTTTCTTTTTTCTTCGATAATATAGAATTTTAACCACCTTATGCATTCGGTTCTGCCATCTGTTGGTCTATGAGGTACCAAGGAGGGATCCGGAACTCTATCCCTCGTTGTCCACCAGTTTGTAGCCTTTGCGGTGGATGCTGAGGATGCGGTAGGCGGAGGGGGAGATGATGTTGCGCAGGCGGTTGACATAGACCGATAGCGATCGGGAGGTGTAGTAGTCGTCCGTGCCCCATAGCGCCAGCAGGATATGACTGCGCTCCACCATGGTGTTCCTGTTGCGGCAGAGGATGAGCAGGATGTCGTTCTCGCGCGCGGTGAGGTGCCGGTCGCCGAACTGCTGGTGGATGGCGTCAAAGCGGACACCGCCGAGGTCGTAAACGGTCTGAGGGTGGCAGTGCCCCGCGATGCAACGGCGCAAGACCGCCTGCACATGTCCGACAACAACGTCCATGGGCAGGGACTTGAAGAGGTAGTCGTCGCAGCCTGACTCAAACGCCCGCAGCATATCCTGCCGCTCGTAGCGACCGGTGAGGATAATCACGCCGAGTTGGTTGGATGGTGCGGCTTGTAGGCCGCCGCTCCCCGAAGATTGCGGCAATCCCGGCAGTATGTAGCCCACATTACGCAGCGCCAGCATTACCTGAAAACCGTCCTTGCACGCCAACGACAAGTCCAACACGCAGAGGTCGTAGGACTTCGTGAGCAGGCGCTTTATGGCGGTATCGCCGTCGCGGCATATCTCTGTGTCCAAAGCCTGCGCCTGCAAATGGGCGGCTAACTCTTGTGCATAATCTTCGTTGCTGTCTGCTATCAGTATCATTATCTTGCAATTTTACGGTTTCAAGTATCATGTTTCGGCAGGCGTCCCCCGCCTGCGGAAACGGTGGTTTCTGTTTTCGGGTTCCAAGTTTCAAGTGAAATCAGCAAGGTCTGACTTTACTTGAAACTTGAATTTTTTATCCCGACGGAGTCGGGAACGCTTCCCGCCCGCCAACTCAGGCGGGCGGGAAGCCTGACTACACGGTTAGTGAATCGGCTGGGCATTCAACTCTGCCATCCATTGGTCTATCACGGGTAGGCAGGCGGCGGGGTCGGTGATGCCGTGGAGGCGTTGCTCCAGCGGGCACTCGCCTGTGCGGTCGCGGTTGGGGATGAAGTCGAGCAGGTCGGTGTAGGTGGTCTCCACGCCTGCCGCCTGCAACATTTCCAGCGCGTCCCGCGATATGCTGATCGTGGTGGCGCGTTTCACGCCGCCCGCTATCATTAGTGCGGCAGCCCCCTTGCCGATGGTCTTGTCCGCCACGGCGGCACCGCGCAGGATGGAGGTGGTGTGCAGTTGGTAGAGGTCGCGCACACCGTGCTGCGTGTAGGTGGTCTGCTCGCCGCGGTTGCGTACCACAAGGGAGAGGTGCTGTGCCTCCAACTGCTGTAACATGTCCGCGCCATCGATGCTCCGGAGCGCGTACTGCCGGCTGCCCAAGCCTATCTCTGCCGCCCGCTCGATGGTGCGCAAGCCGTGGCGGGAGTTGATACGCTCGATGAGGGCGGCGGCGTTGTCGTCCTCGGTGGAGGGGTATTGGAAGACAAGGTCTATGCAGGCTTGGTCAAGCGCCACGGGGTCGAGCGAAGCGAGGATGCCTATGTTGCGCATTTCGGGGTCGGCGGGATGGCTGTTGCAGTCGCAGTCCACGGAGAGGTTGTTCATTACGTTGATATAGACGGTGCGCACCGCCTGCGTGTTGTGCTCGCGGTTCTTGCTTATGTTGAAGTACTGATGTACGCCGTCGGCAGCGGATGCCATTGATTCGAGGAAGAAATCCTGTTCGGGCAGGTTCTGCCAGAGCGAGTCGGGGTTTGCCGTTACGCCGGCGGTGTGGATATAGGTCTTGCCGTTGCGGGAGGCGATACCGATACTCTGGTTCTTCAGCACGCCGCCGAAGCCGCCCATGGCGTGCCCCTTGAAGTGGGCGAGGTTGATGAGGAAGTCATAGTGCGTGAGGTGCTCGCCCACGAGGTCGTACTTGATATGGAGCGTGTCGCGGACGGGAATGGGTACCTCGCCGAACTCGTCCAGGAGGTCGCAGGGAGCGATAGCCGTCCAGCCGTGGTCGATGAAGGCCTGCTTGTGGTCGGCGCTCTCATAGCGTTTGCCCCTGTAGGCGGTGTTACACTCCACGATGGTGCCGTTGGTCAGCGTGGCAAGCGGAGCCACCAACTGCGGATTGAGGAAGTTATGCCCGCCCGGCTCGCCCGTAGAGACTTTGATGGCGACTCTGCCCTGCGGCTCTACGCCTAAGGCTTGGAAGATTTTCACGAGTGCCTCGCCCGATATTTCTTGGGTGATGAGCACGGTGGGGATGGTGTCGTTTGGTGCGGTGGCAGCCTGCTGCCCCGACGAGTGGCAAGAGGTCAAAACAGCCAATAGTGCCACGAGAGAGAAAAGTTTTGTTTTCATTGGTTTTGTGGGATTAAAAATGAAAGATTAGTGTAGATGCGGGCATTCCGCCCGCGGATTACTGGGGCGCCCGATGTGTCGCGGGCGTATTACTGGGGACGCAGGCGTCCCGCCTGCGGACAGTTTGGAACAAACTGCATGTGTATGCAATGCGGAATCCTCCAAGGTTTGCGCCTTATCCGCAGGCATTTCGCCCGCGGAGTACTGGGGACGCAGGCGTCTCGCCTGCGGACAGTTTGGAACAAACTGCATGTGTATGCGATGCGGAATCCTCCAAGGTCTGCGCCTTGCCCGCAGGCATTTCCCCCGCGGGGTACTGGGGACGCAGGCGTCTCGCCTGCGGACAGTTTGGAACAAACTGCATGTGTATACAATGCGGAATCCTCCAAGGTTTGCGCCTTGTCCGCAGGCATTTCCCCAGCGGATTACTGGGGGCGCAGGCGTCCCGCCTGCGGACAGTTTGGAACAAACTGCATGTGTATGCAATGCGGAATCCTCCAAGGTTTGCGCCTTATCCGCAGGCATTTCGCCCGCGGAGTACTGGGGACGCAGGCGTCTCGCCTGCGGACAGTTTGGAACAAACTGCATGTGTATGCGATGCGGAATCCTCCAAGGTTTGCGCCTTGTCCGCAGGCGCCCCCCGTGTGTGTTATTGCTTGTCGCGGCGGTCTTCTACCAGTTGTCCGAAGAACTCGACGGTGGCGGGGTCTTGGTGGGAGAAGAAGGCACTGCGGTGCTTGTCGAGACTGCCGATGGCGCTCATTTCCTCTTCGCTGAGGCTGAAATCGAAGACATGGAAGTTGTCCACCATGTGTGCTTTGTTGCGCGACATGGGGAAGACGGCGATACCGCGTTGCAGGTGCCAGCGGATCACCACTTGGTGCAGCGACTTGCCGTGTCGGTCGGCGATGGCTTGCAGCACGGGGTCTTCAAACAGACCCTCGCGCCCCTCCGCCAGCGGTGCCCACGCCTCGGGGACAATACCGTAGCGGCTCATCCATTGCAGCAGTTCCTCCTGTTGGTGATACGGGTGTATCTCCACCTGATTGACCATTGGGCGCACACCCTGCACCGCTTTGCCGTTGGGCGTGCGGAAGTCCGCGCAACCGAATTGGCAGAACTCCACCACGCGGTCGGCATAGAAATTGGAGATACCTATGGCACGCAGCACGCCCTCTTGATGGAGTTCTTCCAGTGCCCGCCATGCGCCGTAGATGTCGCCGAAAGGCTGGTGGAGGAGCATGAGGTCGAGGTAGTCGGTCTGCAACTTGCCGAGTGACTGTTCCACGCTCGCCCGCGTCTGCTCATAGCCGTAGTTGTCTATCCACACCTTGCTGGTGAGGAAAATTTGGTCGCGGGGGATGCCGCTGCGGCGGACGGCATGGCCGACCTCCGTTTCGTTGAAATAGGCCTGTGCGGTGTCGATATGGCGGAAACCCGTCTCCAGCGCATTCAGCACGCATTGTTCGCACTCGCGGGGCTCGACGCGATACACGCCGTAGCCTAAAATCGGCATTTCGGTGCCGTTGGGTAATTGAATGGTTTGCATACGATTATCGTTTTAAGAATGATACTGTTTGGTCGAAGGGGATGATGTCTGTTCGGTCGTACAAATCCGTGTGGACGGCATTGGGTATCAACAGCAGTTCTTTGTTGGCGAAAACCACTTTCTTGTGCGTTACGCGCTGGCTCCGCGGGAAGGTCTTGTCCCATTCCTCGCAGAGGGACAACTTGTCGGTCTCGGCATAGGGAATGGCGATTCCTTGTGAATGGATGTTCATACTGGCAGTAAGGATTATTAACAGCAGGTTTCGTTTCATTATGTCTTGTATTTTCAGGGCAGCCGTAGTCTTTTCTGTCCGTTGCGCAGGTAGATGCCTGCGCTCGGTGTGGCGACGGCTCTGCCGGAGAGGTCGTACCATGTGCCCTTGTCGGGCGTCTCGTTTTCGGGGATGTCCTGCCCCGCGGGCACCTCGGCAAATCGTACCTCCACCGTTCCGCTACCCACCGCCTCGCGCAAGCCCGACGCCTCCTCGATATGCCCTATCGGCGTGTAGCGGTACGAGGTGGTGAAGGTCTCGTAGAATAGTACCGGACAGTTGTCGCCGTAGAGCATGATGTCCCCCGCGCGGATGGTGCCGATATGGACGGCATTGGCGGGCAGGTCGGCGGAGAGGTAGCAGTACTTCTCGTTGCCGTTCAGTTCGCTCATTTCGATGGCAATCGGGAGCAGGTCGCGGAAAGCCTGTGCCGTGGGGTTGTCGTACAGCGATGCCGTAAAGGTGGCGGTGCCTATTCGGAGTTGTATGCTCGCGGCAATGGCGGGAGTGTCTTGGCTGCAAGCGCTCATGGTGCCGATGGATAGCGTGATGAAAAATAGGATGATTCGTTTCATGTCCGAAGTTCGTTTTGGATGGCGGGAAGCCCGTTTTGCAAAGATGGAGGCGGCTGCTTTTTGTCGGCTTTGTCCCTGCCCTTTCCTTCGTGTCATTGCCGTCCCGTTGCCGTAACTGACGGCTGTCTGTCAGGACGAAAGATGAAGGACACGGGATGAAAGATACGACCCTCTGAATCTCCCAAAACCCACCCCGAAAATCAAAGATTTTTCGGAGCCCCGGCAAAGGGAGACTTTGAGTCCTCCCCCCTTTAAGGGGGAGTTGGAGAGGGTCTTTTATCCTTTCACACCGTTTTCCCCATTTCGTAGGCTTGTTCCATTGCCGGCATACCTGCTATCTCGCCTTTCTCATACGCGCCTTTGCCGTATATCACGCCGCGCTCGTGTGAGTTGTTGAGGCAGTCGGCAAAGCCGCGGAAGCAGGCGAGAGTGGTGTCCATGACGGTGTCGCTGTCTTCGGCGGCGGACATGATATAGTAGAACTCCTTGCTGTCGAACTCCAGCCACCGCGCCACGGTGCGGTCTATCAAGGCTTTCATTTGCGCATTCACGGAGTAGAAATAGACGGGCGATGCCATTACCAGCACATTGGCACGGAGCATTTTGTCGAGTATCTCCGCCATGTCGTCTTGGATGGCGCACTGCCCGTTGTGTTCACGGCAGTGGTAGCAGCCGAGGCAATAGCCGATGCGCTTCGAGGCAATACGGATTTTCTCCACTTGGTGTCCTGCTTCCTGTGCTCCGCGCATGAAGGCGTCGCAGAGCAAATCGGAGTTGCCGCCCTTTCGCGGGCTCCCTGACAAAATCAATACGGTTTTCATTTTTGTAGGATAAAGGATTTATTTGACCGCTGCGCTGACTGACTTACTGGGGACGCAGGCGTCTCGCCTGCGGACAAGGCGAAGCCTTGGAGGATACGCATTGCTTATACACGCAGTTTGTCCGAACTGTCCGCAGGCGAGACGCCTGCGTCCCCGGTATATTGGTCTGACAATAAACATGGTTTTCAGCGTCTGCGGTCTAAAATACAATTTCTATGCCACCCATGGCGGTGGCGAGGGGCATGGGGTAGCCGGCGTTTATCTCGTAGCGTTGGGCGAGCAGGTTCTCGCCGCGTACCCACAGGCTTAGCCAACGGAGCACCTGTACCCGCCCGCGCAGGTTCCACAGCACGAAATGTTGCTGCTCAACAGGCGAAGTGGAGGTGTACAAGCCGTGGATATACTGCACGCCGGTGCTGACCTCCCACCGTCCTTCCGCATACTGCACGCCGGCGTAGAGTTTATGCTCCGGCGCTCCCGCTACGGGGCGTTGCATGTGGAGAAAACTGTAGTTGGCATGCAGCCGCCAGCCGCGTCCGACCAGTCCCGTTATCTCCGCCTCCACGCCGCAGTTGTTCACCTTGCCGGCGTTCTGATTGAGCATGCCCGCGCCATTTGGATTCGGCAGCGAGAGGATGATGTTCTTGCCGTCTATATAGAAGAGGTTCAGCCCGTAGGTCAGCCTTCCTTGCAGGAGTTGCTGTGCGACCGACAGTTCGTAGTTCCACAGGCTCTCCGGGCGCAAGTCGGGGTTCTGCGGCGGGAAGAGGTACATCTCGCGGAGCGTGGGGTTGCGGTAACCTTTGGCGGCCGACAGTTTGAGTTCCGCGGCTTGCGGCAGGTGAATCGCGATACCCGCCTGCGGCACCCATTCCACACCCGTGAGGCTGTGGTAGTCCGCACGCACCCCCGCGTTAATCGTCACCCAATCGGTGATATGCTGTCGGAAGTCCAGGTACGCCGCCACCTCGTGCACCACGGTGTTTATCAGCGTGTCCGCCTCGCCCTCGCGAGCACCCTCCACGAACAGGTTGCGTGCCTTGCCGCCGAAAGCGAAGTAGTCCACGCCCACGGTGAGACGGTTGCCGCGGAAGAGTTGCACGCTCTGGTATGCCGACACGCCCGCCATGAAGTCGCGCGAGTCGAAGCGGTAGGCTTTCGGCGTGTTGGTGTCGGTGGTGTCGGGCGTGTAACCGTCGTTGATATAGTGGTGTCCGAAGTTGTAGAAACCGCTCAGCGCACCCGATGTCCGCGTGTAGGTGTTGGTCAGCGTCAGTGAGGTTACGCCGCGCGTGATACGCTGGTCGGCGTCTTCCAACGGCTGCGACACGCTGCCGGGCTGCGAGGCGTTGAAATGCGTGATGTTGATGTCGGCGGCGATATCCCACGCGGGGGAGAAGGCATAGCCTATCTTCGCATAACCGCCGTATTGCTCAAAACCCATGTTCTCGCGGTGCCCGTCCGTGCGGTTGTACGACGCACTCACCACCGACCGCACCCCTTTCATTTGCACTTCGTTGCTCACCTCCGTCTCCAGCGTGTTGTAGGCGCCGTAGCCCGCCCGCAGGCGCGTTTGCACGCCGTCTGCTTGCTGACGGCGCGTGATGATGTTCACCACGCCGCCCATTGCGTTGGAGCCGTAAATCACCGATGCGGGACCGCGCAGCACCTCCATGCGTTCCGCCGTGTGCGACAGATAGGTATCTGCTATCGGGTGTCCCATTAGTCCCATATACTGCGGGTGCCCGTCTATCAGCACCATTAACTGCCCCGTGCTGCCGCTCAGTCCGCGCACCGCAATCGCACCCGAACCGCCGCCCGACACGCCGTAGCCCATTACGCCGCGCGCGGTGGTGAACAGGCCGGGCACCTGCTCCGTGAGTATCGGCAGCAACGACGACTGTTGCGACCGGGCGATGGACGCGCTGTCCACTACACTCACCGTCTGCGACAGGTGGCGTATGTCTATCTGCTGACGCGCACCCGTTACCACCACCTCCGGCAGACTGTCTTGGCGCATAGGACTCTCCGCCGCCCTTGCGCACAGGGGAAGCAGACCGAGTATGCCGTATAACCACGCCTTACGAAAATCCATAACGCTTAGTTTTTAAGGTAATGATACACGAGTTGACCTATATTACTTACCTAATGCAAGCCCCAACGGGGCGACATAAAACAGCGTAGGGGCTCGCCCCTGCGTATGTGAGGCAACCTCCTACAACTCCCCCGCCCCGCTTGCGGGGAGGGGGTAAGGGGGCGGGGTAATATTGAGATATCGGGTCAACGTGTATATCATTGCCATTCTTAATTCTTAATTCTAAATTCTTAATTAGTAATTCAGTTCGCCACTTTCAGCCACGCGCGGATGTCCTGCGGCGTGGCATGGTTGAGCAACCGCCCTTCGCTAATCTGAAGCGACGGGTAGGTCTTTATCAGGAAATGCACGCTGTTGCTTATCGTGCTGCTGCCCGATGTGGCAAACGGGATGATGGTCTTTCCCTGCAAGGGGAAACGCTCCACGAAGGTCTGAATGATACGGGGCGGCAGGTTCCACCAGATGGGGAATCCCAAATAGACGGTGTCGTATCGGTTTATGTCCAATGCCTGTTCCGCAAGGGCGGGACGAGCCGCGGGGTCTGCCATTTCCACGCTGCTGCGCGACTGCTCGTTGCGCCAGTTGAGGTCTGCCGGGCTGTAAGGCACGGCGGGCGTTATCTCATACACCTCCGCACCGCTTATCTCGGCTATCTGCAATGCCACCGCACGGGTCGTGCCCGTGGCGGAGAAATAAGCCACCAGTGTTTTTGTTTCCATTGTCGTATTCTGATTTGCAAAAGTTAAACCGCTCAGCAGGCACCACAAGCCCGCTACCAAACAAATTATCCGTTTCATATCCTTTTTTTTTACTCCTTCCTGCGGGCTATGCCCTTGCAGATGTTGAATTCATAACTCATAATTCATGGCTCATAATTCATAATTCATAACTCATAATTCATAATTCTTGACTCGCCTCTTCCAGCCATTCCGTCCGGGTCTCCGTTCCGGGCACCTCGATGGCGAGGTGTGCGAACCAACTGTCATTAGCCGCGCCGTGCCAATGCTTCACGCCCGCGGGGATATTCACCACCTCGCCGGGCAGCAGCGCACGCGCCTCCTTGCCCCATTCCTGATACCACCCTCTGCCTGCCACGCACACCAGCACCTGTCCGCCGCCCTCTGCCGCGTGGTGGATATGCCAGTGGTTGCGGCAACCGGGCTCAAATGTTACGTTCACCACGCGCACCTGCGCCTCCGACACGGGCGACAGGTAACTCTGCCCCGTGAAATACTGCGCGTAGGCATTGTTTGGCTCACCTATCGGGAAGATCATTTCCTTTTGAAAAGCCTCTTTTGCCCCATTGTTTGCTGAATCAGCGAAGGAACTATCACTCCCCCTTGTGGGGTCCCCGAAAAATCTCTGATTTTTGGGGTGCTCTTGTAGGGGAGACAGAGGGGGTCCTGTGAGTCTTCCGCCTCCGCCCACACGTCCTTTGCCATGCGAAATGCCGCCCATGCCTTCGGCCAACCCGCATAAAAAGCGATATGTGTGATTATCTCGCTTATCTCCGTGCGGGTGATGCCGTTGCGCTTCGCGTTCTCAAGGTGGTGAAGGAGCGAAGTGTCGGTAATGCCCTGACTGATAAGCGCCGTCAGGGTAACCATACTGCGGTCGCGGAGGCTCAGCAGGTCGTTCCTGCTCCAAACTTCCCCGAACAAGATGTCATCGTTCAGGTGCGCGAACTCAGGCGCAAACGCCCCCAACTGTTCCCGCCCTGCCGTCTGTACAATGCGTTGCTGTGCCATACTGAAAGTAGAACTAAAAATGAATAAATAAAAAACAATCCTTTTCATAATGCAATATCTTTAAGGTGTATATCTCCCGCCGACTCTCCCCTCTGTCCCTCTCCCGCTGACTCTCCCTTCTACCCCGCGAGCCGCCTATCCCCCCTTCCACTGTCTATCCCCTCTGTCCCGCGAGCCGATGTCTATCCCCTCTGTCCCTCGCGCCGCTGTCTATCCCCTCTCCCGCCGACTCTCTCCTCTGTCCCGCGAGCCGCTGTCTATCCCCTCTGCCACCTATCCCCTCTCCCGCTGACTCTCCCCTCTGTCCCGCGATCCGCTGTCTATCCCCTCTCCCGCTGACTCTCCCCTCTGTCCCGCGATCCGCTGTCTATCCCC
>JBJEJX010000015.1:0-2949 GCA_051878345.1 Paludibacteraceae bacterium | reverse complement strand
TTTCTTGAACGCGAAATAATAGCAAATGCTGTTAATAATCAATATGTAATGCCATTGGGACTTCTCCCAATCGCGCTGCAAAGATACGACAATTTTTTCAATTGTGCAAGCAAAGTCGGCAAAAATAGTGGGAATACCTGTCGGCGGCACAACGCAAATAACAAATTTTATGATAAAAACGGCACATTATTTGCTTAATTAAAAAAAAAGCAGTACCTTTGCCGATTGTTTGCAACCAAATAGAAACGGCCACGCAATGATTCATACAAAGACGCGTCCGCGGACAGTCAATGAATGATTACATGGCAAATGCACGCTAAAAACTCAATCGTAACTCGTAAATTCTGAATCAAGATGTCTCTTCAATGCGGAATAGTAGGGTTGCCCAATGTGGGCAAATCGACCCTTTTCAACTGCCTGAGCAATGCGAAAGCCCAGTCTGCCAACTTCCCTTTCTGTACTATTGAGCCCAATGTGGGTGTTATCACGGTGCCCGATGAGCGGCTTATCAAATTAGGTGAGTTGTGCAAACCCGAACGCGGCGTCATACCCACCACGGTGGAGATTGTGGACATCGCCGGATTGGTGAAGGGCGCCTCCAAAGGGGAGGGCTTGGGCAACAAGTTCTTGGCGAACATCCGCGAGACGGATGCCGTCATCCATGTGCTCCGTTGCTTTGATGATGAGAATGTGGTGCATGTGGACGGCTCGGTAGATCCCGTGCGCGACAAGGAGATTATCGACACGGAGTTGCAACTCAAAGACTTGGAGACCGTGGAGAGCCGCATCCAGAAGACAGAGAAACAAGCCAAAGCCGGCGGCGACAAGCAGGCGAAAGTGGCGCTGGAGGTGCTCTATAAGTACCGCGAGGCGCTGTCGCAGGGAAGGAACGCCCGCACCGTCGCATTGGAGAACAAAGAGGAAGAGCAGGCGGCAAAAGAGATGTTCCTGCTGACCAACAAGCCCGTGCTCTATGTCTGCAATGTGGACGAGGCGAGCGCCGCAAGCGGAAACTCCTATGTGGAGCAGGTGCGCGAAGCCGTGAAGGACGAGAACGCGCAGGTGTTGGTGCTGGCGGCGAAAATAGAGAGCGAGATAGCCGAGTTGGAAACCTACGAAGAGCGGCAGATGTTCTTGGAGGAAATCGGCTTGGGGGAGTCGGGTGTGAACAGGCTTATCAAGGCGGCATATGCCTTGCTCGACCTGCGCACCTTCCTCACGGCAGGCTCCGACGAGGTGCGGGCATGGACTTTCCGTGCAGGCAGCAAAGCACCGCAGTGCGCGGGCGTGATACACACCGACTTCGAGCGGGGCTTTATCCGTGCGGAGGTCATCAAGTACGAAGACTTTATCACCCTCGGCGGCGAGGCGCAGTGCCGCGCCGCGGGCAAGTTAGGCATCGAAGGCAAAGACTATGTCGTGCAGGACGGCGACATCATGCACTTCTTATTCAATGTATAGGAAAGATAAAAAAAACGCTCACCGCGTCCGCGGAAAGACCGTCTTACGACCGAAAGGCCGTTCGTTGCGCTCGCTGAAAGATTGATTTATTACTTTACTGACAATACAAAAACTAATCCACCAACTCCCTCCTTTGCAGGGAGGACAGGGGTGGGTTCTCGGATATGTTTGATTTTTTTAATACATGGATGCTGGCAGGCGGCTGGTGGGTAGCAGCGGCCTTGCTGATAATAGGCTTCGTACTCTTGGTATGGGGCGCAGACTGGTTGGTGGACGGCGCAAGCGGCTTGGCAAAGCGCTATCATGTGAGCGACTTGGTAATAGGACTCACCATCGTGGCAATGGGCACCAGCATGCCGGAGTTTGTGGTGAATATGGCGTCGGTGGGCAACGGCTCCACCGACTTGGCGATTACCAATGTGCTGGGCAGCAATATCCTTAACATCTTCCTCATCTTGGGCAGCACCTCCTTGCTCTACCCTATAGTGTCGCAGGCTACCAGCCGCAAGGTGGACATCCCCCTGGCGGCATTGGCGGGCGTGCTGGTGCTGGTGTTCGGACTGTTCTGCGACGGTATTCCCCGCTGGGGAGGCATACTGTTGTTGGTCGTTTTCGCAGGCTTTATGTACTACACTTTCCGCCATGCCAAAGCCAATAACGAGGTGGAAGAAACCTTCAAACCCATGAAACTATGGCGGGCACTGTTGTTTATAGTGCTCGGTCTTGCGGGTTTGGTCTTGGGTGGTGAGATGATTGTGAAGAGTGCCGTCCATATAGCGGAGAAAGCAGGCGTGAGCGAGGCGCTGATTGGGCTTACCATCGTGGCATTGGGCACTTCGCTGCCCGAACTTGCCACCTCGTTGATAGCCGCTGCCAAGAAGAACTGCGACATCGCGCTGGGCAATGTGGTCGGCAGCAACATCTTCAATGTGTTTATGATACTCGGCTGCACCGCCACCGTCAGACCCCTTCCTTCCTATACGGGTTTCGTCTTGGACAGTATTATGGCGGCGCTGGGTTGTGTGCTGGTATGGATATTCGTCATGACCAACAAGCAACACCAAATCCGCTGGTGGCACGGTGCCATACTGCTTATCGTCTATAGCGGCTACTTGGGCTGGCGCCTCGTTACGGCATAGGCCGCTTGTGTTTCGCTGTTGAATCTTCGGCGCTCCGGGTCAACGAACCACCCCCATTTGTTGAAGTAGCGGCACATGTTCACGATATGTACCCATAGCATTCTCCACGAATGGTAGGACGCTTGTTTATGGTTGTGCACAATGGTAACGGCGGGATAGTAGAGTGTGAGATAATCGCGGTGGATGGTACGCGTGAGGTCAATATCCTCGGGGTACATGAAATAGCGCTCGTCGAAGAGCCTTGCCTTCTGCACCGCCTCCGTGCGCAAGAGCATGAAGCAACCGCTCAGGTAAGGCACGTTCATCGGTCGCGTATAGTCGGCATGGTGCAACTCATAGCGGGCATTGC
>JBJEJX010000014.1:3840-48962 GCA_051878345.1 Paludibacteraceae bacterium | reverse complement strand
CGACAAATACGCGAAAAGATGGCGACGGGGAAATCTTAATAATCGTACATTTTTTTGGGGCAGAGACCCTCCCTTAAGGGAGGGAGATAAGGACCCACCCCGTCCCTCCCAAAACTCACCCCACTGCGCGTTGCTTGTGGGGACCCCGAAAAAGGGAGGGGGAAAGCGCCGCAGACGATATATCGTGGCGGCGAACGAACACACGACCGACCTGCGACAGACACGCGACCGACCTGCGATAGACCCGCAAAAAAAGTGAACCGGTGAACCAGTGAACCAGCGATTTTCTAAAACATATATGCGTATGCGCGCGCGGGTGTATTTATGGAAACTGCCGGTTCACTGGTTCACTGGTCTACCGATTCATTGGTTTAGCGGTTCATCGGTCCATAGGTTCAGCGGTTCGGCGGTCCAGCGATCCATTGGTTCACTGGTCCAGCGGTTCGGCGGTTCACTCTGCCGCTTTGGTATGATGCTTACACGCTGTAAGACCAAACCCTTTTCGCCATCCCGCCCCGTCTGCGGCTCATCCTGCGCACAAAGCAAGAGCCGTTCAACGGCAAGACCAACCCTTTCCGCCATTCCGCCTCGTCCGCGGCAGCAGGAGCGCACAGGGGTAAGGAAAAGGGCGCAGCGGCATATAAAACCGATGCAGAAGATGTGTTTTGGGAGTGGGAAAAAGGCGGAAAATATGATAAAAATGTATAATTATGAATTTTTTACTCCATTTTGTACGATTGTTCGATTTTTTTTTTATAAATTTGTCGGCATTAAGCAGATAACCATAAGGGTACGGTTGTGTTGTATATTGTTAATGTTAAACTAAATAAATTCTTTTTGCTTATGAAAAAATTATGTTCTTTGTTGCTGGCATTTATGGCAGCAAGTTTTTCGTACACGGCAAGTGCATTGACATTGAAGTTCAATGTGGATGTTCCGGAGCGTGTTAAGTTTGAGTATAACTACATGGAAGTTACGCTTGCAGATGATGGTACTTTGACGCTTGATAAAAATTCATATGGTTATTATGAATATTTGTATATCAAGCTTCAATCGTCAGAATTTGTATTTACATCTTGTACTTGTACAACAAATTCAGAACTATCTTTTTGGGGAGGGGGGTCTTCTTATTACTACCGCAACCCTGATGATACTTGGGACAAGTCGGAATGGACTGTAACCACTGCAAATTTGGAAGATTTGCGTACGGACTCCTGTGTAATGGTGATTATAGGTGATGTCAATAAGGTGAGATTCCAGCGGAAGAATAGTACAACAGTAACATTGTCGGACACAACTACGATTAAGTATAATCCTTCCACGGAGGTGCCTTTTCAAATTGGATATAATGGTTATGGCTCAAGTTTGTATAAGGTAGAGTTGAATAATAATGCCGTAACTGCTTCATATGGGACATATTCTGTTACCCCGACCAGTGCTACGGATACCATTCGCGTAACAACGGATGCCCCAGCAGATGCGAAAGTGCCTTTTACTTTTAGTTTTGTAAATGACGGCACGAGCGGTTGTGTAGATAGCGTATTGGTAAACGGCGAGAAGGTAACCAACTGGGCAGATGATGATTTCTCTGTGGCTTGGGGCGCAAAAGTGGATATCTATTTTAACACGACGGATTATGGTGTTAAATACAAGTGGTCAACTGACTCCTATTGGAATACTGCGTATAGTACCTTTGCTTTGAATTCGGCGGTTAACGATTCCTATACTTTGGAAATCGATGCTACCAAGTACGAAGATTACCATGTTACGCTGAATGTAACGAAGCCGGAATTGATGACTTTGACGGTTGGTAGCAGGACACTGTCGCTGACAGAGGGGGAAAACGACGTAACATTCAATACTGCTAATACGACTTTACAGATTGCTCCCAAGACGGATTGCCGTATTGTGAGCGTGATGGACAATGCGGGGACGACTTATACCGGCAGCAGCAGTATAAGCGTAGATACAAAAACTCTTACTTCGGTGACCATTGTGGCAGATTCTATCCGTCGTGACAAGCAATTCGTGCTTTACATAGATGATATTAGCAAGAGCGGAAACTGCTATTATCTAACATTGGGAGACTATTCATATCGTTTTTACTATACCGGTTGGAATTCGGGCTACAATGTAATAAACTTTGCAGAAGCAGAAAATAACCATACCATATATGTTTACAACACCGACAATGGTGGTTATTGGTATGCCGGATATAAGAATGATGTTGCCTTAGAGGGTTCTTATAATTATCAGTTCTCTTATCAGACGATTGCAGACGGCGATGTATATAAAGTATTCTTGGCTGCTGCGCCTGAGACATTGGAGGTTAGCATGAATGTTTCCGATGCGGTAGAAGAGGATGATGATGTTTTGGCTGCATTAGAAGAGGGTATTGCTATCAAAAAAGATATAATTACCGAAGTGGACTATTTTGACTTATTTGGCGGTATTGAAGTTTTGACGGGAACCCAAGTTGATATTACGCTTGGCACGGAGTTGGATCTTGTAATCGGCTACAACGAGGCAGTATATGCTCCCGATGAGAATGGTATTTGCCATATTACGGTAGTAGCCGACGGTGAACTTGTCATTATGAAGGCTTCGGAGGTTTCTACCGCCATGCAGCAGACTTCCGCTACCGTGAAGGCTACGAAGATTGTTCGCGACGGTCGCGTGCTGATTATTCGCGGTGAAGAAGCCTTCGATGTATTGGGCAATGTCGTAGTACGCTAAACGATTGATACCATAGCCATTAGGCAGCGTTTGAACCATGAGGTTCAAGCGCTGCTTTGGTTATGGATAGAGGGGTCTATGTTAAAAGTGTATAATTATACAATTTTTGCCAAGGAATAATTTGGTAGTGTCGGGAAAAAGCAGTATCTTTGCAAGCGGAACAGGGAGTGCGGACTATCGTGCGTGGCGCCGTAGCGGACGGCAAATCACCGAGGACGCAGGCGGAACGCCTGCGGCAAGGTGCAAGCAGCGGGGAATCATACGGCATATGCCGAATATGTACGCTCCGAACGATATGCCCGCAACGGGTTGGGACACCCGCAGGGGACGGGGAGACAGCAAATGCCATGGCACGGTTTTTGTTCGGTAGCAAATGGTTATTCCGCAGTGGAACGCTTGGGTCTCGTCCGGGTCTTGCAAGCGCCCGACCGTCCCTGCCGAAAAGGACGATAACGCAGCGAAAGCGGGATTTACGAGGACAAAATGATAATCAAAACATATGAAGAAGAGTTTACTTAGTGCATTGGCTTTGTGCATGGGTCTGGCGTTCAGCGCCCAGAGCCAAGCCGGGAACGGCGGCGCACAGTTGGACTTGCAGAGCCGTGCGGCACTGCGCGAGATGAAGAGTCCGTCGGGCTTCCCTTTGCAAGAGGCGAGCAAGAAATCTCCCTCCCGCGTGAGCGGAGAGCAGGAAGAGTGCCGTATGGTAGGTGCGATGGTGCGTGTGAAAGAGGGCACCACGCGTGAGCAACTGGAGGCAGAGGGCTTGCAGGTGCAGTCGCTGCGCGGCAACATCGCGCTGGTATCGATGCCTCTCGATGAGGTGGAGACGATAGCCGCACAGTCGCGCGTCATCAGGCAGATACAGTTGCCGCGTGCGATGAAGCCGATGAACGACAGGATGCGCGTGCTGACGGGTGTGGATGCCATCCACGCCGGTACGGGGCTGCCCAAGGCGTACACGGGTAAAGGCGTGGTAACGGGTATCGTGGATGCGGGCATAGACCCCAACCACTTGATGTTCAAGAACGCGGACGGGTCTCCGCGCATACAGTACCTCGCACATATCACGGGGACTACCGGCACCTCGAGCGGAGTGAGCATGAAGGGTTATAACATCACGAACATGGACGAGTTCACCACCGATGACGCTACCACTTTCCATGGTACACACACACTGGGCACCATGGCGGGCAGTTATACGGGGGCGTCCACCGTGGCGGAACTCTCGGGCAGCACCGTTGCCATCAACCAAGGCGCCAATCCCTTCTACGGTATAGCGACGGAGAGCGATATCATCATCGGTTGCGGAACGCTGCAAGACTACTACATCGCCCTCGGCATGGAGGTGGTGCTGGAGTATGCGTATCAGATGAAGATGCCGAAGGTCATCAACCTGTCGCTGGGAGGCACCACGGGACCGCATGACGGTACGAGCATGATAAGCGCGTATATGGCAGCCGCCGAGAAGCAGGACAAGGTGATTATCTGCGTGGCGGCGGGCAATGACGGCGACCAGCCGCTGGTGGTGAGCAAGACCCTCTCCGAAGACAATACGACAGTGCGCTCTTTCATACAGCCGATGTATGAGTCCTATCCCGTGTACAACGAGGACGGAACGACCTATGCCTACACCAACCTGCGTTACGGACAGGTCTATGTGTATAGCAACGATGCCACCCCGTTCATTATCAAAGCCGTGGTTTACAACAAAGACCGCGGCACGGTTACCTTCGAGGCACCTTTCTCGCCGGACAGCGATACCGAGGCGATCTACTACGCTTCGCCGGATTATGCGAGCGACGGCGACCTGACTCACACCAATTTTACCAATGCCTTCAATGGTTACGTGGGCGTGGGAGGCATGGTGGACGAGTACTCGGGACGCTACTATGCCATTGTGGACTATTTCGTGGAGGACAACACGGCGAAGAACAACGGCAAGTATATCCTTGGCTTCGTGGTGGAAGGGCAGGCAGGACAGCATCTCGACTGCTACTGCGACGGGTCGTTCACCACGCTCAGCGACTTCGGACAGGAAGGTTGGATGACGGGGTCGAGCGACGGCACGATTAGCGACATGGCGTGCGGCGACGGCATATTGGTGGTAGGATCCTACAACTCGCGCACGGACTTCGCTTCTCTGAGCGGCAACTCCTATACCTACGGCGATGAGATGCCGGAGGGCAAGGTCAGCAGTTTCACCTCCTACGGCACCACCATCACGGGCAAGAAACTGCCTGAGGTTTGCGCACCGGGGGCAACTATTATCTCTTCGCTGAGCAAGCCCTATGCGGACTATACGGGTATCAGTGCTTATCCCGACAACTTGCAGGCGTCAGCCAAGTCGGGTGCCGACACCTACTACTGGATGCAGTGCGTGGGAACCTCCATGGCTTCGCCCGTTGTGGCGGGGAGCATGGCGTTGTGGCTGGAAGCCGACTCCACGCTGACGCTTGCGGACGTGAAAGATATCATCAGCAAGACCTCTTTGCGCGATGCGGACGTGAACGATGACCCGCGATGGGGATATGGCAAGTTTGATGCGCTGGTAGGCTTGAAAGAGGTGCTGCGGCGCAAGGGAATGGGCATTGGCGCTACCGTGTCGGACAACAGCCGCCTGCTGCTGACGAGCGACGACTTGCGCCGGTTCAACCTCTTCCTCGGCGGAGCACGCAACATGGACGTGGCGATATATGACATTGCGGGCAGAGAGGTGGCGCGCTTCTCCGTACAGGGGGATGAGGCGGACATAGATGCGTCGGGCTGGGCAGCCGGCACCTACATGGTACGCGTGAACGGCATGTACAGCGGGAAGATGGTAGTGAAGTAAGACCCCCTTCGACTCCCCCTACAAGGGGGGGGGGGAGAGGAAAGTAATCAGAATAATTCGGAAAACTTAGATAATATGAAAACAAACAAACTTTTTTCCATGCTTCGGGTGATGGCTGTGGCTGTGTGCCTCGGGGCAGCAGGCACGATTCATGCCCGCGGGGCAGCAGACGATGCAGCGCCTGTTATCACCATGCACACCAACATCTACGAGAATGCAGGAGCGAACAACCAGATTTCGTTGGTGATAGGTGCCGTAGAGGATATGTATTTGGACGTGGACTGCGGTTTCGGCAAGGTGGAGTATGAACTGAAAGCCGTTCCCGAAGACAGCACGGCAGGCACGCTTATCTACTGCACGGTGGACAAGAACGCCATCGTCCGTATCTACTGCGACAAACCCGACGCCATAGTGTACATCAACGCCGAGGGGTGCTACCTGACCTCCATCGACCTTACTCAACTGCCTAACCTTGATATTCTGAACCTGAACCACAACGAGTTGGAGGATTTGGACTTGAGCAAGAACACCAAACTGCGTGCGCTCTACGTCTCGGACAACCCCTTTACGGAGGCCACTCCGCTGGTGGTTGGCGACAAGCCCTCGTTGCTGTTGCTCGAGATGCCGATGGTGGGCTACCTTGACCCGAACTTCGACCTCACCAAGTACCCCGAGTTGCGATCCTTCGATGCCTACTACACCCGTACGCTGAGGAAGATAGACCCGACCCAGTGTCCCAACCTGATGCAACTGACATTGGAGATGACCGACGTGGAGAGCGTGGACGTAACCAAGAACCCCCATCTGCGTATCTTGAACGTAAGCGAGACCAAGGTGACGGAACTGGACTTGAGCCAAAACAAGGAGTTGCTGGAGTTATACTGCACCCATGTGTCGGGTTTTGTGAACAAGGGCGCGTACAAGTTGAAGACGCTGGACGTGTCGAACAGCCGCTGGCTGTACCGCCTGAACTGCGCAGGGAACGCACTGACCACCCTGAAGTTCTATCATCCTACCCCCACCGACTCCGCAGGACTGGTGTCGCTGGACGCAAGCAATAACTATCTGACGGAAATAGACCTGTCGAACCAGAACTATCTGAACTACGTGCATATCCAGAACAACTGCATGGACTTTGTTACCTTGCCTCTGGATTCCGACGTGTGGCAAGACTATCAGTATGCACAGCGCGACCTCCCGATGGAGCCCGCCTACAAGGAAGGGACGACCATCGACTTCAGCAAACGCGTGTTGCGGGAGGGATTCTTGACGGATGCCATCATGTATGCCATCCCCATGAACACCACCGACTCTTTTGTGCTGCTGGATGACAGTTACTACTCTTTCGACCCCGAAACGGGCGTGGTAACCTTGAAGAAGGCGTATGCCGACAGCGTGGTGATAGAGTTCAGCAACTCGGGCTTCCCCGTGTCGGATCTCTTCAGCGAGCCGTTTATGATAAAGACCGCGGCAGAGTACGGACAGCCGACCAAGGTGATGTCGTTCACCACCTACGAGACATCCGTCTCGTTCGCCGTCGGTTTGCACGGTGCCACCGAGGAGAATCCCATCACCTTCTGGGTGGATTTGGGTACGCAAACTTTGACCCCCTTCGTGGCTACCTCGGCGACAACACCCGTGAAAGCCAACGTGAGCGCCACCAAGGGCTACGGTCCCGTGGCTATCTACGTGCCCGATGGCACCAATATCTCCGCGCTGAGTATCAAGGACCTCTACGTGTCCTCCATCGACCTGAAACAACTGAACAGTTTGAAGGAACTGACACTCTCCAACACATCGCTCTATTCCATTGATTTGACCTACAACCGTCTGCTCGAGGTGCTGGATTTGAGCCACAACAACCTGACCACGCTCAACCTCGAAGGCGAGACCGACTATTTCAACAAGAACCTGCTCCACACCCTGGACATCAGTTACAACTCGATAAGCAACACGGGTTACTATGCCGACAACTTCAAGTTGAGCCCGCTGTTGGCGATGCTGCATTTCAATGCGGCGCACAACCAACTGGGCGACATCGACTTCTCGGATGCCGACAACCTCGTGACACTGGATGTGTCGGACAACGAGATGGAGCGGCTGGATTTCCAGCACTGTTCCTCGTTGGATACGGTACGCGCGTCGAACAACCAACTGACGGAGATTATCCTGCCGGAGGAGGACAACATTCGGTATATGGACATCACCGACAACCTCTTCACGCTGGCTAACCTGCCCCGCCACAACGACAAACTGACCGAGGCGGGCTACCTGTATGCGCCGCAGGCGGACATACAGATTGCCACGATGGGACCCTGCGCCGATTTGAGCAAGCAGTTGGTAACCATCAACGACCAAAACACCGTCTTGAACTGGCGCAAAGAGGACGGAACGGCTCTGGTGGAAGGTACGGACTACTCGATGAACAACGGCTTTACCCGCTTCTTGGATGAGGAGTTGGGGACGGTTTATTGCGAGATTTCTCACCCCGCTTACCCTGCCTTTACGGGGAATAAAGTGCTGAAAACCACCAAGATGCTGGTGGCAGGTATGCCCACCAACATCATCGCCACTTTCGTTACGGCAAACGACAGCGATGCCGTATCGCTCTCGCTGGCTGCCGCCAAAGCGGGTACATCGGTCTATTTCGACTGGGAAGGCAACGGCAACGTGGTGCAATACCTGTTGGGAACGACCTATCGCCTGTTCGATGCCACCACCTACAAGGGCGCAACGGTGAACGTCTATACCTACGAGCCCACTGATACGGTTTCCGTATTCAGCATAAGCGGGGCTACGCTGACCTCCTTCGACGGTTCCAAACTGCTGGCAAGCACTCTGACGCTGCGCAACGCGGGACTCGCGAACCTCATCGTGCCGGAGAACAAAAACCTCCTGCGCGAGTTGAACCTGTCGGGCAATGCCCTGACCGACTTCCCGCTGAGCGACTTCCAGAACCTCTATTCCGTGGCGCTCTCGGACAACCGACTTACCACGCTGGACCTGAGCCGGAACGCAGGACTGGGGCTGGTAGGAGCGGCGAACAACATGATTTCGTCCGTTACCCTGAAGAACCCCCATCTATGGTACCTGGACCTCAGTGTGAACGAACTGACGGCCATTCAGGTGGATTCCACTACGGTGCCTAACATGCAGCAGTTGGGGCTCAGTTACAACTATCTGCACACCCTTGACGTGGCTTCGCTGGAGGGACTGAAAGTGCTGAGTATCGTGGCTAACCAATTCGATTTCAGCACCTTACCACCTATCCTGTCGCAGTACAGCGTGTACAACTACAGCAACCAGGCTATGCTGGACGTTCCCTTGGTAGATGAGAAGACCATCGACCTGAGCACGCAGGCAATGGTAGGCGACAGCGCCACCGTCTTCACATGGTACTTGGGCGAGCCGGTATATAACTACGACACCTACGAGTGGGAGGGCGAAGTGCTGATCGAGGGCACGGAATACACCATGGAGAACGGTGTAGCCACCTTCCTGAAGCCTTTCGACGACGTGATTTGCCTGCTCACCAATCCTGCATTCCCCGACGTATTCCTCTATACGAATTACTACGACGTGCTCCAGAGCATGCAGGGTATCTCGCAGACGGAAAGCGCCACTCCGACACAGGTACGCAAGTACATGCAGAACGGCGTACTGATCATCGAGCGCGAGGGAAAAACCTACACGGTGCTGGGAGAGACCATTGAATAATCCTCCGATTCCCCGCCGGCAAATTGCGCGGGTCGGTCGGGAATTGGCACATTATTTGTAGCAATACAAGTAGCGGTATTTCTTCATCCGCTACTTGTATTTTGTTTTACCCTTAACCTTTTACAACTATGAAAAAGTTTTTCCTTTTGTGTTTGACCATCGGTATGGTCTTGTGGGTGCAGCCCTCGGAGGCTTGCACAGGTATCTCTCTGCGTGCGGCAGACGGTTCGCCGGTGATAGCCCGCACGATAGAATGGGCGGGCAGCGACCTGAACAGCCGCTACGTGCTGGTGCCGCGGGGCTATCGGCAGCAGTCCTTTACCCCGGGCGGACAGAAAGACGGCATGCGTTTCACCGCCAAGTACGGCTATGCGGGTTTGGCGGTAGAGCGCGATGAGTTTGTGGTGGACGGAATGAACGAGGCGGGCTTCGCCGCAGGCTTGTTCTACTTCCCGAACTACGGCGAGTATGAACCTTTCGACAGCACGCTGGTGGATGAGAGCATCAGCGACATGCAAGTGGTGTCGTGGTTACTGAGCCGCTGCGCCAGCGTGGATGAGGCGGTTGCAACCCTGCAACGCGTCCGTATCGTAGCCACCGACCCGCGGGGATCCACGGTGCATTGGCGCATAGCCGACCGCACGGGCAGACAGGTGGTGGTGGAGGTCATCGGACAGCAGGTGCGCTTCTATGAGAATACTTTGGGTGTGCTGACCAACTCTCCGGGCTTTGAATGGCACCTGACGAACCTCAACAACTACATCAACCTGCGTACAGGGGCTATCCCGCGTGCACAGGTGGGCGAGTTGTCGCTGCAGGCGTTTGGCGGCGGCGGAGGCTTGCACGGGCTGCCGGGGGATATGACCCCGCCTTCGCGCTTCGTGCGTGCGGCGTTCTTCCAAGCCACCGCCCCTACGCTGCCTACGGCATCCGAGACCGTGATGCAGGCGTTTCATATCCTCAACAACTTTGACATCCCCGTGGGCATTCAGTTTGGCGAGGGAGAGACGGTGCCCGACATCCCGAGTGCCACCCAATGGACGATAGCCACCGACATGCAAGGCGGACGCATCTATTACCGCACCATGCACAACAGCCGCATACGCTGTCTCGACCTGAAGCATATCGACTTCCGCAAGGTGAAATTCCGATCCGCCCCGCTGGATGAAGTGCGCTGTGAGCAAGTAGAAATGGTCTGGCAGGATATAGACAGAGGAAAAAGATAAAGACCGATTAGCCCCGTAAATGACAAAAGATAAAGGATGATTGACAATCATCCTTTATCTTTTAGCGAATGCAGTAAGCGGTCTTTTATCCTACAAGCGGTAGGTTGCTTTTCCCTTTATGTCGCGGCTGCTGCTGCCGATGAGCAGGTCGAAGTCGCCCGGCTCTGCGCACCATTGGTGTCGGGCAGCATCGAAGAACTGCAACATCTCGGGCGTGATAAGGAAGGTGACACAGCACGATTCTCCGGCTTGGAGACTGACCTTCCGGAAGGCTTTGAGTTCCTTGACAGGGCGCACTACCGATGCTTTCTTATCTGCGACATAGAGTTGCACCACTTCCTGTCCTGCGCGGTTGCCCGTGTTGGTAACGGTAACGCGCAGCGTGTCGCCCGAGAGCGCGGGCTTGCCGTAAGCAAAGGTGGTGTAACTCAGTCCGAAGCCGAAGGGATAGAGGGGTGCGTGCTTGGGCGGCACCACGCGGATGGTCTTTTCGGTGGCGGGCTGTCCGTTGTCCGCGGGGAAGAGTGCCTTGTACTGCAACGGGCGTTTGGAGCCGTACAGGTCGGCATAGCGGTACCCCACGAACAAGTCTTCGCAGTACTCCACTTCCTTGTCCACTCCCGGATAGGCGCGGTCGCCGTATTGGTGGGCGGGATAGTCGTTGAGCGAGGGCATGATGGTGTAGGGTAGTTTGCCGGAGGGGTTCACATCTCCGAAGAGGATATCCGCCAGCGCGTTGCCCGTTTCCGAACCGCTGTACCACGCCTGCACGATGGCGCCCGTCTGCTGTGCCCACGGCATGGCATGGGCGTTGCCCGATACAGAGACTACTATTGTGCGCGGGTTGGCAGCCGCCAACGCGCTTATCAGCGCGTCTTGCCCGTAGGGGAGGTTGTACTGCGTGCGGTCGCCGTCCTCGCAGTCTTGCTGATGGGACTTGTTCAACCCTCCTACGAAAATGACATAGTCCGCTTTCCCGGCTGCTGCCACGGCTTCTTGCAGCAATTCTTCGGGTGTGCGGTCGTCTGCCAACGACTGCCCCGTGGTAACTCCGTTGTATTCTCCGCTTGTATCGCCCACATAGCCGCGGCAGTATATGACCTCATAGCCTGCCTGCCCGGCACGGGTGCGGATGCCTTGCAGCGGCGACACTTCGTACTTGGCTTTCAGCGAGGAAGAGCCTCCCCCGACGGTCATCTGCTTGATGGCATTCTCACCTACTACGAGGATGACGGGATTGGGTTTGTTTGCCGATACAATGGGCAGGGTCTGCCGATCGTTGCGGAGCAGCACCATTCCCTCGCCCGCTATGCGGCGGGCGGCGGCGATATGCGCCTCCGATGCCATGGATCCGAAGCCTTTGTGCGGGTTCATCGAGGTACGGAAGATAAGACGCAGCACATTGCGCACCTTGGCATCCAACTCCCCGGTACCCACCTCGCCGATCTGTATCTTCTTGAGGTATGGCATGGCGAGATGATATACATCATAAGCGTTGGATGTGCCGTCGTTGAGCCCGTCCGTCCATGTGCCGAACTCAAGGTCGAGCCCGTTGCGGATGGCCTCGTCGGTCTGCATGGTGCCTCCCCAGTCGGAGATGACCGCCCCGTCGAAGTGCCATTCCCCGCGGAGGATATCCTGCAAGAGGTATTGGTTGTGGCAGGCATACTGATGGCGATAGCGGTTGTAGGAGCCCATGATAGACCATGTTCCGCCCTCCACCACGGCGGCACGGAAAGCAGGCAGGTAGAGTTCGTAGAGCGCACGGTCGGAAACGGAGACATTGACCCAATGGCGATCCACCTCCTGGTTGTTGAGCGCATAGTGTTTCAGGCAGGCGGCAACGCCCTGTGCCTGCACGCCCTGTATGTAGGGCACCACCATGGTGCCGGCGAGGCAGGGATCCTCTCCCATATACTCGAAGTTGCGCCCGTTGAGAGGGGTGCGGTAAATGTTCACGCCGGGACCGAGCAACACATCTTTGTTGCGGTAGCGGGCTTCTTCTCCGATGGATTGTCCGTAGAGCAATGCCATGTTGGGGTTCCATGTGGCGGCGAGGCAGGTGAGTGCGGGGAAAGCGATGCAGGAGTCGTTGGTCCATCCTGCCTGCTCCCACTCGTCCCACAGCACCTCCGGACGGATACCGTGGGGACCGTCGGTGCACCATAGTCCGGGTATGCCGAGGCGTGCCACACCCGGGGAGGAGAACTTGGACTGCGCATGGATAAGGGCTATCTTCTCCTGCGTGGTCATACGGGAGAGTGCGTCCTCCACGCGCTGCTCCGCAGGAGCAGAGGCATCAAGATATACCTGGGCAGACACACCCACGCACCAGCACAGCAACATCAAACCGGTTCCGATACATCGGGAGAGCGAAAAGAAAGCAGGTTTCATAAATGGATTATTTTTTTGTTTTCAGGAGTGATAACAATACTGTTTTCCGCAGGTATATCCACTTTGCGTCCCAGCAAATCGTAATACCCGTTGTTTGCATCGTTCTGCAATGTGTTTTCTGTGGATGTAGTAACATTCGATTGAAAAGTAAGCGTGTTGAGCGATTGAGCATAGTTGGTTATTTCACCATCATTCAACGGGCAATAGAGTTCCATTGAGGCGAGCATTTCTTGGGAAGCATCGCACAGTACAGCATGCTCCTCCCGGTTCATTCCCGCCCTGAAAAGCATTAGGTCTGCCACCGTTGCCTTGACCGGTTCTATAGCGGCAGATTGCAAAACCAACTGTTCATCGACCGTTTGTTTTAGTGCACCGTCCACATAGTAGTATGTTTTTCCTGCGGCATAGTAATGGCTGATGGCTATGGTATGCCATTCGCCATCCGCTTCCTCGGCAGGAAGCGACAATATCCTATTGCCATCGGAGGTGATCAAACGAACGACTGCGACTGCAGCGGCTGCTTTTACGCGCAGCGCGATAGTGAACGAGTGGATTGTACCCTCCGGCGTGAAAGACAAAGACGATGATGACATATCTGTGCCTTGCGTGGTTTGTCGGGAAGGTAGGGAAACACCTTGTGCCAATGCGTCAAATAACGAGGGTACTATACTGTGCATCAATTCGGTATGTCCCAGATCGTTAGGATGGTATATATCACCATCCACCTGATAGCCCGTAGCCCATTGTCCGTTCCCCTCACAGTTATCAAGTGCTCCCAAGAAATTGACCACCGGCACGCCCCATGTATTCATCTCGATATTCATTTGCTTGACATAGGCATAGTCGTCGGCATCATAATCTCCCCGAGGGTAGTTGTTTGTAACCACCACCTGCTTCCCTTCATCTTGTGTTTGGCGGATGAGTTGCTGCATATTGGTTTTCCACTGATTATATATTGCCTGCTTGTCCGTCGCTTCGTGCAGTCCTTCATTGCCCAAACCTAAGCCGATCACCACATATCTGCCGCAATCTCCAATGAGATGCCCTTGAAAACGGTTGAGCAGGTTAGTGGTATTATTGCCATTGATCGATGTATTGGAGTAGGTGAACCGATCATTGGTTTGCATATATTGGTAAGCATAACCCTGCATGTTCGCAGCCCCCTGCCCGTGACAAACCGATGACCCAAAGAAAGTTATCTTAGTTTCATCTATATCCACACATTGGAAAGAATAGGTGAAGTTACGCAAGTCAAGCGTTACATTCAGGGTACCGTGCGACTGATAAACATCATTGACAGCGAACCCGCACAATGTGGCATCATCGCTGATACCCACCGCGCCTTCGATATTCTCGAACATCTTGATTTGCGCATCCCAACTGCTATTGAAACACCATTCTCCACGCTCCGCATCGCTTCCAGAATAAGCAGGCAACTCCAGTTGTTCCTGCCATACACCATGACCTACATAAGTCATCTCCATACCGCTTGGAGTCCATCCTTCGGTGGTTATGTTGCCCACAAATCCCATGCGCGTAATTTTGGTCAGTACGGGTGTCGGATTGTCCGTATTTACTTGGACACGATAAATACCGGTTTCTTCCGCTACGGTTGATGCATACAATACTTCGCTGTTCTCATCCATCAGTTGGATGGAGCCCCCTTGTGTGAGTTGGCAGAATGTTTCGAAGTGCTTGCTTTGTGTAGCCCCTTTGGCGCCCAACAAATGCATCTGAACAGTATTGTCTTCCACACCGGTGCCGGCGAGAGTGAGTGATGTGTGGTAACCGGAAGGTATCAGCCCTGTATATTCTTCTATCCGGATAGCATTGATGTGCACATACGACCCTCTGTCGGCTGTCAGCGAAAGTGTGATTTCACCTTGTTCATTAGGGAATACCGGCTCCGAGACAGAGAAAGCATCTTCGTTCCACCCATTTGTAGCACCGCTATAACAGAGCCCGTTACCTCCCGTATGATGGGTGAACGAACTATTATTCAAGCCACTGATATTCAGCCGAGCGACCGTTTGTCCGAAACTACTATTGTATGCCCGGGAACCTATTACAGAAAACACATAGGCTTTGTTCGGGTTCATACCGCTGAAAAGCATCTTTCCATTTCCCGAAGCAGAGACGAAGAAATAATCGCCCATCACGCTTTTTTGCCCGAAAGCATGCAAGTATTCCGAATAAGCATCCGCTACACATCCTCCATTATTGTACCCGTTTCTCTGAAACGATCCCGTGATCGTTACTTGTATCCCCGTAGCAGTGTTGTCGGTAGAAACCAAGGAAACTGCCGCTGCGGAGGTAGTGTTGTCAGACAGGTTGTTCCAATAGATTCCGCCGGCGTCAGGCGAGGGGGTGAGTTCTCCGTTGCTGCCGTCGGAATGTCCGCAGTCAATATATAGTTCACAAGCAGGGGATGGCACATTCGTTATCTCCTGCATTCGCATACAGTTGATGGGGAAGTAGGCTCCGCTTCCTGCATATTGGCGATGCACCGTGATACTGATTGTCCCGTCGGCATCAGGAAAGATGATGGGAGAGGTATAGATGTCGCCGGTATTTTGGTTTATGCCGCTTCCACCCATGTCCGTTCCCGCTACCTGCAAAGAACCTTGCACCGCCCATCGTCCGCGCAAAGTGTAGTCTGCTATTCGTACATCCGTTGCGCTACGGCTACCAAAGATCTTGAACTGGTAGCCTTTGTTCACATCAAGCCCTTTCAAGAGTATGGTGCAATGCTCAGAGTTGCTAGCAAAGAAATAATCTTCCGTAGCGGTAGCAATGGCCAAATCTCCCAAGTTTTCGACAGAGGGCGCAAGCAAGCCTCCACCGCCTGACATCCCATTGCAGGTGAAAGCCGCCCCAGTGAGCGTCAGTGTATAGTCAGAAAGCAGGCTGTCTGCATCCACCAATGAATAGGATGCAGACTGATCCACTTTATTGTTAGTACCCACTTGCGAAATGTTGTTCCAATAATGACCGTTGACATCCGGTCCCTCAGTTAATTCTCCCCGCGAAGAGCCATCCATGCCGAAGTCAAAGTAGTATGAGTTGCCGACTGTTTGACCCGTAGCCATCAGCGCCATACACAAAAGACTGACTACAATTCCTGTTTTTTTCATGTTAATGTTCTCCTTATGATGTTTTAATTAGGTATGCAGAGCGGTATTCCTCCGCTCTGCACAAACTTTATAGCAATGATCCCAATGCATTGTAGCGGACACCGTTCTTGATGATGATAAGTTGGCCATTCTCTATGCGCTTGGTTGCTCTATTCGAGAGGACAGGTTCTGACAATGCAGTCGGTGAATCGGTGTCACGGATAGTGAGTTTGGCTGTCCCGTTTTCCACATCAAGCACTACGGTGATGGTAACATCGGTGTATTCCGTATCACTGGTGGCTTGGAGATTATCCGTGAGGAAGCCCATGGTGTACTCTTTATTCACTACCCATTTGTCGCCATCGGCGTTTTTCCCAAAGAACCATTCCCACGTGCCGTTCGTCAGTTTGAGGTCTCCCTTGATAGTAGCGCACGTCAATGAATAAGTGTAGGGGACACCATCCACGGGCTGCATTATTTGTTTCTCATCTTCAAGACTCCAACTAAATGCGGTTCCCGTCAAACGGAGGGTTTGAGGAATCTCGTATTCCGTGGTAGATACTGTACCTCCCACTGCTGTCAGAATAACCTCATCATTATTGCCAAACGTGAGCGTGAGTTGCACATCGGTATAAACAAGAAACGGATTGGTACAGAACAAATTACCTCCATTGGAAGCCAGCACATAGGGGGTACCTACTGACATAAGTGTCCCATTGGAGCCGTAGGCTCCCGTCCAACTACGGTTAACAACCAGTTTGGAAGAACCCTTATAGGAAGGAATGGTCGCGCAGAGCACTCCTTCGCCATTAGCCTCAAATTGTACAGCGTCTTCCAATTTCCAACTATTGTAGTCTCCTACTATTTGTACTGTTGCATCATCCCGCAGAGCAGTGGTGCCAGAAACAAAGTTGAGGACAAGTGAACCATTTTCTTGCACTTCCAAGGTGAAGGTGGCGTCAGTGTATTTGTAAACAGCGCCGCCTATGGTCAGGTTCTGTGGTTCGTCGGTGCCATTTTTTGCTTTCAGCCCATAGTTTCCCCCTTTTGCTATAGATTGACCGGATTGGTAGGCACCATATTGTACACTCCATTCAGCGGCATCTACATCTACAAGTTTAATATCACCATAAATTTCGTTTATCGTAATGGTATATAGATTGGTTTCCCCTCCAATAAGATGGAATACATAGTTGCGTGCGTTATCATACGTCCAACCTATGCTTCCCCCGATGAAAGCATACTGTGTAGCACTTAAAGATAGCGTTGCCAATAAGGCAAATAGCATAATAAATGATTTTTTCATATGAGGTATGTTTTAAATGGTTAAGGACAATGGATAAAGGATGAGAGACAAACAGACGAAGGTAATCATCTTTCATCCTTTATCTTTTAGCGAAATGGTCTTTTGTCTGTTAGAGGACGGTACCCAGAGCGTTGTAGCGAATGCCGTTCTTGATGATGATGAGTTGGCCGTTCTCAATCACCTTGGTGGCGGGATCGGAGAGGAAGGTGTTCTCCAATGCCGTCATTTCCGATGCGATGAGCACTTTCACCACTACATTCTCGTAATCCACCACAAGGGTGATGGTGCAGTCAGTGTAGATGGTTTCTGTGGCAGCGGGAATGTCGCTGCCCTTAATCCGGCAGGTGTATTCCTCGTTGATTTTCCACGGGTTAGCCGTCTCTCCGTCCTTGGTGGCGCCAAACTCAATCGCCCAGTTGCCATAGACAACCTTGAAGGCACCGTTGAACTCCGCTGCCAGCAATTCATAGGTATTGGTCTTGCCTTCCACGGGTGCGAATTTTTGTGCCTCTTTGCACTCCCATCCGAGTTTAACGCCGGGGAGGAACCAGTCGGCTTCCATTACTTTGAAAGTGCCGCCAACGAGAGTGAGCACCATGTCGCCATTCTCCTGCGGAGCGAGGGTGAGCACAGCGTTGTCGTAGGTAGCAAAGGGGTTGGCGAGCATAAGATTGGCAGGGTCGGAATCCGTTTTCGCACCGAGGGTGTAGGGCACATTCATCTCCAGTCCGGCATTGGTCTCCCAGTTGGTAGCCCATTGCTCGTCCCATCCGCGGTTCTTGATAACCTTAAAGCCACCGTTGAGGTTAGGCACCGTAGCGGTGAGCACACCTTCCACCTCCTCAAACTGGATAGCATCGGCTGTACTCCAGTTGTTGGTGAAGCCGCCCACAATCTGGTAAGTGTCGGGCAAT
Organism: Paludibacteraceae bacterium; assembly: GCA_051878345.1. Taxonomy (GTDB): domain Bacteria; phylum Bacteroidota; class Bacteroidia; order Bacteroidales; family Paludibacteraceae; genus Colicola. The sequence continues at coordinate 30,723 of JBJEJX010000014.1, read as the reverse complement.
GCGGTACGGTCGTACTCCTCGCCGGAGACGAAGGTGAGCGTAGCCGCATCGTCAGCGGTTACCACGAGGCGGAGAAGTGCATTCTTGTAGCCGAAGCCGGGCTTACCAATCTTTATGTTGGGTATATCGGGAGCACCTACAGCGCGGTAGTTGAGCGTGTAGGTGTCGCCCGGCAGGATGCTGTCGCCCGAGTTGACGGCTCCGAACATGGGCTCCCATTCATGGTTAACCGAGATTTTGCACTCGCCGTAGAGGTCATCTACCGTGAGTTCATAGGTGCCCGGCGTAGCGGTTTCCGTAAACTCTTGTGCTTTGTTTACATCCCAACCAATCAGGCTGTGTCCTACCAGACTGTAGGTCGTGGTCTCTGCACTGACAGCCGCTGCGGCTACCAATGCCATTGCAAAAGCGTAAAACTTTTTCATAACGGTAATAAATTTGTTGGTTAATACTATCAAACATTGTGTGTGTAATTCTCACATGTGCGGCAACTTGTGTCGGCGAGGTTGGCTTTCTGCTACGGCAGCGTATCGACAATCACCCGCTAATCACCCGCTAATCACCCGCTAATCACCCGCTAATCGCTAACTAATCACTAACTAATCGCTAACTAATCACTAACTAATCACTAACTAATCGCTAACTAATCACTAACTCTTCATTCGGTGTGCGTCCAGTGTTGCATTTCCCGATTGACCTCCTCCATATCTGCCATGTCCGTTTCGTTGAAGTTGTCGGCAGGTCGGTTGGGTACAAGCACCACACGGTAACCGCGCTGCTGCAAGGTGTCGATAAGGCGGGGCATGTTCTCACGGTAGGAGAGCAGTGCGCGGGCTCCCTGTTCGTGCAACCCTTCGTGCGCCAGCGAGTGGTCGAAAATAACGGTCAGGCTATCGCGAGTAGGGGGAAACTCGTGCTGCAAACGGACAAAGAGGTCGAAGGTGGCCTCCCCTTCCGCGGTGGCAAGGCGCAGCGGTGCGTCCGCGGAGCAAGAAGTCAGGAGGCACGCCCCCAGAACCAAAGGCAATATATGGTGCTTTACCAAACGCATGAGGTGATACTTTCCGCGGGTAGGGTGATGAGGAAATGACGGTTGCCGTCGTCAATGGTGAAGGACACGCCTTCGCTGCCCTCGTTGAGCAATACCAGACCATAGGTGCCATCGGGGTTCTCCGCCGCCACAGCCGAGACATTGGTCGGCAGATAGCCGGATGTGCCGATACGGGTGGAGCCCGCTTTGAATGCCTTGCTGAGGTGCCCTATGGCATAGAAATGGCTGCGCTTGGTGAGGGTGGTGTAGTCCTTGGAGGACACATCCACCGCGCCGTAGCAGGTGGAGCATGCCCCGGCTCCGCCGTGGGGACCTCCCTGGTCGTCGAGCATGAAGTTCCACACGATGACCGCCTTGCACCAACGCGAGACGGTGGCGATACAGGTGTTCTTCATCTCCGACATGAGCGACTGGCTGAAACTTTGGTAGTTCCACGTGCCGATAGACTGCTCGGTGAAATAGAGGTTTTTGTCGGGTGCCGCCTTGTGGATGACATCCAGTTCGGTCGGGCTGCCGCCGTAACTATGGTACGCCGCGCCGTCAATGTACTGCGCCGCGTCGGCGTCGGCGTAGATTTTGAGGGGATACTGCTTCTGGTCCTGCTTGTCGTCGTAGTTGTAGTTATGGTCGAAGCAGATGATTTGCGTCTGCAAACCCGCGTTGCGGAATGCAGGACCGAGGGCAGTCTTGATGAAGTCGCGCTCCTGATCCCACGGCATGTAGAGCGACATGGAGTTGCCCCAGTTGAGCGGCTCATTCTGCACGGTAATGGCGGTGACAGCCACGCCTGCGGCTTGGAACGCCTGTATCCAACGGACGAAATAGGAGGCATAGTCTTGGTAGTAGTCGGGGTTGAGGTAGCCGCCCACCCACTCGTTGTAGGGGTTCTTCTTTTGGATATCGTCCACCTTCATCCAGCGCGGGCAACTCCACGGGGAGCCCATCACTTTCAGGTCGGGATTGATGGTCAGTATCTCGCGGAGCACGGGGATGATATAGTCCAACTCATCGGACGTGAGTGCGAAATGGTCGATACCCTCCGTATCGCAGCAGGTGTAGTCGTAGTTGGAATGGGCGTTGAAATCGCTACCGCCTATGGGTACGCGCACATAACTGTATCCCATGCCGTCCTGGACGCTGAAAGTCTCGCGCAGCAGTTTCTCGCGGCGGTCGGCGGGCATCTGCCTGAGGTTGTATGCCGTGGCGCCCGTGATAGCGGCGCCGAAGCCGTCGAAGGTCTGGTAACGGAGATTGGGGTTGAGCGTGAGCGTCTGCTCGGGCGACATATTCAACCCCTCGGCGAAGTCCTTGCCGACAGCGGTGAAGTGCATGGTGTTGTCGGCGGTGGTGATGAACGTTGCCACATCGCGGACAGCAACGGTGTCGGGCTGATCCGCGGGCGGCGTTACAGGCTTGGGGTCGCATGCGGCAAGCAACAGCCCCAGCAATAAACTTGCGCAATAGAGAAACATTTTCATTTTATCTTTTCGTATGTGTTGGTCATATTGTTCATGTTGAGCGTGATGCGGTAGATACCCTCAAACTCCTCATCGCTTGCCCACCAGTTGCCCACATTGCTCTCCTCGGTGCTGGCGATGATGTTCAGTCCGCTAATGGTGTAGTCGGTGCTGGCTTCTTCTCCGCCCCAGCCATGCTGGTGGAAGAACTTGAAGTTGACGGAACCGAATCCCGGGTGCTCCGCGTCGGGGGTGTTCTTCATATAGACGGTGAACTGGTAAATCTTCGGAGCGACAGTGCGTGCAGCGAGGTTCTGGTTGGGCGAGTCGAAGCCCCATCCGGAAGTTACCTCGGGCGCGGCTGTGGGTTGCCCCATGCCAACACCGCACAGCCACATCGCGTCGGGATAGACGGCGTCAGCCAAAGGTTCGATAACGATATAATCGCCGGCAAGGTGGTAGTAGGTGTTGTACATGCCCGTCTCGCCGAGCCACTTCACTTTGTCGCCGCCGAGCCATTCCATATAGTCGTAGTTGCAAGCCGTTTCCGCGTTCTGCACACCCGTGAGCGTAAACTCCGAGTCTTTGGCGAAATAGACCTTTGCACCGCGATAGAGTTTGCGCACGGAGGTGGAGGTGATAGAGGCGGGTTCTTCCGCCAAATCGTTCATCACATCGAGCGTGGTAACGGGTTGCGCCACCTTGCCGCTGTAGGTCAATTCAAAGGTGAGCGGGTTGAAAACAATGGTGTCTATGCTCTCCACCTGGTCGTCCTCGATGGTGATGGCGGTCGCCTCGCCTGCCTCGAACTGCGCCTGCGTGATGAGCGACAGTTTGCCGTTCAGCATGCCGAAGACAGGATGTGTCCAGTCCACGCGCCCGAACTTGGTGCCCACCACGGCGAGCAGGCACTGCATGCTCTTGGGGAAGCCCAGTCCGTATGCCACGAAGCGGTCGTCCTCCTGCGCCATCTGCTTGCCCTTGCCCAGCGCGGTATAGTCGATGGTGGGCGGCATGATATAGAGCGTCTCAATGGCAGGACGGTGTCCCACGCAGCCGGAGAGGATAAAGTCGGTGGCGGTACCCTCCACATTGGTGGCAGTGAGATAGACTTTGACCTGTTCGCCCTCGGGCATGTTGGCTCCGAACGGTACGGCATAACGGAGCGTGTCGGCATAATGGTAGTCGCGGGTGCGCAACTCCTCGGAGGCAACCACATTCACGCCGACCATCACTTTCACGCGCAGGGTAGAGAGCGGCGTTTGGGTCTCGTTCACCGCGACGGAGAACACGATCGTGTCCTGCCCGAACAGCACCTCCTGCGTGAGCAACTTGGCTTCCACGGAGGGATTTCCCGCGGGATAGACCTTACGATAGTTATCGGGTTGGCAGGCAGCCAACAGCATTGCGATGCCGCACCAAAGGATATATTTCCATTTCATGTCAGTCATTTTCATATTGGTTATTTCATGTTGGTTATTGCATGTTAGTAGCCGTCATTCTGTTGCAGGTTGGCGTTTTGGTCGAGTGCCGTTTGCGGAATGGGCATCAGCCTATGTGCTTCCACAAAGGGGCGAGCCTGCGGCAGACGACCTTCGTCGCGGTTGTTAATGCCGTTCATCGTTTCCAACAACTTGCCGAAACGAATGAGGTCGAACAGGCGTTGCCCTTCCAGCGCCAACTCAAGACGACGCTCGTTGAGCACGGCATTGAGCACCTGCTCTTGGCTGCCCGTCTGCGAAGAGGGCAAGTCGCCTATTTTGGCGCGGTTGCGTGTTTGGTTGACAAGCGCCACCGCCCCTGCCAAGTCGCCTTTGTGTGCCAAAGCCTCGGCTTTCAGCAACAGGATGTCGGCACCGCGCAGTTTGATGATACTGTTGTACGCCGAGCGGGTCTTGTACATGAAAGGATAGTGGTCGGCGGGGTAGTAGTTCTGCCATGCGCAGTCGTAATAGACTATGGTCTGGTTGCAGCGCAGGGTGTCGCCTGCGGCGGCAAAGGCGTTGATAAGGTCGCGCGAGGGGGTAATCCACTTTGCCCACGTGAACGACTCGTCCCAGTTGGACAGGTTGCGTCCGAACATCCATGTTACCCAGTTGCCGCTGGCAGCGGTGTATTGCATCTCCAATATACTCTCGCGCGAGTTGCGCACAGTAGCATCGTTGAGGGTAGCATCAAAACCGAAGAGGTCGGCATAGTCGGGTTCCAGCGCAATACCGTCGGCAAACACCTCATCGGCATAGCGCACCACATTGTCCCAATCGCCCAACTCGGCATAGACCTTGGCGAGCAGAGCGCGTGCCACCGTCTTGCTCAACTTGCGTTTGTCGTTGGCATCCAGTGCAGGCGCATAGGGAAGGGCTTCCTCCAAGTCGAGGATGACCTGATGGTAAGCAGAGTCCTGCGTTACGGGCGACGGGAAATAGAGGGGATAGACCTCCTCAATGTTGTCCGCCGTGATGTCGGGAGCCTCGGTCAGGTTGAGCGGTATATTGCCGAACCAGCGGGCGAGGTCGAAAATCATCATTGCACGGAAGATGAGTGCCTCCGATTTCCATTGTTTGCGTTCTTGGTCGCTGAAAGAGGGGTCGGGCACTTGGTCGATATTGGCAATCACCACATTGGCGTGCGCAATATCATTCAGGTAGCCGTTCCAGTCGCGTGCTATATCGGGGTTGGAGGCATCGAGCGCGTTGGTCTCCACGGGCACCACTTCCGCACCGGTGGTGCCGGCATAGGCGTTGTCGGTGCGTGCCTCGCCGAAGAGCAGGTAGTCCAGATACCAATACTCCTGATTGTCGCGCATGTAGTCGTAGAGTTTCAGATACACCGCTTGAATGGCAGCACGGTCTTTGTACTTGATTTGGCTGCCCGCCGTGTCCGTGGTGGCAATGGTCAGTTCCGACGGATTGGACACCGGCTCAATCTGCAAGTCGCAACCTGTGGTCAGTATGCCTAATGCCATCATGGGCACTATGGCAAGGATATGTTTTGATTTCATGTTGGTCATTTCATGTTAGTCGTTGCACATTGGTCATTTCATGTTGGTCATTGCATGTTAGAATGCAATGTTCAGACCCAATACGAACGAACGGGTTTGCGGATAAGTACCGTAGTCCAGTCCCTGCACGGTACCTGAGTTGCCGTTTTGGTTCACCTCCGGGTCCATACCCATGTACTTGGTAATGGTGAAGAGGTTCTGCGCCGAGAAATAAGGTTGCAGGCGGCTCATGCCTATTTTCTTCATCCATGCGCCCGAGAACTCATACCCTATGGTCAAGTCTTTGAGGCGCAGGTAGGAGCCGTCCTCCACAAAGTAGTCGCTAATACGCATGTCGAATCCCGCTTTCGGGATTGAGGTCTCCATGCCCGGCCGACGCCAACGGTCGAGCACGCGCACGGACTGGTTCTTGGCATCGTACATACCTTCCGTCTCTATGCGGCTGGCATTGAAAATGTCGTTGCCGTAGGTGCCTTGCAGCAGGAAACTAATGGTAACGCCATAGAATTGGAAGGTATTGGTCATACCGAAAGTGAAGTCCGGGTTGGGGTCGCCTATGTAGGTGCGGTCGGAGGCGGTAACCTCGCCGTCGCCGTTCACATCCAAGTAAATCAACTCACCCGTCTCGGAGTCCACACCGCCCGTCTTGTAGCCGTAGAAAGAGCCGAGAGGCATACCAGGCGCATTGCGCACGCAGTAGTCTGCCAGCACATCGGTTACCTTGCCATCGTAATAGACTTGGCTCGTGGCGAGTTTCTCCAGACGGTTGCGGTTGTGGGAGATATTGAGTTGGGTATCCCACTTGAAGTTCTTGCGCACGAAGTTGTGCGACACGATGGTGAATTCCACACCCATGTTGCTCATCTCGCCCTCGTTGCGATAAATACTGCTTACCGCTGCGGAGCCCGCGGGCAGGCTGACCGACATGAGCATATCGGTGGTATATTTGTAGTACCAGTCGAAGTTGATGTTCAGTCGGCTGTGGAACATGCTCCAGTCCAATCCCACATTGGTCTGCGAGGTGCGCTCCCATGTCAGGTCGGGGTTGCGCAGCGAGGACTGATAGACGGTGGGCACCGCATGCTCCTTGCCCGTCTCCCACCAGTTCTGCCGCGAATAGCCGTACATAGCGAGGTAGCCGTAGTCGCCCACGCCGCCTTGGTTACCCGTCTGTCCCCAGCCGGCACGCAGTTTGAGGTCGTCTATCCAACTCACATCCTCCATCCAGCGCTCGCCCGATATGCGCCATGCCGCACTCACCGAGGGGAAGAACGCCCAGCGGTGCTCCGGCGACAACTTCGATGAGCCGTCCGCACGGAAGTTGGCGGAAATGAGGTAGCGCGAGTCGTAGTTGTAACTTACGCGGGCGAAGGTGGACATGATAGCCCAGTCGCTGGCGGTGGTGCCGGTGCTTCCCGGGTCAATCTTGTTGGCAGCGTTCAGCGTCTGCACCGTGCCATCCGCAAAGTGGCTGGCACCGATATACGACTGGTTCCAATGGCTGCTTGTCCATGATGAGCCCACCATCAGGTTCAGCCCGTTCTTGCCATATTGCCCGTTGTAGTCCACCACATTGTCCCACACGGTTACCATATCGGTCTGGCGTGTGTCGCTGCCTTCGCCGTATTGGTTGCGTCCCCACGAGGTAGTCAGCGGGTCGAGGAACGAGGTGTAGTGGTTCATGTGCAGGTCTTCCGAGAAAGTGGTGGTGTACTTCAAAGAGTGGTTGTAGTCATCACCGCGGTTGAACTTCTTGGTATCATACAGCGTGAAGACACCTTTTGCGCTCGCCACAAGGCGATGGTTCTTTGTGCGGTTGTTCTTCACACGCTCAATGTTCTCCAGCGGGTTGGTTATGTTGCTCACGCCGTAGAAATTGGTGTAGTAATAGTCGGGGTTCTCGGGGTCGTATATCGGGGCGTAGGTCGGGGTGTTGATGACCGCCAGCACCACGCCGCCGCGGTTGGCTCCGACGCCGGTCAGCGAAGAGATGTCGCCGTTGTTTTGGCTGTACGCATACGCCACATTGGCACCGATGTTCAGCCATTTGGTTACCTCTGCGTCCAGCGCCGTGCGGAAGTTGTAGCGCTGGTACTTGGTGGTGGGGATGATACCCACCTCGTTGGTGTAGCCGCCGGAGATGAAATAGTTGACTTTCTCCGTGCCGCCCGATACAGACAGTTGGTAGTTTTGCGTGGAGCCGGTCTGGTAAGTCTCGTCAAACCAGTTGGTCTCGTCTTTCAGCCCGTCCGGCAACACCACCGTAGAGCCCAAATCGGACAAGTACTCGCGGTATTGCTCAAAATTCAGGCTCTCCATACGCTTGCTCACCTGCGTCCAACCGCCGTACATCGAGAAAGTAACATTCATCTTCTCCTTGCTTGCCGACCCCGCCTTGGTGGTAATCATAATCACACCGTTGGCAGCGCGCGAACCGTATATCGCTGCCGAGGAGGCGTCTTTCAGTATCTGCATGCTCTCGATGTCGTTGGGTGCGAGGAAGTCTATATCGGTCATCGGCACTCCGTCCACCACATAGAGCGGGTCGTTGGAACCGTTCATGGAGGTGGTACCGCGCACGCGGATGACCATGCCCGCGCCCGGCTGCCCGTTGGGCTTCACCACGGTAACACCCGCCGCCTTGCCCTGCATAGCCTGTGCGGCGGAGGTAATGGGCAGTTTCTCAATGTCGTCCGTCGATACCGACGAAATAGCCGTGGTTACATCTTTGCGCTTCTGCGTGCCGTAACCAATCACCACCACCTCGTCCAGCACTTCCTGGTCTTCTTGCAACACCACCTGTATCGAAGGCTTGCCTGCCACCGATACCGTCTGTGTCTTCATACCTACATAACTGATTTCCAAAACGGCCTTCTCGTTTGCCACATCCAGCGTGAACTGACCGTCAAAGTCGGTTACCGTTCCGTTGCTCGTGCCGCGTTCCAAGACGGAGGCACCAATCACGGGTTCTTTCTGTGCGTCGGTTACCGTTCCGCTGACATGGACTTGCGCCGACAGTGCCGCAGAGCACATGATGCCCAACAGGCATACCATCCGGCGAGACCATCGTCTCCTTTCCGTGCGTGTTTTCATAATGTATCAGATTGTATTGATTTGCGTTGCAAAGGTACAACAAATTTTTGCCTCTTCCAAATCCGCAAAGAGACAAGGGGGCGAAAAAGTGGAGCGGTCGAGAAAGCAATCGACTATAAATCAGTAATATATCAAAGATACGGTCTCTCCAAAAAGTGGTAATAAAGGGAGAACGACCGAGCCGTTTCCGGCACCCGGATTTGCAAATATCGCAAAAAAGCAGTACCTTTGCAGGCACAATCGTAAATCTTAATGGCATGAAGCGTATTCTACTTGTTTGTCTTTTCTCCGTCGTCGCGTTCTCGGCATCGTCCGACACCATCGACTCGCTGCTGTCGGTGTACGACTGCCTGTTGTCGGAGTCGCAGACTTATCTGTGCCTGCGCGAAGCCCGTATCGACTCGCTCCGCCGCCTGCCCGCCACGCCTCAAACGCACCTTGCCATCGGCGATGAGTATGCGCCTTACCAGTGCGACTCCGCCCTCCGCCACTATCATTTCGCCGCGCAGCAACCCGCAGAACCCGCCGCCACGATTGGGCGACTGCGACTCATATACCTCATGGCATCCATCGGTTATTACAGCGAAGGCTTTGAGGACACCAAGCAACTGAACCGCGACACCATCCTGCACTACGACCTGCTCATAGACTACCATGCCACGCTCAACCACCTCTACGGAGAAGCCGCGGTGTATAGCAAGATGGAGCAACACAGGCAGTCCTATTTCCATCGGTCTGACCTTTATCTCGACTCGCTCCTGCACGCCTATGAGGCGACCTGCCGCCCTTCGTCCGACTACTACAAACTGCGCCTTATCCAAGCCCGCAACGCCAAGCAGTTTGAGCGCGCACTTGCCCTGAGCGACACCACGCTCGCACACACGACCCCCGACTCGCACCCTTATGCCATCTTCGCCTACGAGCGTGCCATCACTTATCGGGAAATGGGCGACACCGCGCGTTTCCAAGAGTGGCTGTTGCGATCCGCCATCGCCGATGTCCGCAGCGGGATCACCGACAACGGATCCTCGTGGATGCTCGCGGAGATAATGTACGAGAAAGGGCAGTTGGAGCGTGCGCACCGCTACATCGAATACTCCCTCTCCAACGCCGGTTTCTTCAATGCACGGTTGCGCTACGTGCAGATAAACCCTCTCGGCGTGATGATAAACAGCACCTATTCCCACAAGCAGTCCATCCTCTCGCGCCGCATAGCCTACGCCCTTGCCGCCGTGGGGGCACTGCTGCTGGTGCTGGTGCTCGTGTGTATCTACACCATCCGCCAGAACAAACGCCTGCACATGCTCAGCAACAAGCGTGCGGAGATGAACCGCAAACTCTCCGCGCTCAATGCCCAACTCTCCACGCTCAATGCCTCGCTGGAAGAGTCGAACCTTGTCAAGGAGCAGTATATCTGCCGCTACTTGGAAGTGTATCGCGACTATATCAGCCGTATCACCAAGATGGCACGCAAGGCGGGGGAGAAAGACCCTGATGCCTTTATGAAACGCGAGATGGCGGAGTTCTACCGCCAGTTTGACCACACATTCCTCACTCTCTACCGCAATTTCGTAACAGACTTCAATGCCCTGCTGGTGCCCGAAGAGCGTATCTACCCCAAGCCCGGCGAGGGACTGACCACCGAACTGCGTATCTTCGCCCTTATCCGCCTCGGCATTGACTCCAGCGCCAAGATAGCCGAACTGCTCTGCTATTCTCCCAACACCATATACAACTACCGCGCCCGCGTGAGGAATGCCGCCTTGGGCGACCGCGACACCTTCGAACAGCGCGTGGCGAAATTGTAATGACCCACCCCGACCCTCCCTACAAAGGGAGAAAAGACCCTCCCCTGCCCTCCCTACAAAGGGAGGGAGTAGTCTTTCAAGGATAAAAGATGAAGGACAAAATATAAAAGACTGATTAGCCCGTATAGTCGGAACTAATCAGTCTTTTATCCTTTATCTTTCAGCGCGAAGCACAGCCTCGCAGCAGGTAGCGGTCTATTAAGCGCTCTATTAGCGTACGCGCTCGCAGTAGGAACCGTCGCGGGTATCTACACGCACAATCTCGCCCTCGTTGATGAAGAGAGGCACGCGAATCTCTGCTCCGGTCTCCAAAGTAGCGGGCTTGAGGGTGTTGGTGGCGGTGTCGCCGCGCAGACCCGGCTCGGTGTAGGAAATGGCCAACTCCACCTTAGCGGGCAACTCGGCGAAGAGGATGGTGTCGGTAGATGCGTCAGACACGACATCCACCACGAAGCCCTCTTTCAGGAAGTCCACACCCGTAATCAAATCGTGCGCAATGGGCACTTGCTCGTAGGTCTCCTGGTTCATGAAGATATAGTCCTCACCCTCCTTGTACAGGTATTGGTACGGACGGCGCTCCACGCGCACATCTTCCAGTTTCTCACCAATGTTGAAGCGGCGTTCAATAACCCGACCGTCCACTACATCTTTGAATTTCACACGCATGATGGTATTGCCCTTGCCCGGTTTTACGTGCAAGAACTCAATCACAAAATACAAGCGCCCATCCATGCGGATACATACGCCGTTCTTTACGTCTTGAGAGTTAATCATCTTTGTTATTTACGATTTACAATTTACGAATCACGATTCAATCAGCGTGCAAAGGTACGAAAAAAATGTGAAATACACAAATTATTTATAAGAAATTTGTATAATTGCCCAAAAAAGCGTATCTTTGCAGCGGGAAATAGTGGTCAGTGGTCAGTGGTCAGTGGTTAGTTCCCGTTCTATACCTTGTACTTCTTACACTACACTTTTTGCTCCATACCTTTTATTCCATATTTCCTGCTCTTTATTCCGCCCGTAAATCTCAGATACTTAATTAAACTTACAGATACTTAACTCTAAACTCCTAATCAGAACTATGTTTGCAGAATTTTTCAGCAGTTTCGACATTTGGCAAGTGCTGCCGGCGTTTGTGTTCCTCATTGCCATCATCGACCCTTTGGGGAACATGCCCATTACCATCAACCTGGAGAAGAACGGCACAAAAATCAACCCGTGGGTGGTGTGCCTTGTCTCAATGCTTATCTTAATAGTCTTTCTTGTCTTGGGCGAGTGGTGCTTGAAACTGTTCGGCATCAAGATTGAGTATTTCGCCATCGCCGGCGGCTTCATCATCTTCCTTATGGCGCTGGAGATGATACTCGACATCGTTATCTTCAAGACCGATGTGGAAGGGTCGGGCAATATCATCCCGCTGGCGTTCCCCATGTACGCAGGTCCGGGTGCGTTCACCGCGCTTATCTCCATGACCGCGCAGTACGACACGGTAAACCTGATGGTGGCGGTGCTGCTCTGTATGGTAGTGCTCTTCGGCGTGCTGGCAGGCACGCGCTGGCTGATGAAATATGTGGGCAAGAATGCCATCTATGTGCTCCGTAAGTTCTTCGGAATCATTGTGTTAGCCATCGCCTGCCAACTTATGTTCGGCAACCTTGTCAAGGTGCTCCACGATGTGCTGGTGGGGTAGTGATTAGTGGTCAGTGATTAGTGGTTAGTGGTCAGCGGATACGGCAGCAGGCGTTAGCAGTCGGTTTTGACGATTGCGGAGTGGCGCTTGCGTCCCGGCTGGACGATGACGCCGCGTTCATGGAGCAATGGGTGGCGCAAGGGCTGCACGGCAATATGTCGTACTTCGAGCGCAACCGCGAGAAGCGCTACGACCCGCGGGAACTGGTGCCGGGTGCCACGGCGGTTGTGGTCTGCGTGCTCCGCTATGACAAGTGCCGCCGCGACTACCACCGCACCATCAAGTCCATGCTCTATGAACTGGACGCCCGCCTGCAAGACAGCCCGACCGCGCCCGCCGTTTCCCTTTCCCCTTCCTCTCCCGCGGAGACCTCCCCTTCCTCATCTCTCCCTCAGCATATCTTCTGCGACTCGGCACCGTTCCTTGAGCGTCGATGGGCGGTGCGCGCGGGGCTCGGCTTCATAGGGCGTAACCACCAATTCTTTCACCACAGCCTCGGCAGCATGGTGCACCTCGGCGAACTGGTCTTGACCGTCCCCGTTTCGCTTGGCGAGCCGGAGGCATCCCCGAACGGAGCGGGTCTCTCCGAGGCAGCCGCGGGCAGACCCGCCACCCCCTGCGCGGACTGCCACCTGTGCGAGGAGGCGTGCCCCACGGGCGCCCTGCGCAACCCTGTATGGGACGCCACCCGATGTATCGCCTACACCACCCACCGCTGCCTTATCTGCCAACAAGCATGCCCCTTAAATCAATTATGAATTATGAATTATGAATTATGAATTATGAGTGCCACTGCTCTGACTATACTCACTGACCACTGACCACTAACCACTCCCCACTAACCACCAACCACCAACCACTAATCACTGACCACTAACCACTGACCACCAACCACTAACCACTAACCACTGACCACTGATCACTAACCACTAACCACTGACCACTGACCACTAATCACTGACCACTAACCACTAACCACTGACCACTGACCACTAACCACTCCCCACTAACCACTGACCACTAACCACTGACCACTGACCACTGACCACTAACCACTAACCACTGACCACTAATCACTGACCACTAATCACTGACCACTAACCACTGACCACTACCCACTACCCACTAACCACTGATCACTAATCACTAATCACTAACCACTAACCACTGACCACTAACCACTAACCACTAACCACTGACCACTAACCACTGACCACTAACCACTAACCACTAACCACTAACCACTATGCCCTCCCTACTTACCATATTAAGTGTATTCTTCGTCTCGTTTACGGACAAACAAGGCTGTACCCCCGTTGCTTTTTCCGACAGGGCGTTGGAGCAGCGCGCCAAGTGGGCAGTCCCCACCGACTCGTTGGACTACGCCGTCTCGCGCACCTATACCGACAGCGTGCGGGCATTGGGCGGAGACATTATGCACGTGAGCCGATGGATGAACGGCGCCACGGTGGAGTGCGAAGACGATATTGCCGGCAAGATAGCCGCCTGTTCGTTTGTAAAAAGCGTGGAGCAAACCCGCGAGACCATTGGGGAAGCGGGTCTCTCGCCCGCGGCAAAAAGAGGCGCCACATACCGCCTCGCAGGCGCGGATAAAAGAGGTACGGTCTTCGGATTGCCCCAAAGTTCCGCAGAGGTATCCGACGGCGAAACAACGGCTGCCCAACGGACTCTGCTCAACATACAGCCCTTGCACCAAGCAGGCTTCCGCGGCGAGGGCATACGGATAGCGGTCATTGACGGCGGTTTTCAGAACTACCCCGTTGGCAGCCGTAGCGACCACGCTTTGGCAAACTACCTCGACACCGCACATTGGTTGGGCAGTTACGACTTCACGGACGATACCGACGATTTCTACGGCGAGACGGGCTACCACGGAACGATGTGCCTCGCGCTGATTGCCGGCGAGAGCACCGGGGACGCGGCGGAAAACGACTACCTCGGCACCGCCCCCGATGCCGACTACTACCTCATACGCTCGGAGGAAGACGGCAAGGAGAGCCCGAAAGAGATGGACAACCTTGTCGCCGCTTTGGAGAAAGCCGACAGCCTCGGCGTGAACGTTGTCAGTATCTCGTTGGGCTATTCGGAGTTCGACAACGAGGAATGGGACTTCGGCTATTCGGACATGAACGGACAGACCGCACGCTGCTCCCGGGCGGCGCAGATAGCCGCCCGCAAAGGCATACTCGTATGCGTGGCGGCAGGCAACGAAGGCAACAAAGCATGGCACTACCTGACGGCACCCGCGGACGCCGACAGCATTCTCTGCGTGGGCGCGGTGAACGGCGAGGGCTCGGTAGCCGCTTTCTCATCCGGGGGTCCGAGCAGCGACGGACGTGTGAAACCCGATGTGTGCGCCGTAGGCGAAGGGGCCTGCATAGTGAACCCCGGCGATGGCTCGATACGGTACGGCAACGGCACCAGTTTCGCCTGCCCGCTCATAGCAGGCATGGCGGCAACTATATGGTCTGCCCTACCCGACTTGGACGCCATGGAGATACGCCGCCGAATCATTTGCTCCGCTAGCCGCTACCACACCCCTGACGCCGACTACGGCTACGGCATACCCGACGCATGGCTCGCCTACATAGGCAAAGAAGCCGACCTCCCCACCCCGCAAAACACCAACGCCATAACCTGTCAAAAAATCTACCGCAACGGCTCTCTCTACATTCTCCGTGCCGGACAATACTACGACATGATGGGACGGCGAGTGGCGTTTGAATAGGTATTTTATTCTCTTCAATATACTTATTTTTCCCATACCGATTGCTCACAAAACAGCAACCGAACCTCCATGAGGTTCGGTCGCATATTTTTCGCAGGTCGACCGCAGGTCTGTCGCGGGTCTATCGCGGGTCTATCGCGGGTCTGTCGTGTGTTCGTTTGCCGCCGCGATATATCGCCTGCGG
Source organism: Paludibacteraceae bacterium (assembly GCA_051878345.1). Taxonomy (GTDB): domain Bacteria; phylum Bacteroidota; class Bacteroidia; order Bacteroidales; family Paludibacteraceae; genus Colicola. The sequence goes on along the minus strand of JBJEJX010000014.1, from coordinate 15,684 downwards.
CGCTTTTCCCCCTCCCTATAAGGATAGGTCGGGTTAGAACCTGTTACTTGTACAAGAATCGTTTGATACTCTTCTTCGGAGTCTTCTCGAAAGGCTCGTTCTTGATTTCTATCTCCGCCACTTGCGAGTAGCCGGGGATGAGTTTATTGAGTTTCTGCAAGTTCTCTCTCATAAGTGCCTGCAACTCTTCGAGCGACATGCGCTTGGTAGTATCTTCGTCAGGGAAGACCAAACCAATCAGTTTGCCTTCGCGCTCTACCACTACCGACTCGCCCACACCCGTTTGGTTGTTCAGTTTGTCCTCTATCTCCTCGGGGTAGATGTTCTGCCCCGACGCACCGAGAATCATTGACTTGATACGCCCGCGGATGAAGATGTTTTGGTTCTTGTCGATAAACCCGAGGTCTCCCGTGCGCATCCATCCGTCTTCGGTGAACGCCGCGCGCGTGGCTTCCTCGTTCTTGTAGTAGCCCATCATTACGTTCTCGCCGCGCACCAGTATCTCGCCCTCGCCGGTCTGCGGGTCGGGATTGTCTATCTTCGCCTCCATGTTCGGCACGGGGGCTCCGCAACTGCGCCGCTTGAAGTACTTGGGCGGATTACCCGACACCAGCGGTCCGCACTCGGTCATACCGAAGCCGATGGAGAGCGGGAAATGCACGTCCAGCAGACATTTCTCCACCAGCGGATTCATCGCCGCGCCGCCGCAGAGGAAGTAGCGCACTTGCCCACCAAACGCCTTGTTGAGCGCGTTCTTCACGTGGTTGCGGATGATATTCATCACGATAGGCGTGTACCAGAAGAACTTCATCACGGGTTTCGACAACAGCGGGTCGAGTTTCTTCTTGTGGATTTTCTCTATCACCAAAGGCACTGCCGCCACCATGTAAGGATGTATCTCAGACATAGCCTTCAGCACCAGCGTGGGCGTTGGAGACTTGGTCAAGTAGTAGATATGCGTGCCCGCACAAAGCGGATAGAGGAAGTCGGACAACTGTCCGAACATATGCGCCAGCGGCAGCATTGACACCACCTTTTGCCCGGGTTCCACGGGCAGGATATGCAATGCACTCTCCACGTTGTTCGACAGCGACTTCCCGCTAATCATTACGCCCTTCGGCGAACCCGTTGAACCGCTCGTGTAGTTGATGAGTGCCAAGTCCTCGGGGTCTATGTCATAGTGGAAATCTGCAGGCTGCATACCCTTCGGGAACTTCGCCTTGAAGACGGCAGACACTTCCTCGTAGGTGGGGATGCACAGCGTCTCCTGCGCACGCAGGAACGCAAAGTCCTCCATTGACAGCACGCCCGTCAGTTGCGACAGGTCTTGGTGCTGCAGGTCTTTCCATACATAGGGACCCACAAACAGCAATTTGGAATCGGAATGGCGCAACAGGTTGGCAATATCCTCTGCCTTGAAGTCTTGCAAGATACTGACAACCACCGCCTTATAGGATGCAATCGCCAAATAGGCAACCACCCAGTTTGCACAGTTTCTACTCGCAATTGCAATCTTGTCGCCCGCCTTAATCCCAATCTTCTCAAACAGCACATGCAATCGCTCTACTTCCTCCGCCATCTGCCCAAAGGTGTACGCCTGCTTCTCCCCGTAATCCGACACCGCCGTATCACCCCACTGATGTTTCATTACCTCTTGCAGGTAATGCAAATAGTGATGTTTCATACTCTAATCTAACAGTTTTTTTATAATTATTTATAATAAGTTAATTCGGGTGCAAAGGTACACAAAATAATCCATTTCGCCAAATAATACCCGCCAAAATATCCGTTATTGACCATTTTATTGTCGTTTTTGGCATATATAGTAATCCCAAATAACGCTTCTCTGGCATATCCCGGCGGGGTATGCCACGGTGCTCAGCCGCATGTTCTCCTCCCGCTTGGCTCGCATTTGCGGCTTCATTCTGTGATAGTCCCGCCGTGCCCTCAGCGCTGCCAGGGCGTTCTTCGGCTTGCCCGTTACCAGCAGTTGCAATGCCGCCACGTAGTCCAGCACGCACCGCGCCGCCATTACCCGCTTGAGACGCGGCGCGGGCAGGTTCTTGTAGATCATTAGGAGGTTGTTGCGGAAGTTGAGATAGGTCTTGTGCGGCGACTCGTAGTGGAGTGCCCCGCCGCCTAAGTGATACACCCGCGACTGCGGCAGGCACACCAGCCGGTGTCCGCGGCAGCACAGCCGCCAGCAGAAGTCTATCTCCTCCATATGGGCGAAGAAGTCGCCATCCAGTCCCCCCGCCTCCTTGTATAAATCCGTGCGCACGCACATACACGCGCCCGATGTCCACAGCACATTTGCCTCGGTGTCGTATTGCCCTTCGTCCTTCGCCGCATAGCCCACGATACGCCCGCGGCAGAACGGATAGCCCAGCCAGTCCAGATAGCCTCCCGCGGCACCGGCGTGTTCAAAATGGTCTTTCCGCAGGTCGGAGAGTATCTTCGGCTGCGCAGCCGCCACCTCCGCATGCTGCTCCATATAGGTCAGAAGCGGCGCAAGCCATCCTTCCGTAACCGCCACATCCGAATTGAGCAACACGCTGTATTTGCTCTCCACCTGTTGCAGAGCGCGGTTATAGCCTTCGGCAAAGCCGTAGTTCTTGTCCAGCATTAGCACTCGGACGGACGGAAACTCCTTGCGCAGCATAGCCACGGAACCGTCCGTGGATCCGTTGTCCGCCACCACAATCTCCGCCTCCGTTTCAGGCGTGAAAGCCACCACGGAAGGTAGATACCGCCGTAGCATCTCCTCACCGTTCCAATTCAATATGACTACCGAACAAAGCATCTTGTTAGTTTACGATTTACGAATTACAACCTACGAATTTCCAGCCCCCTCAGATTATTCAGAGCATTCAGACCACTCAGATCATTCAGATTACTCAGAGCACTCCGACCCCTCAGAGCAGTGGCACTCATAATTCATAATTCATAATTAGAAAGAGCAAACGCCCTCATAATTCATAATTCATAATTAGTAAAGAGCATGCGCCCTCATAATTCATAATTCATAATTCATAATTAGAAAGAGCATGCGCCCTCATAATTCATAATTCATAATTCATAATTAGAAAGATTCACACTTGTCTCCCCCATTTCCATCGGTTGTGTGTCCATAGCCACAACTCGGGTTGCTCCACGATATTCTGCTCCAGCCGCCGCGCGAACTCCAAGGTGATGGCGTTCTCCGGCTCCTGCGCGGGTTGGTCGCTTATCAAGTCAAACCGCGTAAGGTAATACCCGCGTTTGGGGCGGCGGATATGCAGGTAGAGCACGGGGTAGCCGAATTTCTTCGCCAGCACCTCGCTGCCATCCAGGAAACCCGTGTCTTGGTGCAGGAAGGTTGTCCAACAGCGGGTTACCTGCGGGCGCGGTTTCTGGTCGCAGATAAAGCCGTACAGCACTCTCTTCCCCTCTTTGCGCAGGCTCAACATCTGCCGGAGCACCTGCTGTTTCTCTATCAGCACCCCGCCCCGTCGGCTGCGAATGGCGTTCATTAGCCTGTCCATGCGCCCGTTCTTCAGCCGCCGGTAGATATCGGCTTGCATCATGCCGCAGGGCTCCAGATGTTGGTGAAAGTCCGCCATCCATTCCCATGTCCCCATGTGTGCCAGCATTACAATCACTGCCCCGTGCTCGGCTATCAGTTGCTTCACCTGTTCCTCGTTCTCGAACACCACGCGCCGGCGCATTTCCTCTGCCGAAGCCGAGTAGCCGTGCACTATCTCCACAATCACGTCGGCAAACGAACGGTAGAACCGTTTGGCTGTCTGCCGCCGTTCCGCCTCCGATAGGTCGGGGAAAGACAGGCGCAGGTTTTTCTCCACCACGCCCCGCCGATACCGCACCATGTAGTACATCACGGGGTACAGCACCCACGAAGCGAAGGCATACAGTCCCCGCAACGGTATCCTGCTGATTATCTTAACAAACCATTCCAAAGCACTACAATTAAGTATCCCCACCCCAAAAATCATTCAGACTACTCAGATCACTCAGATTACTCAGACTACTCAGAGTATTCAGATTACTCAAATCATTCAGACCCCTCAGACCATTCAGAGCATTCAGATTATTCAGAGCATTCAGATCACTCAGACTACTCAGAGCATTCAGATTACTCAGAGCATTCAGATCACTCAGACCACTCAGAGTATTCAGATTATTCAGAGTGTTCAGACCCCTCAGAGCATGGGCACTCATAATTCATAATTCATAATTCATAATTAGCAAACGCCCTCATAATTCATAATTAAAAATTACTCCTCCTCGTACCACCCTTCTTTCAGTCCGTACTGAAACTCGCCGTCCATGATAAGTTGTATCTGCTCCAAACTGATCGGGCTGTGTTGCTCTCGTGCCGCCTGCGCCACATACTCCATCTGCGCCGTCTCGTCCACCTCGCCGTCCTCGTATTCCACTTCGCCGCTCTCTTCGTCCACGCGGAGCAGACCTTCCTCTTCCAGGAAATCATCCATTGCGTCCAGCACCAGCAGCACGTCTTCTTCCGTGATGCCGACTCTGTCCTCGGCGGGAATCAGGTTCCAGATAAACTCGATCTCTTTGCGTTCCTCAGGTTCCAAGAGGTTCATTTCCATTCCGTTTGCCATAGAAATAATGCTATTTAAGGTGAAAAATCAAAATAATCGTCAAATAATTTGCAAAGATACGACTTTTTTCGTACCTTTGCAAATAATTTCAAAGAAAAAGGCGGAAAAAATGAATAATTTAGTTCAGCGTACTCTGTCGGGAGCCGTGTATGTGGCGCTTGTGGTAGCCGGCATTTTGGTTCATCCTATCTTCTTCGGTGTCCTCTTTCTCGTGGTGTCTGTCTTGGCGACTCGCGAGTATATGTGCCTGCGCGGGGCGGGCTGTTTCCTGCGAGTTGTGTCTATGCTCGCATCGGCGTTGCTGTTCGTCATGGCGTGGTGGGTGGCGTTCGCCGAGTGGGACATTCCGTGGCTCATGCCCCTGTTGCTCGCGATGTACCTGCTCACCGTCGGTCTGACGCTTGTCTCCGAGTTGTTCCGCAAGGCGCCCGACCCCGTGAAGAACTGGGGTGACCTGCTGGTGAGCCAGGGGATGATTGCGCTGCCGTTTGCCCTGATGAACGGCGTGATGATGCTCAGTCCGTGGCTCCTGCTCGCGCTCTTCGTTTTGATTTGGCTCAACGATAGCGGAGCCTATTGCGTGGGCTCGCTGCTCGGCAAGCGCAAAGGCGGCAACCATAAGATGTTCCCGCGCGTGAGTCCGAACAAGTCGTGGGAGGGACTGGTTGGCGGTGCCGTGGTGGCGATGGCGGCAGGCTGCCTGCTGGCATTTTTCGGTTGGTTCGACGCGCTGCCCCTCTTGGGCGGATGTCGTTTTGTGGCGCCCTTGATTTTCAGTGCGATAGTGGTCGTCTTCGGCACGCTGGGCGACTTGATGGAGAGCCTTCTCAAGCGCACCATTGGCGTGAAAGACTCTGGAAAGTTCATGCCCGGACACGGCGGAGTGCTCGACCGTTTCGACTCTATCCTCCTCGCCACACCCGCCGTCATTTTCTTCCTCTGGCTGCTGAATCTGTAAGGCGCCCCCTATTCCTCGGAAAACGCGGAATTTTCGGAATACTCGAATCCCTGCGTCCCTGCAAGGCTGCTTGACCGCTCGGTCAGGCAGCCTTTTTTCGATAAGGTCGTGCCGCGGAGTGGGTCAGCGGTTGCTCCGTGATTGCAGAGGATTATCGGGACACCCCCCGCCTCACGAAGCGGTTTCGTCACCCAAAGTGTGGATAAAACAAAAATAACTTATTTAACAAATGTCTGAACAATGTCCGGGGATATTCGTTGCAACAGGAATGTTTTAGGTTGTCTTTTCTCGGATTATTCTCCGTTTTTTGCAATCAAAATTTCGATGCTCGGTTCATGTGAGACACAATCAAAACTGTCGCGTTACCAACCGATATAAACGGAGAAATAATGTCAATTATGTGATATTTATTGTCAAAAACCGACTTTTTATTTGCACAATTCAAAAAAAAGTTGTACTTTTACCGCCGAAACCGAAGGTGGATTGCGGGTGGGGCGCACGAAGTACCGATATCAAGCAAGCGGAAGCCGCACGCGCCGGGCATTGAGGTTCCATTGATATTTTTTGACAAAAGCGTTTGTTGGCGCTTGTTTTGGTTGGTCGGGAATCGGTAATTTTCAAACCGGAATACCAAAAAACAAGAATGGCAATGAACGCCTGTGGGGTATATGATGGGTCTGTTCGTCCGTGTACGAAGATTATCATATTCGGCGTGGGCGTTCGGCTTGTTTGTTTTTGCATTTCAGGTTTACCGCTGCCCCAACGCAAAGAATACGCACAGAAGGAGCACCACGCTTTTTTATATCCGTTCACCGAGTTGTCAGGTGCTTGCAACTCATGGAAATACAAACGATTATGAAGAAATGGCTATTTCTTTGTTTGGTTGCCCTTGCTGTCGGAGTACAGGCAATGGCGACTAACCTCGTGGTCAAACCCCTGTCGGGTGCGGACTATCGCCGCGAGTTGGCTACCATTGGCAAAATAACCTACCACGGCGACTCGCTCTACCTCTACGACAGTTTCGGCACGCTGCTCTATCGCGAGCAACTCACCAAGGTGCGGCAACTCGCCTACTCCGAGGGCGGCGACCCCACCACGGGCATGGAGGATGTCCAATCCGGCGCCACCCGCCTGCGTGTCTATCCCAACCCGACGGCGTCGGTGCTTATCATGGAGGTGCGGTCGGAAGTTTATTCCGATGGAATCGGAAGCCGCACCCAAGAGCAGAATGACCAAACCGCCCGCCTCTACAACCGGCAGGGGCAACTGCTCAAAACCGCCTCCCTCACCGCCGCCCGCACCACGCTGGATGTCAGCGACCTCCCCGCAGGCACCTACCTCCTCCTCTGCAACGGCGAAGCCTTCAAAATCATAAAAGACTAACCGCACAGGGAAAGTCCCCCTTTAAGGGGGATTTAGAGGGTCCTCCCCCTTGCTAAAAAGTCCCCCTTCCCGGGGTCCCCGAAAAATCTCTGATTTTTGGGGTGGATTTTGGGAGATTTAGAGGGTACTCCCCGCCAGCAGAAAGTCCTCCTTGCTAAAAGTCCCCCTTTAAGGGGGATTTAGAGGGTCCTACTGGGGACGCAGGCGTCCCGCCTGCGGACAAGGCGGAAGCCTTGATGGCGAAAGCATTGCAGACACAAAGGTGCGGCTCCCGACAAGTCGGGGTCAGGATGTAAATCAACCCCTCAAAAGCAAAGCCCCGAAGGGGCGATATAAACCAGCGTAGGGGCTTGCCCCTATGTAAAAAACACAATCTCAAAAGCAAAGCCCTGCAAGGGCGACATAACTCAATAAAGAAACATATATATCAACAACAAAAAACAAATCAACCCGTATGAAAAAACTATTTTTCTTTGCTGCCCTGTTGGCGGCAAGCCTATGCGCCACGGCGCAACAGAATCAAGTGGTGTGGGAGAATGGCAAAGTGATGTTCGCCAGCCCCGTTGCCACTATCGACAGCCTTACTTTTAGCGGCACTGCCGAGGAAATGGATACGCTGCATATGCTGCTCCCGCGAACGGTTGTGCGTGTGAATACAGTCTATATCCACGACACCATTTATGAGTGCCCTAATGCACCCCTGCCGGGCGTGTTCTCCGTATCTGCCGATAAGCAAGTGAGGTTCTCCAAAGGTAACCTGCAATACACTATAACTACCGGCACTTGGGCGTTTGCCGAGAAGCAGTACGAGAGGTTGTTCATTGCTGATTCAGAGAATTGTAAGACATTTGGTAAGACGGACTTACCCGGTTGGAGTACCACCGGCGCTGCCAAATGGGGGATTAGTAATTCGCTGGAAGAAGCGGACTATAAAGGTGATTTTGTTGATTGGGGGCAAAGCATTGGCGACGGCACTACATGGCGCACGCTGACCAAAGAGGAGTGGGAATACCTGCTCGATGGTCGTACAAATGCCGCAAATTTGAAAGGTGTGGCGCGTATCCAAATCAACGATACAGTATATGTTAATGGTTTGATTCTTCTCCCTGACGACTCGATTGACACTGACATTGCCTTTAACTGCGGTTTCGAACCAAATTCGGGCAGTCGGATTAAAGCCTACGCCACCCATCAGACTTTCACCACCGAGCAGTGGGATCGGCTGGAGGAAGCGGGAGCCGTTTTCTTGCCTACTACGGGATGGCGTTCCTGGCACAACGGAGAGAGAATAATAGACTACGCGGATGAGTGCGGCCATTATTGGGCTGCTCCCCCCACAACCGTGAGCAGCATCTGGGCAGCGACATTCTACCCGTACACAAATTATATGGCTACTGAAGAGCTCCCATTAGGACTTGCCGTCCGTTTGGTTCAAGATTTATAATCATGCCCACGCTATGCGCATTTCGCAAGCCTGCTCATAGCCCCGCACTACAAACAACAAGAGGCTGTCTGACAAGTCGGGTCAGACAGCCTCTTTCGTCTGCTCCTCTTTCTCTTACAAGTGTATCTCTTCCCCTTTCTTGGGAATCTCTATGCCGCGGAAGCCTGCCTCGTAGAGGTGGTCTTTGTACGCCTCTTGCGCGCTCTGCTCGCCGTGGACGATAAAGGTGCGGCGCACCGCTTCGGTGTTGAGCGATCGGGTGAGGTAGTCTGTCATTTCGCGGTAGTCGCCGTGCCCTGAGAAACCCTCTATCTTGCTCACCTGCGCCTTTATCTTGCGGTCGTAGCCGAAGATACTTATCCATTTCAGCGACGGGTCTTGTATGCGCGCACCGAGCGAGGTCGGCGTGCAGTAGCCCACCAGCAGGATGGTGCAGCGCGGGTCGGAGATATGGTTCGCCACGTGGTGTTTCACCCTACCCGCCTCCAGCATGCCCGAAGCGGAGATGATGATACAGGGGTCGGGGTTGTTGTTGAGGGCTTTCGACTGGTTGATATCGGTGATATAGTGCAGGGTGTTGAAGCCGAAGGGATCGTCGTCAAAGCGCAGCACGTCCTGCACGTCCGCATTGAGTTCGGACATATACATGCGGAAGATATGGGTGGCGTTGACCGACAGCGGAGAATCGACATAGACGGGTATCTTGGGCAACCGCCCCTCGTTGTAGAGTTGGTTGAGCACGTACACTATCTCCTGCGTGCGCCCGACGGAGAAACTGGGGATGATGAGTTTGCCTTTCTTATAGACGCAGGTGCTCTCCACCACGCCGAGCAACTCCTCTTCGCTCACTAAGGTGTCATCATGCAGACGGTCGCCGTAGGTGGACTCGCAAATGAGGTAGTCGCACTGCGGGAACAGTTGGGGCGAGCAGAGGATATGGCTGTGCAGACGCCCTATGTCGCCTGTGTAGGCTATGCGTTTCCATTCGCCTTTGGCATGCGGACCGCGCGGGTGCTCACCCTCCCATATGTCCAGCGAGCAGATGGCGGATCCGAGCATGTGCCCCGAGTTGGTGAAGGTGAGGAACACGTCATCCGTCAGGCGGAAACGGCGGTCATAGGGCACGGTGATGAAGTGTTGCAGACTGCGCTCCACGTGGTTGGTGTCGTAGAGCGGCTGAATCTTCGGCTGGTGAAGGCGGTCCATTTTCTTGTTGTACCACCGCACGTCCTGCGCTTGGATGAAAGCGGTGTCTTGCAGCATGATGGCGCAGAGGTCGCGCGTGGCGGGCGTGCAGATAACCTCGCCGCGGAAACCCTCTTTGTAGATGTAGGGTATCAAGCCCGAATGGTCGATGTGGGCGTGAGAGAGCACCACGTAGTCTATCTGACGCGGGTCGAAACCGAGGTCGCGGTTCGCCGAATCGGTCTCCATGCCTTTGCCTTGATACATGCCGCAATCGAGCAGGATACGCACGCCGCGGTCGGTGGTGATTAGGTGCTTGCTGCCGGTAACCTCGTTGGCAGCGCCGAGAAACTGTATCTTCATGGTGTTATGCTGTGTTATTTCGTTTTTGGTCGAACAATCGTGCAAAGATACGGATTTATTTTGAGATATGCAAATATCTTTGAGTTTTAAGGCGTAAATTCCGATTTTTACCATTTATTACTCCTTATGGTTTATGGGGTCTGCCTCTGCCGACGGCTTGGAAATCCGCACGGCGACCACAACCGCCGAAAAGCAACTGCCGAAAAGCAACTGCCGTTCGCATCTCTCCCGCTCACAGAGTCCCCCTGTGCCCGGATAGTCCGTTTCCTCGCCGGATGGCGGCGACTTCCGCGGATTCTCTTTCCCACTCCCCCCGACTCCCTTCCCCGCGGGCGGGGCGGGGAGGTCGGGGGATGGAACGCTCTTTCGCCTCCTTCGGTCGGCGGGCGGGGCGGATGGAAAGAGAGGGAGGGACAGAGTCCCGACGAACAAACGGGGGGGGCGGCAGCCCCTCAGTCGGCGGGCGCGAACAGGTAGAAAGACAGGGAGAGGGACTCTAAGTGTCCGGATTGCTCGATAACGGTTTCTTGCACCTGACCGGATTGCTCCTGTCGGATGGAAATTTTCTGAGCGGTGGAACAAGACGCCAGAGCAAGTATTGCAAAACCCGGCGCCAGCAGTTTACGGATGGTTTCATGTTTCATAATTCTTTGAAAGGTTATACCCTACCCTTCCCGGAGGCTCGGAGTGTCCTGACGAAGGACTCGTCCTGTCTCCTCGCCCGCGGGAAGGATGGCGGCGATTAGGTTAGCGAAGATTAACTCTGTTGGTACTCTTGGTTGAATACGTAGGAGTAGATGGTCTTGTACTGCGTTTGCTTGGAGAACGCAATCATGTCCGCCAGTGCCTTGTCAGGGTCGTTCAGGCGCACACGGGTCGCCTTGACTGCCGCCGCGAACTTGCTGCGTTGCACAAGCATTTCCTGCGAGGGCTCGGTGGTGGGACGGGTGTGGCGGAATGTATAGGAAATCCGCTCTCCGTTGCCGTTCTGTTTCTTACGCTTGGCGAAACCGTAGCGGTCTGCCTTCGATAACTTGCCGTGGACTGCCTCCACGGGGGCGATGTACTCTACTTTTGCCATAGTTGAAAATTAGTTTTTTTTAGGGTTAAACTGAAAATTAGTTTTTAGGGTTGAGTTAAGAATTAGTTTTTTTAAGGGTTGAGTTGAATAATAGTTTTTTAAGGGTTAAACTGAAAATTAGTTTTTAGGGTTAAGTTGAAAAATAGTTTTTTAGGGTTGAGTTGAGAATTAGTTTTTTTTAGGGTTAAACAGATAGTTTGGCATACTCTTGTGCAAAGACATAGCCATTGAAATCTTTGTATTTCTTTTGGTTGTGGAACGCTTCGAGGTACGCCGCTCTTTGTTCGGGGTCGGCGAGGGCGCTCTTGGCATTGGCTCTCGCGGTGGCGAACAGGATGCGTTGCGCCTGTTGCGCCGGTGTCGGTTCCTTGTCGGAGGGTTGGCAGATTTTGCCCGTAAAGACTTTGCCGTTCCGTCGGAAGAAATAGATGTCGGAGTGGCGGCACAGTTTGCCGCTCATGGACTCGACGAGTCCCATTGGTTGGATTGCACTCATAATGTCAGCAAGTAATAAATAAACAAATAAGTGTGAGTTCGATACCGGTAAAACACCTTCGGCGTCAAAGCCTGATTTGTTTTTTGGGTAATGAATGGATGAGTAATGTGAGTTCTAAATAAGATTTTCCGTTTGATTTTCTTTTGATTTCTGAGCGTAGCGAAACAACAGTCTGTCCCTCAACCATTTTTAGCAAAGATTTTGGTTGGATTGTTGATGGGATTTTCCAACTTTCTCAAACAAATAATGTTGTCGGAATATATCGTAATCCGCCGGGAGAAAGCACCTAATCCGCAACACCCCGCACCG
>JBJEJX010000014.1:0-3740 GCA_051878345.1 Paludibacteraceae bacterium | reverse complement strand
GGAATATATCGTAATCCGCCGGGAGAAAGCACCTAATCCGCAACACCCCGCACCGGGAGGTGCCAACCCGCCGGGAACACCTATTGGGCGGTGTGGAGGGTGCAAGTCCATTCGGAGAGGAAGGTAATCGACTGGGCAATCGTTTGTCGGATGATGTCGCAGGCCTCATCGGGTTGGAAGAGGTCGGGGTCGATGGGGACGACGCGGACGCTCAGGGTGTTCCCTTTGGCGCTGAATTCGGGATTAAGGGTTTCGAGGTGATAGAGAACCGCCTCTTTGGCACGCTGCATCTCATCAATGTCGCGGCACGGCAGAGTGATAACTACGAAAGGGGAAGAAGAATTTTTCATATCTGACTATTTTTTGTTGGTAAAACATGGTTTCTTTGCATTTTTCGGGATGTGTCTCCTCCGCGAAAACGCTTTCACTTATTAAGGGGGCGCCGAATTTTCGGCGCCTGAGGTGTTTTTGCGAAAAAAATGCCCTTTTACGCGAAAAATCACCCTAAAATCAAAAAACGGAACACACTGTCAATCAGTGTATTCCGAAGAAAATAACGGGAAAGTGTATTTTTTTTAGGGGGCGCCGAACGAGGCGCCGAATTCGGCGCGTATTCCCTCCTATTCGGCGGGTGAGTAGGCGGCAGGGTCGAGGATGTCGATAAGGCGCTCAAGGGCAGGCGCCGACACTTTGGGCAGGTGTTGGTGGCGAAGGCTGCGGAAAGGGTTGCCACGCCTGTCCGAAAAATGATTCGCAACGATTTGCCAAACATACCAACCGGCGGGGACGGAGATGATATCCCGTTCTACCATGCGTTTGACAAAATAATACAGGTCTTGCTTCGTACCCGTCCACACCAACACGGTTTTGGACTGTTCGCCCGTGAACAGGCTATAAAAATCCTCCGGCGGCGTGTCTTGCGCAAGATAGGACTGCCCGTCCCCATACTCTTTTATGAGATATTGGTAGAGGATGGTCAGCCGCTTCGAGTCTTCCTGTCGGGTCTTCCCGTACCGATAGACAAAGGTGGGTGTTTCGAGGAAATAGGGCGACGGTTTCGGTGACTTCTTCGCTGACTTCTTCGGTGCGGGTCGCTCCTGTACGGGCGTTACTTCCTCCGCCTCCTCCGCGGCGGAGAGGCGCAGCGAGGGGCGCGGCTGCGGGTCGGAGGTATAGACGGTGTCGGCATGGAAGATTTGGGTGCCGATATGCTGCTCGGCGATATAATTGCCTGCTACGTAGATGTTGCGTTCCATAGGGATAGTTGGTTAGGGTCTTTGTAGTTCAGTTTGCGTGGTGCCGTCCTGCGCTTGGCAGGTAGGGGGATAGTGGTGGTGGTGGTGTATTGGCGCTTGATATGTTGGTTTTCTAATTGCCTGCTATGTAGATGTTGCGTTCCATAGTGGTAGTTGTGTCGGGGCGTTGTGGTTCAGTTTGCGTGGTGCCATTTTGCGCTTGCCGGGGATGGGGATGGCAGCGGTGTATTGGTGCTTGATATGTTGGTTTTCTAATTGCCTGCTATGTGGATGTTGCGTTCCATAGTGGCAGTTGTGTCGGGTCGTTGTGGTTCAGTTTGCGTGCTGCCATTTTGCGCTTGCCGGGGATGGGGATGGCAGCGGTGTATTGGTGCTTGATATGTTGGTTTTCTAATTGCCTGCTATGTAGATGTTGCGTTCCATAGTGGTAGTTGTGTCGGGTCGTTGTGGTTCAGTTTGCGTGGTGCTGTCCTGCGCTTGCCGGGGAAGGGGATGGAGGTGGTGTATTGATGCTTGATATGTTGGTTTTCTAATTGCCTGCTATGTGGATGTTGCGTTCCATAGTGGTAGTTGTGTCGGGTCGTTGTGGTTCAGTTTGCGTGGTGCCGTCCTGCGCTTGCCGGAAATGGGGATGGAGGTGGTGTATTGGTGCTTGATATGTTGGTTTTCTATATAGTCCCCGCCGATGTGGTAGGTTGTGTTTTGCTGCAAGTCGGCGATGCGCTGCGCTTGCGCTTGAATAATCGTATCCTTCGCTTGGCTCTCCTCCGTGAGACGACTGATTTTCTCTCGGAGGCGTTGGTTTTCATCCAGGGTGTCCTGCATATCGCTTTGCAACTGCTCTATTGTGTCGAGCAGTTGCCGTGTCTCTTGCAGGTGGGCGGTTGACAGACCATGTAGTTTCTTGGAGTATGCAAGATGTTGTTGTATGTTAAGGTCATCGGTGTCCACAGGCTATTCATCGTTTTCTTCCCCTGTCCGGGATTTGCTTCGTGCCGTCATTTTGTAGCATTCGCCGCCGATGGCTTCATCGTACTTGGCGCAGCGGACGAGGTCAAAAATTACGGTATTTTTCAGGTAGTCAATCTCCATGTGGTCGAACAGTTGCTTGGTGTTGATGTAGAAATAGGCGCCCGACTTGCGGATGGCGAATGCCCTGTCGTTGCTTTCCGCCTCTACCACTGCCATATAGAGCACGTTTTTTTCCTGCGTGTCGGGTGCGAGGACGACGGCTTTGTTTTCGTCTATTTTCAGTTGCTCAATGGCGTCCGTATTAAAACCCGTTTTCCCCGTCTGTTGTATCGTAGCCTTCGGTCTCAGGCTAAAATCTTTTGCGTTTATCAGTTGTCCAATCATTTTAGAATATCCTTTCTTTTTGAGTTGTTTGCAAATTCATTTTTTGTCTGAACATAGAAAACTTTTTCGTTTCTTTTTCATTAGCCGCTGCAAAAGTACAAATAATTTTTGAATTATGCAAATGATCTTAATAAAATTTTTCTTTTTGGTATTATTTGTCGTAATTATTCATTCGTTTATATCAATAGAGATATACGAACTATGAGGTCGCATATCTCATTTTTTTTACAACTTCGTTTTTGGCGGTGCCCGACAGAGCCAAAGGGGATTCTCGACAGAGATATCGATGGGAGCAAAATCGCCTGAGAAAATTTTTGGAAATTGTTTGCTGCGCAAAGATAATTTGGGTATTTTTGTATGAATTTTGGATATTCTCGTATCCATAGTAACCTATTGTTCATTTATCCCTTATCCCGGACATATTGCGGGAGCATTTTGCAAACAGGTGAGAAAGGCAATGCGTAAAAGTCTCCATAAAAACAAATATATATCGCTATGACCTATGGTTACATTCGCGTAAGTTCCGACAAGCAGACGGTTGAGAACCAGCGATTTGAGATTGAGAAGTTCTGCACGGGTAATCAGTTACGCATAGATGGCTGGATAGAAGAGACCATCAGCGGCACGAAGAATTACAACAAACGGGAATTGGGAAAACTGCTGAAGAAAGTGGTGAAAGACGATGTAATCATCTGTTCGGAGTTGAGCCGCTTGGGTCGCAACCTCTTTATGATTATGGAGATACTGAATATCTGCATGACCAAGGAGTGTAAGGTATGGACTATCAAGGACAACTATCGGCTGGGCGATGATATCCAAAGCAAAGTGTTGGCTTT
Organism: Paludibacteraceae bacterium; assembly: GCA_051878345.1. Classification (GTDB taxonomy): domain Bacteria; phylum Bacteroidota; class Bacteroidia; order Bacteroidales; family Paludibacteraceae; genus Colicola. The sequence continues at coordinate 292 of JBJEJX010000014.1, read as the reverse complement.
CGCGTTCGGACTATCGGCAGAGATAGAGCGCAACCTGATTAGCCAGCGGACAAAAGAGGCATTAGCGAGAAAACGCGCCGAAGGAGTGCGACTGGGAAGACCAAAAGGACGATTGTCTGACCAAGACACATATAAACTCTATAAAAAAGAAAGACTGATAGAGGATCTGCGTAGAGAAGGTGTTTCTTTTGCAAAAATAGCAGGGATTCTGAAAGTAAATAGAGACACCGTGCGACGATACTATCACACGTTTATGGAAAGAAATGAGCGATTTCGTGCTGCAAAATAGCAC
>JBJEJX010000013.1:0-12641 GCA_051878345.1 Paludibacteraceae bacterium | reverse complement strand
AATGACCTATAGAGAGATACTACTTTTTTTTAGACTGCATTTTGACCTATAGACCCAAATTCGGCGCCTTGTTCGGCGCCCTCAAAAAAAATGCGCGGCGCCTGCATTTTCTTTGTAGTAAACTGATTACCATATTGTTACGTTTGTGCGAAAAATCGTTTTTTTGCTCGTAAAAGGCATTTTTTTCGGCTTTTTTGTGCCAAACGCCGAAAATTCGGCGCCCCCTTAATAAGTGAAGGCGTTTTTCTAAAAGAACAAGGAAGCAAGAGCCGGGAAACAAGACAAATCGGGCTTGCCCAAACTTGTTGCATCTGCTGCTGGTGCAGCACCCGCAGGCGGGACGCCTGCGTACCCAGTAGTCGGCACCTGTTGCACCTAAAGCAGCCAAACTTTTTGCACCTGCTGCTGGCGCAGCATCCGCAGGCGGGACGATTGCGTACCCAATAGTCGGCACCTGTTGCACCTAAGACAGCCAAACTTTTTGCACCTGCTGCCAGCGCAGCACCCGCAGGCGGGACGCCTGCGTCCCCAGTGGTGATTTTGCAATTGCTTTTTTGCAAGTCAGAAAGTGCAAGACAGAGAATGACAAAAGTTAGTACCGATTACCGGGCAAATGGCAAATGCCAATTATTTGTTTATGCTACCCCAAAATCGGCATTGCTTTCGGTTTTATGAAAGAAAATGCAACAGGTTTGCACTTTCTTTATAACAGACTGAATATCAATATATAGCAATCTGCATTATATGCACAAAAAATCTCCTAATCGGCACTTTGCCGTCTTATTTTGTACCTAATGCCGAAAATACGGCATTACTATAATATTATGAAGGCGTTTTCCCAAAAAACAAGGAAGCAAGAACCAAAACAAAACAGCCTTGCTTCGGGCTACGCACTCGCGGAAGAAAAAGGGAAGGATTTAGTCGGAGGATTATCGGAAGAATTAGAGGAATTTTTATAGAAGGCGCACCTCCCGACGAGCATTATTGTATGCCCCTGCCGCCGCTGCTTTATCGCTTTTCCGCGTCAGCAAAAAAACACTTTGGCGTGATTTTTGTTGCCTTTTATGTTGGTCACAGATTACTTTGATGCTGCCCGAAGACCACACCTCCATGACCACTAATCACTGACAACTAACCACTATCAACTACCACTATCAACTATCCCCTCTGATAACTAACTCACTAATAACCAACCCACTAATAACAAACTCACCAATATGCACAAACTAACTCTTTTCGCAGCCTTTGCGAGCCTGCTGCTCATCGGCTGCACGAACCCTCAAAAGGAGGACAAGACAATGAAAGAACAAGCCGTTATCGAAAACATCTTAAGCCGCAAGTCGGTGCGCTATTTCACGGGGGACACCCTCTCGCAAGCGCAAATGGAGACCCTGCTGCGCTGCGCCATGGCAGCCCCGTCGGCAGTGAACAAACAGCCGTGGGCATTCATCGTGGTGACCGACCCCGCCCTACTGCAACGCATCGGCAGCGAGATGCCCAACACGCGTTGCCTAAACCGTCCCGCCTGCGCCTTTGTGCCCTGCGGCGACCTGAGCAAGGCGCTGGAGAGCCGACCCGATTTCTGGGTGAACGACGTGTCGGCAGCCACGGAGAACCTGCTCCTCGCGGCACACGCCATGGGCTTGGGAGCCGTATGGACGGGCATCCATCCCGACCCTGACCGCGTGGCACAACTGCAAGCCATTCTCCAACTGCCCGAACACATCATCCCGCTCTGCGTGGTGCCCGTAGGCGTTCCCGCCGAGACTCCCGCCGTGAAAGAAAAGTTCACCGAGGACAACATCCACTACAACAAGTGGTAAGACCCACCCCGTCCCTCCGGACTCTCTAAATCTCCCTTGAAGGGAGACTTGGACCCACCCCGACCCTCCCTACAAAGGGAGGGGGAACGGCAGGCAAAGGAGTTGGCGACCTGCGACCGACCTGCGACAGACTTGCGACAGACTTGCGACAGACCTGCGACAGACTTGCGACAGACCTGCGATGGAGTTGCGATGGAGTTGCGAAAATCTTTTTGCAAACAATGTGAGGAATTATTTGCGTATTTCAAAAAAAAGACGTATCTTTGCACCCGCTTTATTCAACAGTTAATAGTTTAGACCTATGAATAAGAAAATTGTAATACCCATTATTGTTTTCCTTATCCTCGGTATAGCCGCTTTGGTATATCTGAACTATCGTCAGCGTCAGGAAATGCAGGAGGTTGTAGAACTAATGGAATATGAGAAATCGGAACTGGAAGAAGAGTACGAAGACCTCGCCATACAGTTTGACGGCTACCAGAACATGTCCATCCAGAACGACTCTCTGCAAGACTTGCTTTCCCAAGAGCAACAGCGTGTGCAGGATTTGCTGGAGGAACTGCGTATCACCAAAGCGACAAACGCCCGGCGCATAGCCGAACTGAAAAAAGAACTGGCAACCGTTCGCGCGGTAATGGTGGATTATGTGCGCCAGATAGACTCGCTCAATGCGACGAACCAGCGTCTGACGGAAGAAAATCAGCAGTACAAGCAGGACAACAGGCAGTTGGCACGGCACAACGAGCGGCTAGAGCAGAAGAACACCCAACTAGCGGAGACCGTATGGCGCGCGTCGCTGCTGGAACTGACCGACTGTTCAATGACCACCCTCAACAAAAACGACCATAAGACACGGATAATCAGTCAGATAAAGAAACTGCAGTTTGATTACAGGATAGGCAAGAACATCACCTGCGAGCCGGGTATGAAGACGCTCTATGTCCGTATCATCAATCCGGACGGCGAACTGCTGGGGGAGGACTCGACGAAGGTATTTGCGTTTGAGAACAGCGAGATAGGCTACACCATGGCGCAAAACTTTGAGTACGAGGGTGAGGAACTGGCAGGGACTGTCTATTGGGGTTTTGAAGAGGAAGCCGAGACGGGCTACTACAATGCCGATTTCTTTGCGGACGGGAACTTGATAGGTTCATTTCCGTTCCAAATCAAAAAATAATGCAGAATTATTTGCGTATTCCAAATAATTTTTGTACCTTTGCACCCGCTTTTCGTATGAAAGCATAAATGCAACGAAGTTGTTACCGAAAAAGTTGCCAAATGGCGAATGTCCGAATGGCAGGCAGAGTGCTGCTTTGTTGTGATTGTTAAACTTATCAACCATTATTTACTGTCATGTACTTGACTTCGGAAAAGAAAGCAGAGTTGTTCGCACAGTATGGCAACGACGCAAAGAACACGGGTTCTGCAGAGAGCCAAATCGCTCTCTTCACCTATCGTATCAACCACCTGACCGAGCACCTGAAGACCAATCGTAAGGATTTCGGTACGGAGCGTGCGCTGACCACGCTGGTAGGTAAACGCCGCCGTTTGCTCGATTACCTTAAAGAGAAAGACATCGAGCGCTATCGTGCTATCATCAAACAACTCGGTATTCGTAAGTAAGAAAAGGCAGCCTAACGGCTGCTTTTTTGTCCCTGCGCAAGTGTGTTCCCGCGCGTGTTGTACTTGATATAGCAAATAGAATGTTCTTATTTTCGCATGATTGTTTTTTGGTACGAAATTTGCAGGCTTCTGAGTGAATGAACCAACTTCTATTAACCCTTAATAACTTACTTACTATGAGAGATTTCGGAAAGATATTTGCCGCCTTTGCAGGAGGTGCATTGGTAGGCGTTGCGGTGGCTCTGCTGACAGCCCCGAAGAGTGGTGCGGAGACGCGCGCACAGATTATCGCCCTCGCCAAAGAGAAGGGCTTGTACTTAGACCACGCAGAGTGGGACGCTTTTGTTGCGAAAGTGAAAGCACGCCTGCACGACTGCTTTACTCACGATGAGTTGGATGCCGTAGTGGATGAGGTGCTGGCAGAACATGATGCATAACCTTAGCTGACGAGCATTATGTCTGACGAACAATATCAACAACTGCTTAGCGACACACGGTCGTATCTGAACACTCAGTGCGACCTGTTGCGTCTGAACCTGCTGGAGAAACTGAGCAGGATTATCGGGCTGATACTGTTTGCGCTGGTAGCCATCTTGTTGGTTTTTGCAATCTTCGGTTTTTCGGCGGTGGCGTTGGCTTTCGTGCTGGCGCAATGGTTACCGCTGTGGGCATCGTTCCTCATCATCGGCGGTGTGTTCCTGCTCGTACTCGTCTTGGCAATCGTCTTTCGCAAGCAATGGTTTGTCAATCCCATTGTGAGTGCACTGAGCATGGTTCTATTCAGCGACGCAAAACCCAAAGAGGGAAAGGAGGTACACCATGCGTGATTTGCACCAGTTACATTCGTTGGAGGACATAGCCGTCGCCCGCAGGCAGTTGCAACAACGATCGTCGCAACAGTTGAGTGCTCTGCAACGAGATACGAATGTGCTTCGTCGGGAAGTTAGTCAGGTAACGAGCCGGTTACAACGGATAATCCATACGGCTTCTTCCATTGCATCGTTCTTCTCGCCACTGTCGGCAGTGGCTCCGCGTATCAGCAAGGGGACATTCCTCGTGTCCATTATCAAGCGGTTGATTCGGCGTTTCCGAAAGAAATGACTTGAAAGAGACGGGTCTTTTGACTTTGCACTTTGTCGTATATCCGTCATCACGGCTTTTGAAGCCGTGATGATTGTTTTGTCTGCTCAAAAGGAACGGGATGTGCTTCTCGAAGTGGTGAAGATACCGCCGAGGAGCGAGAAGAGAAGATAGAAGGGATATACGAGTTCGAGCAAGAGGGCTATCCAAACAGAGGTATCGGGCTCGCGGGTGCGGATAAGGGCATACTCTACGGGGAACTTAATGAGCAGGACAGGGGGGCAGAGCAGTTGTAAGATATTTGCAACCAGCACGGCAGCGCCGCAGAGAATTATGTCGCGGTCGTGGTAGGCGGGGGCTTTACCTGCCCAACGCATACGCTGGCGGAAGAATGCCCGCCATGTAGGGACAGGGCGAACGACGGCGGTGAGGTTCTCGTCCTCGGAAACGGCAATCCGCAGCCCGCGGCGTTTGAAAGATTCGAGGAGGAACATATCATCGCCGCTCGCCAACTCAGAATGAAGGTCGGGATAGGATTCGAGCCACCTGTCCCGACGAACGATCAAGTTGGCACTGCTGCAAAGGACGGGGTGCCCATACTTGGCAGAAAGAATGGTAAGTCCCTGAATGGCAGCATATTCCGCTATCTGCAAGCGCTCAAGAAGATTCGGAGTGCAGCCTTGTTCCGCCTGCATGCGCAAGGGGAGGATAAGGAGGTCGGGAGCAGGTTCTTCCTGTCCCTCCCTACAAACAGGAAAGACACCCCCCTGCCCTCCATGGAAAGGAGGAGGCGTAATATCATCGTCCATGAGCCAGACATAGTCGGTCGCGGCTTTGGAGATAAGGCGGTAGAGGGCATGCTTCTTGCCTTTCCCCTCATCGTTGATACCACGACGGGGGACAACGGGAGTGATATGAGATTTTCGGTTATTCAGGGCTCGGAGTTGGGAAAGGAAAGCAGGATAGGACTTGGCGATACAGGCGGTGTCGTCGCAAGGGAGGTCGGCGGCAAGCAGCGACATGGCGATACGGTGGTCACCGTAGGTCTTGTGCTCCGCAACGGCTTGCAGGCGGTCGGATTCCTTTATGTGCAGGGAGTCGGTACCAATGGCTTGGAGCGGGATACCCAACCGCTCGCAGGTGATAGCCAACGCGGGATAGAGGTCGGGGCAGGAGGAGAAATTGACCAGCGGTATATCGTGCATGGCGGGTCTATCCTTCTTTATCAAAGCACCTTCGGCAGTGAAGGTGGTGGATACACCCAAAGGCAAGAAGAGGTCTGCCACTATCTTATCGCCCTGCAGGGTTTGCTCCGGTAGGTCTTGCAAGAGGAGTTCGCCACCGTGGAGCGCCACCCACTCGTACCAAAAGGCCGCTGACGACCAGTCACGCTCAACGGGAACAGAGGGGTGAGCGTCGGGCACAGAGAAATCCTTGATACAATGCTTGGTCATCTCTATGTAGGGCGAGCGGCTATCGGTCTCCACCTCCACTCCCATGAGGAGCAATGCCGAGACGAATTGGGTGGACTGAGGATGGTTCAGCACCACGCGGAGCACATTGGGAAAAGGGGTTTCTTTGGGCAATATGCGCAGAGGCGGAAAGCCCTGTTCTCCCATGTACTCTAAGCGCGCACCGATTGTGCGCAAGGCATCCACGAGTTGCCCGACAGGCCGTTGCAGCATACGAGGGCAACCCGTCAGCACCGCGGGTCTGTCAGCCAACGCACAATAAGCCGTGAGGAAACGCATGGCAGTACCGCAGTTGTCCACATCTATAACAAGCAGATTGTCTGTCGCTTCCTTTTGAGTCAGTTGCGCCAAAGCATCGTGCAGAATGTGCACATCGTCCGGCGCGTCATCGCCTATCTTCATCAACGGCACACCCGCCCGCGCCTGCAAGACAAGCAGACGATTGGCGATAGACTTGGATATGGGGAGAGAAACTTTCTTCACTACTGCGGGATTGTTGCTGCAAAGGTACGATATTTTTTTTATATGTGCAAATAAAAGTCAGGATATTATCTTGTCGCTACAAAAAAAATAATAATCACTTATCCAGCCCCGCACAAGTATAGAGACAATAAACGCCTAATATTTTATAATAAACAAACACATTACCATGTCTCTATCAAAAAATAACCGTTTAGGATTAGGAAGATTTATGCCATTTTGGCAGGTAGAGCTGACAATTTGGCATTTGTTTATCGGGAAACAGACTGTGGCACGATTATTGAACTATCATAAGCGAATGCCTGAGGCAACAGGCTTCTAAAGGGTCTCGGAAACGGGACACCGAAAACACAGAGAAACTATTGCCATAGACACTAACCTAACACTATTAAAATTTTATGATTATGTTACCGAGTAAAAGAAATGACCAAACGTGGTTGCCGAGTTTATTCAACGATTTCTTTCGTGAAGAATGGCCTATGATGCGCACCGCTGCTGCTACGGCTCCCGCCATCAACGTGCTGGAAGACGAACATGCCTACCACGTGGAGATTGCCGCTCCGGGCATGACAAAAGATGATTTCTCCGCCCATGTGAACGACCAAGACGAGTTGGTTATCCTCGTAGAGAAGAAAGAGGAGAAAAAGGAGGAGAAGAAAGACAAGAAGTACCTGCGCCGCGAGTTCAACTACAGCCGTTTCGAGCAATCACTCTTGCTGCCGGACAACGTGAACAAAGACGCTATCTCGGCGAAAGTTACTGATGGTGTGCTCCACATCGAGTTGCCGAAACTTGACCTGACCGTGCAGAAAGCACCCACCCGTGTGATTGACATCCAATAAGAAGGGGTGCGCGAGCGTTCAGCGCTTCATTCCAGAGCGTTGAAAGAGCGTTGAAAGAGCATTGAAAGAGCATTTAAGAGGCTGTCTAACAAGTGAAGTTAGGCAGCCTCGTTTTTTGTTGATTTGCCTTCAAAACAACCTTGTCGGTATTTGTTAAGTTTTTATGAAGAATTTATATTTTGTTGTTCATATCAAGAATAAGCAGTACTTTTGCGCTCGAATTTGGTACAAGTGCTATGATAACAGACTCACACTTGAGAGGCAACAGAATGGAAAAACAGTTACTAACCTTTTTGTCAATGAGCATGGCGTTGTTCCTGTGCGGGGAGGTTGCCGCCGTGGAAATCCGCGGAGTGGTATTGGACTCGCTGACGGAAGAAAGTCTTGTGGGTGCGACTATCCGCATCCAAGACGAATCGACCAGCGGGACGACGACAGGTTTAGACGGCACATTTGTCATTCGCACCGAGCATACGCATCCTGTGGTTTGCTGCTCATATATGGGTTTTGAGTCGGTGGAGGTACCTTACGAGGGCGGTCGCATGGTTATCAGACTGCGAGAGCAGACCGCTACTATCAGCGAAGTAACCGTGGTGTCCAACTACAACGGGAGCACCGCTGCAAAAGCCATTGAGATAGAGCGGAACTCATCGAACGTGGTCAATGTGTTGAGTTCAAAAGCGATGGAGTTGGCTCCGGATATCACGGTGGGCAATATCATCCAGCGTATGTCGGGTGTTACCGTGGAGCGCAACTCTTCGGGAGAAGGACAGTATGCCATTCTGCGAGGCATGGACAAGCGGTACAACTACACCTTGGTGAACGGTATCAAAATCCCGAGTCCGGACAATAAGAACCGCTTCGTGCCCCTTGACCTGTTTCCCTCGGAGATACTCTCCCGCATAGAGGTTCACAAATCGCTGACCGCCGACTTGGAAGGGGACGGGATAGGCGGTGCGGTGAACTTGGTGATGAAAGATGCACCGGCGCGTCGGCTGCTGACCGCCAACATCTCAACCGGCTACAATGCCACTTATTTCAAACGCCCGTTCTTCAGTTCTGATTATCAGGCTGTTGAGAAACAGTCGCCCGATGAGCGGATGGGGAATATCGGGCACAATAAAGTGAGTGCAGGGGATTTCGGCATGAAAAGTCTGGATATTCGTTCGCGTATTCCTCTGCCCGACTTGATAGCCTCGCTGGCGTACGGCGACCGCGTATGCAACGACAAATTCGGATTTCTGCTCTCGGCAAGTTATCAGAACATCCACCGAGGCAAGAACATGAACTACTACAACTACACCAAATCCACGGATGACCAAGAGACCCGCACCTATTCCGACATGAAACAGCGTGTGGCTCTGCATGCGAAACTGGACTATGCGCTTACCTCGCAACACAAGTTGATGTGGTACAACGGCTACCTGTGGATGGGAGATGACGAGGTGCGGATAGCCGAGGCGGAACAATCGTCGAACATCCGCATGAAACACAACCGTCAGCATGTCTTCAACAGCACGCTGTCGGGCGAACACGCGATGGTGCAAAAGACGGTTGCCCTCGATTGGAAAGGGGTGTTCTCCATTGCCGGCAACAGCACTCCCGACAATGCACAGATATACCTGCAAGGCAGTCATCTTCAGACCAACAAATCCGCCACGCGTCGCTGGGAGCACAACTCCGACAGGGATTGGGCAGGGTATCTCAACCTCAGTTGGCACCCTACGGCGGAATGGACGCTGAAATCGGGCGGGATGTATCGCGACAAGGTGCGCACATCGTTTTTCAACGAATATACCTTTGACAGTTCCACGGGCATGGAGTCGTATCAGGTGTACGGCACCGACTGGACCAACTTCAGCGAACTCCAACTCACGCCGCGCGAGTACGGGAACGTGGGAGACCCCCTCAACTACGATGCAACGGAGCAGATAGGCGCGGTGTATGTCATGTTGTCCTTCAAGAAGAAAAACTTTGAAGCCGAAGCGGGATTCCGTGCGGAACATACGAACCAGGGTTACGAACTGAAATACCCCCGCTCGACAGACGGCAAAGGCAGTCAGCAATACTGGGACTATCTGCCTTCCGCCAATCTGAAGTATCACATCACCCAAAAAATGAACCTGCACCTCAGTTATTACCGAGGTATCAACCGCCCGAGTTTTTTTGAAATCGTCCCCTATAGCATCATCAACGAAGAGTACAAAGAGAAGGGCAACCCCGAGTTGAAACATACGATAGCGGATAACTTAGACCTCCGATGGGAGTTTTTCCCTCAGGCATACGAGCAGTTTATGGTGGGCGTATTCTACAAGCACCTTCAAAATCCGATAGAATACGGTCTTATCACCGAGGGTCAGGATGTGTATTACACCCCGCTGAACTTAGGCAATGCCAACAACGCCGGCGTGGAGGTGGACATCTTGAAATACTTTCGGCATTTCGGTATCAAGTGCAACTACACCTACACTTTCTCGCGTATCACCACGGAGAAACGCCACATGGAAGGAAACGAGATTGTGATTGTCAGTCAGTCGCGTCCCCTTGCGGGACAAGCCGCTCACGTGGCGAACCTCTCTCTCATCTACAAAGATACGGGACACGGAATCAATGCGCAAATCACGGGCAGTTTCATCGGAAAACGGCTGGCGGAGGTGTCTAACTGGTATGAAAATGACATCTGGGAGAATGAGTATTTCCGCTTGGAACTATCTGCCGAGAAGGCATGGAAATGCGGTGTGGAACTCTATCTCAAAGCCACCAACCTGATAGACCTGCCTATGATTCGCTACATACAAAAAGGTCCGCACACCGACGGCGTAACCGACTTCCCGCGCTACCGAGACAACATCTTAGAGCGGGAAGAACGGTACGGACAAACCATCATGATTGGCGTCAGGTACAAACTACAGAACTAACATAATCGTACAACTTAATTATTTTTACGAACATGAGAAAGAATTTTTTGTGCTCAGCCCTGAGTGTTATCTGCGGCTTGCTTCTTCTCTCCTGCGAGAGACAGGAAAACGAGAACAACAACAACTCCACCACCAATGAAACCGAGACGGAAATCATCGTTTCGGGCGTGTGGAAGTCGGGAGAGATGATTCATCTGGACCGCCACTTAGTGGTTCCCGAAGGTGAAACTCTCACCATCGAACCCGGGGTAACGGTCATCGTTGCCAATGAGGGTGTGGGCGTGAACCACGTGCCCGTGGAAATCGAGGTGAAGGGTAACCTTTACGCCTTAGGCACCGAGACGCAACCCATCACCTTCAGCGTTGCTCCCGAACTGCGTACGGAAGCGAACACCTTCAAGGGCTTGTGGGGCGGCATCGTTGCCTACGAATCCTGCGACGAGATGGCACTCGAACACGTGATAATCGAATATACCGGTGCACAGGTTATCGAGGGGTCGCCTGCTGCCGTAGAGGGCGTTTATACCGCAGGAGATGATATGTACCCGCAAATCACGACGAACAACATCAACGGACGCTATGTCATCACCGACTGCGTGATTCGCAACGGTGCGTCGGATGGTATCTACATGATGGGCGGTAGCGCCATCATCTCCCGCAACACCTTTGTTGCCAACGGCTACACCGGCGCAGAAGCCGTAAACATGAAAGCAGGTGTGATTGCCGATATCGCAGGCAACGTGATGTTCTCGCCAAACACTAACGGCTTGAAACTCTCTTCCTCGGGTCAGAACGAGACCCGCGGACAGATGAAGGCTACGGCATACAACAATACCATTGTCAACGCGGGTTGGCGTCGCGATGGCGAGAAAGGCGGGTGTATCTACGTGGAAAAGAACGCATTGGTAACCATCGTCAACAACTTGATGGTAAACTGTAAGTTCCGCGCGATGACCCCGAGTTACAAAGACCCGAACAAATCCGATGGCGGGTTTGACGATAAGTCGGTGATTGATTACAACTTCTATGCATCCGGTTCTCAGACCACTCCCATCGCAGGCGATGCGACGGTAGGCAACCCTGCGGAGGGCTATGCACAAGAAAACAAGAACTACAATCCCGCCATTGATGTACACAGCCAAATCTCTTCGCCCGACCACCTGTTAGACCCCCTATTTGTATCGTTTGATATCCATCAAGTCAGCCTGACCGCCTATGCGCTTGACCCGACATGGGATTTGCATCTGCAGGCGGGGTCGCCTGCGCTGAAGGGAGCCGAAGGAACAGTAACGCCCTATTTTGCTCAAGGGCTCACTATCGGTTCGAAATTGTATGTATCACCCGCTTTGGAAGTGCAATTCGGTGCATTTGGAACGAAATGAGAAAGACAGGATTTTTGATATTGCTGCTTGCTTTGGCAGCAGTATCATCCGCTCAGATGCATCTGCTGGTGGTCAACGACTTGGGGCGCAACGGCTACTACGAGCAGAAACCCATTGCCGAACTGATGGGGAAGATGGCGGAGGAGCAGGATATAGAGGCGGTGCTGGCACTGGGGGACATCCATCATTTTATGGGTGTAGAGAGTGTGGATGACCCGCTATGGATGACCAACTACGAACTCATATACAGCCATCCGGCGCTGCAGATACCGTGGTATCCCATCCTTGGAAATCACGAGTACAGAGGGAATACGCAGGCGGTATTGGATTATTCCGGCGTGAGCAGGAGATGGCAGATGCCGGCACGCTATTACAGCAAGGTCTTTGAGGAAGACGGCGCCACCCTTCGCGTGGTCTTCATCGACACCACGCCGTTGATTGACAAATACCACAAAGATTCAGTGGACTATCCTTCTGTGGCGGGACAAGACGTGCATCGCCAGTTGGCGTGGATGGAGAGCGAACTGCGGGATGCGAAAGAGGATTGGGTGGTGGTGGTAGGACATCATCCCGTCTATGCTTTCACCCAAAAGACTGAGAGTGAGCGCAGCGATATGCAAAAGCGTGTGGGCTCCATCCTCCGTCGGCATCGTGCGGATATGTATATCTGCGGTCATATCCATAATTTCCAGCACATCCGCCCCCAAGGAGCCCAAACCGATTATGTCGTCAATTCCGCCGGCTCGCTTGCCCGTAGCCACGTGGAAAAAACAGAGGGTACCCTCTTTGTCAGCGGAGAGCCGGGATTCTCCCTGCTGAGTTTCACGAAGGACGAACTCCGTTTGGACTTGATTAACGCCGAAGGGCAGACCATACATTCGGTGAAACGAAAGAAGGGACTCTGAATTTTTATAGAGTCAGTATATGTTTTTTGTATTTTTTTGCAGAAAAATTTGCGTATATGAAAAAAAAGTAGTAATTTTGCACGCTTTTTCGGGTTTAGGCTCCAACAAAGTCGCCT
>JBJEJX010000012.1:0-2995 GCA_051878345.1 Paludibacteraceae bacterium | reverse complement strand
TAACACAGGATAAGCCTCACGCTTACCAATATAGCCAACAATTCCACACATAGGTAATTAGGATTTTTCCCAACCCTTCCCACAAGAGAGGGAGTAATATAATAGTTTAGTTAGATATTAGTTATTTTGAGTTTTCCTCTAAGGGAGATTTAGAGGGTCTTCTTTATCCGTTCAATCGCATCTTTCGTCCGCGTGGGGTCGCCGAAAGCGGAGAACCGCACATAACCTTCGCCCTCGTTGCCGAAGCCTACACCGGGTGTACATACCACTTGGCACTTCTCCAGCAACCAATCGAAGAACGCCCATGAGCCCATCCCTTTAGGCGCACGTACCCACACATAAGGTCCGTCCGTGCCGCCATAAACATCCAACCCGCAGCTGCTCAGTGTCTCGCGTATCTGTCGGGCGTTTGCCATATAACCCTCTATCTGCGCCATCACCTGCCGATGCCCCTCTTCGGTCAGTACAGCCTGCGCTCCGCGCAGTGAGATGATACTCGTGCCGTTGTATTTCGTACATTGCCGGCGATACCATAGTGCATTGAGCGATACCTTCTCGCTCTTGTCGTTCACGCCAAGCAACGCTTTCGGCACTATCGTGTAGCCGCAACGAATACCCGTGAAGCCGGCAGTTTTGCTGAAACTGCGCACCTCTATCGCGCATTCTTTGGCACCCTCTATCTCGTAGATACTATGCGGTACGTTGGGCGATTGGATAAACGCCTCGTAGGCGGAGTCAAAGATAATCAGCGACTTATGTGCCCGCGCATAATCCACCCACGCCTGCAACTGCGCCCTGTTCATCGCTGTGCCCGTCGGGTTGTTGGGCGAGCAGAGATAGATGATATCTGCTTTCTCCGCGGGCGGCACAGGGCAAAAGCCGTTCTCTGCGTTGCAGGGTAGCATGAGCAGTCTTGACCAACGCGCCTCATGCTCTACCCATTCGCCGGCTCGCCCTGCCATTACGTTGGTGTCCACGTAGGCAGGATAAACGGGGTCGCTGATTGCCACGCGGTTGTCTGTGCCGAGGATGTCGCTCAGGTTACCCAAATCGCTACCCGCGCCGTCCGATACGAACACCTCGTCGGCATCCATCTCGATACCGCGACGGTGATAATCAAAAGCGGCTATCTGCTCGCGCATCCAAGCCGGACCTTGTTCCAAACCGTATCCGTGAAAAGTGCGTGCGTCTGCCTGTTCGTTCACAGCATTGTGCATGGCGTCTATCACGCACGGAGCCAACGGACCCGGCACATCACCTATGCCCAAACGAATAATGTCAGCCTCGGGGTGTGACTCCTTAAATGCCGCAGTGCGGTTTATTATCTCCGTAAACAAATACCCTGCTCGAAGCAGACAGAAATTACTATTGACACGAACCATCTTTTTGCACGATAAAAAACGCCGCAAAGGTACAATAATTTTTTGATATATGCAAGAGAATATAGCTTATTTTTATACTTTTTCCGTGAATTTTCTTTGTCTAACTGTTTTCTTTCTTTTTATCTACTTTTTATGTAAGTTTATTGTATATTTTTCGACTCTTCCGAGAATTATCAACGGGACACTAATGAACCAAAACTGGGTAGAAAAGATCTTATTTTTTTACATGGAATCAATGCCTTTGTATCAAATGAACCTCGTCTATGCCTGATTGATGATAAAGAGTGAACGGACAATGAAAAGTCAAAAATAGGATTAAAATCGTTATTTTTCTTGCAAATGTCAAAAAAAAGCAGTACTTTTGCAAACGTGTTGTCTTTCATAACTCATAATTTTTAATTCATCTTTCACTCATGCACAGAGCAGGTTTTGTAAATATCGTGGGCAATCCCAACGTGGGCAAATCCACGCTGATGAATGCTTTGGTGGGCGAGCGTTTGTCTATCATCACGTCGAAAGCGCAGACCACGCGCCACCGTATCATGGGTATCGTCAATGGTGAGGACTTTCAGATGGTTTATTCCGACACCCCGGGCGTGCTGCAACCCAACTACAAGTTGCAGGAGCAGATGCTGGAGTTCTCGCGTTCGGCGTTGGTGGACGCCGACGTGTTGCTCTACGTAACGGACGTGCAGGACAACCCCGACCGCAATGCCGACTTCCTCGACAAAGTGAAGAAGATGGCAGCCTCGCGGGCGCGCGTGTTTCTCGTAATCAACAAGATAGACCTGACCACGCAAGAGACTTTGGAGCAGTTGGTGCTCTTTTGGCAGAGACTGCTGCCCGAGGCAACCGTCTTCCCCATCTCGGCGCGGGAGAAGTTCGGCGTGGCGCAACTGTTCGATGCCATCCGCGAAGCCCTGCCCGAGTGCCCGCCGTTCTTCCCGAAAGACCAACTGACCGACAAGCCGGCGCGGTTCTTTGTGGACGAGATAAT
Organism: Paludibacteraceae bacterium; assembly: GCA_051878345.1. Lineage (GTDB taxonomy): Bacteria > Bacteroidota > Bacteroidia > Bacteroidales > Paludibacteraceae > Colicola. The sequence goes on along the minus strand of JBJEJX010000012.1, from coordinate 616 downwards.
CCGCGAGAAGATACTGCTCAACTACGACAAGGAGATTCCCTACAGCGTGGAGGTTGAGGTGGAGTCGTTCCACGACGAGGAGCCCTCGGAGCAGCATAAGAAGGGAATTATCCGCATAAGCGCGGTCATCTACGTGGAGCGCGAGAGCCAAAAAGGCATTATCATCGGCAAGGCAGGGTCGGCACTGAAGCGCGTGGGCTCGTTGGCAAGGGCGGACATAGAGGAGTTCTTCCAAAAACCCGTGTTCCTGCAACTGTTCGTGAAAGTGGACAAGGACTGGCGTAGCAACCAAAACCGCCTAAAGCACTACGGGTATGATTTGAATTAAAATCCTATTTCTTTTCCCAACTATGAAAGCACGTTTATCCGAATGGCTTAACTCTTTGTCGGGAACGCTCGGCGACTCCTTCTATGCCAGTCCGCTCAAGAACGAACCCGGTTGGTGTATCATCCGTCAGAAGCCGGGCAAGCGTCCGAAGGGATGGAAGATGTCCGACACGCAGGCAAAGCAGGTGGACGCTATGCGCAACCGTCAGGCGCTGGCGTCCGCCGCATACCGCGACCCCGAGCAGCGCGCACGTTACCAAGCAGAGTACGAGGCATGGCTCGAGAGCGA
>JBJEJX010000011.1:0-3003 GCA_051878345.1 Paludibacteraceae bacterium | reverse complement strand
CGCTGCAAAATTAGCACATTTTTTGCATATCTCCAAAAAAAATAGTATTTTTGCACAACTTTTTTGGCAAAATCATGGAAAAACAACAGAAAAAGACCTCTCAGGCGAAAAAGAACGGCGGGAAAGCATGGCTGACCTTGTTGTGGAACTTGCTATTGGCGTTGGTAATCATTGTCTTGCTCGTGGTGGGGCTGTGGTTTTGGCTGCGCGCTTACACGCACCACGGCGAGGAGGTGGACGTGCCGAGCGTGGTGGGGCTGTATTTGCCGGAGGCGGAACCTGTTGTGCATGCGGCGGGGATGGTGCTTGTCATTACCGACTCCACCTTCACAAACAATGTCCCGCTGGGGGCTATTGCCGAGCAGACACCGCCCGCAGGCAGCCATGCCAAGCACGGACGGCAACTCTATGTGGTGGTGAACGCGACCTGCAAACGGCAGGTGATGTTGCCCGATGTGCATGATTTGAGTTACCGCCAGGCCGCTGCCACACTGCGCTCCGTGGGCGTGCGTGTGAGCGATGACTACGAGTGGGAACCGTCCGAGTACAAAGACTTGGTGCTGGATGTGAAGTACAACGGCGAGTCGCTGCCCGTCGGAGCGCGGGTGGACGAAGGAGCGGAGGTAACGCTGGTGGTCGGCTTCGGCAAGGGAACGGAGATGACGGATGTGCCGAATGTGGTGGGCAGGTCGCTGCCGGAGGCGCGTGCGCTACTCCTCAGCCAACGGTTGACGGTCGGCACGGTGGAGTATGACGAGACGGTGGACGAGTCAGGGCGCACGGAAAGCGGCGAGATGCCCGTAGTATATTCGCAGACTCCCGAATTGGGGCAACGAATCCTGGAAGGATCGATGGTGAATCTCAAACTGTCGGCGGATATAGAGAAAGCGGTTACAACCCACAATACCGACTCGGAGGATGAGTGGTTTTGAGCGATATAGTTGCACGGTGGACAAGGGGCAAGCGCCTGTCCGCGTGGACAAGTACCTGAGCGAACACATGCCGGGTACGAGCCGCAACCGTATCCAGCAGGCTGCAGAGGCGGGGAATATCCTTGTGAACGAGCAGCCCGTGGCGAGCAACTACAAGGTGAAGCCGCTCGACCTCGTGCAGGTAATGCTCGACCACGAGCCGATAGACTTCACCGTTCAACCCGAGAATATCCCGCTCGAGGTGGTCTATGAGGACGAGGATGTGCTGGTTATCAACAAGCCCGCGGGCTTGGTGGTGCACCCGGGGCACGGCAACTACGAGCATACCCTGCTCAATGCCCTCGCCTACTATTTCCAACAGACGCAGGCGCACCTCGATATCAACAACCCCGAAATAGGTTTGGTGCACCGTATCGACAAAGACACCAGCGGACTGTTGCTCATCGCCAAAACACCTGATGCGAAGACAAACCTCGGCAAGCAGTTCTTCGACCACACCACCGAGCGCACCTACAACGCCCTCGTCTGGGGCACCTTCTCCGAAGAGAGCGGCACCATTACGGGCGCCCTCGCGCGCGACACGCGCGACCGTACCATATATAGGATATACGACCCCGAAGAGAACCCCGCCGCCAAAGAGGCTGTTACCCACTGGCGCGTCCTGGAGCGTTTCCCCTATGTAACGCTGGTGGAGTGCCGCTTGGAGACGGGGCGCACTCATCAGATTCGCGTGCACATGAAGTCCATCGGACATCCGCTCTTTGCCGACGAGAAGTACGGCGGCATGGAGATACTGAAAGGGCTGCGCACGCAGAAATACAGCCAGTATATACACAACTGTTTCGCCCTTTGTCCGCGGCAGGTGCTCCACGCCAAGACGCTCGGTTTCACCCACCCCCGCACGGGTGAGCGCATGTTTTTCGACTCGCCGTGGCCTGCCGACATCGCCGCTCTCATCGACAAATGGCGCAATTACCAACCGAACACACTGTTGTGAAATAAAAAAGTCTCAAGCGGAAACTTGAAACATAAAACCTGAAACCTAAAAAAATAGAACTCATGAACAGAATCCTTTGGGCAGACGACGAAATCGACCTCTTGACCCCTTATCTAATTTATCTTCGCAGCAAAGACTATGAAGTACTGACCGCCACCAACGGACAGGATGCCATCGATATCTGTCGGCAGGAGCCGCTGGATATCGTGTTTCTTGACGAGAATATGCCGGGCTTGTCGGGTTTGGAAGCCTTGCAGGAAATCAAACGCTTGCGCCCCGAACTGCCCGTGGTGATGATTACCAAGAGCGAGGAGGAGCGTATCATGGAGCAGGCTATCGGCGAGAAGATAGCCGACTACCTTATCAAGCCCGTCAACCCCAGTCAGATACTGCTGTGCTTGAAGAAACATATCCACCGGCACGACATCCTCAGCGAGCACACTAATCAGTCGTATCGGCAGGAGTTCAGCGACATAGCCTACATGATAGACACGGCGCAGACTCTGGAAGAGTGGATGGCGGTGGAGCGCACACTCACCAAGTGGGATCTCGACTTGCAGGATGTGGACTCCTCCATGCGCGAGATGCTCGACATGCAGCGTACCCAAGCCAACGCCGCTTTTGCCAAGTTCATACAGAAGAACTACGAGAGTTGGTTCGCGCCCGCTTCCGCTTTCGGCGGAAAAGCCGAGGGCAGTCCCCGTCCGCTCATGTCGCCCGACCTCTTCAAACGCGTGCTCTTCCCCATGCTTGACAAGGGGGAGAAGGTCTTTTTCGTGGTGATTGACAATTTCCGTTACGACCAGTGGAAGACCATTCAGCCCATGCTTGCCGACCTCTTCACCGTAACCGGCGAGAGTCAGTACCTCTCCATTCTGCCCACCGCCACCCAGTATGCCCGCAACGCCATCTTCTCAGGCTTGATGCCCTTGCAGATACAGGAGATGTACCCCGACTTATGGGTGGAGGAAGACGATGATGAGGGCAAGAACATCAACGAGAAAGAACTCATCAAGACGCAGATAGCGCGTTTCCGCCGCCACGACACCTGCTCCTATTTCAAAATCAACGAGA
>JBJEJX010000010.1:0-50679 GCA_051878345.1 Paludibacteraceae bacterium | reverse complement strand
TGTATCAGATTGTGAGCGGCACGCTGATGGGCATGGGCTACGATGTGGTGAACATAGGGCTGGCGAGCACACCGACCACGGAACTCGCCGTAGTGGGCGAGGGTGCCGCGGGAGGTATCATTCTGACTGCCTCGCACAACCCGAAGCAGTGGAACGCACTGAAACTGCTCAACGAGAAAGGCGAGTTCCTGAACGACGCGGAGGGCAAAGGCGTGCTGGCGATTGCCGAGAAAGAGGACTTCACTTTTGCCGATGTGGATGTACTTGGGCATGTAAGCGAGAAAGACTACCTCCCCTACCATATTGAGAACGTGCTGAATCTGTCGCTCGTGGACAAGGACGCGATTGCCGCCAAGAATTTCACCGTGGCTATCGACTGCGTCAATTCCGTGGGCGGTATCGCTATCCCCGCCGTTTTGCGCGCACTGGGCGTAAAGAATATCATTGAACTGAACTGCACGCCCGACGGTCATTTCCCGCACAACCCCGAACCGCTGCCGCAGCACCTGACGGAGATTAGCGACCTGCTCAAGAGCGGCAAGGCGGATGTCGGCTTCGTGGTTGACCCTGATGTTGACCGCTTGGCGATTATCTGTGAGAACGGCGAGATGTTCGGCGAGGAATACACCCTGGTGAGCGTGGCGGACTATGTGCTGAGCCACACACCGGGCAACACCGTGAGCAACATGTCGTCCACGCGCGCGCTGAGTGATGTTACCCGCGCGCACGGCGGCAGTTACAGCGCTTCAGCGGTCGGCGAGGTGAATGTTACCACCGAGATGAAAGCCACGGGTGCCATCATTGGCGGCGAGGGCAACGGCGGCGTCATTTACCCTGCCAGCCACTACGGACGCGACGCACTCGTAGGTATCGCGCTGTTCCTCAGCCACTTGGCGCACAAAGGGTGCACCGTGAGCGAACTGCGGGCTACCTACCCCAACTACTGCATATCCAAGAACCGTATCGACCTCACGCCCGACATTAACGTAGATGCCATTCTCGCCAAGGTGAAGGAAATCTACAAGAACGAGCGCGTGAACGACAAAGACGGCGTGAAGATTGACTTCGCAGACGGCTGGGTACACCTGCGCAAGAGCAACACCGAGCCTATTATCCGCGTCTATTCCGAGGCGGCTACCATGGCGGAAGCCGACACCTTGGCGGGCAAGGTGATTGAGATAGTACATGCACTATGCTAATTTGAGGGACGCGGTGCAAGCCGCGTCCCTTTTCAACAATACCAAAAGATGGAGATAATCATAACGAATGACGACGGCTGGGGCACCGGCGGGCTGCTGACGCTGATAGAGGAAATGCGCAAGTTGGGACACGTAACCGTGGTGGCGCCGGACAGCGCGCGCAGCGGACACGGCGCGTGTATCAGCGTTACGAAAGAACTGCGATTGAAGCATATCACGCACGAGGACGGACTGGATGTCTATACCTCCAACGGCACCCCCGCCGACTGCGTCAAGTTAGCCTTGGAGGTGCTCTTCGCGGGCAGGAAAGTGGACCTGCTCGTCAGCGGTATCAACCACGGCAACAACTGCTCGGTGAACATCGTCTATTCCGGCACGATGGGTGCCTGCTTCGTCGGTGCAGAGCACGGCATTCCCGCCATCGGTTTCTCGCTGGATGACCATGCCATGGAGGCGGACTTTGAGCCGTTCCGCCCGCACATACTGCCCATCACGCGGATGCTGTTGCAGCGCGGGTTTGTGCGCAACGAGTGCGTGAACGTGAACGCGCCCGTGGGCGAGATAGTCGGCACCAAATGGTGCAGGCAGTGTGCGGGACACTGGGAAAAGGAGTTCCTGACCCACACCGATGCCGAAGGCGGCACTTTCTACACGATGACGGGGCAGTATGTGAACGAGGAGCCTGACGCCGAGGACACCGATATGTGGGCATTGGCGCACGGGTATATCAGTATTCAGTCGGTGAGCATAGACCTGACGCGCGATGGAACGTTTTGACAAGTTGTGGATAGGCATACTCATTGGGCTGCTCCTTCCTGCTGCTTTCGGGATTGGTTACATCGAGACCATGCACCTCTGGACGGCGCTGGAGACGTTGCGCTACGGCGTCAGCGGCGTATGGAGCAAGTTGCTGTTGGTCAGTGTGTTCCCTAATCTGGCGCTGATTTTTCTCTTCTACACCACCGAGAGTTGGCGACTAAGCAAAGGTATCCTCATCGGTGCCCTACCCTACATGATAGCCAGTATCATCGTTTCCTTGTAAATCCTATGCGGTATTTTCTGATAGCAGGCGAGGCGTCGGGTGATTTGCACGCGGCACATCTGATAGAGGAGTTGCGCAAGCACGACCCCGGTGCGTCGTTTGTTGGTTTGGGCGGCGACAAGATGCGCGAGGCGGGCTGCGAGATTCTTGTGCACTACCGCGAGATGGCGTATATGGGTATCGTCGCCGTGCTGCAGAACCTCGGCAAGATACAGGTCAACTTCCGCACCGCCAAGGCGGGCTTGCTCCGCGAGAAGCCCGATGTGCTCGTGCTGATTGACTACCCTTCCTTTAACCTGAAGATGGCTGCCTTCTGCCGCAAGCACCTGCCCGCGACCAAGATTTACTACTACATCCCGCCCAAGGTGTGGGCGTGGAAGACATGGCGCGTGCATCGGATTGCCCGCCTATGCGACGAAGTGCTGGGTATCTTCCCCTTCGAGCCGACTTTCTACGCACGCTACGGCTACCGTTGCCGCTACGTGGGCAACCCAACGGCGGAGGAGATAGCCCAATGGAAAACCCAACACGAGTCCATCCCCCGCGAGAACCTGATTGCCATCCTCCCCGGCTCGCGAAAAGGCGAAATCAGCAAGTGCCTGCCCACGATGCTTGCCGCCGCCAAGGCGGTGGCGGACAGGATTGCGGCGCAAGGGGGCGAGCCGTATCGGATAGTGGTGGCAGGTGCACCCGGGATAGACGACCGTTTCTACGCGCCCTACCTCCGCGATACAGGCATACGCTGCACCCGAGACACCTACCGGCTGGTATCGCAAGCCGCAGCCGCCATCGTCAATTCGGGCACAGCGACCTTAGAGACCGCATTGCTGGTCTGCCCACAAGTGGCGGTCTATCACATCGCTTGCAGCAAGCACCTGATGTGGCTCAAGCCCCTCATCTTCTCCATCCCCTACTTCACGCTGGTGAACCTGATTGCGGAAAGAGAGGTGATAAAAGAACTGGTCGGCGGCTACTTCACCCAAGCCAACCTCGAGCAGGAACTGACCCGCCTCCTGACCGAAACCGCCTACCGCCAACGCATGACCGAAGCCTACCAAGACATCTCCCGCCGCCTCACCACCACCCCCACCGCGCAAAACGCAGCCCAAATCATCCTTCGGGAGCAACGGCATTGACCTGAGAGGGCGACACCGTTTACCGACAAAGACTGCCTAACCGCACAGGTTAGGCGGTCTTTTTTTGTTTCCTATCCTATTCGGCAAGGCACCGTTACCGTCCGCAGGAGGTCGGGTTAAAGATAGCGCAATCACCTATGAATCACCTAAGAATCACCTAAGATTGTATCGGCAAACTCTCGGTAAACATTCGACATGCATCCTGCAATCACTAACTAATCACTAACTAATCGCTAACTAATCACTAACTAATCACTAACTATAGTCGGCTGATGGTTGTTACAGTCTGCCAAGGGGGTAGGCGATATGGATTGGGGAGAGAGTCTGTTTTTTGAAAGGGACTACCGTAGTTATGAAAATGTGGGCATATTGGGAATATAGCATTGCATGTTTGAAAGAATTATCGTAATTTTGCAACCGATTTTGAACGGTTTAGCGGGCTAATCTTGTACAAAATCTTAACAATCGGCAATTTTACTCGCATAAGTGTATTATTCCTGTTTACTAACATTTTATAAACTTTATACGATTATGAAACAACGCGTTTTAACTTTACTATGTTTTTGTTTGCTCCTTCCCTCGCGCGGCTTCGCGGAGTGCTATGTGCTGGAAGGAGAGAGTTGCACATTGGCTTACGTGAGCGGCGACGGGAATACCAACGGAACATATTCCTCGGTATTCAGCCTGCCCTATGCGGGTCAGTCGCTATCGTTTACCTATGCTTTGGCAGAATCAGCCAGCAACTGGCATACGCTGTCCGTGGAATGGTCGAAAGACAATAGTACCTGGAGCACGTTTGACGGTTGGACTTCCGGTGAAATAACGGATGCGACTGCCCGTACCCAAGTATTTACGCTGTCGGAGGAGGCGAAGTATATCCGTTTTAAGCGTACGGCGAACAAGGGAACTTTCTCTTCCGGCCAGAAAGCATTCAATGTGAATGCCATTAATGTGGTGATGGCGGATAGTTTCATGTTGGACAAGACCTCCCTTGCGTTTCCGAATATGCCCGTCAACACGCAGAGCGAGGCACAAACGGTTGCCGTTCGCTTTCAGAATGCCGGTACGGAGATGTCCGTGAGCAGCAGTAGCGAGGACTTTGCGGCAAGTATTGCGGAAGGGAGTGCGATGGACTGCCGCGGCACGAAGACCCTGCAAGTGGTGTTCCAACCGACCACGGAAGGCAACAAAGAGGCAACCATTACCGTAACGACCAATGCGGACGGGCATAGCGACACCATTAAGGTGAGCGGGTCTGCCTTCAAGACGGTGGAGCCGACACATACATTTGCAGGCAGCGCGTCGTACCGTGTGGATGAGAGCATTGACCTTGCGTCCGTATGGACGAGCAACTCACCGGCAGCATGCACATACAGCATCGTCTCGTTCACGCCGCTTAGTGCCGGAGATGGCGGCGCGGCACCGACACTTGCAGCCGACAACACCTTGCCGCTCACGCAGGCGGGGACACTGGTTGTGCAGTTGGCACAAGACGAAACCGACGGGTTCTATTCCTTGACCTCCACACAAACCATCCAAATCACCAAATATGACGTGTCGGCGTCTATCAGCCAAACATCTGCCACTTGGGATGCCATCATCAGCGAGCCTTTTGCCATTTCCTATGACCTTACGGACTACACGGTGGTAGCCCTCGACCCCGCCATCGCGACTTATGCCGACGGCAGTATCCAAACTTATGCCGAGACGGGTACAGCCCGCTTTGCCCTCTCCCGAGCAGAAGACTACAAATACAGCCCGCTGGCGCAGACCCTGAGCATCAGCGTGGCAGCAGCACAAGAGAGTTGCAGTTATGAAAAAGCAGATGAAGTGTCGTTCCAAGGCAATAGTTCTTATACTTATGAGTTGCCTTATGCTTGCAACAAACTAAGTATTCAATTGCGCCATCAGAGTGGCGGCAGCGCTACTGCCGTTTTGACGGGGTATGACAGCGAAGGGGTGTCGGTACAAACTATATGCAGTTTGTCCCTCTCTTCCGACTATGCCACCTACTCCTATGACATTGACACGCGCATCCGCAAGATTACCTGTGAATATACGGGTGCCGGAAACAATGCAAAAGCCAATGCTAAAAACTTGGTAGCCACTCGCGCCGTTTATCTCCGTTCGAGCGAGAGCGAGAAGAACCTGGAAAGCACCATGGGCACGGATGCTACGGGTACGATAGACATACAATACAGCAGTTGCAGCGGCAGCACCATTAAGGTGATTTCCGATAACCCCAAAATTAAGGTATCACTTACATCTTTCTCTGCGGAAGATATTGGTACACAGACGATTAGTATCACCTGCGATGCTTCGGAGATAGGAGCAGAGAGTGCCACCATCACCCTCTACGACCAATCGAAGAAGGCGACCGTTGACATTGTCTGCACGATTACGGGTTTGCCGCAGACTATCACATGGGAGAATGCTCCTACGGCGTGCAAGGTAGGCGATAAGATACCCTTGGAGGCAAAAGCAAGCAGCGGATTAGAAGTGGTGTACTATCTGGATCAGACAGGCGAGTATGCTGAGATAGATTGGGAGGACAATGTGCTGAAAGCAATTGCCGTAGGTGCTGTTCAGTTGCGGGTGAGCCAAGGCGGCAATGCACAGTATGAGCCGGCGGAAGATTTGGTGCTGACCATCGCTATCGGAGAGAACACCTCCACCGCTACGGAGCAGGTGGAGGATGGCGAGCAAGTTGCAGCCCGCAAGATGATTCGCAACGGGCAACTCTATATCCTGCGCAACGGTATGCTGTACGACGCACGCGGCAGGTTAGTGGTATCCGAATAAGTGCACGCGCGTTGTGATAAAATCAAAGAGGCTGCCTGAATTACAGGCAGCCTCTTTGATTTTATCAGACAATCCGATTAGTCGGTCAGTTTGGCGCAGATGAACTCGCGGTTGAGGCGAGCGATGTTGGCGAGGGAGACTTGCTTGGGGCACTCGGCAGCGCAGGCACCGGTGTTGGTGCAGTTGCCGAAACCGAGTTCGTCCATCTTCGCCAGCATGTTCTTAGCACGCTGTTTTGCCTCTACCTTGCCTTGCGGAAGGAGTGCGAGTTGCGACACCTTGGCAGCAACGAAGAGCATTGCGGAACCGTTCTTGCAAGCCGCAGCGCATGCGCCACAACCGATACAAGAAGCAGCATCCATCGCCTCGTCAGCCGCAGGCTTGGGGATAGGAATAGCATTGGCATCGGGTACGCCGCCAGTGTTCACGCTGATGAAACCGCCTGCCTGCATGATTTTGTCGTACGCCTGACGGTCCACCATTAAGTCTTTGATGACAGGGAACGCGCGGCTGCGCCACGGCTCAACGGTAATGGTCTCGCCGTCGTGGAACTTGCGCATGTGGAGTTGGCAAGTGGTGATGGCGGAGTCGGGTCCGTGGGGGTGTCCGTTGACGTACATGGAGCACATACCGCAGATACCCTCGCGGCAGTCGTGGTCGAATGCGATGGGGTCTTTGTGCTCGCTGATGAGTTGCTCGTTGAGGATGTCAATCATCTCCAAGAACGAAGCCCCTTGGAAGACGTGTTTTAGTTCGTAGGTCTCGAAATGACCTTGCGCCTTAGGTCCTGCTTGTCTCCAAACACGAACCTTGATATCAATATACTGATCCATAATGCTTAGTTCTTGTAGTTACGGGTTTTGCGTTCGGTAAATTCGTAGTCGAGGGGTTCCTTGATGAGTTCGGGCTCGGAGTCCTCGCCGGTGTATTTCCAGCAAGCGACATAGGAGAACTTATCATCCTGACGGAGCGCCTCGCCTTCGGGAGTCTGGTATTCCTCGCGGAAGTGTCCGCCGCAAGACTCCTCGCGGTTGAGGGCATCGATAGCCATCAGTTTGCCAATCTCGATGAAGTCCGCCAAGCGAAGCGCCTTCTCCAACTCGTTGTTGAGTGCACCTGCCTCGCCCGGGATATAAACGTTGGTCCAGAACTCTTTCTTGATGGCGTCAATCTTCTCAACCGCCGTCTTGAGGCTCTCTGCGGTACGTCCCATGCCGACAAAGTCCCACATGACGAGACCCAACTCCTTGTGGATAGAATCGACAGAGCGTTTGCCCTGGATAGCCATCAGGCGGTCAATCTTGTCTTGCACGTTCTTCTCCGCCTGTGCAAACTCGGGCAGGTCGGTGGACATACGGGGTACGCCGATTTGGTCTGCGAGGTAGTTCTGAATGGTGTAAGGCAGCACGAAATAACCGTCAGCAAGACCCTGCATGAGTGCGGAGGCACCGAGACGGTTAGCACCGTGGTCGGAGAAATTGGCTTCGCCGATGCAGAAGAGACCTTTGACGGAGGTTTGGAGTTCGTAGTCCACCCAGATACCACCCATGGTGTAGTGGATAGCGGGGAAAATCATCATCGGGTTCTCGTAGGGGTTCTCGTCCACGATTTTCTCATACATCTGGAAGAGGTTGCCGTATTTCTGCGCCACCACATCCTTTCCGAGACGCTGGATAGCGTCGGAGAAATCGAGGAAGACAGCCAGACCCGTGTTGTTCACGCCATAGCCTTTGTCGCAACGCTCTTTGGCAGCACGCGAAGCCACATCGCGGGGCACGAGGTTACCGAAAGCGGGATAACGGCGTTCCAAGTAGTAGTCGCGGTCTTCTTCGGGAATGTCGCGACCCTTGATTTCGCCGCGCTGCAACTTCTGCGCGTCTTCGAGTTTCTTGGGTACCCAGATACGTCCGTCGTTACGCAGGGACTCGGACATGAGGGTGAGTTTAGACTGGAAGTCGCCGTGTTTTGGGATGCAGGTCGGGTGAATCTGCGCGTAGCAGGGGTTAGCGAAATACGCGCCGTGGCGGTACATCTGCATAGCGGCAGAGCCGTTGGACGCCATAGCGTTGGTGGAGAGGAAGAAGGTGTTGCCGTAACCGCCGGAAGCGATGACCACGGCATGTCCGAAGAAACGCTCGATGCGACCCGTAACGAGGTTACGAGCGATGATACCGCGTGCGCGTGGTTCGCCGTTCTCGTCCTTAATCATGACGATGTCGAGCATCTCGTGGCGGTTGTACATCTTCACTTTGCCCTTGCCGATTTGGCGGGAGAGTGCGGAGTATGCGCCGAGGAGGAGTTGCTGACCAGTCTGACCCTTTGCATAGAAAGTGCGGCTCACCTGTGCGCCACCGAAGGAGCGGTTGTCGAGGAGTCCGCCGTATTCGCGAGCGAAAGGCACGCCCTGTGCGACACACTGGTCGATGATGTTGTTGCTGACCTCGGCGAGACGATAGACATTTGCCTCACGAGCGCGGTAGTCGCCACCCTTGATGGTGTCGTAGTAGAGACGATAGACAGAGTCGCCGTCGTTCTGGTAGTTCTTGGCTGCATTGATACCGCCCTGTGCGGCGATGGAGTGCGCACGACGGGGGGAGTCTTGGATGCAGAAGTTGAGTACGTTGAAGCCCATCTCTGCGAGGGAAGCCGCAGCGGAAGCACCTGCGAGACCCGTACCTACGACAATGATGTCGAGGCGGCGCTTGTTGGCAGGGTTGACCAGTTTCTGGTGGTCTTTGTAGTTGGTCCACTTTTGCTCGAGCGGACCTGCAGGAATCTTCGCCATCTCAGGCGTGATAATCCGCGTTTCTTTTGCTTTTGTTGCCATATCTTTGGATTGACGATTTTACGATTTACAATTTAGATTTTCTTATGCGCAGAGTTCGCCGATGCCTACGCCGAGGTAGTAGAGGACTACGATAGCGAAGAGACCCACCACGAGGGTGGCTACTACGGTGCCGATGACCTTGATACGCTTCTGCCAAATGAGGTTGTTCCAGCCGAGGGTGTGGAGCGCAGACCAAACACCGTGGTTGAGGTGGAACCACAGGGCAACAAGCCAAAGGAGGTAGAGGACGCAGTAGATTTGTCCGCTAATAGGGGTGGTGAAGAGTGCTTTCACGTATGCCGCACCATTCTGGGGGTCAAAAGCACCGGTTTGGATGCCTGTGAGTTCTGCAAACTGCATCTTGAACCAGAAATTGTAGAGGTGCAGGCAGATGAAACCGAGTACGCAAGCGCCGAGCACAAGCATGTTCTTAGACTCCCATTCCACCCCTTCCTGCCGTGCCTCGATGGCATAACGGTCTTTGCCGCGTGCATGGCGGTTTTGGATAGTGAGCCAAATGGCATAAACGAAATGGATAAGCACGAGCAGGGCAAGCCCCAAAGAGCCGATGATGGCATACCAGTTAGCACCCAACATTTCGCAAATCCAGTTGTAGGCATCCTCCGAGAAAACCAAGGCGAGGTTCATGCAGCCGTGGAAAAGGAGGAAAAGTACCAAAGCAAGGCCGGTAATACTCATTACGAACTTACGGCCGATGGACGAGTTAGTTAACCACATAATGTTTTTGTTTTAGTTATTAATGAATTTTAGTTTTACAATGTTATTTGTTTTCGGACATGTCAGGTCTGCTTTACGTCTGCTCTTTCTCCCGATAAAATCTGCTTGATCTTTTCAGTTTGTATTTTTAGTGTTTTTGATATGCAGACACGGTCTCCCCAATTAGGGCACAAAGGTACAAATTATTTTTTGGATACACAAGGATTTAGGGTGTCTGAGGACTGAAAATAGGATTTTTTGTTGAATTTTTACGAAAATGCGGGCAAAAACTTGCATATTTGCAGAAAATGTTGTACTTTTGTGGCTTAAATTCGGTTTAATAGGTGAAAAAGGTACGTAATATATTGATTTTGGTGTGTCTTTGGTGCGCAGAAAGCGTGTGGGGGCAATATGTGGGCAGCGGCAGCAGCGTGTTCACGTTCTTGGATTTGCCTGTATCGTCGCGGCTGAACGCGCTGGGCGGCAGCAACGTGAGTATTCGGGACGGGGATGTGAGCATGGCTATGTGCAACCCCGCACTGCTCGGCGATATGACCGACAAAGTGCTGCAACTGAACTACTCGTATTATCTGCCCGGAACGATGTTCGGGAGTGTGCTGTACGGGCATAACTTCGGCAGGTCGAAGATAGAGAAAGGCTATGGCGATATGCCCGACAAGCCCAACTACTTCGCAGTAGGTATTCACTACTTGGACTACGGACGAATGCAATATGCTGATAATGAGGGTAATCTGACTGGCGGGACATTCACGGCGAAGGATATTCTGATAGATGTGATGTACGCGCGGCAGTTAGGACAGCAGTTCAGTGTGGGCGTTACGCTAAAACCTATTTACTCGATATATGAGTCGTATCACTCGTTTGCGTTGGGTGCGGATGTGGGTGCGCATTTCCAGACGAAGGACTCCACATTTCAGATGGGTTTGGTGCTGGCGAATATCGGTTGGCAGTTGAAAGGTTTTTACTCGGACGAAGGCGGATCGAACCACGAGATGTTGCCGCTGAACCTGCAGCTCGGCTTGAACTACCGCTTTGCGCATGCACCGATACGGCTGTCTATGACCATCCACAACCTGCAACGATGGAACTTGGGGTATGAGTTTACCAACCCAGGGTATAATTCCATGACGGGAGAGTTGGAGAGCGGCGAGGTGAAATGGTACGATATGTTGTTCCGCCACACGATATTCGCGATAGACATTGTGCCGAAGAGCGAGCGGTTTTATCTGACACTGAGTTACAACCATCGGCGGCGGGCAGAGATGAACCTAAGCGACCAGAGGTCGATGGCTGGTTTTGCGGTGGGCGCCGGTGTGCGGATATACAAGTTCCGGGTGAGTTTTGCGATGTCGCAGATGACACGCAACAATTTCTCGTATCAAGTGGGGTTGAGTTTGGATATAAACAGCATGCTGAAATGAAAAAGATTATTGTAGCTATTGACGGATATTCGTCCTGCGGGAAATCGACCATTGCCAAGGCGTTGGCGAAGTATGCGGGGTATATGTATGTGGATACGGGGGCGATGTATCGGGCAGTGGCATTGTATATGCTGCGACATGGGATAACGGAAAAGGCGGCTATCGTTGCTGCGTTAGATGAGGTGCAAGTGGGGTTCGCTTTGCAGGCGGACGGTACGCAGCACACGCTCTTAAACGGAGAAGATGTAGAGAGAGAAATTCGGACACTGGAAGTGGGAAACAGGGCATCGCAAGTGTCGCAGATAAAGGAGGTTAGAGCGTTTCTTGTTCGTCAGCAGCAGGCGATGGGAGAGAGGAAGGGTATCGTGATGGACGGGCGTGATATTGGGACGGTGGTTTTCCCACAGGCAGAGTTAAAACTTTTTCTTACGGCCCGCCCCGAGGTGCGTGCGCGGCGGCGCTATGATGAGTTGATCGGAAAGGGGGAGCACCCCGATTATGAGGAAGTGTTGCGCGATGTGAATGACCGTGATTACAGGGACACACACCGCGCGGAGAGTCCGCTCAAGCAGGCAGCGGATGCGGTGGTGGTAGACAACAGCGACATGACGCGCGAAGAGCAGATGGAGCATATCTACACCCTATTTGACAAACTGACCATTTAGCGCACTATGCAAGTAACGATTGACAGTGGTAGCGGCTTCTGCTTCGGGGTTACGAGTGCTATCCGAAAGGCAGAGGAGGAGTTGCAGAAAGGGGTGCTATATTGTCTCGGCGACATCGTCCATAATGGGCAAGAGGTGGAGCGATTGGCAGCATTGGGGCTGGAGACGATAGATTATGATGACCTGAGGACACTGCACAATGCACGGGTACTGCTACGGGCACACGGGGAGCCACCCAGTACCTATCATATTGCGCAACAAAATGATATTCAGATTATTGATGCGAGTTGCCCCGTGGTACTTCGGTTGCAGAGGAAGATACGCGATACCTATCGGCATATCCGTGAGACAGGAAGCCATGCGCAGATCGTGATATTCGGTCAGCGAGGGCATGCAGAAGTGATAGGTTTAGAGGGGCAGACGAATAACACGGCAATAGTGGTGGAGAAGATTGAGGAGGCGGAGAAGATTGATTTTCAACGGGATATATACCTTTTTTCACAGACGACGAAGTCGGTAGGGGGTTTTCACGAATTAGTAGAATATATTCAAAAGCGATGTGACGAGGGCGTGGTGTTCGAGTGGTATGACACGATTTGCCGAAATGTCGCCAATCGTGTGGAGAAACTAAAAAACTTTGCCCGCGAACAGGATATTGTTATATTTGTAGGCGGGAAAAAGTCCTCAAACGCCAAAGTGCTGTTCCAACATTGCCAAGAAGCCAACCCTCGCACGGTTTTTGTGAGCAGCGAGGAAGAACTGACGGAGGACATAGTGGCAGCGTGTCGCGGGGTGAAGAACGTGGGGATATGCGGAGGCACTTCTACGCCGCTGTGGCTCATGGAGAAATGCAAAGAGAAACTATTAAACCTATAAATAACAATGGAATACAAAATCAACTGTATTGGTGTCTTCACCTCGGGAGGCGATGCACCCGGAATGAACGCTGCAATCCGTGCGGTGACGCGTGCGGCAATCAGCAACGGAATTAGAGTGAAAGCCATCTATCGCGGCTACAAAGGACTGATAGATGATGATATACGGGAGTTTACCACGCAAGACGTGAGCGGAATTGTGCAACGCGGAGGTACGATTATCAAGTCTGCCCGCTGCATGGAGTTCAAGACTCCGGAAGGCAGGAAATTGGCTTACGAGAATATGGTGAAAGAGGGCATTGACGCGCTGATTGCCATCGGCGGAGACGGGACTTTCACCGGCGCGAGATTGTTTGCACAAGAATACAACGTGCCTATCATCGGGCTACCAGGTACTATTGACAATGACCTTTGGGGTACGGATGCAACCATCGGGTATGATACTGCGCTGAATACGATTATGCACTGCGTGGATATGTTGCGCGACACCGCCACGAGCCACGAGCGTGTATTCCTTGTGGAAGTGATGGGGCGCGATGCGGGTTTCTTGACGCTGAACGCTGCTATTGCTGCGGGTGCAGAAGCTGCGATTATTCCAGAGCGTGCCACCATTTTGGAGCAGATAGAAGAGGCGATAGGTCAAGGCAGGCGCAAGAGCAAGAACTCAAGTATTGTGCTGGTGCAGGAGCATGCTATCGAAGGCGGTGCACAAGCGGTGGCGAAGATGATGGAAGAGGCGCATCCCGAGTACAGCACGCGCGTTACGATACTTGGGCACTTACAGCGCGGAGGATCACCAACGGCCAACGACCGTATCTTGGCTTCGCGTATGGGTATAGCCGCCATCCAAGCCCTGCTGGAAGAACAGCGCAACGTGATGATTGGTGTGCAGAACGATGAGATTGTGTATGTGCCGCTGACGAAAGCCATACACGAGAAGAAAGATGTGAAGGCAGACAAGTGGGCGGCTATGCAGATTTTGAGCATCTGATGCCCACGGCACCGAACAATACCGGCAAGAGAGTGTTGATGAGCCAAAGACAGGTGGTTGCCATGATGATATTAGCTTGCACATCGTGTGTGTACTGACCAAAGACCAGTACCGCCCATGCCCCGCGAATACCCACATCGGCGGCAGGCATGTTGGGAGTTATGGTTACGAAGAGGTAGTAAAGCGGGATGCTGACGAGCGCCACCATAAGGGGAAGTTTTACCCCGCAAGCATAGAGTATCAGCCATAGTTGAAGGCTGAAACAGATGTAACGTAATAGCGATTGTAGCAGAATAATGCCACAATCGCTATATTTTATGCCATACCGTTTTCCCATGAAAGGGACAAGGGCTAAAACAAGGAGGAGTATGCACAAGAGCATGGAGATCAGCCAAAGATACGTCTGACTGTTCCAGGTGGAGAAGGCTTGATAGTCGGTGAAAGACAGCGCGAAAGCGGGGATGCCAAGCATGAGAATAACTGCCGTGAGTGCAATGCTACCCACCGCCGCCATCGTTATAGCAGGGAGGTAGTGAGTCCTGTTTTTCAGCAGAAGTGCACGAGCGGGGTAATCTCCTATACGATAGGGAGTTACGAATGCACCTGCCATGCCGTAGCAGACTTGGCGGAAAGCATCGCACAGGGGTGTCGGCTCAATAGGTTTGAGGAGCGTTTGCCATTTCCATGCCTCCAAAAAGAGGTTGAGGGGCATCAGCAGTAGACAAAACACCAACGCGAGAAACTGCCGATAAGAGGCTTGAAGAAAGAGAATTTGGAGGTCTGCATAATGATCGAAGGTGCAAAGCGTATATATCAAAAAAGCATATGCAATGAGCGCGATTGCCCATTGCACAGTTTTTTTGAGGATTGTATTTACTCCACACGAAGCCATGTTTGATTTCTTCCCAAGAAACCACGTTTATCTAGACTCCCACGAAGTACCAAATTACCTTTCTCGAGGTAAATCTTTCCGTAGTAGAACTTACCGTTGTCGGGGTCAAGGACTCTGCCACCCTTTAGGCAACCATCCTCTTCGTGCATACCGCGAATGATGACCATGCCTACCACAGGCTGGTTATAGTCTTCCCCTTCGCACGCCACGCAAAGTGCATCCTGCCCGTCGGTGTCTACCAAGAGTTCAATGATTCTACCATAGTACAAGCCGTCAGAACCTTTGTAAATATGGACAATAGATTGAGGTTCACCACTCTTGTCGTCAATGGTTCTCCAATTGCCAAGAATTTGATTGACTTGTGCTGTTGCAGAGAAAGTGGCACAAAGTGCCAAGAGAACAAATAGTGCTTTTTTCATACTATAAACTTTGAAGATTTGTATATTCTGGACGCAAAGTTACACTTTTTCTTGCACATATCAAAATTTTTTACTAACTTTGCGGGCTAAAAGTGTAAGGTAGTATCATTTTAAAAATTACCGAATAAAAAATCAAAATAAAATGCAATTGGTCTTTGCGAGTAACAATCCACACAAGTTGGAGGAGGTGCGTGCCATCTTGGGGGAAGAGATAGAAGTGCTGAGCCTGCAGGATGTTGGATTTACACAAGAGATAGATGAAACGGGTGAGACACTCGAGGAAAACTCTTTACTGAAAGCAAAGACGGTATGGAGATTTCTATCTGAGCGAAGAGATTGGTCTATTGACGGTGTATTTGCTGATGATACAGGATTAGAAATAAAAGCATTGGGAATGAAACCAGGAGTACATACTGCTCGATGGGCTGCAGACGAATGTGCGAAAAGAGGTTTTGAT
This sequence comes from Paludibacteraceae bacterium, assembly GCA_051878345.1. Classification (GTDB taxonomy): domain Bacteria; phylum Bacteroidota; class Bacteroidia; order Bacteroidales; family Paludibacteraceae; genus Colicola. The sequence goes on along the minus strand of JBJEJX010000010.1, from coordinate 35,215 downwards.
TTAGCGGAGGTTGAAAACAACGCAAGCAGATGCAACCGCCGATTAGCATTAGAATCTTTGAAAGGCGAGAAAAATCGGACGGCTCAATTTCGAACCGTTATTACTTATATCCAGGCGAATGGTTTGATGCGACAAGTAGAGGGAATTGTGAAAGGGAACATTGCCCGCGAAGAACGAGGAGAAAAGGGATTCGGTTATGATTCCATTTTCATTCCGAGCGGATACACACATACTTTCGCCGAACTGCCGAGCGATGTGAAAAACAGCATAAGCCATCGAGCACGCGCTGTACAAGCATTAAGGAACATTTTATTATCTGAACGCAAATAAATATGAATATGAGACATAAGTTTTTTGTTACCGTTAGCATCCTTTTGGGTACATTTTGTACCACAAAGGCTGCCACATGGGAAACGATGTTTGCTTATAATGCAGTTACACAAATTGCAGTTGCACAAGACAAAGTGTATGCATTGTCTGGCAACACTATCTTCTCTGTGAACAAGCAATCCGAGCAGATAGAGATATATAATTCTGCTAACGGGCTGCACGGGAATAGCATTGGTTGTATCTATTACGACAAAGAAACAGACATACTTTTGTTAGGATATACCAACGGGAAAATAGACTTGCTAAGCAATGGCGTTTTTGAGTATGTATCCGGATTGTACACCAAGGATATGACCGCCAATAAAACTATCAATAACATCACTATACATGGAGGCAGGGCTTATCTTTCTATGGATTTTGGTATCGTAACTTTTAATCTCAAAAAGCATGAGTTAGTAGATACATATTACATCGGAGAGGGCTCCAGCGAAGTGAAAGTAAACGATATTTTATTCATTGGAGATAGTATCTATGCTTTTGGTGAGTCGCTGGTCTATAAAGCGTGTATGAAGGATAACGTCGTGGACTATCGTTTTTGGTCAACAGAACCTACCGGGCGAGTTTCACCAGATGCGAACAAAGGAAAGCTCGTTTCCGAAAGCAATGGTGAAATATGGAAGGCTGGCGGAGAAAGCGGTATTGTTCGCGTAACGCCAACAGGCGAGACAATGAACTACAAACCCGATGGACCATTGGTGAACACACCATATAGCATGACCGTTGCCAACGGAAGGTTGTATGTTGTTCCCGGGGGGCGATGGGCGGTTCAGTACTCAAATCCCGGTTGTGTCATGGTTTTTGACGGATCAAATTGGCACAACATCTCTCAAGGTACCATAAAAGCTGCAACGAATGGCAATCCTGCTTTAGATTTCATGGATGTTGCTGTGGATCCCCTTGATGCAGAACACTTCTTCGTTACAGCATACGGAGGAGGTGTGTACGAATTTCGAAGCTATCAAGTGATACAACAATATCTGCCTTCGAACAGTACACTTGAATCTGCGGCACCAAGCAATCCTAAATCCTACACACGTTGTACAGGAGGGACATATGACATGAACGGTAATTTCTGGGTTTTAACATCTGGTACTTCCAAAAATGCACATCGTTATTCTCGCGATGGACAATGGAACGCAATTGCCTTAAAATATGACAACAACAATCTGACTATTCATACAACAAAAGAACTTATTATAGACAATCGGGATGAGCGATACAAGTGGATTCCAGGTATGAGGGCTCCAAAAGGGTTAGTATTATTAAATGATAACGGAACTCTTGACGAGTCAGATGACAAGACCATGTTCCGTGAAACATGGACAAATAATAGCGGAGAACAAGTTAGTCCTGCTTGTATTTATACGGCGAAACAAGATAGTAAAGACAATATTTGGATGGGGACATCAGAAGGAATTATCATTATTCCGTCTGACATAGATTATTTTACCTCAGATATATGCAAACAATTGGAGATTGAAGAAGACAATGGTGAAAACCCGTTTAAGAGCCTCGATATGCAAGCTATTGAATTTGACGATAAAGATCAGATATGGATAGGAACTAATACAGTAGGGGTATATGTTGTGTCTCCTGATTGGAAAAGCATTATTGCTCATTACACTTCGGAGAACACTTTGATGCCAAGTAATTATATTATGTCTTTGGCATTTGACCAAAGCACTAAAAAAATGTATGTTGGGACAAGTGAGGGTATTGTGGCATATACGGCAACAGCTAGCGGTGGAAGCGGACTAGGTGATAACGAAATAATGGAAGATATTGAGTACGGCGATATGCAACAATGGAAATTGCATTATTCATATTTCAACACACAGAGCGTTGTTCAATCCTCAGAAAAAGTATATGCCTTGGCGGATGGTGCACTTTTCTCCGTTGATAAAACAGACGAAACTATTACAGAGTGGAATAAGAGCAATGGATTGAGTGGAAGTAGCATTGCCCACATTGCATATGATAATAAGACAAGGCGTTTCATTATTTGCTATACAGATGGTCGTATTGACCTATTGGATGAGGATGGTGATGTTACTACAATGCTCGACTTATATCACAAAGCCTCTACCTTATCCATTACTATCAATAGTATATTTACCAACAATGGAAAAGCCTATTTAGCTATGACTTTTGGGATTGTTGTTATTGACATAGCAAAAGCAGAAGTGGCAGATACATACTACATAGGAGAGGAAGCAGAAAGTGTAAATGTTCAATCTATCACGGTATTGGGTGACAGCATATATGCAGCATCGGAAAATAATTTATATGTAGCCTCATGTGGGGATAACCTTGCTGATTACAGATATTGGTATCAACAAAACTTACCAAATGGCAATGAGGATTTGTATCAAATGTGCAGTAGCGACCAACAATTGTACATTCTACAGGGGAAAAAATTATATCGCCAAACGCATGGTTGTTGGACGATAGTCCAAGATTCCATAGAATGGATATCAAAAGATAGTAACCGACTATTAGGATACAAGACCGATCGCGTACTTGTATGGATTGACAATACGGGAGAAGCGACTCCTGTCAGAAAACTAAACATCGCTGATGCTATATATGATGCAACAAGCAATGCGTATTGGATGGCCGTACCGTACTATGGACTTTGTAAATTAGTAAACTCACAAACGCAATACTACTTGCCAGAATGTCCTATCACAAACAATGCTTACCGCTTGAAATATGATAATAATCAGTTGTTTGTAGTTGCCGGTGGAAGATGGGCTACACAATATAGCAGGATAGGAGATTTGAGTGTTTATGACGGCAAAGAGTGGCATTGTATATCGGCAGGAAATGCGTATGCTCAATGTGGTACTTATCCCTTGGACTTTGTGTCTTGTGCCGCCTCAAAAGACGCTCCCGGGCATTTCTTTGTTGCCTCTTATGGACGAGGTGTATTTGAGTACAAAGACTATAAAGCGGTAAAAAACTATAATACCTCCAACAGTACACTAGAAAGTGCAGCCCCCAATAATCCCGACGATTATACCCGTACCGAAGGTGTTATGGTAGATGAAGAGGGAAATCTATGGGTGCTAAATACCGGAGGTAATGCCTTCCCTATCAACATCATGACTCCTCAAAAACAATGGGTAGGATTGAATTTGTATAATGCAGCAAACAGGCAAAAGATTTCGTTGGATACTCCGTGGGAAATTGTTGTGGACAAAAGGGAAAGCAAATATAAATGGTTTACGGACCAACGTAATGCAATAGTATATCTGTTGAACGATGGAGGTACGCCAACGATTGCCTCAGACGACTATTGCTTTGGCAGAAAAGAATTTTACGACCAGGACAGATTGCAGATTGCTCCTACCGCCATTTTCTGCATGGCACAGGATAATGACGGTGATATGTGGGTAGGAACTACTGCGGGGGTGTTCATCATTCCTGCATCGGTGGATTTCTTTACAAGCAATGAGTGCTATCGCGTGAAGATACCTCGCAACGATGGCACAAACCTTGCTGACTATTTATTGGGTACCGAGCAAGTGAATTGTATTGCTATAGATGGAGCCAATCGGAAATGGATTGGCACAGAAAACTCTGGGTTGTATCTGATGTCGGCAGACGGTTTAACGACAGAGGCACATTTCACAACAGAGAACTCTTTGTTGCCTTCCAACACGATCTTGTCCATTGCCATCCATCCCACAAGCGGAGAAGTATATGTAGGTACAAATAGCGGATTGGCATCCTACCGCAGTGATGCCTCCGAACCTCAAGAAGATTACAGCAACGCCTATGCGTTCCCTAATCCTGTGCGGCATAATTACGAAGGCGTGGTTACTATCACCGGTTTAATGGAAAATAGTGTGGTGAATATCGTGGATGAAGGTGGAAACCTTATCTGCAAGACGCGCAGCAACGGCGGTACAGCTATTTGGGACGGCAAAAACCAGTACGGGCAAAGGGCAAGCAGCGGTATCTATACCGCGCTTTGCAATGCACCGGACGGCGGCCATACAACGATAAAAATAATGGTAATGAAGTGAGGCAAATGAGTCGTAGACACGTACTATATAGCATACTATATGCTTGCATAGCAACACTTATAATTGCCATTGTCGGCAAACAAACAGGATTATTTTGGGACAATATCTTATTTGCCAATTTAATGAGTGCCCCACTCATTGAAAACGGGGTATGTGCGTGGGGCAGCATACCTTTACATGTGGATCCAGGACATCCCCCTTTACTTGCTACCTATTTGACACTCATTTGGTCAATCTTCGGGCGCAGTCTTGCTATTACCCATTTAGCAATGCTCCCCTTTATTTTTGTGTTTATTTTTGGATGTTTGCATATATGTTATGCCATTTTTGGGGATGTGAAATGGTCATATTTCGCTGTTTTTTTGGTATTAGCAGACCCCACTATTTTTGCCAATCTTGTGTATATAGGTTGTGAGAATCTCATTTTGTGTTTCTCTATGATAGCCATTTTAGGCATCGTCCTCAATAATCCTATATTAAAAAGTATTGGTTTAATGCTGTTAGGTATCAGCACACTACGAGGAATGTTGCTGTGTGCAGGCATATTCTTATGGGATTATAGTAGATGTACTATTAGGTCAAAGCAACAATCACTCTTATCATTCTTTACATTGGCAAATTGTGTTCCTTATGTGATTGGAGCAATACCTGCTCTCATTTTTTTAGGATGGCGATTATTAAATAAAGGGTGGATTATAGGTAATCCTTTACAACCTTGGGGAGACGCTTGGGGTTACAGCGATCTTAGTGATTTTTTATTTAATTTCTTTCGTAACTGTGTTGTTCTTATTCACAGATTCATCGACTTCGGGAGAGTTCTCCCTATCCTATTTATTCTCTTTTTTCTATATACTTACCGAAAACTCCTCCAAAAAGACAAACAACTACTTTCTCTCGTACTATTCTGTGTACTGCCTTGTAGTCTAATAGGTATCATCAGTTTAGTAATATGCAATCCCATGGGGCACTGCTATTATCTATTAAGTTACATGGGCATAGAAATCTTATTTGTATATTTATTAAAACAATACGTTCCGGCGTCAAAACACCTCATATGCTATCTACTTTGTTTAAGTGCTTTAGTGATGGGTAATTTCATCGTTTATCCTGAAAAGATATCACAAGGTTGGAATAGTTCCTTAGCCTCCCTCCCTTTTTGGGAAGTACGGCAACAGACACTCAATTACATAGAAGAAAAAGAAATATATCCGGAACAAATTCTAACATATTTCCCCTTTGGTCGTTGTGCTGATGATATTGATTTGAGTGGAGATACACGTATGTACGCTTCCAACGCGTCGGAGGCCAAATATATCATGGCTTCCAACGTATGCAATCTAGATGATGATACGATAGATTTATTGCACACATATACCCCTATCGCTCATTTTGAAAAGAGGCGTGTTCACATAACATTGTACCAACTCCCCTAAGTTATTCCGCATCATCCTTTGATGAGGCGGAGGAATTCGTTGCGGGTTTCGAGGTGAGTGAAGGCTCCTGTGAAGTCGGAAGTTGTCGTTAGGGAGTGGGGTTTTTGCACGCCACGCATTTGCATACACAAGTGCTCCGCCTCGATAACTACCATTACTCCAAGGGGATTGAGCGTGTTTTGGATACAATCTTTTATCTGCGTAGTCATGCGCTCCTGGACCTGCAAGCGGCGGGCAAAGACATCCACCACGCGGGCTATCTTGCTCAGTCCCGTAATTTTACCGTTAGGGATGTATGCCACGTGGGCTTTGCCGAAGAAAGGCAACATGTGGTGCTCGCAAAGGGAATAAAAATCAATATCCTTGACCACCACCATCTGGCGATAATCTTCCTCGAAGAGCGCGGAACGGAGTATGGCTTCAGGGTCTTCGCAGTATCCTTTGGTAAGGAATTGCAAGGCTTCACCTACACGATGAGGTGTTTTCTCCAAGCCGGAGCGATGAGGGTCTTCGCCTAAGGCGGTCAATACTTGGTACACTTGCTCTTCCAATTGCTTGGTAGTATCGGGATTGGGATTGAATGCTTGCAGGTTCATTGGCTTCGCGTTATTTGCGTTATTTTCGTATGTGGTGTTGGTTGCGCTGTTTCGTTGCTTGCCGTAGTTTAGGTTATTTCCTCACTTGTATTTTATCGCGGACGATATATGTATCGCCTTGCAATTCAGGGAATTGGGTAACCAGTTGTGCCTTGAAATCATTGGCTTCTCCGTAAGTACGGAAGTTGCCAAGACGTACTTTCCAAAAGGGTGCGATATAAGTAACATAAACCGCCACAGAAAGGGCTTCGGTCATCTTTTTCTCCAACACAAGGGCTTCTTCTTTGGCAGTCTGCTGGCGGTTGGAGGAGAATATCTGCACACGGAAACCATCTATCTCCATTTGTTCGGTTTTGCCATAGATGTTCTCTCTGAGCAATGCCTCTATCAGTGTATCCTGCTGCACTCGGACAAACGGCATATCATCCAAGATATAAGGCTTTGGCAGGGAATCAACAAAAGCAATACTATCTTGCGGCTGTTCCATCGTAAGAATCGAATCAAGAGCAACCATAGCAATAGTATCATTTGCCCAGCCGACAGGCAAAAAGAGCAACACAGCAACGACTATCAACAATAACTTTCTCATTATCTCATAGGTGTTTTTAGTATCTGAAAGAACTGCCACCAACGAACTCGCGAAGGAGGGAAGTAGGCGGTATTTCTTTCTCCGGTATTGCTACGAAGTACTGCAAGAACTTTATCAGTCGGTGTGCTTCGGTGTATTCATCGCAGAATTTAGGCACCTCTGCGAGAATGGGTTCAGCGTGGCGTTTGAGGACAGCCAACTCGAAGAGCAGGGCGGAGTTGAACATCACGTCGGCTTCTTCCTGGAACGGGTAAATCCATTTCTCTTCACCTCGCATGACAGAGGGGCAACGAGAGATGGTTTCCCGTGCGGAGTAGTTGCGGTATTTGTAGTCACGAACAACGCGACGCAGGAGACGAATGTCAATGGTGGGAATCCAGTTGTGGTTGTCAATGTTGATGGTGGTGAGAGCGGAAACGAAGATTTTGTAGGTCGCTTCGCGCGGGATATTGGGCAGGAGCGAGGGATTGAGCGCATGCAGTCCTTCGAGAATAATAATACTCTCAGGGTCGAGTTGCAGGCGTTTGCCCTCAAAGATACGCTCGCCTCTTTCGAAAGAATAAGTAGGGAGTTCCACTTCCTTTCCCTCAAGCAGGTCGCTCATCTGTTGGCGGAAATAAGGAAGGTCAAGGGCATTGATGTTCTCAAAATCCCAGTCGCCGTTCTCATCGCGAGGGGTGTCCACACGGTTGACAAAATAGTTGTCCATCGAGATGATAACGGGCTTGATACCATTGACCAACAACTGTATCTGCAAACGTTTGGAGAAGGTGGTCTTGCCTGAGGAGGAGGGTCCGGAAATGAGGACAAAGCGTGTTCCCTTGCGAGCAGCAATATCATCAGCAATCAGTGCGATTTTCTTCTCGTGGAGGGCTTCCGCGAGTTTAATCATCATGAAACTCCTGTTGTTGCGACAAGCAACGTTGAAGTCAGCTACATTGTTGATATTGAGCAGTTTATTCCAATCTCCGTATTCCTGAAACACATCGAACATTTTTCCCATGGGGACAGATTCTTCAAGTTCGAGAGGGTTCTTCATACTGGGCACACGCAGGAGCATGCCATCGTAGTAGGGCTCCAAGTCGAACACGGTGACATATCCGCTGGAGGGCATGAGAACGGAAGTGTAGTAGTCAATATAATCGCCCATCCGGAAATAGCGGCAGTAAGGATTGCCGAGGGTCTCAAAAATGGTGCTCTCACCGTCCGCACGCTCGCCGAACATCTTGATGACCTCCTTGGTCTGTTTCTCCTCCTCAATGATTTTGCGGTCTTCGCTTATGATTTGCTGCATGCGCGTCTTGATGGCGCAAATCATATCCGGCGTAAGCGGTTGCTCGTGGTCTTTCTTCCACTGAAGCGTACAATAATAGCCCTTGCTAATAGGATGTTCCACACGAAGGTCTGCCTGGGGATAGAGTTCGTGGATGGCGCAAGCAAGAATCATATTCAGCGTACGGGTGTAGCAACGGATACCGCTGGGGGTGCTTGCATCGAGAAACTCCACGTCTTTGGGCTTGTAGAGGAGGAAATCGAGGTTCTCCGCCTTGTAGTTGACATGCGCCGCCACCACGGGGTAGGGCAACTCTATGCCTATGTGCTCCTTGAGTTCAATTAACGAGATGCCGCGGGGGACATCGTAGTACTGACGGGTGTTCTTGCAATAGATGGTAATTGTCGGCGACATGGGCTATTTGACTCTTTGACGATTCCTATTTTAAGTATTCATAAAATCGCCCGCAAAGTTACTGCTTTTTTTTGACATATGCAAATAAAAAACCTAATTGACCAAAAATAGGATGTTTTCTCCCATTGTCCTCGGCAAACACCCTTTCCGCTAAGGTACTCGAAAAGGTTCGCTATACGTGTTTTGGACAATTTTACAAAGGTTCTATTTGGTCAGTGGCAGGGTTCGAAAGACCTTCGAGGAGGTGTCGAGAAGGTATCGGTTATGTTGCGATAATGTTCCGATAATGTTACGATAATGTTCCGATATGAGTCTTGCACAGTTTCGGGGGAAATCGGGCATGATTACGACCTGATTTTGGGATTGACAAGCAGAGATTCTTTGCGAAATTCGGACAACTTTCATGCAATACCATTTGTGATTCCAATCGGGTTATTCAATGGTTTTGCTTTTGTGTCTCATCACCATGAATTTATTCCGGAAAATAGTAACAGGATTTGCGTATGTCAATAATTTTTTGTACCTTTGCGGCGGATTTGGGAGAGAACCAGAAGCCGAGAATCAAGGGTCGGGACTTATTCAATTTATTTAGAAATACCATGAAAAAACAGATTTTAGCATTGAGTTTAGTTTGTACCTTAGCGGGTTGCGGCGGAAAAGCGCCCGTGTATGAGTCGGTAGATGATTATCCTATGCGCCAAGGCGCGTTGGAGGAAGTGGTGTATTCGCCTTCGAAGACCACCTTCTCGGTATGGAGCCCTGCCGCGGACAGCGTGCGGCTGCGTTTGTATGTCGAAGGTTTGGGCGGCGAGGCACTGGAACAAGTGGCTATGCGCCGCGGCAAAGACGGGACATGGACATGCTGTGTAAGGGGCGACCTGCAAGGGAAGTTCTATACATTTCAAGTGAATGATATGGAGGAGACACCGGGTATCTTCGCCAAAGCCGTAGGGGTGAACGGGAAACGCGGCGCGGTGGTTGACCTCCGAAGCACAGATCCTGATGGCTGGGCAGAGGACGCGCGCCCTGCATTCGCCGGCGCAAAAGACGCGATTGTATATGAGATGCACTATCGCGACTACTCGATTCACCCCAGTTCGGGCGTGGTGCACAAAGGGAAGTTCCTTGCGCTGACAGAAGAAGGGACGAGAGTGGAATGCAGCACCTTAGGGAGGCCGGGAGACCGCACCTCCCCGGTCGCAAGCGAGGCGCCTGCGTCTCCAGTAAGCGGTATCGACCATTTGAAAGAGTTAGGAGTTACGCACGTGCAGATACTGCCGTCCTACGACTACGGGTCAATAGACGAGACGAGGTTAGCGGACAACCGCTATAACTGGGGTTATGACCCCGTGAACTACAATGTGCCGGAAGGCGGCTACAGCACCAATCCCTATGACCCTGCTTGCCGTATCCGGGAGATGAAACAGATGATTCAGGCGCTGCACAAGGCGGGTATCCGCGTGGTAATGGACGTGGTGTACAACCACACGTTTGACGTGGCGCACTCGAACTTCCACAACACCTGCCCGGGCTATTTCTACCGCTACAACGCCGACGGCAGCCTCGGCAATGCGTCGGGTTGCGGCAACGAGACGGCAAGCGAGCGCCCGATGATGCGCAAGTTCATTGTGGAGTCGTGCCGCTACTGGTTGACAGAGTATCATATCGACGGTTTCCGCTTCGACTTAATGGGTATTCACGACATAGAGACCATGCGCGAGGTGCGGGCAATGATGGACGATATAGACCCGTCGCTGCTGCTCTACGGCGAGGGCTGGGCGGCAGGCGCGCCGCTGCTGCCGCAGGAGGAACTCGCCATGAAGGCGAACATTTTGGAGATAGAGGGTGTGGGAGCATTCTGCGATGACATGCGCGACGCACTGCGCGGTCCGTTCTCTGACGACCACAAAGGAGCATTCCTCGCCGGCGAGAAAGGGCACGAGGAGAGCATTAAGTTCGGCATTGCCGGCTGTATCGACCACCCCGATGTGGACATGAGCCGCGTGAACTACTCGAAGGCGGCGTGGGCGGCAGAGCCGACACAGTGTATCAGTTATGTGTCGTGCCATGACGACATGATGCTGACCGACCGCCTGAAAGCCAGTATCCCCTTGAAGAAAGGGGAGTTGGAGCGGTTGGATAAACTGGCGCAGACAGCGGTACTGACCTCGCAGGGCATACCCTTCCTGTGGAACGGCGAGGAGATACTGCGCGACAAAAAAGGGGTGCACAACTCGTATTGCAGCCCCGACTCCATCAACGCAATAGACTGGACGCTCAAAGCGCGGCACGAGGACGTGTTCCGCTACTACCGGGGACTGATAGCGCTCCGCAAGGCGCACCCCGCCTTCCGCATGGGCGATGCGGAGTTGGTACGCAAACACCTGCATTTCCTGGACGCGCCGGAGGGCGTGGTGGCATTTGCACTGGACGGCGAGGCAGTGGGCGACGAATGGAAGACCATCGTGGTAGTGCTGAATGCCAACAGGGAGGACGTTGCTATCAACCTGCCCGCAGGGGCGTTCCGATTGGCTTGCGGATACGGCGAGTGTCCGTACCCGGGTATGCGCGTGGACGAGAAAATTACACACGTAGGAGCACAATCGGCACAGATTTTGTATGCAGTAAAGTAGATTTGTCAGGAAAAACGCCTGTTTTTAATAGAAATATGCAAAAAGGTTTGCGTATATCGAAAAAAAACACTAACTTTGCCGCCGAAATTATGCCGTAGCATAAGAAACTTGTAAAATTTATATACTGATTATGAAAAAAGGTTTATTTCTTTCCCTCATTGCAGCAGTAGCAATGTTGGCATCGTGCAGCAAGACGCTGCCCCAACCCGAAGAGGTCAACGTGAACCCGAGCCCGCTGGCAGTGGTCGGCAACAAGGTAAATGCTGATATTACGGGTACGTTCCCCGTGAAGAAGTTCGCTCCGAAAGGTGTACTGACCGTTACTCCCGTGCTGAAATACGCAGGCGGCGAGGCAGTGGGAACACCCGTAACATACGTTGGCGAAAAGGTCAAAGAGAACGGTACCACGATTAGTTACAAAGAGGGCGGCAAATACAGCCAGTCCTGCTCGTTTGACTATGTTCCCGCTATGGACAAGAGTGAACTCTATCTGCGCTTTACCGCGAAAGTGGGCAACAAAGAGGTGGAAGTGCCTGAGTTGAAAGTGGCAGACGGGTTGGTGGCTACCGCTAAATTGGCAAGCGCGTGCGACAACAAGTCGGTGGTAACGCCGGACAAGTTCCAACGCGTGATTCAACAAATGCAAGAGGCAGACATCAAGTTCTTGATTCAACAGTCGAACCTGCGTTCGTCGGAGACCAAGAGCCAGCAGATGAAAGACCTGCGTGCTGCCATCAAGGAGGCAGACCAGAACGAGCGCAAGGCTATCAACAAACTGGAAGTGAGCGGCTATGCTTCGCCCGATGGCGGCATGGACTTGAACGAGAAATTGGCAGGTCAGCGCCAGAAGAACGCACAGAAGTTCCTGCAACAGCAACTGAAACGCGACAAAGTGAAGACCGATATTGCTTCGGACATCACCGCAGAGGACTGGGCAGGTTTCCAAGAACTGCTGGAAAACAGCAACATGCAAGACAAGGAGTTGGTACTGCGCGTGCTGAGCATGTACACCGACCCCGAAGAGCGCGAGGCGCAAATCAAGAACCTGAGCAGCGTGTATAAGACCATTGCAGAGGAGATTCTCCCCGCACTGCGCCGCAGCCGTCTGATTCTGACCACCGATTTGATTGGTAAGTCGGATGACGAAATCAAGGAGTTCTTGGCAAACGACCCGAGCCAACTGAATGTAGAGGAGATGCTCTATGCAGCCACTCTCACAGGCAACAAGGCAGAGAAAATGGCTATCTATCAAAAGGTTGTCGCACAGTTCAATGACTACCGCGCACACAACAACATCGGTATGCTCTACTTCGAGCAAGGCAATGTGGCTGAGGCTCGCCGCGCGTACAACAAAGCATTGGCTATCGAGCCGCAGAACCCCGACGTGAACTTCAACGCAGGTGTGGCTGCTATGGCTGAAGGCGACCTGGCAAAGGCAGAGGAGCACCTCGGCAAGGCTGCCGGCACACAAGGTAACCTCGCTGCCGCTATGGGTACGCTCTACACTATGAAAGGCGACTACAAGGCTGCCAAGGCTGCTTACGGACAGAACGCTACCAACAACGCGGCTGTACAGCAAATCCTCAACGAGGACTATGCCGGTGCACGCCAGACCCTTGCCAACGTGAAAGAGCCGAACGGCGTAACCGCTTACCTGCAAGCCGTAGTGGGCGCACGCACCAACGACCGCAACGCGGTGTATAGCAACATGAAGGTGGCTGTGGCAAAAGACGCAAGCCTGAAAGCACGCGCACAGAACGACATTGAGTTCGCTAAGTTTGCAGAAGACAGCGAGTTCCAAGCCATTGTGAAATAACCTTCCATACGCAGGTGTCCCGCCTGCCAATGAAAGTTTCAGGTTTCAAGTTTCAGGTAAAGTTAGACGAGTAATCGCACTTGAAACCTGAAACTTGAAACTTTTTATTATTCCCTTGAAACTTAAAACCTGAAACTCCCAATCTTATGTCTATCTTATTTCCCAAAGTACCGAAGCCCCGCGAGTGGGACTACCGCCCTATCTACTACGATAAGGAGAAGGAGGAACGCCGCGAGCGTCGTGAGCAGAAACATACCCAACTCCATCGCGGCAGTTTCCGCGAGGAGCACGAGAAGAATATGACCGAACTGCGCCGCAAGAAACAGTCGAGGTTGGGATTTTGGATTGCCCTCCTCGTGTTGCTTTTGTTTGCTTTCTATTTCTTGCTCTGAGACCATACAGGCAGTCGCGACATCCCGACCTGCCAAAAACCACTAACCACAGACAACTTTATGGACATCATTCACTTATTGCCGGACAGTGTAGCCAACCAGATAGCCGCAGGAGAGGTTATCCAGCGTCCTGCGTCGTGCCTGAAAGAGTTGGTGGAGAACAGTCTTGATGCCGGTGCCACTCGCATACAGGTAGTGGTGCGCGATGCAGGCAGGACATTGCTGCAGGTAGTGGACAACGGCAAGGGCATGAGTGAGACCGATGCGCGTATGGCGTTTGAGCGGCATGCAACATCGAAGATACGCGAAGCGGCAGATTTGTTCGCTCTTCGCACCATGGGATTCCGCGGAGAAGCCTTGGCGAGCATATGCGCCGTAGCGCAAGTGGAGGTAACCACGCGCCGCGAGGAAGACGAAATGGGTACGAGGCTGGAGATAGCAGGGTCGGAAGTGCTGTACCAAGAGCCTTGCCAATGCCCCGTAGGCACCAACATACGGGTGAAGAACCTCTTTTACAATGTGCCCGTGCGGCGCAAGTTCCTCAAGACAGACCAAACAGAATTGCGTAACCTGCTGACGGATTTCCATCGGATAGTGCTGGTCTATCCGCAGGTGCAGTTCACCTTTGTGCATAATGACGAGATTCTGTCCGAGTTACCTGTCGGCACCGAGAAACAGCGTATAGAGAGCGTGTTCGGCAAAGGCACGGGGCGGCAATACACCGCCAACCTCGTGGAGATACATACGGACACAGACCTCGTCTCCATACATGGTTTTGTTGCCAAGCCTGAGTCAACGGGGAAGAACGCGCAACAGTATTTCTTCGTGAACGGGCGCTACATGCGGCATCCGTATTTTCAGAAAGCCGTAATGACGGCATATTCGGGCATGCTCCCGGGGGATTATCAGCCCTCTTTCTTCATCTATTTCGATATCAATCCCCAATCGATTGATGTCAATATCCACCCGACAAAAACCGAGATAAAGTTTGCCGACGAGCAGGCTATCTTCCAGATACTCTTGGCATCGGTGCGCGAAGCCTTGGGGAAGTTCTCGCTCGCACCGACTATCGATTTCAACCGCGAGGGTGAAATAGATATGCCGTTACCAGATGGCAGTTGTCCGACAGCCGCCCCGCAGCGACTCATAGACCCGAACTACAACCCCTTCCGTGTGGATAAAGGAGTAAGGATGAAGGATGACAGACTCGTTCGTTCCGACGACACACTCCACCGACCTTTCGGGACAGACAAACCATACGGAAACCACCTCATCGCAGGCTGGGAACAGTTATATCAGACGGAACAAAGAACCCAAAACCAAGAATCAAGACTTGGCAGTCTTGCCCCTGAAATTTCAGAAACGGGTGCAGGTGATTTATGTTCTTTGTTCCTTGATGCTTGCTCCAACTCCTCGCCCCTTTGGCAGTACGGAGGAAAATATATATTGATGGCGATGGAACAAGGCATAGCCATCATCAACCAACACCGCGCACATGCTTGCGTGCTCTACCATCTCTATATGGAGCAACTGTCGGAAGCCAAAGGCGCAACACAGAAACTGCTCTTCCCCGATGTGCTGGAACTGACCACGGAAGATATGCCGCTGATAGCCCCGATGGTGGAAGAACTGCGGCACATAGGTTTCGACTTGGAGCAGTTGGGCAAAACAGCATACAGCATATACGGACTGCCTGCTCAGTTAGGGCAGCAGAACGGAGTAACGGCACTGCGACATATCTTGGACGCCGTGCGCGACACGGGAGCCAATGTGCGAGCGGAGTGGCGCAAGCAGATTGCTATGGCACTCGCCAACGACACGGCGATACCTTATGGAAAAACCTTAACCGAAGAAGAGATGCGCGATTTGGTGAAAAACCTATTCGCACTACCTTCGTACCTATACACGCCCGACGGCAAGCGCGTGATAAAGATACTGACAGATGAAGATTTGAGAGTGTAATTCCAAACGAGTCTTCAAAATCTCCGCCTCCCTATCCCATTCTATACGCCTTAGGTGTTACGCCCACGTGCGATTTGAAGAAACGGTTGAAGAAACCGATATTGTCAAATCCGAGCGACAGGGCTATCTCTTTGATTTGCAGATTGGTAATCTTCAGTTGTGCCTTGGCATCGGTGAGAATGGCATCGGTGATGATATCGCCTGCCGTCCGTTCACTCACGGCTTTGATGGTGGCACACAGGTGCGGCAAGGTGATGTGCATAGCCTCAGCATACTGATTCACATGGTGCCAATGCTGGTAGTTCTTCAGCACCAGTTGACAATAGTCCTGATAGATTTGTGTCTTGCGGTCTTGCGGTCGCATGAGAAAATCCGCTTCCTGCCGGTGTGTATGGGAAGCATAACTGCTCTGTACCAAGTTGAAGATATGCACCATGGTCTCTGAACTGAGCATCGACGGACGAGTATTCATCGCCTTGATAAGCAGTTCCGCCGCCTCGCGAACGACCTCGGCGTGCTCTTCGCTGATATGGATGATGGGAGACTGCAAGCGCAACGCCGTAAGCGACATCCTGCTCTTGAAAGCATGCTTCTCCATGAAAGAGGAAGAGAACAGCACGTAATACACCAAGGCATCCTCCGAGAACTCGTGAATCAGCAGGAAACTGCCGGGTTCCAATAAAAGCACATCGTTCTGCCGAAACTCATACTGCGTGATGTTGATGGTTGCCCGTGCCGTGCCTCGCACAATGATGGCGTACACGCCGCATTTAATCTTGCACGGGAATCGACCATACTCGTTCATCACTTTACCGCTGGCATCGCCAATCAGATAATCCACAGGGCAGTCCAACAAAGGGATATTCTTCTGTTCTTCCATAGCACAACTGTCTTTACTTAAAAATTATGAAGAGCATTTCAAATTTCTGCCTGCAAAGATACAAAAATTATTCCATACTTTAAGCATAGTCATAAAGAAAATACACTTTTTCATACGAAATAGTGCATTTTCTTATGAATAACAATCAAGTTTCATCCAAAACCAACATATCAAGAGTGTATCCAAGAGACTGCATGGCTTAGGAGATGTGATAATCAGCGCCTAAGCGCAACCGATTAGTCCACAATGTTACCTAATACGGAATATATGATTTCACCTCGTTGGATGAACAACTGCCCATCTTTGACAAACTTAATGGCTTTTGCGGACTGCATTTCTACGTTTTCCATGTCGGTAGAGGATGTATTTATGTCTATCTTCATCGGCACTTCATATGAATTGAACGCATCTACCACAATATGCAAATCCGATTCATTTGCCTTCTCTACCTTTACGATACCCTCCACAAGGAAATACAACCCTTTGGTACTGATACCTTGTTGTGTAATTTGCCCGTAAAAACTCGGATATATGCTGGTGCCATTGAAGTCTCCTGCCGTCACAGTACCCGTTACATAACTGTCATCAATCGGGTAATCTCCTTCATTGATGGTGGTTTGGGGATCTATATCTTCCGGATTAAGCAGGAATTGCAAAATGAGATAATCTGCATTCTTCTTCCCTATCACTTCCAATATGACAGCACCCTCTGACAAATATTCTGTATCCACTACAAATTCATGTGTGTCGGCAGTGAACACCGCGTCAACCGGGGTATCTTGCATGTCGTATGCGATATGATGACTCTCGTATTGTACTTTGAGAGTGAAGTTATATTGTTTTTCGTTGTCGCAAATATAGTGACCATTGGCTATGATTTGCCCTGTTGCCTGGTCCATCGTAACAGTGACTTTACCCTGCAGTACATTCAGATACTTGCCCGTAGCTTTCTCTTTTATCCATGTGTATTGAGCCATCATATTGCTTTCGAACATACCATTGTTCTCGTATTCGCCTTCTACATCCATCGGTGCCACCGCACAGAAGGCAACAGTGTATGTACTATCTGCTGTTGCGCCCACCAACTGATATACACCCATCGTAGCCATAGCATTCACAAACTTGGTGTCCGTAATCTCGCCTAACTCAATAGTTTCGGTAGGAGCGGGAACAGCATACCACAATCGGACATCATATTGAACACTATCGAAACAGATAATCTCAGCTGACATCCACAAGGTATCATTTATGATTGTCAAGTTACCGCCGACGGCTGCCGCAGCACTGACGATTGTATCACCACCTACATAGCGCGCTACGGCGGTGTAGTCCAAAAGGACGTTTTCTGCTGTCAAAGTCATATCTTTTCCAGGTACCCAATTCTGCACTCCCACCGCTACGCTCGCATCTTCATTGGTACCTATCATTTGGAAAATGTCTTTGCTTGTATCTATGTTTGCCACAGCGCGGTTCGGGAACTCCAGCACAACAGTCTTCACGGGTGTAGGTACTGCCCAACACATGTGCAAGCGATAGAGGTTATTGTTGCTTGCAAGGCACTCCACATCGGCAAAGATATCCCCATTCATGTTCTCGTCAAGCACCACTGTACCTCCCAAGACTTCCACCATTTTACTTCCCACGGCAAGCGTAATGGCAAGCGATCCTTCCTCCATACTATATGTATCGGGGTTAAGAGCACTTGTTACGGTTTCTATCGCGATACCCGTGGTGCTTCCATACAAGAAATACATTCCGTATTCGCCCCAACTATCGTCTATCTGCATATTATTTATCGAAACAGACACCGTGTCCGCAATGGCAACAGATTGAGACAATTGGAGAGCATAAACGATGGTGTCTTTGCTCAATACAGTCAAGTCAGCCACCAGAGCCGTATAGGTCGCATTTGCCAAGATACTCGCTTGAATATCCCATACATCAATAGCCTTTCCATCCACCACTACCTCTACTTGGTCTAAATCAAACTCATTGCTCGCATAGTTGCCGGTCAACTGTTTGGTATGAATAACCGCCCTCACAGAGGTATTGTCAGTGGTGCCTATCAGCAACAAAGTAGAAACCGTGTCAAGCCTAATCGTCGCGTCTGGAATGGCGACCGATATCGTATCTTGGGGAGTTAAGGTTTCCAATAGACCGGACAGGACATAGATATTCCCATCGGAGCCCGACAATTCGCCTGCAATCTTTATGGCGGACAGGTTCTTGCTTATTTTCACCTGACGGACAGAAAACCCGCCATCCTCAATGGTTACCTGCTCAAAAGTCTCATAGCTCGTTATATTGGAATAGTCAGGGTCTAACATATTCGCTGTAACCGTTCCGAAGGGGCTATTCGGTGTCCCATACCAGTCCAATGCCACAAAATACTGCATACTTTGGTCAATAAAACCCCAATACCAATCCTTGGTTTCTTCGTACCATTCGGGTTCAAACGACTCAGGTACGATAACAATGGTATCGGGAATGGCTTCCGCCAACGTCATATGCTTGGCGGCTTTCTGCGGAGATAACTTTTGAGCAATGGACTGTTGCCTTGGCGACAATGCCAATTTAGGATGATTAGTCATCTGAGTCCTCGGTTTGATCGTTACCTTCTCCAAAGCGGGCAGACCGATTCCTTCCAAAGACTGTGCCCATGTTGTACCAACAAGTAGCACCACCAAAATCATAGTAAAAGTCTTTTTCATAATGCAAAATTATACTAAAAAAGAGTTTATGTATTTACGCTTCCTAAACGAACTGCAAAGATACGATATTTTTTGCAACTATGCAAATGTTTTTTGCTTTTCTCTCCTTTTCGGATATACTCTCCATTCCTACACATAGCATGGACAGAAATTTGTCTCTGTCCATGCCATATATAGTGCCTCTCAGCGTGCTTCTGATGCCCCCTTCTCCTTGGAGGGAGAGGATATGCCTGCGACAAACCCGCGATAAACACACAGCAGACATATGGTTGATTGGTGAGCGACCGGTGGTTCCACATTGACATACCAACACACCGATACACTTTTGTATGCCACACGCACCCGATACTCTCTCTTGGTCTTAAACCCGTCCGCATATCGGCGCAGCAACACACCGACACACACTACTACTTTCCGACTTCGGGAAGCGAAGCCTCTACACGAAATCAATGATATGGTGTATGGAGATAATACCGATAATGGATTCTGTTTCGGGGGTATCGGTTACCGCCAGCGTGGTGATGTTGTACTCGTCCATCATCGCCAGCGCATCGGTCAGCAGCGCGTCTTTGTGGATACGCTTGTACGACGGGGTCATCATGTCGCGCGCCACGATATGCAGGTCTTCGTATTTCTGTATCGCGCGCCGCAGGTCGCCGTCGGTGATGATACCTACGCATTGCTCTCCGTCATAGACCATTGTCATGCCGAGGTGTTTCTCCGTCATCTCGCCCACCAACTCGCGGAAAGGCGTTGTTACCTGCACTCGCGGCACGCTCCGTTGCATACGGTTCTCCACCCGCGCCAGCAACCGCCGCCCGAGTGCCCCGCCCGGATGATAGACCGCGAAATTCTCCGCCTTGAAATGCCGTTTCTCCATAAGACACACCGTCAGCGCGTCGCCCATGAGGGCGGTCGCCGTGGTGGAGGTGGTGGGCGCCAACCCCAGCGGACAGACCTCTTTGTCCACATGTATCGAAATCGTTAGGTCTGCCTGCTGCGCCAGCGGCGACTTCACATCGCCCGTCATGGCAATGATACGGCAGCCGATATTGCGCAACGGGGCTATCACGTTCAGTATCTCGTTGGTGCTGCCGCTGTTGCTCACCAGCATCACCACGTCCGCACCGCTCACTATACCCAAGTCGCCGTGCACCGCCTCCACGGCGTTCACGAAAATGGCGGATGTACCCGTAGAAGCCAGCGAGGAGGCTATCTTGTGTCCAATGATACCGGTCTTCCCGATACCCATCACCACCAGTTTGCCTTGGCAGGCGTCTATCATCTCCACCGCCTCGTCAAAATGCTCGTCAATGGACAAACCGAGTTTCTCCAACTCCGTTATCTCTTCTGCAAATATCTCCTTCGCTCTGTCTGAATAACTCATAACGACTTATTGAGATTATCTATCGCCGCCACTTGGCGGAGAATGTCTTGTATCTTGCTCAGTTCCACTTGGTTAGCCGCATCCGATATGGCTTTGTCGGGGTTGGGGTGCACCTCAAGGAACAGCCCGTCTATGCCTACCGCCACCGCCGCCCGCACGAGGTGGGGCACCATCTCGCGGTTGCCGCCCGTCACCCCTGCCTGACTTGAGGGTTGCTGCACCGAGTGCGTTGCATCAAACACCACGGGGCAACCGTACTCGCGCATCCGAACCAGCGATGTCATATCCACCACGATATTACCGTATCCGAACGACGACCCGCGTTCCGTCAGCCACAGCCGCTCCTGTACGGGCTTCTCAGAAGGCACAGACCCTATCTTCTCCACCACGCCGCGCATGTCCCACGGCGCCATGAACTGCCCTTTCTTCACGTTCACCACCTTCCCCGTCCGCGCCGCAGCCAGCAGCAGGTCGGTCTGCCGCGAGAGGAAAGCCGGTATCTGCAACACGTCCGCTACCTCCGCCACCGGCGCACACTGCCAACTCTCGTGCACATCGGTCAGAATGGGCAAGCCATATGTCTCCTTCACCTCCGACAGTATCTCCAGCCCGCGCTCCATGCCCACGCCGCGCGCCGAACACGAGGTGCGGTTGGCTTTGTCGAACGACGACTTGAAATACAGCCGCATACCCAACTCGCCGCATACCGTTTTCAGCACGCGCGCCGTCTCCATCACCGTCTCGCGGCTCTCTATCGCACAAGGTCCTGCTATCAGAAACATAATCAATAGGTATATGCTTTCACCCAATCCACTTCCACTTTGCCCGTGTCGGCTTTGACTTGCTCGGGCAGGTACTCGGCTATGGCGGGATAGAAGGCGGTGCCTTGCACCGTGTTCGGCAAGCGCAGTACCTCTTGGTCGTTCACATACCACGCTATCTCCTTCGCCGTAATCATCACGCTGTATATCAGCCACTTACCCGCCTGCGTACCTTGCAGTATCACCTGCTTGCCGGCGGTCTCCGTCCCCTTGGCAGTGCGTATGCCTACCGCCACCTGCTTGCCGTTCCACTGCGCCAGTGTGATAAGCGGCAGCCGTGTGCCCGTACCCAGATAAGCCGCTCCGTTAGCGCCGCCCTGGAAGCGCACTTTCGCCATGAACAGACCCTCCGTCTGTTGGAACTTCTTGCCCGTCTGCACCACATCGCCCGTGTAGTGGAACGCCTGCGGCACAAAACCTTTCACGGGGTGCCAAGCCGAAGCCGTTGCCTCCTCTTTGCGCAGTTCCACGCTCAGCACGCCGTCCTGCACCTGCACGTTCTTGCCGTGGTTGTTCGCCTGCTGCTCGTTCACATACGAGTGGTCGGTCTTCAGATTGGGATTGCTGTAATAGAATCCCGACTCCCAGTTGCCGTCCTGCGGGTTGCTCGTCTCGAAATCATCGCTCAGCGTCCGCTTGTAGCGTTCCCACTCGGCTATCTGCTTCGGGTCTTGCGCGAGGAAGAACTGTATGTCGTCCGTCTCTTTCAGCGTGGTGTAGCGGGCGTCCTGTTGGCTCTCCGGCGTGGTGTACCAGCGTTTGGAGTTCGACCAAAAGGCGCGGCGTGCTTGGAAATCCTCCGTACTCGTCTCCTCCACCAGCGACAGATACTCTTTCACTGCCGGCGAAGACTCACACTTGCGGTAGTTGCGCAGCGTCAGTGACCGGTCAATCATGCGATAGCGCCGCAACTCGGCAGATGCCTTCACCGCCTCTTTGTCTTGCAGTTTCCGGTAATCTTCGCTTGCCGCGAACACGAGGTAGTTGCGCAACTCTTCGTTCACGTGGTAGAGCAGATAGCCGTGCACGGCAGGCGCGTGGTTGCGCAGCACGTGCAAGCGTGCCAATTTCTTAAACTCCTCCGTTTCCCAGTACTTGCGCGTCAGTAAAATATGCTTCTTCTCTTGGAAAGCAGCGGTCTCTACCACTTGTTGCAACTCGCGGAACTCTTTCAGTTCCGCCGATTGTTCCACGCGGCGATAGCGCACAATATCCTCTTGGATACGCACCATCCATTTCTCCATCTCCTTGGTCGGCAGGAGGTTCTTCTGAATCGTAACAACTTGATTCATATCTCTATTTGACTATTTGACTTTACTATTTTGACAATTTCTCAGGCGGAACAAGTGTACTCCAACGCCCTCTTGATTCTCGGTTACCTTTGCTTTCTGTCCAGCACTTCTTGGTGCTTTCCGATTGCCTCCGCCAGTTCGTGGAAATGCTCCACGAACACAGGGCTGTAACTCTCTTCGGCGGGGATAAACGCCTCGGCTTTCATGCGGCGAATCTGCCGCTTCAGGTCTGCGTAGAACCCCTGATAGTCGTACACGAACAGCGGTTTCTTATGCTCGCCCACCGTGCCGCTCGCCACCACGTCCATCATCTCGTCCAGCGTGCCGTAACTGCCGGGCAGGCAGACGAAACAGTCGGCTATCTCGCGCATCTTCGCTTTGCGGTCAGCCATGTTCTCGGCGTTCACCAACTCGTCGCAGTTGTCCGCCAGCCGTCGGGCAGCGATTATCCGCGGCGGCACCACGCCCACCACGGTAGCCCCTGCCGCCTTCGCTGCATTGCTCACGCTCGTCATCAGTCCGCCCGTGGCTCCGCCGTACACCAGCGTATGCCCCTGCTCGCCTATCCATGTCCCAAGCCGCACCGCCATACGCTTGTATCGCTCGTGGACACTGTCTTTCGCACTACAATAAACCGCTATCTTCATACTCTCTTTCTTTCCGATATTTTGCTTTTTTGCAGAGCAGATTTTATTTCGTGGGTGAGGGAGTTATGCGGGCATAATGACCGAACCCCGAAACAAAAGATGCCTGCAAAAAACAAAATTAGGCGTCTATCTTTGCATAGGTGGCGTTCTCCTCGATAAACTCGCGACGCGGAGCCACGTCGTCGCCCATCAGCATGGCGATGGTATGGTCTGCCTCGGCGGCGTTCTCGATGGTTACTTTCTTCAGCATGCGGCGTTCGGGGTCCATCGTCGTCTCCCACAACTGCTCGTCCGACATCTCACCAAGACCTTTGTAGCGCTGGGTCTTAATCAGTTTCTCATCGCCGTTGCCGTATTTCTGAATGAAGTCATGCCGTTGCTGGTCGTTCCAGCAGTACTCTTTGTAGTTACCTTTCGAGCAGAGGTAGAGCGGTGCCATCGCGATGTACAGGTGCCCTTGCTCTATCACCTCTTTCATATGGCGGAAGAACAGCGTCATGATAAGCGTGGCGATATGCGCACCATCCACATCGGCATCCGCCATGATAATCACTTTATGGTAGCGTATCTTGCTCAGGTTCAGCGCTTTCGGGTCTTCCTCCGTGCCGAAGGTGATACCCAGTGCGGTGAAGATATTGCGCACCTCCTCGCTCTCGAACACCTTGTGCTCCATCGCTTTCTCCACATTCAAAATCTTTCCGCGCAGCGGCAGGATGGCTTGGTGCACGCGGTCGCGACCGGTCTTCGCCGTACCGCCTGCCGAGTCTCCCTCCACGAGGAACAACTCGCATTCCGCAGGGTCTTTGCTCGCGCAGTCCGCCAACTTACCGGGCAGTCCGCCGCCGCTCAGCGGCGACTTGCGGAGCACGCTCTGACGGGCGTTGCGGGCGGCGATACGCGCCTGTGCGGCGAGAATCACTTTCTCCACTATCTTCTTCGCGTCGTCTGGGTGTTCCTCCAAATAGTTGGTCAGCGCCTCAGCCACGGCTGACGACACCATACCTGCCACCTCCGAGTTGCCCAATTTGGTCTTCGTCTGACCCTCGAACTGCGGCTCCGCCACCTTCACCGAGATAACAGCCGTCAGTCCCTCGCGGAAGTCGTTGGGGTCGATGGTCGAGTTGCCGTCTTTGTCTTTCAGTTTGGCTTTCTCCAGCAACTTGCTCTCCTCCGCATATTTCTTCATTACGCGCGTCAGCGCGGCGCGGAAGCCCGCCACGTGCGTACCGCCTTCTATGGTGTTGATGTTGTTCACATAGGAGTGCACGTTCTCGTTGAAGTCGGCGTTATAAATCATTGCCACCTCCACGGGTGTGCCGTATTTCTCCGTGTTGAGGTGTATCACCTCCGAGATAAGCGGCGTGCGGGTGTTGTCGATATAGCGCACGAACTCGCTCAGTCCCTTCTCCGAATAGAACACCTCTTTCTTATAGAGCGGTCCCTCCGCCGGGGACGCGGGCGTCTCGCCTGCGGTGACGGTCGCGGTGGGTCCGCTGGGCAGCACCACCCGCCTGTCCATCAGCGTAATCTTCACGCCGGCATTCAGGTATGCCAACTCGCGCATACGGTTCGCCAGTATGTCGTACTGATATACCGTCTCGGTGAATATCGACCCGTCCGGCCAGAACTGCACGAAAGTGCCCGTGCCCGTCTCATTAGGGTTGTATGTCCCTATCTCGTGCACCGCGCAAGTCGGCTTGCCCTTCGCATACTCCTGCATATGCACTTTCCCGTCGCGGCGCACCTCCACATGCAACTTGGTCGAGAGCGCGTTCACGCAACTCACGCCCACGCCGTGCAGACCGCCCGACACCTTGTACGAGTTCTTGTTGAACTTGCCGCCCGCGTGCAGCACGGTCATCACCACCTCCAGCGCACTCTTGTGCTCCTTCGGGTGCATGTCCACGGGGATACCGCGGCCGTTGTCCTGCACCGTGATGGAGTTGTCTTCGTTTATCGTAACCTCTATATGGTTGCAGAAGCCCGCCAGCGCCTCGTCTATCGAGTTGTCCACCACCTCGTACACCAAGTGGTGCAAACCTTTCTGCGAGATGTCGCCGATATACATTGCCGGACGCTTCCGCACGGCTTCCAGTCCCTCGAGCACCTGAATACTCGATCCGTCATACTTTTCTTGTCCTTCCATTTCCGGTTCTAATACCTGTTCCATGTCTGTGTTCTTTATTTCTTCCATAGTTTTATGTGATTGCAATACAGTGAATTGATGAATCGCAGCGCGATAATTTGCGCCCGAAACACACGCCTGTCGCGCCAACAAATTTCGTGCAAAGGTACGAAAAAAAATCGACATACACAATAGGGGGACACACATTTTTTGAAAAAACCGCTCTAATCGCCTAAAAACCGCCTTAAAACGCAAATAGGTTTTTCGCACCCTCAAAAATCAACCGCTTTGCATGCCCGCATATCCCTCAAAAGCCTTTACAAATCCTTTTCTCTCCTATCGCTGCCTGCCGCGCCGTCCCGCTCTGTCGGCACCGCAACAGTTGTCCGTTTTTCACAAACCGCCCTTCACAACGGCAACGACCGCCCCGCGTTTTCCCGACCTGATAATATCGGAACATTGCCGTAATAGAATCGAACCTCTGCCCTTGCCGTACCGAAGCGGGAAAGATTGTTCAAAACTCGTATCGCGGATTTTTGCCGTTCTTCCCCTTGTCCGCCGCCGGAGGCAAAACATATTTTTTCGCAAACATTTGGGTGTTTTGTTTGCAGGTCTCAATTATTTTTAGTACCTTTGCAGGCGAAATTCGGTACAACTATGAAGAGAACCCGTCTTTTTCTTTGCGTGGCGGTGTCGGTGTTCCTGCTGAACGCCTGCCGTCGTCCTGCGCAGGTAGCCTCTGTCTCCACCGAGGCGATACCCGTTACCATTGATTGTATTGCGGCTGCCCCTGGC
The DNA here is from genome assembly GCA_051878345.1 of Paludibacteraceae bacterium. Taxonomy (GTDB): domain Bacteria; phylum Bacteroidota; class Bacteroidia; order Bacteroidales; family Paludibacteraceae; genus Colicola. The sequence goes on along the minus strand of JBJEJX010000010.1, from coordinate 9,028 downwards.
GCGGCGGAGGCGTACACCGAGGCATTAGCCCCCAAGAAAGCCGCCCTCGAAGCGGAGATGTCCGTCGTGCTGGGCTATGCGCCCGAGGACATGGTCGTCCACCGTCCCGAGTGCAACATGCTCAACTGGGCGTCCGACGCGCTCCTCGCCAAAGCCCGTCAGTACTACGACGGACGCGTGGACATGGCGGTGGTGAACATAGGCGGCATGCGCTGCGAGTGGCGCAAAGGCGATATCACCAGGCAGCATGTGTTCGAACTCATGCCGTTTGACAACCGCCTCGTGGTGCTCACGCTCCGCGGGGAAGACCTCCTCGAACTCTGTCAGGTCTTTGCCGAAGTGGGCGGCGAAGGAGTGGCGGGACTGCGCATGCAGGCGGAGGAGGCGCAACTGATTGACGCACAGATAGACGGTCGCTCCATAGACCCCGAAGCGTACTACACCGTTGCCACCAGCGACTACCTCGCGGGAGGCACCGACCACATGACGCCCCTCACCCGCCATATCGCCTATTGGGACTCCGACCTGCTTATCCGCGACCTCTACCTCGACTATGTCCGGGAGCGGCAAACCGTCTCCGCCGCCATTGACGGCAGAATGCAAATCAACTAAGCAACCATTAACGAACCGTTGTACGGTCATTACACATAAAGTCAAAGCAACATGCGTAAACGCTCTTCTATTCTTCTCCTCCTCGCCCTCTGCCCCCTTGCGGCGGCATGGGCATGCACCAACTTCCTCGTGGGCAAAGACGCTTCTACCGACGGCTCCACCATTATCAGTTACGCCGCCGACAGTTACACCCTCTACGGCTTTCTCCGTTTCTCGCCTGCCGCAGACCACCCCGCGGGGAGCATGCGCGAGGTGACGGATTGGGACACGGGCAAACCCCTCTGCCGAATCCCGCAGGTGCCCCACACCTATAGCGTGGTGGGCAATATGAACGAGCACCAACTCACCATTGGCGAGACCACATGGGGAGGGCGCCACGAACTCGAAGACACCATCGGTATCGACTACGGCAGCCTTATCTACATAGCGCTGGAGCGCTGCAAGACCGCCCGCGAAGCCATTGACCTGATGACCTCCCTCGTTGCCGAATACGGCTATGCCTCTAGTGGCGAGACTTTCTCCATAGGCGACCCCGACGAGGTGTGGATTATGGATATGATTGGCAAAGGTCCCGGTCGCAAAGGCGCGGTATGGGTGGCCGCACGGGTGCCCGACGACTGTATCTGCGCGCACGCCAACCAAGCCCGTATCACCACCATTAACTTCAAGGACAAAGCCAACTGGCGTTGGAGCAAAGATGTGGTGAAGTTCGCCCGCGAGATGGGCTATTTCGAGGGCAAGGATGCCGATTTCTCTTTCCAGGCCGCCTACGCGCCGTTCGACTTCAGCGGGCTCTTCGTCTGCGAGGCACGGGTGTGGAGTTTCTTCCGCCGTTTCTCGGACGACATGGACCGCTATTTCGACTATGCCACGGGCAAGACTTTTTTGGAAACCGGCGGCAAGGACGCAGGCACCCCCATGCCGCTCTTCATTAAGCCTGACCGCAAAGTGTCGGCACAAGACATTAAAGACCGCATGCGCGACCATTACGAAGGCACGCCGCTCGACATTACACGGGGCACCGACGCCGGACCGTGGGGCAGCAAACTGCGCTACGGAAGTCTCGGTTTCCAATTGGATAGCGTGCAGTATTGGTACGAGCGCCCCACCGCCACCCAGCAGACGGGATGGTCGTTCGTGGCGCAGATGCGGGGCTATGCCGACCCCAAAGTGGGCGGTATCTTCTGGTTCGGCGTGGACGACGCGGCGACAAGCGTCTATGTACCTTTCTACAGCCGTATCAACCATGTGCCCGAGTGCTTTGCCGAGGGCAACGGCGATATGTACACCTTCTCCCCCACCTCTGCATGGTGGATATTCAACCTCGTAGCCAACTGGGCGTACACCAAGTACAGCCGTATGCTGCCGGAGATACAGGCCGTGCAGACCGCTTTGGAAGAGCATTTCAATGCGCAGATAGCCGCCGTGGACGCCGAGGCAGCCGCTCTGCCGGGTGAGAAAGAGGTAAGGCATTACCTCACCAATTTCTGCGACACCCAGGCGGACAACACCATGTCGGAGTGGCAACGGCTGTATATCTATCTGGTTACCAAGTACATGGACGGGCAAGAGCGCAAAGTGGAGAACGGGCAGTTCGTCCGCAATCCCTACGGCGCACCCGCCTACCCCGACCGTCTCCCCTTCCCCGAGACCTACCTACGCACCATTGCCCCCGAAATAACCCACGAATAAACCCTATAATCCCATGAAACCTTTCAGTGAACTGACTATCGCTCTTGCCAGCGACCATGCCGGCTTTGCGTTGAAGAACCAAGTGCGCCTCTTCCTCGAAGACAACGGTGCCAAAGTGATGGATTTCGGTTGCTACTCCGATGAGAGTTGCGACTATCCCGATTTCGCCCACCCGCTGGCGGAAGCCGTGGAGAAAGGCGACTACGAGTTCGGCATTGTCATTTGCTCCACGGGCAACGGTATCTGCATGACCGCCAACAAACACCAAGGCATTCGCGCGGCGCTCTGCTGGGAGAAACGCCTTGCGCAACTCGCGCGCCAGCACAACAACGCCAATGTGCTTGGCTTGCCGGCGAATTTCATTACCGTCCCCCTCGCGTTCGACATTGTGGCCACTTTCTTCCGGACTGACTTCGAAGGCGGACGCCACGAGCGCAGAGTAAGCAAGATTCCATGCTGCTGACCCCCGTTCGGATAGCCAATCAACTCAAATGTTGGATAAACTATGCACTAAGCCTCTTCGGCATAGTGCATATTTCGCACTATCCCGCCTTCCTCACCATTGAGCCCGCCAACATTTGCCAACTCGCCTGCCCCGAATGCCCTGTCGGCATGGCGAAAAAGCATAGCGCCGAAGACGCCTGTGTCCCGCCTGCGGGGGCGGACTCGGTCGGCGATGACACGGCGGTCGGACAAAGGTCTGCCGCGCCGCGCACCCCTTTCCCCGATTTCCCGCTCTCCCTGCTCTCCGACTGCCTCGCCCGCGCCCATACCGTCCAGTTCTATTTCCAAGGCGAGCCCTTGCTCAACCCCCGCCTGCCCGAGATGATACGCGAGGCGGCGCAACGGGGTTGCTACACCGTCGTCTCCACCAACGCCCAAGCCCTCGACCGCGCGATGGCAAGACGGCTGGTCACGAGCGGGCTGCACCGTATCATTGTCTCTATGGACGGACTTACCCAAGCCTCCTACGAAGCCTATCGGCAGGGCGGAAGCGTGGAGAAAGCAAAGAACGCCTTGCGCTACCTGCACGAGGAGCGGGAGGCAGCCCGACGGCAGCGCCTTGTCTCAGGCAACCGTCCCGTCATAGAACTGCAATGTCTCCTGCTCCGCTCCAACGAGTCGGAGCGCTCTCTCTTCCGCAAGACCTACCGCCGCCTCGGCGCCGACAGACTCTCGTTCAAGACGGCGCAGTTCTACGATTACGAGCACGGCAACCCGCTGATGCCCGCCCGCGGGCGAGACCGTCGCTACGAACAATGCGCCGACGGCACCTACCGCCTGAAACGCACCCCGCTCCGCCGACTGTGGCAGCGCCTCACGGGCGTCTCGCCCTGCTACCGCCTCTGGGCTGGCTGCGTGCTCACCACCAACGGCGATGTCCTCCCCTGCTGCTACGACAAGCAACACACCTGTGCCTACGGCAACATACTCACCCCCTCAGGAACGGACACCTGCGCGAATACAGGCAACCCGCTCGTCTCTGTCTTCCGTTCGCGCACCGCCAACCGCTTCCGCCAAACGGCTATCCGCTCGCCCTTCCGCCATGCCCCAGAGATGTGCCAAAATTGTTGGCATTGATGGTATTTCCCCGCGCAGGACGGTAAAAATAGCCGCTTTTTGCGAAAATATCACATTCTATTTGCAAATTTACCCGAAAACCACTATCTTTGCACCGACTAATTTACTAACTCTGCACACCATGAAAAACCATTTTTCCTTCCTTTTGGCTCTTTTCCTCCTTCTCTCTTTGTCGCTCGTTAGCCCTGCTCTCGCCGGCGATGTAACCTTCGACTCCAACACCCGCTACTCGAAACTTATCATTGATGCCTGTATCGGTAACTTTTCCGGCAACACAACAGAGACTGGATTCAATACCTTTAACGAGGATGGCACAGAAAAAGCAACCGCTACTCACAATAAAACCAGTATAGACTATGTTCCCGGATTGGTAGCAAAAGCCGTAATAGAAGCCGTGGATTATTACCAAGACCAAAGTTTTGCTAAACCGTGGTTTTATAGCGTGGAATGGTATGGCAATAAGTTCTATGATGGTATAGAGACGGGTGGAGGCAGTTTGGATAATCTCAACGCCGTGAAACTATACTTCCTTTTGGGAGAATTAGCCGCTTCGGGGAAGTTTTCTGCAGTTAATGCAAGCACCGTTTCCAATTGCAATACTGCAAAAGACAAAGCACTGCAAGGGCTACAAGCACACAATACCAAATACAGCATTACGGCTACGAGCGGCACAACTAACCCCAACGAGCAGACACCTATTTCCAATGCTGCAGCTTTACCAATGGGAAGCGAGACATACGATGTAACAGGCGGATGGTGGCACAAATCGGGGTATCACAATCAATTGTGGTTGGACGGACAATATATGGGACCCGCTTTGCTTGCGCAATATGTGGCAACAGGACAGAATATCACAGGGACAACAGAAAGCGATTGGGACTTGATTGTTAAGCAGTTTGATATTGTGTGGCATTATTGTTGGAATGCCACGGACAAACTGCTCTATCATGCTTTCTGCGCAGACGGCGGTACCAACGGAACTTCTTATTCCACACATTGGGAAGGGTTGAGCAACACTACGGGCAGCGAGTGCTACCACTCCGCCGAGTATTGGGGACGCGCCGAAGGATGGTATGTGCTGGCACTGGTAGATGTATTGGAGCAGATGGATAAGGCAAATATGTCTAAATCAGATGCCCGTTATACTAAACTGTTAGACTATCTGCAGCAAGCCATGGACGGATTGTTGGAAAGACAAGATGAAACCACAGGATGCTGGTATCAGTTATTGGGACACGAGGGGGATTATACCGTTGCAAACTATTATCGCAAGGATGGCACAACACTCATTAAAGCCGGACCTGCCACCAACTATTTGGAATCCAGCGCAACGGCTATTTTCACCGATGTCTTGTTGAAAGGCAAGCGATTAGGCTATTTGACAGACACCAAATATGAGGAGGCTGCCAAGAAAGCCTACAAGGGGCTGGTTGAGCAATTCGTAAAAACGGATGTGGACGGCAACCCGTATGGTATCGTGCGCTGCTGCCGCTCTGCAGGATTAGGTGGACAGAGTGCAGACGAAAAATATCGCACAGGTTCTGCTGCATACTACTTGTTAGGCTATGATGTAGCCCCTACGGACGACTACACCGAAGGAAAAGCCTTGGGTGCGTTTATCTTGGCGGCGGTGGAGTATGAGCGGGCGTATCTGCCTATCGGGAGTGCGTCGGACGAAACGGAGTCCGGCTGCAAGTGCCTCAAACTCACCTTGCAATAAGGAGGTGAATCTTAATAATCGTACCTTTTGGGGGCAGGTATGCCTCGCGATAGACCCGCGACAGACCTGCGACCGACCTGCGACCGACCCGCGAAAAATACGCGATAAGGCGGCGGGGAGAAAATCTTAACAATCGTACTGTTTTGGGGGCTGAGTCGGAGATGGCGGAAAGGCGTATGGGAGTGCGGGAGTGAACCGGTGAACCGGCGAACCGGCACTTTCTATAAATACACCCGCGCGCACACGCGTACATGTTTAGGAAAAACGCCGGTTCACCGGTTCATTTCCCGCCGTTCTTTTCCTGTCCGTTGTTTGCGTATTTCCGGAAAACGATTGTCCCCGTACCACTCAGAATCCCGAATACACCACTTTCAGCGACAGCGGGCTGTCTGCATTTTGTGCGCTGCGAATCTTCGTGGCGGACATTACTTGGCTCTGGCGCACGGAGGTGATGGAGGTGGTGCCGTAAGACGAGTTGGTGGTCGTCTCCACCGTCACGGGCACCAGCAGCATGTTCAGCGTGTCGGGGTTCATTACCTGCCGTATCTGGTTGGTGAGCAGGGTGTTGAGGTCGTAGGAATAGTAGTAAATCGTGTTGCCGAGCGAGTCCGTGCCCGTGCTGAGCGAGGAGAGGATGGCCACCGTGTCGGCGGGCAACTCCTTCTTGCGGAAGAACCTGTCCACGCTCTCTTCTTTGATAAGCAGCATATAACTTGCCGGTTGCAGCCAGTCGTTGCGGTCTTTGTCCGTACCCGTGCCGTCATAGACATTCAGCACGTCCACCTGCAACTGCGCCAAGTTCACATACGGGCGTTTCACCGTATCTTTGTAAATCAGGCTCTGCATGATGGTCTCCTCTATCTGCAACATTGGGAACTGCATGCGCGTATAGACCCCCGCGGGCGCAATCACGTAACTGTAGTGCGCGCTGTCCGCCAGCAGGTTCTCCACCAGCGTCTCCTTGTCGCGATACTCTATGCGGTTCAGACCGCGCACCTCCGCGTTGGCGTAGAAACCCTTCATGTCCGTAACCGTGGTATCCTGTCCGCCGCGGTTGTAGGAGAAGTGGTAATAGACCGCCATACTCACGTCCGTGATATGCAGCACCGTGGCGCTGCCGAAGGTGGGCGTGATATACAAGCCCTTGAAGAACTCGTTGAAACTGTCCTGCGAGGAGTAGGTCTGCATGCTGAAGAACCGCTGCGCAAAGGCGTCGCTCATGCGGCAACACACCATTGGCATATAGGTGCCCGTGCTGCTGTTATAGACGCTGTCCGCCTTGTGTCCCGCCACGATGAGCGGCTGGCGGCTTATCAGCAGCGTGCTGTCCTCCATGCTGCAATAGTCGCGGATATCGATGTCGGAGGTATAGGTCAGGTTATACTCCATTACCCCGCGGTCTATCTCGTACACGTTGATGGACATTGGGGTGGTGTTGCTGCCCACCCAGTCGCGGTAGTAGATAAAGAGGCACACGGAGTCCACCTCCGCCGTTTCGGGATATTGGAACCCCACGGGGCACGCCAACTGCGTCAGCACCTCCGCACGCATGGTGCCGTAGTCCGTCGCTATCTCGCCCAGCAGGAACGAGTCGGGGGCGGTGATGATACTGCCGCAGGGGGCTAAGTTGGAGGAGAGGGAAAAGGTGTCGGAGCATACGATAATCTTGTCGTCGTCCCCCAGCAACGAACTGCCGGCGGTAACCACGTCGTCTTTGCAGCCCGTCAGCATTAAGCCAAGAAGGAGCGCAAAAGCAAGCAACAAGGAGGTGCGGTCTCCCGGCCGCACCAACAAAGCACCTAATCCTTTATTTCTCATTCGTATCATAGACGAATACAATCTGTCCTTTATCTGTTATCTTTCAGCAAGCGCAGCGGGCGGTCTGTCCGCCGGAGACGGTCTGCCTCATTCCCCTATCAGCCCGTTGCAGAAATCCAGATACCGTGTGTTGTCGCCCCCTTCCATGTAGGGAAGTATCGGTTTGCGGCTGGTCTCCGCGTAGTTCATTACGCGCTGGTTTATCTTCGGGCTTGCAAAAGTGATGGCGTCCGAATAGTCTATCGCGAGCCGCATTAACTCTTCGTAGCCCACGGGGAAACCGGCTATGCTGCGCACGTCGTTGTTGGAAATCCCGTCTATCTGCAACTTCTGTGCAAACTTCGTGCCAAACGGCGTCTGATACTCGTTATCATTGATGGCCAGCACTATTTTTGAGTTGGCGAAGAACGGTTCGTCGGCATACGCTTTCTTCAGATACAGCGGCGCGAGGGCGGACATCCAGCCCGAGCAGACCACTATGTTCGGCGTCCAGCGCAGTTTCTTCACCGTCTCTATCGCTCCGCGGGCGTAGAAGATGCAACGCTCGTCGTTGTCGGCATACTCTTTCCCCTCCGTATCGGCTATGCCTTTGCGCTTGTGGAACAGGTCGTCGTTGTCGATGAAGTAAATCTGGATACGCGCCGACTGTATGCTCGCCACCTTGATGAGCAGGGGATGGTCGGTCTCGCTGATGATGATGTTCATGCCCGAGAGGCGTATCACCTCGTGCAACTGGTTGCGGCGTTCGTTGATGTCGCCGAATTTCGGCATAAAGGTGCGGGTCTCGTAACCCTTCGATTGGAACAACTCCGGCAACTGCCTATTGAGCAACCGAATGGGTGTCTCCTCCGCCAAATAGGGGTATATCTCTTGCGAGATAAATAAGATACGTTTCGGCTCTTTCATAGGCATAGAATTTTGAAATTTCCTGCAAAGGTACTAAAAATTATCGACATTTGCAACTTTTTCCCTCAAAAAATTTGTTTTGTCCGTTTTTTTTAGTACCTTTGCACGCTTTTTGGGTACACTTCGCCAACTCTGCATTACTTCCGCTACACGAAGCAACAAACACGGACGGAGTGAGTTTCCCTGCCCCTCAGGGCGGGGCGGTTTCCGAACCGCCAAAAGGCACACGAAGTTAAACACACGCAGTTCCTCACACGGAGCGAAGCGAAGTTCAACACACGCAGTTCCCCACACGGAGCAAAGCGAAGTTAAAACACACGCAGTTCCCCACACGGAGCGAAGCGAAGTTAAGACACACGCAGTTCCCCACACGGAGCGAAGCGAAGTCAAGCACACGAAGTTCCCAACACGGAGCGAAGCGAAGTTCAACACACGAAGTTCCCCACACGGAGCAAAGCGAAGTTCAACACACGCAGTTCCTCACACGGAGCGAAGCGAAGTTCAACACACGAAGTTCCCCACACGGAGCGAAGCGAAGTTCAACACACGCAGTTCCCCACACGGAGCGAAGCGAAGTTCAACACACGCAGTTCCCCACACGGAGCGAAGCGAAGTTCAACACACGAAGTTCCTCACACGGAGCAAAGCGAAGTTCAACACACGAAGTTCCCCACACGGAGCGAAGCGAAGTTCAACACA
>JBJEJX010000009.1:0-3056 GCA_051878345.1 Paludibacteraceae bacterium | reverse complement strand
ACCACTAACCACTGACCACTAACCACTAACCACTAACCACTAACCACTAACCACTGACCACTAACCACTGACCACTAACCACTAACCGCTAACCACTGACCACTAACCACTAACCACTAACCACTGACCACTGACCACTAACCACTGACCACTACCTCTCGTGTCCGGCATATATATACATATCCCTTTCTGCAAGAGCCGCTGTGCGTACTGCGACTTCTTCTCCACCACACTGCTGTCTCAGCGAGAAGCATATGTAAATGCCCTTTGCATAGAGGCAAAGAGACGGCTCTCCCCGCTCCACGCTCAACACCCCATACCCGACCACCTACACCCAACGCCCAACGCTCAACACCCCATACCCGACCATTCACACCCAACGCTCAACGCTCAACACCCCATACCCGACTCTCCGCACCCCGCGCTCATCCCTATAGAAACCATTTATTTCGGCGGCGGCACCCCCTCTCTCCTCTCCCCCGACCAAATTGCCCGCGTGCTGCAAACGATAACCACTGGGGACGCAGGCGTCTCGCCTGCGGTCAAAGAAGTGCGCCCTCCAAACAGCACAACGGAGAACACTGGGGACGCAGGCGTCTCGCCTGCGGTCAAAGAAGTGCGCACTCCAAACAGCACAACGGGGAACACTGGGGACGCAGGCGTCCCGCCTGCGGTTAAGGGAATGCGCTCTCCGGGCACTACCATAGAGATAACCCTCGAAGCCAATCCGGGCGACCTCACCGCCGACTACCTGCGTGCCATTCGGGCGGCGGGCGTAAACAGGCTGTCAATCGGCGTCCAGTCGTTCGACGATGAAGTGCTGCGCTTGATAGGCAGGCGGCACACGGGCGCAGAAGCCAAAGCGGCGGTGGCTGCCGCGCAGGCAGCGGGCTTTGACAACATCTCCATCGACCTCATTTATGGCATTCCCTCACCTACCCTCTCCTCTCACGCCTCTCGGCGCGACGGTGCGGCTTGCAGCCCGCATCCCCGTAATCACGCAACCCCCGACTATCAACTGTCCGCGTGGCAAGACCAGATAGACCAAGCATTGCAGTTGGGCGTGCAGCACATTTCCGCCTATTGCCTCAGTTACGAGGAGGGCACCCGCATGGCACACATGTTGGAGCAAGGGGAGATAAGCGAAGTGGACGAGGAGACGGAAAATACGATGTACGACTTGCTTGTCTCACGCTTGCAAGCCGCAGGTTTCGAGCATTACGAAGTATCCAACTTTGCTATTCCCAACCATTATTCGCACCACAACGGCAACTACTGGAATCGTACGCCTTATATCGGGCTCGGCGCGGGTGCACACTCCTACAACGGCATGCGCACACGCAGTTGGAATCCCGACAATATAGAGGAATATATCCGCGCCATGGAGAGCGGGCAAGACCCGTCCGCCTGCGAGCAACTGACCGACACCGACCTGTACAACGAGCGCATTATGCTCGGTCTGCGCACGGCAAGGGGCATTGCTATGGACGAACTGCACAACCCTGCCCTCGCAACACCTTTCATTAAGAGAGGCTTGCTGCAACAAACCGCCGACCGCCGCCTTACAGCGACCATCGACGGCATACACATCTTGAATCGGATTATTGAAGAACTGATGGAATAGACCTTTTCCCTATCGTATGCGGTCGGCCGCCCGCACGAGTGCCTCGTCTTTGAGGATACGGCGCGTAGCCATCATGCTCAGCACTATACATACAAGCGGCAGCCCCGCCCACACGTTGAGATACCACTCCGCATTGGTCAAGACCACACCCCCTATCGGCTCATAGCCCTTCACGACAAACGCGATATACAACGCCAACAGCGCATAGTAGCCCAAGCAGAGCACCACGTTGACGATATTCAGACGCGCTTGGACAAGGCGGTGCTTGAACAGGAAAATATCTACCAACGCCACCAGCGGGATGGCGACGCTAATCACCGCCAGCGGCCATTTGCTGAACGGCATTAACGATACGTATTCCATGCCCTCCGTGGGCAGAAACTGCACGGGTGCAAAGCAGCACAGCAGCACGCCCAGCACCACTACTGCCAATAAATACAAGGTTTGAACTCGCTGAATCATATCTTCTAACTTCGTGTAACGAGATGAAAGGTGATAGATAAAGGATGAAAGATAAAAGACTTATTACCTTCGTCCGTAAGATGTCGGAATCGGAACGCTTTGGTCATTTACCCCGTGTCCTTAATCTTTATATCCTGTTAAGCGGCTGCAAAATTACGAAAAAAATCCTGAATACACAACATTATTTGCATATTTCGTAAAAAAATCGTACCTTTGCACCCGAATTGGGTAACCGATACGAAAGTTACTGACACGAAGTTTTATATACTATGGCAAATAACATTTTAGCGATAGTGGGTCGTCCCAATGTCGGGAAATCGACTCTGTTTAACCGCTTGACGGGCACACGGCGGGCGATAGTGAACAACACAGCGGGCACCACCCGCGACCGCCAGTACGGCAAGGCAGAGTGGTGCGGCAGGGAGTTCTCGGTGATAGACACCGGCGGATGGGTGGTAAACTCGGACGACACTTTCGAGAGCGAGATAAACCGTCAGGTGAACCTTGCCATACGCGAGGCGGATGTGGTGTTGTTGGTAGTGGATGTCAACGAAGGCGTTACGCAGTTCGATATGGAGGTGGCGCACCTGCTTCGGCAAGCCAAGAAACCCACCGTGCTGGGCGTGAACAAAGTGGATACTTTTGAGATGCAATACGGTGCGCCGGAGTTCTACAAGTTGGGACTGGGCGAGCCTTATATCCTCAGTGCGGAGAACGGCCTCGGCACGGGCGATTTGCTGGACGAGATATGCTCGCGCTTCAAGAAAGACGAGACGGGCGAGGAGATAGACGACCTGCCGCGTTTCGCCATCGTGGGGCGCCCGAATGCGGGCAAGTCCTCCATTCTGAATGCCTTTATCGGCGAAGAACGCACGATAGTAACCGACATACCGGGGACTACGCGCGACAGTATCTACACGCGCTACAACAAGTTCGGCAAGGAGTTCTACCTTGTGGACACGGCGGGTAT
>JBJEJX010000008.1:0-13644 GCA_051878345.1 Paludibacteraceae bacterium | reverse complement strand
CGTGCGGCGGTGGAGAGCCTGAGCGGCGAGTGGCAGGACATAGACGTGCTGATAAACAACGCCGGTCTGGCACTCGGACTCGACAAAGAGTACGAAGGCAACGAAGCCGACTACGACACAATGATAGAAACCAACATCACCGCGCTGCTAATGATGACGCGGCTCGTGGTGCCCGCAATGGTCAAGCGCGGCAAAGGGCATATCATCAACATCGGTTCCGTGGCGGGCGACGCCGCCTATCCGGGCGGGTCGGTCTATTGCGCCACGAAAGCGGCGGTGAAAACCCTGTCGGACGGGTTGCGTATGGACTTGGCACCCACGCCGCTACGCGTTACGAATATCAAGCCCGGACTGGTGGAGACGAACTTCAGCATTACCCGCTTCCACGGCGACAAGGAGCGGGCAGACAATGTCTATAAGGGTATCAAGCCGCTGACAGGCGCGGATATAGCCGATGTGGCACTGTACGCCGCGAGCGCACCCGCGCACGTGCAAGTGGCAGAGGTGCTGGTGCTGGCTACCCATCAGGCATCAGGGAGCGTGGTGCATAGGGAATAGTATTATTGATTCAGGTTTTTGGTTTCAAGTTTCCGGTTTTTTGTTTCTGGTTTCCGGATTCAAGTTACAAATTTCCGTTTTCCGGTTTCAAGTTACAAATTTCCGTTTTCCGTTTTCCGGTTTCAAGTTTCCGATTTCAAGTTTCAGGTTTTCGATTTTAAGTTTCGGGTTTTTGGTTTCAGTTTTCACGGATATTTCCTTTGGTAATCTCTTTTGGACTCTAAATTTTCCACATCATGTGGCAGTTATATGCAATCTTGTCGGCGGTGTTTGCCGCACTCACATCCATCTTCGCCAAAGTGGGACTGCAAGATGTCAACTCCGACCTCGCGACAGCCATCCGAACCACTATCATCCTGCTGATAACATGGGGCATCGTCTTCTTCGGACATAAAGCACAGGGTATCAGCGATATAACAGGGCATACATGGCTCTTTCTAATCCTCTCGGGGGTGTCCACGGGACTGAGTTGGCTGTTCTATTTCAAGGCGTTGCAGTTGGGGGAGGTGTCCCGCGTAGCGCCGATAGACAAACTGAGTATCGTTATTACCATCCTGCTCGCATTCGTGTTCCTCCACGAGAAGATAACCCTCCGCGTCCTTATCGGGTCGCTGCTTATCACAGGCGGGGTGTTGCTGATGTTGTGAGACTCTCCCCGCTTCTTCTTTAAGGAGGGAGTCGGGGGGCTTTTGGGGGGAATCTGAGTGGTCTGAGTAGTCGGAGTGGTCTGAGTGGTCTGAGTGATCTGAATGGTCTGAGTAGTCTGAGTAATCGGAATAATCTGAGTGGTCTGAGTAATCGGAGTGGTCTGAGTGGTCTGAGTGGTCTGAGTAGTCTGAATGGTCTGAGTAGTCGGAGTGGTCTGAGTAATCGGAGTGGTCGGAGTAGTCGGAGTGGTCGGAGTAATCGGAGTAGTCTGAGTAGTCGGAATAGTCTGAATAATCTGAATGGTCTGAGTAATCGGAATGGTCTGAATAATCTGAGTGGTCTGAGTGATTGGAGTGGTCTGAATAATCTGAGTGGTCTGAGTGGTCTGAGTAGTCTGAATAATCTGAGTAGTCTGAATAATCGGAATAATCGGAATAATCGGAGTAATCGGAGTGGTCTGAATGGTCTGAGTAATCTGATAATTTTCACATAGTATAATTTTCATAGTGCGTTATGCAGTCGGGGAGTAACAGACAATATAGCCGCGAGGTGCGGGAAAACGGCGGTAGTTATATTCGCGTGGTGGGGACGAACCGCGCTGAGAATCATGCGTTTATCACCCTTGCCCGCCATTTCCGCAGCAAGGGGCTGCCCGTGCCCGAAGTGTACGAGGTGAGTGAGGACGAAATGGTCTATACGCAAGAGGATTTGGGGGATACCCTGCTTTTCGACTATATCCGCCACGGGCGCGAGACAGGCTGTTTCTCCGAGGAGGAGAAAAGCGTGCTGCGCCGTGTTATACGCCTGCTGCCGCACATACAGATAGAGGGTGCGGAGGGGCTTGACTGGAGCGTCTGCTACCCCGTGCCCGCCTTCGACAGGCAGTCCGTATTCTGGGACTTGAACTATTTCAAGTACTGCTACCTGAAAGGTACGCAGCAGGAGTTTTCCGAGCCGGCGCTGGAAGCGGATTTCAACCGACTGGCGGACGCGCTGGAGGCGTTTCCGTACACGGGTTTTATGTACCGCGATTTTCAGTCGCGCAATGTAATGTTGCGCGACGGTGAGCCTTATCTGATTGATTTCCAAGGCGGCAGGCGCGGTCCGCTGCTCTATGACGTGGTCTCTTTCCTCTGGCAAGCGAAGGCGAACTTCCCGTCCGCGCTGCGCCGCGAACTGATAGCGGAGTATGAAGACGAACTGCGCCGTATGTCGGGGGCAGGCGGGGCTATCGCGCTACCTTTCACGGAGGAGCAAGTGGGTGTCTTTGTGCTGTTCCGCACCTTGCAGGTGCTGGGTGCCTACGGTTTCCGTGGCTATTTCGAGCGCAAGCCGCACTTCCTGCAATCCATCCCCTTCGCCCTGCGCAACGCCGCGGAGTTGCTGCGCGAGCAGCCCCGCCTCGCACGGGAGTATCCCGAAATAAGCCGTGTGCTGTCCGCCGAGGGACAACATCTTCTTGACCGCAGGCGAGACGCCTGCGTCCCCAGTAGCACCTGCAACCCGAATGGTGTCTGCAACACGGACGGTGCCGTTGAGGGACAGCATCTACATGAGGTGCCTTCGCAAGGCGGCGTTCCGCTCACCGTGACCATCTATTCGTTCTCCTTCAAGAAAGGCATACCCGAAGACAAGTCGGGCAACGGCGGCGGGTATGTGTTCGACTGCCGAGCGACCCATAACCCCGGCAAGTATGAGCAGTACAAACACCTGACGGGGCGCGACCAACCCGTGATAGATTTTCTGGAGCAGGACGGGGAGATACTGACTTTCTTGGAGAGCGTCTATCTGCTCCTCGACCACCATGTGGAGCGCTATTTGGAACGCGGTTTTTCTCACCTGCAAGCGGCTTTCGGCTGCACGGGGGGACAGCACCGTTCCGTCTATTCCGCCGATGCCGCGGCACGCCATCTCCGCGAGCGGTTCCCGAATATCCGTATCGAACTTATCCACCGCGAACAGCCGCACCTATGAACGCCATGATATTCGCCGCGGGGCTCGGCACACGACTCAAGCCCTTCACGGACAGCCACCCCAAAGCCCTGCTGCCGCTGGGGGGCAAGACACTGCTGCAACGGCAGATAGAGCGGCTGCAAGCCGCAGGCATAACCGATATAGTGGTCAATGTGCACCACCATGCCGAGCAAATCATTGACTACCTTGCCGCCCACCGTTCCTTCGGCTGCCGTATCCGTATCAGCGATGAGCGCGACGCACTGCTCGACACGGGCGGCGGCTTGCGCAAGGCAATGCACTCGTTTGGCGAGGGGGACGAGACGCCGTGGCTGGTCTGCAACGTGGATATTCTGAGCAACATCCGCCTGCCGCAGTTCCTCTCCGATTACCATGCCGCCGACCTCGCCACCCTTGTGGTGAGCCGTCGTCAGACGCAGCGCTACCTGCTCTTCGACGGAGAGCAGCGCCTGCGGGGCTGGACGAACCTCGGTACGGGGGAGGTGCGTCCGCAGGCAATCTCACCCGACACCGCCGCGCAGTGCGACCGACTCGCCTTCTCCGGCATGCAGGTAGTCTCCCCACGGCTGTTGCCCTATATGGATGAGGTGGCACAAGAAAAGGGCGATAAGTTTTCCCTTATCGACCTTTATCTGCATATCTGCGAGCGCCATCCCGCGGAGAGCCTCCGCGCGTATGTTCCCGCCGACTACCGCATGATGGACGTGGGCAAGACCGCCCAACTGGAAGAGGCGGAACGGTTTGCGGAGGGATTGTGAGACGGATAGACTCTGACGCTCACCCTGCTGTTTACGTTTTGTTCCAAAACGCCCGCAGAGAGCACCCCACTGCGCGTTGCTTGCGGGGACCCCGCAGGCGGGACGCCTGCGTCCCCAGTGGCTGCGCATGGAAAGAGCCATAACAATTATGGCTCTTTGGGTGGGGAGGTTATTGGTACATGAAGCGTTTGATACTCTTCTTCGGGGTCTTGGCAAACTCCTCGTTCCGTACTTCGTAGCCGCTGATCCGACAGTAGTTGGGCAAGCGCTTGTTTACATTCTCCACGGCAAGCGACACCATATCGCGTACCTCCTTCGGATTCACCTTCTCGGTGTCGGGGTAGATGAGTGCCACCAGTTTGTGGTCGCGGCTGATGACGAGCGACTCCCCGACAATGTCCTCCGCGTTGAGCAACGCCTCTATCTCCTCAGGGTAGATATTCTGCCCGTTCGGGCTGAGAATCAAAGTTTTGCAGCGTCCTCGCAGGTAGATAAACCCGTCCGAGTCGATCACTCCCATGTCGCCCGTGCGCATCCATCCGTCTTCGGTGAACGCCGCGCGTGTCGCTTCCTCGTTCTTGTAGTAGCCCGTCATCACATTGTCGCCACGGACGAGTATCTCGCCCGCCACATTCGCAGGGTCCGGGGAGTCGATGCGTATCTCCATGCGGTCAACCAACTGTCCGCAACTGCGTGCGCGGAACTGCTGCCACGGCACATAGCCAATCAGCGGCGCGCACTCCGTCATGCCGTAGCCGACAAGGAACGGGAAACCGATGTCCATCAGGCATTTCTCCACCTCGGGATTCATGGCGGCACCGCCGGCGATAAGGCTTTTCAGGTTGCCTCCGAACGCCGCCATCAGTTGGTCGTGCACCTTGCGGCGTATCATCTTCCCCACTACGGGGGTCTTCCACAGCACCTTAATGACAGGCTTGCTCAACACGGGTTTGAGTTGCTTCTGGTAAATCTTTTCCAGCACCAGCGGCACGGCGACAATCAGCAAGGGCTTGCACTCCTTGAACGCCTGCATGAGGACGGGTGTGGTCAGGCGCGTGATGAAGCAGACATGCGCACCGCCCGCGAACTGGAACAGCAGTTCCACCAGCATGCCGAACATATGCGCCAGCGGAAGCATGGACACCAGCGTCAGCCCAGGGTGGCACTCCATGTTGTCTATCGAGTACTGCACATTGGACGACAGCGCGCGGTAGGTCAGCATGACTCCTTTGGGGGATGAGGTGGTGCCGGAGGTGTAGTTAATCAGCGCAAGGTCGTCCAAGTTGTTCTCGCGGTAGCGGACATCCTGCGGTGTATAGCCCGCGGGGTATCGTTCTGCGAAAGCGTCGTCAAGCCCGTTGAACGCCTCCTGCGCCTCCGCGTCTTTGGCGAAGGCAAGGGAGAAATCGTCAATCGTGATGACGGCCTGCAAACGGGGCATTTTCTCCATACGCACCTTCTTGACGATGTTCGCTCCCGCGAAGAGCAGTAGCGCGTCCGAGTGATTGACCAGTTTCTCAATGTCCTCGCCCGTAAAGTCGGGCAGCATACCCACCACCACGCGGTCGTTGGTGAGGATAGAGAGGAAACTGACCGCCCAGTTAGAGCAGTTGCCGCCGCAGATAGCAATTTTGCTGCCTGCGCCTACGCCCAGACGGTCGAACAGCAGCCCGAGGCGCGCCATCGCGGTGGCTGCCTCGCCGAAGGTGTAGTGTACTTCTTTGTGGAAATCACTGAATGCCGGTTCGTTCCAGTTGTTCCGAACAGACGGATTGATGTACGAGAACATGTGTCTCGTAGGATTCATGATGCGAAATGTATTCTCCATATGGTTAGCGGTTGGGAACTCTCTCCAACGGGGGAGTTCGGGGTCGTTTTGGTAAAAACGTACGAAGATACTGCTTTTTGCACAATAAAGCAAACCACAGCGGCGTCAAGTCGGGAAAATCATAGAAAATGAACAAACAAACCGTGAATTGGAAAAGCAAATCCTATTTCTGGCTTTCTTTAATGCGGGTTTATATCAAGTTCTTGATACACAAACGACCGACAGGTTGCACAAAAAAAGCAACCGTCTGCCTCTGGGGTCAGACGGTTGCGATTGTCAGGTTACTTTTCTCC
Organism: Paludibacteraceae bacterium; assembly: GCA_051878345.1. Lineage (GTDB taxonomy): Bacteria > Bacteroidota > Bacteroidia > Bacteroidales > Paludibacteraceae > Colicola. The sequence continues at coordinate 7,585 of JBJEJX010000008.1, read as the reverse complement.
GTTTTGGGGATCGGGTTGTTTCTCTGTATTTGCTTTTTTGGTCTCCTTCTTCGCCGTTTGCTTGGTTGCCTTCGGGGTCTCCTGCTTAGCCTCTTGTTTGGCTGCTTTCGGAGTTTCCTTCGGCGCTTCCTGTTTTGCAGCCTTCGGAGTTTCCTGTTTTGCCACTTTCTTCGGGTTCTCTTTCGGAGTCTCCTGCTTGGCAGCCTTCGGGGTTTCCTGCTTGGTTGCTTTCGGAGTTTCCTTTACATCGGCTTTTTTGACATCCTGTGTGTCGTCTTGCTTGATGTCCTTCGGAGTGTCCTTTGCATCGGATTTCTTCTCCTCTTTGGGCATTTGCAGGCGCTCGCCTTTGGCGTTGAAGAAACGCGTTTCCAACATGCCGAGACTCTGGTTCTCAATCACTCGTACCCCGTACTTGCGCCGCCATTGGTTTGCCAAACTGCCGAGGAATCCTCGTGTGGCGTAGGAATAGACGAAGGGGTGTAGGTGGAGCCTGAGGTGCTTGCCGAAATGTTCGGTAAAATGCTCTATCTCTTCCTGCACTTGGTCAGTGAAGAGCAGGGTGGGCTGTATCTTTCCCTTTCCCATGCAGGTGGGGCATACCTCCATGACCTCCATCTCTACCGCGGGTCGCACGCGCTGGCGCGTGATTTGCATGAGCCCGAACTTGCTGAGGGGCAGCACATTGTGGCGTGCGCGGTCGCGCTCCATGAGTTTGCGCATGTGGTCGTAGAGTTGCTGCTGGTGCTCCTTGGAGTCCATGTCAATGAAGTCCACGATGATGATACCACCAATATCGCGCAGTCGCAACTGGTGCGCCAATTCTTCCGCCGCCCACATGTTGAACTGGTAGGCGTTCTCCTCCTGGTCTTCGAAGATTTTCTTGCTCCCCGAATTGACATCAATGGAGAAGAGTGCTTCCGTGCGGTCGATAATCAAATAGCCTCCGTGCTTGAATCCCACGACGCGCCCGAGTCCCGTCTTCATCTGGCGAGTGATGTCGAACTTGTCAAAGATCGGTTGTGTCCCTTCATAGAGTTTCACAATTTTTGCGCTCTCGGGGGCAATGAGTTCCAGATACTGTCTGACCTCGTCGTAAACGGCTTGGTCGTTAATCTGGATAGTGGTGAAGTCGGGCGAGAATACATCTCGGATGATACCGATGGTGCGACCTATCTCTTCGCTGACCAGACTGACGGGTTCGTGCTTTTGGAGCGTCTTGACGGTGTCTTCCCAGCGCTGGACAAGCAATCGGAGTTCGTTGTCCAATTCCGCCACGCGCTTGTCTTCCGCCACGGTGCGCACAATGATACCAAAGCCTTGCGGTTTGATGGAGAGCAGGAGTTGCTTCAAGCGTGAGCGCTCCGCTTCCCGTTTGATTTTCTGGCTCACCATCACGCCTTCCGCGAAGGGGATGAGTACCATGTTGCGCCCTGCAATGCTGATTTCCGCCGTGAGGCGAGGTCCTTTGGTGTTGATGGGCTCTTTGGTTACCTGCACCAAGATAGGGTCTCCCACCTTGAGTACTTCTGCAATCTGCCCCTCTTTGCCCACTTCGGGCTCGCGCTTGGTCTTACCCATGGGAGGCACTTTTCTTCTGTCCGACACCGCCTTCGTAACATACGACCGCATGGTGCGGAACTGTGCCCCTAAATCCAAATAATGGAGAAAAGCTTCTTTCTCATAGCCTACATCCACAAAGACTGCATTCAGCGCGGGCATCACTTTTTTGACTCGCCCGTAGTAGATATTTCCCACCGCAAAGTTGTCTTGGTTCCGCTTTTCGCGGTTGACCTCTTGCAGGCGGTCGTCCTCTGTCAGCGCGATAGCAATCTCTTGTGGCTGTACATCCACAATCAATTCGCTTTTCATACTACATAGATAAATAAAAATCAGTTCAATAGAGTTCAACGGTAGCGCCGCTTATCCGCCAAATACGGGATATACGGGCAACTACCCTGAACAGTATTGAACATGCACGCCGAATCGTCTTACTTATGCTTGTGACGATTCTTGCGCAAACGTTTTTTACGCTTGTGAGTAGACATCTTATGTCTCTTATGCTTCTTTCCGTTTGGCATAATAGTTAGTTATTAAATGGTTAATTATTTGTGTTATTTTCGTAGTTTTTCGCAGTGTGCGTATTAGCGCACCTCTTTCGCAAACTCGGCAGAAGCCTTGAAAGCAGGAATCTTATGCTCGGGAACCTCCACGGTGGTGTTCGCCAAGATGTTGCGTGCCACCTTGGCAGCGCGGGTCTTGGTGGAGAAGGTGCCGAAACCGCGGAGATATACGTTCTCGCCGTTCGCTACTGTTTTTTTGATGTTGCTCATTGCAGACTCAAGTACATGACCTATCGTTTTCTTGTCATAACCGGTCTTGATAGCAATTTCCGTGATAAGTTCTGCTTTTGTCATAACAGTTAATGATTTATTTCGTTGTTAACGTGGTTTGCGTAGTTTTGGTCGGCATTTTGCCGTTGCTGTTCCTCAATTCGCGAAAATCGGTGCAAAGTTACTATAAATTATTGAAATACAAAAGTTTTTTTGGAAAAAAATTGCTTTTTTGTGCATTTTTTTGTAATTTTGCACCCCGAAACGGGAATTGAATGAGTCTCAAGTTACCGGTTTCATGTTTCAAGTGCAGTTACCTTCCGCTCTGAAACCCGGTACTTGGAACCTAAAATACAGAACATGCAACTCTCTCTCTTCTATACGGCTCTCTATCGTTGGTACGAGCAGAATCATCGCGTGCTGCCCTGGCGCGATACGGACGACCCATATGCCATATGGGTCTCGGAGATAATCTTGCAGCAGACGCGCGTGGCGCAGGGCATGGAGTATTATCTGCGCTTTATGAGCCGCTTTCCCAATGTGCGAACACTGGCGGAGGCGGCGGAGGACGAGGTGCTTCGCTACTGGCAGGGGCTGGGTTACTACTCCCGTGCCCGCAACCTGCACAAGGCGGCGAAGACGGTTGTGGAGCGGGGGTGGATACCGTTTCCCCGCACCTTTGAGCATATACGTATGCTGCCCGGCGTGGGCGACTATACGGCGGGGGCTATTGCGTCGTTTGCCTACAACCTGCCTTATCCCGCCATGGACGGCAACGTGTACCGCGTGGTGGCACGGCTGTTTGACTGCGACATGCCCTTCGACACCACGCAGGGGAAGAAGTATTTCCACCAACTGATAGGGCAGATACTGGACAAGACGAATGCGCGGCTGTTCAACTCCGCGGTGATGGAGTTTGGCGCGCTGTACTGCACGCCCGTGCTGTATCATGCAGAGACGGGTGAGAGCAGTTGCACGCAGTGTCCGTTGCAGGCGTTCTGCCTCGGATATCAGCACCATACGGCGGAACTGCTGCCGGTGCGCAAGCCGCGTCCGCAACTGCGCGACAGGTATCTGAACTACTACATATATGTTTCCCGTGCGCACGAAGGCGGCGAGTCGCGGACGCTGATTCAGCAACGGACGGGCAAGGATATATGGCAGCATTTGTATGAGTTCCCTTTGCGGGAGACCACCGATGCGTTGCTGCCGCCAAATGAGGGGGTGGTGTACCGCGATTTCACGCACGTGCTGTCGCACCAGCGCTTGCATGCACGGTTTTTCTATATGCCTGTGGAGGTGCTACCTGAGATTGAGGGGACGGTGGCGGTGGAGTGGTCGCGGCTGGACGAGTATGCGTTCTCGCGGCTGACGCTGAACGCGCTGGAGGCATTGGACAGGGAGTAGGGAGAGATATTTTACCTGCTTTTGCTTGCATATGTGAAAAAAAAGCAGTACCTTTGTCGTCGGAATAGACTACGCGAAAGAAACGCGCGACGCGCGTTTGGCGCTCCGTCTATTCCTCCTCTCCGAAAAATCAGAGATTTTTCGGTGTGCCATGCGGGGTGGGGGGACTGACTATGTGTGTGAGCCATGCGGGTGGAAAGGCTATGTGTGTGAGCCGTGCGGGGGTGGGGAGACTGACTATGTGTGTTTGCCATGCGGGTGGAAAGGCTATGTGTGTGAGCCATGCGGGGGACTATATGTGCGTGAGGCGGAGTGGAACTCCTAATTGTAGTGCACAGCGGAGTAAAAAATACAAAGTTAATATATTATGGCATTTTTCGGTTTATTCGGTAAGGAGAAGAAAGAGACCCTCGACAAGGGACTCGAGAAAAGCAAGGAGTCGGTGTTGGGCAAGATTGGCCGTGCCATTGCAGGCAAGAGCACAGTGGATGACGATGTGCTGGACAACTTGGAGGAGGCACTTATCACCTCGGACGTGGGGGTGGAGACCACGCTGCGTATCATAGAACGGATACAAGAGCGGGTGAAACGGGATAAATATCTGGGTACGAGCGAGTTGAACAGTATCTTGGTGGATGAGACGGCAGCCCTTCTCGCGGAGAACGACACCGCTGATATATTGGACTTTGACGCGCCGCTGCCTGCCAAGCCCTACGTGATAATGGTGGTGGGCGTGAACGGCGTGGGCAAGACGACGACCATCGGCAAGTTGGCGTATCAATATAAGAAAGCAGGCAAGAAAGTGTATTTGGGTGCTGCCGATACATTCCGTGCGGCGGCGGTAGAGCAGTTGTGCATATGGGGCGAGCGCGTGGGCGTGCCCGTGGTGAAGCAACAGCAGGGCTCCGACCCCGCGTCGGTGGCATACGACACGCTGGCGAGCGCCAAAGCCAACGATGCCGACGTGGTGCTGATAGACACGGCGGGACGCTTACACAACAAAGTCAACCTGATGAACGAGTTGACGAAGATAAAGAACGTAATGCAGAAAGTGGTGCCGGGTGCTCCGCACGACGTGATGTTAGTGCTGGACGGCAGTACGGGGCAGAACGCGTTTGAACAGGCGCGGCAGTTCACGGCGGCTACGCAGGTCAGTTCGCTGGCTATCACGAAACTGGACGGTACGGCAAAAGGCGGGGTGGTGATAGGTATATCCGACCAATTTAAGATACCCGTGCGCTATATAGGCTTGGGCGAGCAGATGACCGACCTGCAAGCGTTCAACCGCCAAGAGTTCGTGCGGTCGCTGTTAGGGAATTTGTAAAACGGATTGTTAGGGCGTTGCATGCCCATATCCTAAATACAGGTGCTCTCCGTAGTTCCTAAATTATACGAGTTCGGCGATGAAGTAGTAGGTCATCAGTCCGCAGCAGATGAGTTTGAGTATTGTGCCGGTCATCAGTCCGACAAATGAACCCCAACCCGCCTTCAAAGCAAGGCGGGTGTTTTTTCCGTCAATCAGTTCGAAAACCACCGCTCCGAGGAAGGGACCTAACACTATACCCCACGGTCCGAAGAAAAGCCCTATAACCAGGCCGAGGGTGCTGCCCCAGACACCCATCTTAGAACCGCCGAACTTCTTGGTGCCCCATATCGGCACTACGGAGTCCAGCACCTGCACCACGACGGCTACCACCGCCCAGATGACGAGAAACTGCCACGAGAACTGCACCCTGTCGGTGGCATGCAGGAGCAGAAGCCCGCAGTACGCCAACGGCACGCCGGGGAGGACGGGCAACACACAGCCGAGAATGCCGACCAAAAGGCAGATAGCACCTAAGATGATGAGGAAGATGTCCATAATTTTTATGTTGGTTATTTCATGTTAGGCATTTCATGTTGGTTATTTCATGTTGGTCATTTCATGTTAGGCATTGCATGTTAGGCATTGCATGTTGGGCATTGCATGTTAGCCATTTCATGTTGGGCGTTGCATGTTGGGCATTGCATGTTAAGCATTGCATGTTTGGCGTTGCGTTACTTGAAGTACCAACAGGGAGCGATTAACAAGAAATTTTTAATATGATTGCAGGTTGTTGAGCTCGTTGTAGGTCTCCAAAGCCTTGCGGAGGACGAGCATGGCGCGACCGAGGTCTTCTTTGCAAAGGATATACGCCATACGGACTTGCTTCTTGCCCTCCTCGGGGTTGGTATAGAAGCCACTTCCGGGCGCCATCATCACGGTCTGTCCCTCGTACTGGAAATCGGTGAGGCACCACTCGCAGAACTTGTCCGTATCGTCCACTGGCAGTTGCACCATGGTGTAGAAAGCACCCATAGGCGTGGGGGCGAAGACACCAGGGATTTGATTGAGTTGGTCGATGAGGTAGTTGCGGCGGGAGAGGTACTCGTCGTACACCTCCTCCATGTACTCCTGCGGGGTGGTGAGCGAAGCCTCCGCAATGACCTGTCCGATGAGCGGGGGCGAGAGGCGCGCCTGGCAGAACTTCATCACGGCGTTGTGCACCTCTTTGTTCTTGGTGATGAGGGCACCGATGCGTATGCCGCACTCGGAGTAGCGCTTGCTGACGGAGTCGATGAGGATGACGTTGTTCTCTATGCCCTCCAAGTGGCAGGCAGAGATATACGGGCGCTTGGTGTAGATGAACTCGCGATAGACCTCGTCGGAGAGGAGGTAGAGGTCGTATTTCTTGACAAGGTCGCGTATCTGCATCATCTCTTTCTTGGAATAGAGGTAGCCCGTGGGGTTGTTGGGGTTGCAGATGAGTATGGCACGCGTCTTGTCGGTGATTTGCTTCTCAAACTCCTCTACAGGCGGGAGTTTGAAGCCGTCCTCAATATGGGTCTTGACGGACTTGACCACTGCGCCGCAGGAGATGGCAAACGCCATGTAGTTGGCATAACTGGGGTCGGTAACGATAATCTCGTCCCCCGGATTGAGGCACGCCATATAGGCGAACATGATGGCCTCGGAGCCGCCTGTGGTAACGATGATTTCATCGGGCGAGATGTCGATACCGTACTCGGCATAGTAGCCGACCATCTTGGTACGGAGGGACTGTATGCCCTGCGAGGGGGAGTATTCGAGGACATCTTTGCGGAACTTCTGCAATGCCTCTTGGGCGCAGGCGGGTGTCTTGATGTCGGGCTGGCCGATGTTCAGATGGTAGATATGTACGCCGTTGCGTCGCGCGGCGTCGGCATACTTCGCCAATTTGCGGATAGGCGATTCCGGCATGTTTTGGGCTCTGAGAGAGATGTTCATAGCGGTAAGATGAATTTTGGCGCAAAGGTACGAAAAAAAACGGATATATGCAAGGGGAAAAGGCAAAAAAATACAAGACTCACCCCGTTGCTCCCTGTGAAGGGAGGGGGAAGCGCCGCAGGCGATATATCGCGGCGGCGAACGAACACACGACCGACCTGCGATAGACCTGCGACCGACCCGCGAAAGACCCGCGAAAGACCCGCGATAGACCTGCGATAGACCTGCGATAGACCCGCGAAAGACCCGCGATAGACCTGCGATAGACCTGCGATAGACCTGCGGGGAATTTGTGAGAGAGGAGGGCACAGAGAGGAAGAGGAAGGGAAACTGGAATGGAAATAGGAAAAATAAAGGGAAAAAGAAGACGGGTAGGGGACAGAAAGACAGAAAAATGGAGAAAAGATGTTAATTTTGTACAATAAATGGCGGATTATTTGTATATGTAGAAAAAAAGCAGTACCTTTGCCACCCAAATGGAAAGCAAAAACGGATTTGTTCCGATAATGGAGCGCAGGAATAAGCCTATTCCGGCAAGTTTATCCTAACAAACCCGTGC
>JBJEJX010000007.1:0-13944 GCA_051878345.1 Paludibacteraceae bacterium | reverse complement strand
TTTAGAATGTTTGTAATTATTGTTGTGAGAGAGCCCGTCGTGAGACGCGCTCTCTCTTTTTCTTTAACGGATAATTACCGTGTAATAAATCATTAATTATCCCATCCAAAAATTAGCATTTGAGTGGTGAGGGTATGCGCATACATATATTGAAATCACATTGTTTAGTTATGTCGCCCTTACAGGGCTTGCTTTGAGGTGGCAATTCTTTCGTAGGGGTGAACCCCCTACGCTGATTTATGTCGCCCCTTCGGGGCTTGCATTTTCTTTGCCGGAAATAAGTTGATATTCACGGTGAGCAGGACAGCGGGGACGGTGAATGGCACGGCGGGGAGGGCGAATGGCACAGCAGGGGGGCGAGCGGCACAGCGGGGAGGGATGTTTCTATACACTCGCCCACGCGCATACACACATATGTTTTGGAAAAATGCTACCCCGCGCCCTCGCTGACAGAAAACCATAGGTCTTAGTAACGCGAGTTCGATACACTTTCCAGCAAACTTATTCGTTGGATGAAGTCGAAAATCAAATCAATAATTCCATCAAAATCTCTGCTAAAAATAGTTGGGGACAGACTGTTTGTTTCGCTACGCTCAGAAATCAAAAGAAAATCAAACATAAAATCTTATTTCGGACTTTTGTTAAAAATAACTATCTTGCCGCCGGTGCTTGCATATGTCCTATTTTTTTTGTAATTTTGCAGCCGCAATGCTAACAACAAAATACTAAGCAAATGACTATCGGAACTTTTCACAAAAGCAGCCTTGTAGTCGGCGAGCAACATACCGCGATGGCTCTCGGCTCCGGCGATATGCCCGTATGGGCAACCCCCTCTATGATTGCTCTGATGGAGAACGCCGCGATGACTGCCGTGCAAGAACAGTTGGAAGAAGGACAGACCACCGTAGGCGGACATATCGAGAGCAGCCACTTGAGACCGTCGCCCGTCGGGGCAACGGTCTATGCCACGGCTGAACTGACCGCCGCAGAAGGCAGGAAACTGCACTTCCGCGTGGCAGCGTACCAGCAAACGGACGAAGGAGACCTCCTCCTCGGAGAAGGTACGCACCTGCGGTTTATCGTAAACAGGGAGAAATTCTTGAAGAAGTAGAAGACCCGCCCACTGCGTTCTCTACAAGGTCGAAAGACCTTATACCCTCTTTTGATAGTGGTAGTCGGAGTAGTCCTTGTCGGAGGTACTGTCGAGGCGGGGATGTTTGCGGAAGCGGTTAGTGAACCGGCGCCAGCGACGGTGCAGGTCGCTTGAGCCGTTGTCGCTCACATGCCGCCACCACAGCAGCAACAGCCAGCCGAAAAGCATGCCGCCGAGGTGGGCGAAATGCGCCACATGGTCGCCTGCGCCTACCACGCTGCCCAAGCCCGCAAAGAGTTCGATAGCCGCGTAGATAATCACAAACACGCGCGCACGAATGGGAATAGGCACGAACATAATGAAGAGCGGCACATTGGGGAACAGCCACCCGAAGGCGAACAAGATACCGAAGACGGCACCCGATGCACCAATCGTAACCAACGGATTGATATAGTATGCCGCTTGCGCCGCGGACATGGCACTGAGCGTAGGCTGGTACATCATCGCCCAAACGGCTTCCTGCACCAAACCCGCACCCACGCCGCAAACGAGGTAATAGGTCAGGAAACGCTTCCATCCCCACTCGCGCTCCAAGACGGGAGCGAACATCAGCACGGCGAACATATTGCAGAAGATATGCCCCAAGTCGGCATGGAAAAACATGTAGGTGAGAGGTTGCCAGATATGGAACTGCTGTGCGGTGAAATAGTGCAATCCACAGAGGTCGGACAATTGGACGCCAACGCGACGAAGCACCATATCCAGCAGAAAAACAATGATATTTGCCCAAAGAATGGAGCGGGTAACAACAGGGAGATTACGCATGCAGAACAATAAACAATTAATAATTCACAATTAAGATACCACTGCCTGAACAATCCGAAAACTCTGAGTATTCAGTGCTGAGGGAAATAAGCCTCTTGTCCTCTATCTTTCAGCACAGCGGCTTTTATCCTTTGCAAAGGTAGTGCTTTTTTCTGAATAAACCATACAAAAACCGTGCTTTTTATAGAAAAAATGCTTTTTTTTGCCGAAAAAACACATTTTTAGAGAAAAAGGCTTGGTAGTTTCACATTTTTGTTGTATCTTTGCGCTGTGATTTTTAGCAGAATGGCGTTAGAAATCATTACAATAGTAAACAATCTTTATATTAACCCAAAATCGTTACATTTATGAACAAGGCTGAACTTGTTGCTGCTGTGGCAGCAAAGGCAGAGGTTTCCAAAGTGGAGGCTGCAAAAGTGATTGATGCTGCTCTTGATGCTGCTGTTGAGGCACTGAAGAACGGTGAGACCGTACAACTGGTTGGCTATGCTACCCTCTCCGTAGTAGAGAAGGCTGCACGCAACGGTGTGAACCCCGCAACAAAACAACCTATCGTTATCCCCGCTAAGAAGGCTGTTAAGTTCAAAGCAGGTGCTAAATTGGCACTCTAAGGACTACCTGTTTCTAATTATGAATTATGGATTGGGAATTACGGGGGCGTATGCTCTGAAAAGAAGCATGTTCCACTCGTAGTTTTGGGTTCATAATTCATAATTCTTGTTTGTTAAGGTCTAAGGTTATGTTGAACATTATTCTATGTGGTGCCCCGGGTAGTGGAAAAGGGACACAGTCTGATTTCATTGTAGAGAAATACGGTTTGCAACATCTGTCCACAGGCGATGTGTTGCGGGCGGAGATAAAATCCGGATCGGCACTCGGACAAGAGATAGATGCTATCATCTCGAAAGGCAACCTCGTGCCTGATGACAAAATGGTTGCCCTGATAGAGAATTTCATCGCCTCGCTGCCTGCCGACAGCAAAGGCGTTATCTTTGACGGTTTCCCCCGCACGGTGGAACAAGCGGAGGCACTGACCACGCTGCTGAAGAAATATCGAATGGAGGCAGTGCTGCTGGATATGATTGTGGACGAGCAGGAGGTAATCAGCCGCCTTATCAACCGCGGGAAGACCAGCGGACGCGCCGACGACAACGAAGAGACCATCAAGAAGCGCTTGGAAGTCTATCACCACCAGACGCAACCTGTGGCGACCTATTATCTGCACCAAGGCAACTACTTCGCCATCAACGGCAACAACCAAATGGAGGATGTGTTTGCGCAGATATGCCATATCATAGAATTGGTTAAAGACAAAGGATAGAAGACTTATCACCTTCAACCATACAAAACCATTTCGTCTTTAATCTTTCATCCTTAATCCTTCATCCGCTTATGCCTTCTTCTAACTTCATAGATTACGTAAAGATTTACTGCCGTTCGGGAAAGGGCGGTGCGGGCAGTATGCACTTCCACCGCGCCAAATACCTGCCCAAAGGCGGTCCCGACGGCGGGGATGGCGGCAAGGGAGGGAGCATCATCCTCAAAGGCAACCGCAACCTATGGACATTGCTGCACCTGAAATACCAAAAGCATATCATGGCTACTGACGGGGGCAAAGGGGGCGACAGCCGATCCTTCGGCAAGGATGGCGAAGACCGCATCATCGAGGTGCCCTGCGGTACGGTGGTCTATGACGGCGACACGGGCGAGTATATCTGCGAGGTACGCGAGCACAACGAGCGCGTGGTGCTGCTCAAAGGCGGACGCGGCGGCTTGGGCAACTGGCATTTCCGCACTGCTACCAATCAGGCGCCGCGCTATGCCCAACCCGGCGAGCCCGCGCAAGAGCGCAACGTGATTCTGCAACTGAAAGTGCTGGCGGATGTGGGACTCGTAGGATTCCCCAACGCCGGCAAATCGACCCTGCTGAGCGTGGTGTCCGCAGCCAAACCGGAGATAGCCGACTACCCTTTCACCACGCTGACCCCGCAACTCGGTATCGTTTCCTATCGCGACGGTCAATCGTTCTGCATGGCAGACATACCGGGTATCATAGAAGGTGCCGCGGAAGGCAGAGGGCTTGGTCTGCGTTTCCTGCGGCATATAGAGCGCAATGCCGTATTGCTTTTCATGGTACCGGCAACAGCGGAAGACATCGCCGCAGAGTATCGTATCCTGTTGCACGAGTTGGAGAAATACAACCCCGAACTACTCACCAAAGCACGCATATTGGCTATCAGCAAGTGCGACCTCTTGGAGGACACCCAACTGCTCCTTTCAGGGGAGCTCTCCCAACTCGCCGAGGAATTGCAGATTCCCGTGGTGTGCATATCCGCCGTCAGCGGACTGGGTATCAGCGAGTTGAAGGACATGCTTTGGACTGAACTGAACAAAGAGCAGAACCAAGTGATAGAGATTTCGCACGCACCCATAGATGTTACAGTGCGCGAGGAAGCAGAGAAGGATGTAGCAGCAGAAGATGAGGACGAGCCGCAAACGATATACCTAAACGAAGTGGAGGAAGAATGGGACTTGAACAAATACAAGGGTATCGGTTGGGACGAGTAACAAGACCCTCTCCATCTCTCTTTTAAGGGAGATGGAGAGGGTCGGTTAAAGGTAAATAACGGTAATTCCAATCTCCTATTAAGAAAGAGATTCAGAGAGCACTCCTATTTATGAAACGATTCACCTTTCTTTCGCTCTTAACACCTCCTTTTAAGAGAAGTCGGGAGGGTTTGGTAGTGCTGTTCCTTTGCCTGGTGCTTGCAAGTTGCCAAAGGGGAAGAGCGTATTTCCCTGCGGAGAGGAATATGGAGCCGCAGCATGTGGAGTTGGTGCGTTTTGACAGTGCCTTGTTGGCGGATGGACAGACGGCGGAAGGTATTGCACGATTGTTTGCCGACTATCTGACCTTCATGCCGTTATTCGTAGAAGATATATTGGGCATTGCGGCAACAGATACACCCTATCTGAGAGAGGCGTTGCCTCAGTTCCTCAACGATACGCTGTATGGCTTTCGCCAAACGAATGCACGCGAACAGGAGATGTTTGCGGATGTGAGAGATATACAGCAGAGTCTGGACGGTGCTTTTACGAGGCTGCACTACCTATATCCCGACATGCCATTGCCTACCATTTATCTGTTCATTTCCGGTTTCAATGCGTCCATCTATTTTGCGGGAGACATCATTGCCGTGGGGGCGGACATGTACCTCGGCAGCGACTACGAATACTACAACCGCGTGGTGTACGACTACCAAAAGCAGACCATGCGCAAGGAGTGTATCCCCGCCGATGTGGTGAGCGCGTATCTCTTTCGGCAACTACCTTTCACGAGCAAGAAGAGCCGCCTCTTGGAGCAAATGCTCTACCGCGGCAAAGTGCTTTACCTCCTGTCCGTCCTGTTTCCGGAGTTGCCGAACTACGAAGTGATGGGCTATACCAAAGAGCAGTGGGCGTGGTGCGAGCAGTACGAACGCGCCGTTTGGCACCTGATGATGGACAAGCGCGACCTTTTCAAGACCGAGCCGCTGGTGCTGACCTCCTATCTGAACGACGCCCCTTTCACCGCCGAAGTGTCGCAAGAGTCTCCCGGGCGCTTGGGTACATGGGTCGGTTGGCGCATAGCAGAGAGTTATATGGAGCACAATCCCGAAGTGAGCCTGCAAGAACTCATGGCGGAAGGTGACGCCCAAAAGATACTGGAAGAAAGCAGGTACAAACCATAACCACTGACACTAATCACTGACTACTTTGAACCAAACGGATTTCCCCATATTGAACGAACAGGTATATAACAAACGCTTGGTATATCTGGATAATGCGGCTACCAGTCAGAAGCCGCAGGTGGTGCTGGATGCCATCATGGAAGCCTATACCCATTGGAATGCCAATATCCACCGCGGTGTGCACCATCTGAGCCAAGTAGCGACCGAGCACCATGAGCAAGCCCGTCAGGCGGTGGCAGACTTCCTGCACGCACAGTCTTCCAAAGAAATCATCTTCACCAAAGGGACTACCGATGCCATCAACATGCTTGCTTTTTCCTTCGGCGAGGCGTTTGTGAATAAGGGGGACGAAATCATTGTCAGCACGCCGGAGCACCACTCGAACATCGTGCCGTGGCAAATGCTCTGCGCACGCAAACAGGCAACGCTGAGGGTAATCCCCATGCGGGGCGAGGTGTTGGATATCAGCGGTTTGGAGCAGATGATTAACCCGCATACACGCCTCATTTCCGTGGCGCAGGTAAGCAATGTGCTGGGTATCATCAACCCCGTGGAAGATATCATCCGTATCGCCCACGCGCATGGCGTGCCCGTGTGTATAGATGGCGCGCAATCCGCGCCCCATCTCCCGATTGACTTGCAGGCGATGGACTGCGATTTCTTTGCCTGCTCCGCCCATAAGATGTATGGTCCGACAGGGATCGGCGTGCTCTACGGCAAGGAGAACTGGCTCAACCAACTGCCCCCCGCAGAGGGCGGCGGCGAGATGATAGAGCATGTCCGTTTTGAAGGCACTACCTACAACGTGCTGCCCTACAAATTCGAGGCAGGTACGCCCAACTTCATCGGGTCGTATGCTTTCGCAGTGGCGTTGCAGTATATGCAAAGCATAGGCATGCCCGCCATCATGGAGCATGAGATGCGCTTGACACGCTATTGTGAGGAGCAACTAAGCAGGCTGCCAGAAGTGAAGATTTATGCGGCAGGAGAGCCGAAAGCGGGAGTGGTTTCATTTAACGTATATGCCGACAGCCGCGAGGGCAAACGGTTGGTGCATCCATTCGATGTAGGCACCCTGCTTGACCGCCAGGGTATCGCCGTGCGCACGGGACACCACTGCGCGGAGCCGCTGATTGACTACCTGCAAGTGCCGGGCACGGTACGCGCTTCTTTCGGGCTCTATAACGACGAAAAAGACGTGGATGATTTCATCCACGCCTTGAAACGCGCCATCACAATGCTGGTATAAATTTCCCTTTCTTTTACTACTCTGTTCGCTGTCACGCCTCAAACGGTTTGTGCGCTGTTTCCCCATTGACGAACGATGTCGTCCATGATCTGGAAGACCTCCGTTTTGGTGTCGGCTCGTAAGAGGGCGATACGCGTCTGCTTGAAGTCGGGCAAGCCCTTGAAGACAGGTGAGGCGGCAAAATGTCGTCGGGAATGAACGATACCTTTGCGCTCGTCGCCTATCCATTCTATGCTGCGTTCCACATGCTCTTTCAGTATCTCCACGCACCAAGCCATCGGACGCGGAGACACTATCTCGCCGGCTAAGCCGCGTTTCATATCTTCGAATATCCACGGACAGCCGAAAGTGGCACGACCTACCATGATAGCGTCCACGCCATAGCGGTCAAAGCACTCTTTGGCTTGCTCCGGCGTAGTTACATCGCCGTTGCCGATAATGGGAATATGTATGCGCGGATTGTTCTTCACTTCGCCGATGAGCGTCCAGTCCGCCTCGCCGCGGTACATTTGGCTGCGTGTGCGCCCGTGGATAGCCAACTCGGCGATACCGCAATCCTGCAATGCCTCCGCCAAATCAACGATGATAAGGTGCTGCTCATCCCATCCGAGACGCGTCTTGACGGTGACGGGCGTATGCACGGCGTTGACCACGGCGCGGGTTATTTCCAACAAGCGTTCGGGCGTTTGCAGCAGACCCGCTCCCGCTCCTTTGCCCGCCACTTTCTTAACCGGGCAACCGAAGTTAATGTCGATAAAATCGGGTTTCGCCTGCTCCACTATCTGCGCTGCATCCGCCATTGCCACAGGGTCTTTCCCGTAAATCTGAATCGCCACGGGACGCTCCTCGTCGCTTATCTGCAACTTGCGGACTGTGGACGCCACATCACGCACCAATGCATCGGCATTGACGAACTCGGTATAGACCCTATCCGCACCAAACCGCTTACAGAGCAAGCGGAAGGCGGGATCGGTAACATCCTCCATAGGGGCGAGATACAACATCCTTTTCACGATATATCGCTATTTGTTGAGCGTGGGATAGGCTATGCGGTGGTGGTTAATGGTAGAGATACGCTCTTTGAATACACGGCGGATATCCTCTACATCCTTAAACGACAGCGGTGTTTGCGCGAACTGCCCGTCGGCTATCTGTTGGTCTATCATCTGGTCCACCGCTTTGGCAACGGACTCCTCGCTATAATCCGTAAGGCTTCTGCTGCGTGCCTCCACGGCATCCGCCATCATCAAGATAGCCGCCTCCTTGGTGGTAGGCTTGGGTCCGGGATATTGGAAGAGCGTTTTATCTACTTCCTCGCCCGGGTGAGCATTGGCATAGGTATTGTAGAAATAGCGTGTGAGCGTGGTGCCGTGGTGGGTGGTGATGAAATTGATAATCATCTCCGGCAAATGGTGCTTGCGTGCCATCTGCTCGCCTTCGGTTACATGCTTGATAACCTCTTGCGCCGCTTCTTGAGGCGACATCGCCAGCAGCGGGTTAGGTCCGCCCTGCTGATTCTCCGTGAAATATAGGGGGGCGCGGAGTTTTCCTATATCATGATAGAGTGCTCCCGTGCGCACCAACAAGGCATTCGCACCAATGGCTTTTGCCGCCTCGGTGGCGAGATTGGACACCTGCATGGAGTGTTGGAATGTTCCCGGTGCCTGTTCTGCCATGGTGTGCAACAGGTCGGAGTTGATATCCGTCAGTTCGATAAGCGTGATAGACGAGATAAAGCGGAACATCTTCTCAAAGAGATAAATCAAGCCATACGAACCGATGATAAGCAACGTATTCACAAAGAAATAGAGGTAGGTCATCGGCTCTATCGTGCGGTAGTCGCCCGTGGCAGCAAAAGTGAAGGCGGTGTATGCCAGGGTCTGCGTGACGAATATCCACGCTGCCGTCTGCGCGAGTTGGGCACGGCGCGTCATGTCGCTCAGGCTCGATACCGCCACCATACCTACCGCCACCTGTATGAAGAAGAACTGCACCGGTGCGGGGGCTATCAGCGAGACAATGAGCACCGTGGTGAAATGCAGGAACAAACCCGTGCGGGCATCAAAGAACACGCGCGTCAGGATGGGCACCCATGCAAAAGGAATCAAGTAAATGCTTAGGCCGGTGTAGCGAAGTGTGAGGCAAGAGAGCACGATGACAATCCCCGACAGCAGACAGAAGAACAGCACCGTCCGCAGATTGTTGATATACACCGGGCGGAAGACATAGAGATAGAGCATGAAGAGGAAGAGGAACAGCGTAACCAACACCGCCTCGCCAATGATAGACCATGTGCGCTGGTGCTGGGTTAGCGTATCTTCCTCGCAGGCGCGACGAAGCGATTGCAGAATCTGGTAGTCCCGCTCGGTAACAATCTCGCCACGGTCAATGATTTTCTCCCCTGCCTGCACAACGCCCTGCGTGGGGGCGATAGAAGCCAATAGTTTTGTTTTCAGGCGGTTGGTCATGGCTGTGTCGAGCGCGATATTCGCCGGTGTTTCCACTCCGAAACGCTCATAGGCAGTCTTCTCCGTGAGCACATCATCCAGCAAGTAGGTAGTGGAAACATGATTGCTTATGACCGCCAATCGGCTATAGCCCTCCTGCTCCATCCACGCCCTGTCCTCGTAACAGATAATCGGCAACACGCCCCTGTCCGTTGCCCACTGCCCGCTGAGTACAGGTGTGAAACAGGGGGCAAACGTTTCCAGCAGTTGTTGCTCCTCTTGCGCCAACTGCGAAGCCGTCTTATAAATCGGGAAGTCGAACTCCGCCGTTACAAGGTCGTATGCCCACGGTTTGCCTACCTCGCAATGATAGCGGAACGAGGTAGTGTAACGCGGGAAGAGCAGCGCAGAGAGCACTGCCAACGCAATGAAAGGCAATACTAACCCCGCCTTGCGCAGGACTTCCCGCCATTGGATATGAATGGTCCGTTTCATAGATTATGTTTGTTTATGGGTTTGTCCGGGGTTATCCCTGAGTACCCGAACTTGTCCTATTCTAATCTTGTCAGGTTCTCTTTCTCTTGAAAAAATCTTGCATTAGTTGCCTACATTCGTCTGCGCGGACGCCGTTTATCACCGTGGCTTTGGCATGGAGCGCTCCGGGGGCACAGCGTGTGAATCCGCGCTTCTCATCCCCACATCCGTACACCACCCGTTTCACCTGTGCCCATCCTATGGCGCCGGCACACATCACGCAGGGCTCCACCGTAACATAAAGAGAGGCGTCTTGAAGATACTTGCCGCCGATTGTCTGCGCCGCGGCAGTCAGTGCCTGCATCTCGGCATGCGCAGTTACATCCTGCAAGGTCTCCGTCAGGTTGTGCCCTCTGCCTATCACCTGCCCTTGCGACACCACCACACACCCTACCGGCACTTCGCCCGCGGCAAAGGCTTTCTCCGCCTCGCGCAACGCCATTCCCATATAGCGTTCATCATCCGCAGAAGGTTGCGAGTTGAGAGTTGAGAGCAGAGAGCCTTTGCTCTTGGTTCTTGGTTCCGGGTTCCTTGCTCCCTCAATAAACTCCTCCAACGCCTCAGGGTGCTCTTCGAGGTAGTTTCCCACCACCACGATGTCCGCCCCCGCATCATAGGCAAGGCGCATGGTTTCTACTGACCGAATACCACCTCCCACGATGAGCGGACAGGCAATAGCCGCCCTAACAGCCCGAATCACCTCCTCGCGCACTGGCTGCAACGCGCCGCTACCTGCCTCCAGATACACTACCTGCTTGCCCATCATCTCCGCTGCCATAGCGGTATGCACTATCTCGTCCACCGCCTCTTGCGCCATCGGACGAGTGTCCGACACACGCGCCACCGCCGTCTCTATGCCGCCGTCCACGAGGATATAACCCATCGCTATCGTCTCTATCGCCGCCTGCTTGACAGCCTCTGCCGCACGCACCTGTTGTCCCACCAACATCTCCGCATTACGCCCCGACAGAAGCGAGAGGAAAAGCAACGCATCCGCCTCCGGCGTTACCTGGCTGACATTGCCGGGGAAAAGCACCACTGGTACCTCGTAATGCGTTTTCAACTGCCTCACCACCCTATCCGTCTGCTCACCACCGCTACTGCCGCCCACGAAAATCAGCATATTGTCAGCAGATACCGAGGGCATGGATACCTCGCCCGCGGTAAAAGAAATCGCTTTCTCGGGGTCAACCAGCCATGCGAACAACTTGCGGTGTTCCGCCTTTGCCTCTGCTATGTAGCGCATTACTTCCATCGGAAACTCTCCACTATTCGCACGACATCTTTGTGCAGATAATCATATATCGGTGCCAGCGAGTCGGCGTTGGGCACGCAGTCGCAATAAGCGGCGGCACGGAAGAAATGGCGCACGCTGTCGGTTACAAAGAACTGCATGGAAGATGCAGTGTTACCTTCCAAATCAAACAGCACCCCATACACCCGCGCATTTGCATTCTCGTAGCCCTGCTCGGGAATGGATGAGGCATGCGACGCATGCCGATAAACAAAGCGCATGGCATCGTCTGTCAACTCACGCAGATTCCCCCGCACAGGCTGGTAAGAACAATGCACCGTGGCATTCAGCGCGGGATAATGCAAATCTATCCAATACCGCTCTCCGTGGTCGCCTCGGATGGGTAGCACTTCGGCATTGCACGACACGTCAAACCCGTACGGATAACCCGCAGGCACAGCGTCCGAGTAGCAGGTATCGGGCATCGTCAATCGCACATAGCCATATGGTTTCGGCATAGAAGAACGACCGCAACCCGCGCAGAAAAGCGCAAGAGGCAATATGAAGAGTATGTATGGTATTCGTTTGTTCATATATATTTTTAAGGTGCAATATCGGGCTGCAAAGTTACACATTTTTCTCGATATATGCAAGGACTTCACTACCAAAAACGCCATCAAACAGCATTTAAGGACAATATCAACTGTTCTTAGACAAAAAAAACTACTCCTCAACGGAGTAGTTTTTTAGAACAGAATCTAAACGATTAGAATTTGTAGCGAATACCTATCGCAATGCCATCATACAAACCTCCGGTGTTGAAGCCTGCCCCACCGTCCGTAGCAATCCACGGGCCAATGTTCGGACGCCAATCCACAGAGAGTTGGAGCGGGAACCAGAAGTCATACTCAACTCCGATGTGCCCTGCTACACCGACATAGATGTTCGGCGCACGGAAGTTGTACATACCAACAGCCGCACCTACACCGGCATACCAATGCCACTCGCCTTTGTTATTCCAAGGTATGGGAGTATTTCCCGGGTCAATCCAATCATAGGTACAGATACCGCCGATACCATTGAAGAAAGGAATGTTAACGGCCAAGTCAATCATGTTGTTTGTACCCAGACTGTGTTGATAAGAAACACCCACACCGTAACCGATGTTCACACCGACGGCACGGGGCTGTGCTACTGCAAGCGAGATGCTTGCTACTGCCATCACGACAGCGAGAAGAAGTTTCTTCATAATAGTTTGAGAATTATTTAGTTAGTGTTGTTTCGTAAGATATTCCGGCTTTCCACGGCTTTTGGAAGTCTTAAAGTTATATTATGTCATTTTACCCGCCTTATGCTGACCGGTCTTATGATATAGCAGTATTCCAAAAGACGCAAAATTATAAGTTCGGATTAGTGCTGTCGGAGAGATATCCGCTACTTACCTCAGGCGTATAGTTGTAGTTTTGCAGTTTGCCGGTTACAACCACTGTATCCCCCAACTGAAGTTGGCTTGTCTTGGTAAATTTATCGTTGTCTATTCCTTTGCAACGGTATGCTATAAGGAAAGATTTGCCGTCTGTAATTCGGAATGTAGCATTACCATAGGAAGTGCTGACCGCCTCATCAATGCTATTAACCACGCCTATAATGTCATATGTCTCGCTTGTCGTCGCTTTGTTCTCAAGCGCCCGGCAGATAGTTTCGGCTTGGGTAACAGAAATTTGCCCTACGGCGGCGTCCGGCTCAGGGCAGCCTTTGAAATCATAGAATGCGTCGTTGAAGTTCGGATTCGAACTTGATACAATGCAAGCCCCGCTAGTGGTCTCGTAAGTACCGTTATAATTAGTAACATACGCACTTATCAGCACAAAATCACCCTCTTGTATCACTGTGGCATCCGGCATTTTAGCACCTAACTTACCCATACACTGGTAAGCATAGAAATCTTTCTGCGCATTCGGGTCATCAGTGGCAGTCATATAGAAGAAAGCATTACCATAACTTTGAATGCCGTCAAAGTGCTTTGATTCGTTGAAATCGCGCACCCAACCATATACGTAAAATTTTTGTTGGGACACGGCACCACTCGCCAATTTGGCGCAGGAATCACGCACTTGATAGACATTGAGCGCTCCCTCGGGAATCACAAACCCTGCCGGCGCAGGAGTTGGCTCCGGATCGGGAATAGGGATGATGCTATCTTGGTTGAACAGGTTATTGCCGGGACCGTTAATATAAGCAGGCTCCTGGCAGGACACTGCCAGCAAAGCAACGATTGCCGGGAAAAAGTAAAGGCAAGAACGAGATGCAGACATACGAACTATGATTAAGTTAAACTAATTCGTCTGCAAAGGTAGTGCTTTTTTGTGAATTGTGCAAATAATTTGCGAAAAAATGAAGAATTTCCCTAAAAAATTTGCAAGATTGGGAAAAAAGTCGTAATTTTGCACACTTTTTCGATGGAGAGAAACATCAGTGCGGTAGCACATGCGAGAGGCTTGCCGACTGACCAATCAATAACATCATATATAGGAGGATAAAATTATCGCACCAAATGTACCCAAACGCCCCTTTCGCGGGCGAGTAGAAAAAGAAATGCCCAACCGCATTAACGACCGTATCCGCGGTGTGCATCAAGTGCGCCTTGTAGGCGACAATGTAGAGCAGGGAATCTACTCATTCCAGACAGCACTGCACATGGCAGACGAACAAAACTTGGACTTAGTGGAAATCTCGCCCAACGCAGACCCTCCTGTATGCCGAATCCTTGACTATCAGAAGTTCCTTTACCAAAAGAAACGCAAAGAGAAAGAGGCTAAAGCCAACTCGAA
>JBJEJX010000006.1:0-121441 GCA_051878345.1 Paludibacteraceae bacterium | reverse complement strand
CCAGCACGTTGATAAATGTCTGACGGTCAATGTTCTTCAGATCCTTAAACTCTGAGAAAATGTCAATCAAATTGATTGTACCCGGTTGCTTTGCCATAATTTATAATAATATCTTTATAAGTTTCTTTTTGTTGTCGTATCCGTGAGTAGAAGTAAGTCTCATCCTTCAACCTTAATCCTTCTAAAACATGTATTTCGTATATTTCACTTCGCTATATTTCCACGTGTGCGTTACCGTCTCGTGTTGTTTCCGTTTCTTGCCTTCTACCACCACCAGCGTATCCACATCCACCGAGAAGGTCTCTTCGTCCACGCTCACCAATTGTCCACGCACTTTCTTCCCCTCTGCCGTCAGTACCTCTACATCCTCGCCCAAGTGTTTCTCATATTGCATCTTGGTCTTGAACGGGTCGCTCAGGCTCACGCTGCCTACCTCCAGTGCATAATCCTCCTCGCCTGCTGCGTCCAACTGCTCTACCAGCCAACTGTTCAGCCGTCCGCAGTCTTCCACATCCACGCCCGTTAGGCGGTCTATTTCTACCAATATCTCATTGGCGGGACTAATCTCCAGAGTAATCAACTCGTAATCACTGTCTTTCAAATAATCCTCCACTAATGCTTGTATTTTTCTTTTATCCAACATGATTTATAGAATGTTTATCTACTCTTTATCTACCAAATTGAGGAAACCTCGCGGCTCCCTCAATCAATCACGCTGCAAAAGTACAACTTTTTTTTGATATATGCAAATTTTCTGCAATTATTTTTGCTTTTTTCCTGAATTTGGTAGTCAAAACTATTGTTTGTTTGCGGTTTGTCCAACTTTTATATAAAATGATTTGGGTGTATTCGGTGGAAATCTTTGGCGAAGAATGCGTGGTGGATGACGAAAAGTTGAGCAGATTACTTAAGATTGTCTTGGCGGAGTTTCGATAACCGCTCGACAACCGCTCGACAACCACTCGACAACCGCTCGACAATCACCCAAGATTATCGGCTCGGAAACTCGGGGCTGGTGGAAAAAGGGAAGGGGAGAAGAACGGGAGAGAAAAAGAAGAAAAGAAAGAAAAGGAAAGAGGGGAGGGACAGAGGAATGACGGAGGGGCAGAAGTAGTCCCGATAAAGTCGGGACAGAAAGACAGAAAAGATGTGGTGTCCGCTTTATTATGACGGATATTCCATGGCTTATTACCGCAGACGAGGTGCCATCGCCGCAGTGCTTTTGCAAAAAATGTGCGATTTATTTGCATATATCAGAAAAAAGTCGTACCTTTGCAATCGCGTTTGGAAAAGGGAAGCAGGTGAAAGTCCCGCACAGTCCCGCTGCTGTGAATCGTATTCGCGTTTCTAAATCTTTAAGTCACTGACCTGCAAAAGGTTGGGAAGGCAGAGACGAGTGAGCGATAAGTCAGAAGACCTTGCCGAGTGTTGCCCCGCGAGCGGGGCGGTTAAGTTGTTCCCGAGGGATGGAATGATTCAACAGTGAAGCGTCTTTTTTCTATATGGCTTATGGCACTCGTGTGCATTGCCGTGTCGGGTATGAGCGATGCGGAGCGTGATTCCGTGTCGCGCGAGTTCAGCATAGACGAGGTTACCATCACGGCTCGCGTCCGCGAGACGGCGGTAATGCCCGTGCAGACCTTGTCGGGCGCACAGTTGCAGGGACTGAGCACGCAATCGGTGGCAGACGCGCTACGTTATTTTTCCGGCGTGCAGGTGAAAGACTACGGCGGAGTAGGGGGCATAAAGACGGTGGATGTGCGGTCAATGGGTACGCACCATTTGGGCGTGTTCTACGACGGAATAGAGTTAGGCAACGCCCAAAACGGGACGGTCGATTTGGGCAAGTTCTCGCTCGACAACATAGAGGAGATAGCGCTCTACAACGGTCAGAAAGCCGAGATATTTCAGTCGGCGAAGGACTACGGGAGTGCCGGTACCTTGTACATACGCGCGCGAAGACCCCGCTTTGCCAACGGCGAGACATACCACCTCGTCGCCACGATGAAGGCCGGCACCTTCGGGTTGGCGAATCCCTCGCTGCTTTACGAGCAACGCCTCACGGACAGGCTGTCGCTCTCGGTATCAGCCGAGTATATGTACGCCACGGGGCGTTATCATTTCCGCTACCACAAACTGAATCCCGATCTCACGGTGGCGTGGGACACAACGGGCATTCGTCAGAACGGCGACGTGCAGGCGGTGCGTGCCGAGGCGGGCTTGTACGGCTACCTGCCGCAGGGGAAATGGCAGATAAAAGGCTACTTTTACGACTCGGAGAAGGGCATTCCGCAAGCCATTGTCCGCAACGTGTGGACTTGCGCGCAGCGGCAATGGGACAGAAACGCCTTTGTGCAGGGGCAAATAGAGCACTCCTTCTTTGACCGTTGGGACATACAACTCTCGGTGAAATACAGCAACGATTACATGCGCTACCTCAACCCCGACACGACGCGTATGTATATCGACAATCAGTTTTGGCAGCAGGAAGTGTACCTGTCGCTGGTGAATCGCGTGAAGTTATTCTCGTGGTGGGACGTGGCAGTGAGCGGTGATTACCAATGGAATAGCCTTGACGCCACATTGGCGAACTTTGCTTATCCAGAGCGGCATACGGGGTTGCTGGCTTTTGCCACGGCATTCCACTATCGGTGGATACGTCTGCAAGCCAGCGTCTTGGGGACATTTGTGGAAGACAGGGTTCGCGAAGGTGCTTCCCGTCCGCTGACCACCCGCTGGACACCCGCCGTATTCCTGAGTGCGCAGCCGCTCTTGCAGGAGCAGTGGTTCATCCGCGCGTTCTATAAAGATATCTTCCGACTGCCTACCTTCAACGACCTCTACTACACCGACGTGGGCAATATCCACCTCGAACCGGAGTATGCGAGGCAGTATGATGTGGGCATGGAATATACCAAGTCGCTCACCGCTCAGCACGCGACATTCAACGTGCGGGCGAAGGCCGATGCCTACTTCAACCAGATAAAGAATAAGATAGTAGCCGTACCCAAAGGCAACAGCCAATACCGCTGGATGATGATGAATATCGGCTATGTGGAGATAGCGGGTACGGACGTGAATGCGGGGGTTACGATGTACCTGCCTCGCGAGGTGGAGTTAGGGGTTAATCTCTCTTATACCTACCAGCAGGCACGCGACCTCACCGACCCCGTCGACACCCTATGCTACGGGGGGCAGATAAGTTATATTCCGTGGCATTCGGGTAGCGTCGTCGGGCACTTGGCTTGGAAAGGGTGGGGGCTAAACTATAGTTTTATCTACGTGGGCGAGCGGTACCACAACAGCGCGAACATCCCCGCCAACTACGAACAACCGTGGTACACCCACGACCTCGCCCTCTCGAAGATTTGGGAAATTCGACCTAAGCAGCAGGTTTCGAGTTTCAAACTTCATACCACTGTGGAAATAAACAATTTTCTAAACCAACAGTACGATATAATCCACAACTACCCCATGCCGGGTATCAACGGAAAAGTAATCGTTAAAATGGAGATATAGGACCCCCTCCAAACTCCCCCCCCCCTACAAAGGGGGAGAGATGAGATCCACCCCTGCCCTCCCTTAATGGGAGGGAGAGTGAGGTTAGCGAAGAGAACAAAAGAAGAAACTACAAAAAACAACTGCGAAAACAATATGTTACCATTCTTAAAACATATCTTTTCAACTCTCTCCCTCCGTAGGGAGGGCAGGACAGGGTCTTCCCTCCCTCCCTTTGCAAGGAGGGCAGGCGTAGGACCTGTGCTGTGCGTATTCTTCTTTCTCGTATCCTGCCGCGGACCGGAGATTATCTTCCCTGCCGAAGAGGAGCAAAAAGGCGATACGATGCACACGCAGGTGCAGGGATTCTACCTACTCAACGAAGGCAACATGGGTTCCAACAAAGCCACCCTCGACTACTACGACTACACCACCGCCACCTACACGCGCAATATCTTCACCGAAGCCAATCCCGACATCACGCAGGGACTCGGCGATGTGGGCAACGACCTGCGTATCTACGGCGGAAAACTCTATGCCGTCATCAACTGCTCCAACCTCATTGAGGTGATGGACGCGCCCACGGCGAAACATATTGCGCAAATCAATATCCCCAACAGCCGCTACATTGCTTTTGCCGACGGCTACGGCTACTGCACTTCCTATGCCGGTCCCGTGCAGATTGGAAACGCGCAAATCGGCTATGTAGCAAAGTTCGATACCGCCACCCTCCAGATTGTCGATACCTGCCATGTCGGCTTTCAGCCGGACGGTCTGGAGGTGGTTGGTACTCGACTCTATGTCGCCAATTCGGGCGGCTACCTCTCGCCCAATTACGAGCGCACGCTGTCTGTTATCGACCTCACCGCCTTCCAAGTGGTGGATACTATTTCCGTGGCACCTAATCTCCACCGCGTGCAGGCGGATCACCTCGGGCAACTGTGGGTAAACTCCCGTGGCGACTACTACGATATTCCTTCGCGTTTGTATTGCTTGACCGCACCCTTGGAGAGCGGGCAAGGGAGCGGGGAAAGCAGTATCGCGCAACTTGACTCCATTGATATCCCCGTCAGCAACTTCACCGTTCTCGGCGATTCTTTGTATTTCTGCGGTACACAATATAGTTATGTTACCTACGAAGACGAAATTACCTACGGAATAATAGATATTCGCACCCATCAACTCCTCACTACCCATCTTATCACCGATGGCACCACCCTCGTGAAGCCATACGGCATAGCCGTCCATCCCACCACACGGGAAATATACATCACAGATGCCGGTAACTATGTTACCCCTGGCACACTCTATTGTTTTTCGCCGCAAGGCATCCTGCAATGGTCTGTCCGCACGGGCGATATCCCTTCGGCAATATGTTTCGTGTGGAGCCAAGAACAAGGAGCCGAAAACAAGGACTGAGATATTGCTACTCAGAAAAATCAAAATACTTTGACCCACTACGAATATGAAAAAGACACTACTATTTGCATTTGTTGCTGCGAGTACAGTATCGGCACTGCATGCCAACACTCCTTATATCAGCCGTGTCTATGACTATGTGCCTGCTCCCGGACAGTTTATTAACACTTTGCCTACGTACGAGGAAGGAGATACGGAAGAAGATATGCTTGGCAAAGTGTCGGAGCAGTTAGTCGGTCGGACGGATGGCTTGATTTGTCTCGGTGCATGGGGAGGATATGTTACTTTCGGCTTTGACCATCCTGTGGTGAATGTTCCCGGCGAGTATGACTTGTTGGTGTACGGCAATAGTATTATTAACCAAGCAGAGCAGCCCGAAGGCTATACCTTGGGCAGCCCAGAGCCGGGTATCGTCTATGTCAGTTGCGATGAGAATAAAGACGGAATACCCAATGATGCTTGGTATGAGTTAGCCGGCAGCGAGGCTGCAAATGCTAATCGGGACTATGAGGTAACTTACAAAAATGCAGGCAGGGCACCTATACCGTGGGCGGATAATCAAGGAGGCTCCGGCGTTATCATGCGTAATCAGTTTCACACGCAAGCCAGTTATTATCCCTTGTGGCGAGGAGATGAATCTTATACTCTGAAAGGCACACGCTTGCCGGACAATGTTTATTCTGACAATAATAATTATATGTTCGACTACGGTTATGTGGACAACTGGCCTAACACCGATGAACGCGCCAAACTGAAGTTGGACAATGCCATAGACGCCGAAGGAAAGAAAGTTGCACTGACGCATGTGGATTTTGTTCGTGTGCAGACAGGCACAATGACCAGTGGTTCACTCACGGGGGAAGCCAGTACCGAGGTGGCGGGGGCAGAGGACTTGCATCCTGACGCACCCCTTTCGACGGGCTTTATGTTCCTCGCCAAGGATCAACTGCGAGCCAAAAAGGTCTATATAAACGGCGCGCTATATATAGAGCAAAATGGTAAGCTGTTTACCATCACAGGACAAATAATCAACGAATAATAAATACTTAATTCTAAAACAACTAAAACAATTACAACAATGAAAAGATTCTTTTTACTTCTTTCGATGTTTGCCGCACTCAGTTTGTCGGCAACCAATCAAATCAATTTGCACCTCGTGGGTTGCACCTCAAACGAGGGTAATCCTACCGAGTATGATGCAGAAGACTCTGGGGCAGAATTGTATTTTACGCCCAGTGCCGGCTATACGATGACCGGTGCAGAGGTGAGTGTATTCCATGGGGAAACAGAAATCCCTCTTAATGATTGGACAAGTGAGATTGGCTACGTGTATTATGAAGCATCTATGAATTATTTGTATTTCATTTGGTATGGTGAGGTTACAGCCGATTTTGAGGTGTATATTACGTGCAAGGAAGATACAGGCATCAGTGTTGTCCTGCCCGACACATTCAGTGCTGCCACTTTCGAGGAGTTTGCCTTAGCGGCAAACAGCGTCTATCGTCCTGACTCGTTTGAGGTGGGCAATAACTGGCTGTTGAGCGGTGCTGTTGCATTCAATTCCATTGTAGCCGATTGGGGAGTAGTATACGGATTGGGCTACTCCGGTACGCAGGTGGTGAACTATACCAAAGGATTTGTGGTAGAAGATGCCAGCGATGCCTTTCTGCCTTCGGCATCGGGTGCCGCAGAGGGGAAGAACTATGCCAGCGTAAACATCATGGCATTGTTTGAACAAATCCACTTCACAAAGACCACTCTTTCCGGTATGGCAATCACGAATACGCAAAAGGTTGTGAATGCAATCCTCAATGGAGATGGAATGAGTGTAGAAGAAGAAGGTAGCAGTTTGCCATTCCATCAGGATGACTATTTCAAACTGACCATTACGGGGTTAGTGGGCGACTCCGCCACTTCCTCTATAGATTTTTTCCTTGCCGATTTTCGAACAAAAGGCGATTGGCAATATGCCGAAAACTGGCAATGGGTAGAGCTGAACGCACTCGGAGAGATTGATGGTCTGCAGTTTGCTTTGGAAACCACCAAAAAGAATACTTATGGTACCACTACGCCTGCTTATTTCTGTTTTGACAACCTTGGCGGTTCCAAAGAGGCTTGCACCTTGGGAGCAATGACCAAAGTAGATAATTCCTCCACTTCTTTCCGTCAGATCGATGCTGACCAACAGAAGGCTACCAAACGCCTCATCAATGGTCAACTCTACATAGAGCAGAACAACCGTCTCTATACCATTACCGGCGTAGCATTGTAGGTAAATAGCGAATCAAACTTGGTATGTAGGGACTTGTATCACGACATGTCGGGATTTCTCCGCCTGTTCCAATCCCGTACATATCAAGTGAACGAACAGCAAGAGGTCAATGCAATTTGACCTCTTGCTGTTTTTTTGCTCTACAACATAACCTCTATAAATAGATTTTGGACAATCTTTTAGAAAAAATAACCAAGCCCTTGCATAATTAAAAAAAAAGTAGTACCTTTGCAGTCCAATCTTAGAATCACGGATTATGAATGTGAATCATTTACCATAACTACAATAAACAATGGACAACAAAAAACGAGTTTACACCTTCGGAAACGGAAAAGCCGAAGGCAACGCACAGATGCGTGAGCAACTGGGCGGCAAGGGCGCAAACTGCGCCGAGATGAACTTGGTAGGGGTGCCTGTTCCTCCCGGATTCACCATCACTACCGATGTCTGCAATGAGTACTACCAAGTAGGTCAGGAGAAGATTATGGAACTCCTGAACGACGAAGTTCTGGCAGCCGTTAAGCATGTGGAGACCCTGATGAACTGCAAGTTCGGCGACCCTGCTAATCCGCTGCTCGTCAGTGTGCGTTCGGGTGCGCGTGCTTCCATGCCCGGTATGATGGACACCATCCTCAACCTTGGTCTGAACGACACCGTGGCAGAGGGCATGACCAAGAAGACCAACAACCCCCATTTCGTTTACGACTCCTACCGCCGTTTCGTGCAGATGTACGGCGACGTGGTACTCGGCATGAAGCCCGTGAACAAAGAGGACATCGACCCCTTTGAGGCAATCATTGAGGAGGTGAAGGAGATCCGTGGTATCAAGTTGGATAAGGACTTGAACGTAGATGAGTTGAAGCTCCTTGTAGCACGTTTCAAGACGGCTATCAAAGAGCAGACCGGCAAGGACTTCCCCAACGATCCGATGGAGCAGTTGTGGGGTGCTATCTGCGCCGTGTTCCGCAGTTGGATGAACGAACGCGCTATCCTCTACCGTAAGATGGAAGGAATACCCGATGAGTGGGGTACTGCCGTTTCGGTGATGGCAATGGTGTTCGGCAACATGGGCGAGACTTCGGCTACCGGCGTTTGCTTCAGCCGTGATGCCGCTACCGGTGAGAACATCTTCAATGGTGAGTATCTTGTGAATGCACAAGGTGAGGACGTTGTGGCAGGTATCCGCACCCCGCAACAGATTACCCTCGAAGGCAGTCGCCGATGGGCAGCACTCCAAGGTATCTGCGAGGAAGAACGTGCAAGCAAATATCCTTCCATGGAGGAGGCTATGCCTGAGTTGTACAAGGAACTGAACTCTATCCAACAAAAGTTGGAAGACCACTACCGCGATATGCAGGATATGGAGTTCACCGTACAAGAAGGCAAACTCTGGTTCTTACAGACTCGCAACGGTAAGCGTACCGGTACCGCTATGGTGAAGATTGCTATGGATCTTGTGCGCGAAGGTGTTATTACGGAGAAAGAGGCTATTCTTCGCTGCGAGCCACAGAAACTTGATGAGTTGCTGCACCCCGTATTCGACAAGGCTGCCCTCAAGAAAGCAAAGGTTATCACCCAAGGTCTGCCCGCCAGCCCAGGTGCCGCTTGCGGTCAGATTGTGTTCCATGCGGACGATGCGCAAGAGTGGCACAAAGACGGTCATAAAGTGGTGATGGTACGTATCGAGACCTCTCCCGAAGACCTCGCGGGTATGTCTGCTGCAGAAGGTATCTTGACCGCTCGCGGTGGTATGACCAGCCACGCTGCCGTTGTGGCACGCGGTATGGGTAAGTGCTGCGTGTCGGGTGCAGGTGCCATCATTGTGGACTACAAGGCAAAGACCCTGACTATTGAGGGCGTTACCTACCACGAGGGCGACTATATCTCGCTCAACGGTTCCACCGGACAGGTATATGCAGGTGAGATTCCGACTCGCGCAGCTGAACTCTCCGGCGACTTCAAAGCCCTGATGGACCTCTGCGACAAATACACGCACTTGCAGGTTCGTACCAATGCTGACACTCCGCACGATGCACAGGTGGCACGCGACTTCGGCGCAAAAGGTATCGGTCTGACTCGTACCGAGCACATGTTCTTCGAGGACAAGAAGATTGTCGCTATGCGTGAGATGATTCTCGCAAAAGACACCGAGGGACGCGAGAAGGCATTGGCTAAACTGTTGCCTTATCAGAAAGCAGACTTCAAGGGTATCTTGGAGGCAATGGACGGCTTCCCCGTGAACATCCGTCTGCTCGACCCGCCGTTGCATGAGTTCGTTCCCCACGATTTAGCAGGTCAGAAGACCATGGCAGAGGAAATGGGTGTATCGGTAGAGGAAATTCAGCAGCGTGTGGCCTCGTTGGCAGAGAACAACCCGATGTTGGGACACCGCGGATGCCGTCTGGGTATCACTTTCCCCGAGATTACCGCTATGCAGACCCGCGCTATCCTCTCTGCGGCTTGCGAACTCAAGAAAGAGGGCAAGAACCCGATGCCCGAAATCATGGTGCCGCTGATTGGTATCTTGTACGAGTTCAAACAACAGAAAGAGATTATCCAACGCGTTGCCAAAGAGGTGTTTGCCGAGTATGGCGTAGAGGTTGAGTTTGAGATTGGTACGATGATTGAGATTCCTCGTGCCGCCCTCACTGCCGACCGTATCGCTACCGAGGCGCAGTACTTCTCTTTCGGTACCAACGACTTGACGCAGATGACCTTCGGCTATAGCCGAGACGATATTGCATCCTTCTTGCCTGTATATCTGGAGAAGAAGATTCTGCAAGTTGACCCGTTCCAAGTGCTTGACCAAAACGGTGTAGGTCAACTCATCAAGATGGCAGTAGAGAAGGGGCGTGCCGTTCGTCCGGGATTGCGCACAGGTATCTGCGGTGAGCACGGTGGTGAGCCTTCGTCCGTGAAGTTCTGCGCTCGCGTGGGTATGAACTACGCTTCCTGCTCGCCGTTCCGCGTGCCCATCGCACGTCTCGCCGCTGCTCAAGCAGCCGTAGAGGACGACAAGTAATTTCTTGTTTTCCCTGTGTTAAAAGCCTAACCTGTGTAAAGGGTAAAGATAAATACTCCAATTAGGCTTAACATGAAAAAAAACGCACATTTGTGAGTAAAGACTTGCAAGATGTGCGTTTTTTTTTGTAGTTGTACTGCCTGTCAGTTCTGCTTTTGTCCTGCTAATTCCCGTTGTTATAGCAATGAGGAAAAAGCGTTCCCCTACATGGTAGCGGTGAGGAAGGTAGCAGAGCCGAAGATGTAGAGGATGTTCTCGGAGGCGGGGACGAGGATGGTTTCGCCCTGTTTGATATGTATGCCGTTGATATGCGCGTTTCCCCACAGGCACATCACCACTACGAAGGCATCGGTATGCAGGTCTATCTCTGCCGCTACTTGCACCACCACCCTGTTGACACGGAAATAGGGACAGGTTATGAGCTCGGAGTTGGGTTGGGTGGAGTCGTAGGAACAACGATATTCTGGCCAGACACGATAGTCTATGGCGTCCTTTGCCTCGGCGATATGCAGTTCGCGCAGGTTGCCGTTGGCGTCTCTACGTCCGAAATCATAGACGCGATATGTGATGTCGGAAGTCTCCTGAATCTCCGCCAAAAAATTGCCTGCACCTATGGCGTGTAGCCGTCCGGCAGGGAGGAAGTAGAGGTCGCCCTGGTGTGCTTCGTGGGTGGCTATCACGTCCTGCATGGGTGAGTGTCCGTTGACGGGTTCGGCGGTAGCCAACTGCTCGTACTGCTCGGGGGTGATGGAGCGGGAAAGACCCGTGTAGATTTTCGCACCAGGTTCTGAACGTATGATGTACCACATCTCTGTCTTGCCCGGGCAGCCGTGGCGTTCCTGTGCCATCTTGTCGTCCGGGTGTACCTGTATAGAGAGGTCTTGACGCGAGTCGATGAACTTGATTAGCATAGGGAAACGGTTGCCGAACTTCTTATAGACCCGTTCGCCAACCAGCAGCCCCTTGTACTTGTCTATCAGTTGGGTGAGATTCAAACCAAGGTCCACATCGCCGATGATTCCCCGTTCTACGGCTACAGATTCGTGTCCGGGTACACCGGATATTTCCCACGACTCGCCGATGTTTGGTTGTGCGGTGTAGATGCCTTTGAACGGGGCTATTTGGTAGCCGCCCCAGATAGTGGTTCTAAGATACGGGTCAAACTTGTAGGGTTTCATTGTCTTAATTAGGAGTTATGAATTGGAATTTATGAACTATGCGGATAGACAGTTAAAGGTTAGGTTAGAGACAGCGTACACCCCTTGTTATCCTACGTATATCTTACGTATATCTTACGTATATCCTACGTATATCTTACGTAATTAGCACGTATTTAACAGTATCAGGAAAAGGTGCTTTTTACACTTGTTTTTACTACTACTTTGTATGAACTAAGAATTTCGTCGGATTATCTCCATGCACATGCGGGCGTTGTGGTAAGGACATTTCCAGAAACCAGCCTTGTCATCGGCGGTGTTGGGCGTGCCGTCGGGTGCGCAATCCCAGTACCACTCGCCGTTCCGATGGTCAATAAGACGGGTGTCTATGTAGTGCCATGCCTGCTCGGCACGCGCCAAATCCTGCGGGTCGCCAAAACGAGTGTAGAGGTTGAAATAGCCCACCACAGCCTCCGCCATAACCCACCACTGGATATGCGCGTCGTGCGTTTCGTAGCGCAACGAGCCGTCGCTGTTCAGCCCTTCGTCGGCAGCACGTCCCACCTGCCAAACGAAGTCGTCGTCCTGCTCTCCGATAACAGTCAGGGCTTCGTCCATGAGCCATGAGGTCTCTATGTCGTGCCCGTAGGAGGCTTCATTGCTCGCCAACGACCAATCAAGGTTGAAGAAGAGGTTTATATGGCGGGTGTCGGCATCCATCAGACGGTTGCGGAAGATGGCGTGCAGGGTCTGTATGCGGCTTTTCAAGACGGGGTCGCTCCATACGCGGTAGAGGGCGGTATATGCCTCCAAGATGTGGAGATGGGTGTTCTGCGACTTGGCGGTGTTCTTGTCGTGGTCGGACAAACGCATGTCGTCCAATGGTTGCCAATCGGCAGACAGTCCCTCGATATAGCCTCCGAAGACAGGGTCTGCTGTATATTGCTCTATCGTCTGATAGATACGTATCGCCATCGGCAGGGCTTCGGTATCTATCTGCGCATACTCGGCGAGGGCGTATAGTGCAAACGCCTGTGCATAGGTCTGTTTGTGGGTGTCGAGCGGCTGTCCGTCAGCCGTAACAGACCAATAGACACCGCCGTGGATGGGGTCAATGAACCGTGCCGTGAAATAGCGATACTGCCTCTCGGCGATATGCAGATACTCCTCCGTTCCAAGCAGGCGGTAGGCAGCAGCAAACGTCCAAAGGATACGGGCGTTGAGGATAGCACCGCGGGGGGCATCAGGCACTAACACTTCTTTTCCCGTTACCTGCCCGTAGAAACCTCCGCGAAGGGGGTCTTGCAGACGAATCCAATAGGGAAGGATATTGTCGGTGAGGCATGAACGGACTTGACTAACTAACTGTTTCATCATTCTTAATGGTTGCGGCTATCTTAGCCATACGTTTTTTATTCAAAGGATAGAGCCATACGAGCACCACCATGAGTACAGCAATAGCCGCAGGAATGAAAGACATGGAGAGTTTCATACCAAGGATAGCGGTGTCGGTCTGTACTGCTGCGTTCGGCACAAGTCCGAACCACTCAAACATCCACAGGACGGCACTGCCGGCGATAGCACCTCCGAATTTTTGCGCCATAGAGCCCGAAGAGAAGATAAGCCCCATGGAGGCTGTGCCATGCAGGGAGAGGGAATAGTCGGACACATCGGCGTACATAGACCATACCAATGGCGCGACAATGCCCGTGCAGACAGAGATGAGCACTTGCAGGAGCAACATGAGGATGAAACCCGTGTTGGTAGGGGGAACAAAGAAGAACAGCGCACTCAATACTGCCAGCAGGACACCCGAGAGCATGAAGGTAGGTTTCTTTCCTATGCGGTTAGACAAAGGCGTAGCCAACAACACGCCCGCCATGTTGCTTACCTCTCCCACAGCGAGGAACAAGCCTGCGAAGAAGAGAAAAGAGAAGGCGAAAAGCGAGATAGAGGCATCGGCACCGATATAGTACTTGAAATAGTACGCCACCGTTGCGCCGCGGACTGTGTTGAACAGGTTTGTGCATAGTGCGGCAAATGTGAGCAGCCACCACGGTGCATTCCGAAGCAAGTACTTGAAGTCTTTAATCACCGAGCCGGAGCCAGCCACCTGCACATGCTCGCGCGTGAACGCGAAGCAGAGCAGGAAAAGGATGAGGCAGGCTGTGGCAATGACCATCATAGCCCCCTGCCATGCGTCCGACTCCGAGCCCATCAACCCTTGGAAAAAAACACACAACGGCTCCCATGCGAACAGAGCAACGAAAGAACCCGCATATGCGAAGAACATACGGAACGAAGAGAATACCGTCTTCTCATTGGAATCATCCGTCAGCACACCCAACATAGAGCCGTAGGGTACGTTGATACCCGTATAGACGGTCATCATGAGGATGTAGGTGCAATAAGCATAGACCAGTTGTCCCGTTTCCGAGAGGTTAGGCGTGGTGAAGAGCAACACGCCGGCTACGGCGAAAGGCAACGCCATCCATAGGAGATAGGGACGATACTTGCCCCAACGCGTGCGGGTACGGTCGGCAATAATGCCCATCATTGGGTCTGAGACGGTATCCCAAACGCGCGTAACGAGCATGAGGAAGGCTGTCGCGGAGAGCGAAAGCCCGAAGATGTCCGAATAGAAGATGGGCAGATAGTAGGAGAAAATCTTCCAAAACATGGAGGAAGACATATCCCCCAAACCGTATGCCAATTTTTCGCGTATGTTTCTCATGAAAGTTGAGAGTTTAGAGTTGAGGGGTTAGCGTTTAGAGTAGAATAGTTGATTTTTATCGATTAGGTCGTTGATGGTCCGAACGGAAGCAGCGGTGGAGAGTTTGTCCTGCGGGGTGTGGAGACAATAGTCCACCAGTTGAGGGATAGTGGAGGTAGCCACGTGGAGTCGCGTGTCGGACGAAGCATAGTAGATATATACCTTCTCGCCATCTGCAATCCAGCCGTTGCAGAACAGTACGTTCATCACATCGCCTATATACTCCCCGTCTTTGGGCACCATGAAAGCGCCGCCGGGTTGTGCAATGACGTGCGTGGGGTCGTCCAAAGCAGTCATGTACATGTAGAGTACATAACGCAAGCCCGATGCACACGCCCGTACGCCATGCGCGAGGTGGAGCCATCCCTGGGGGGTTTTGATGGGGTGGGGGCCTTCGCCGTTCTTAACCTCCATAATGGTATGGTAGTGGCGGGGGTTGATAATCTGCTCTCCGGCAACCACGGCACGGGTGATATCGTCCACCAGTGTCCAGCCTATGCCTCCTCCGCTGCCAGTGTCTATGAAACCGTCCTGCGGGCGGGTGTAGAGGGCGTACTTGCCGTTGACGAACTCGGGGTGCAGCACCACGTTGCGCTGCTGGCTGCGAGTCTGCAAGTCGGGCAGACGGTACCATGTCTCGAGGTCGCGGGTGCGGGCGATACCGCAGGCGGCAGTGGCAGCGGAGAGGTCGTGGGGCATGGAATCATCGTGGCGCTCCACACAGAAGAGCCCGTAAATCCAGCCGTCTTCGTGCTGCGTGAGGCGCATGTCGTAGATGTTGGTGGCAGGGTTGTCGGTCTCGGGCATGGTGATAGGGCGCTCGCGGAAACGGAAGTTGTCTACGCCGTTGGGCGACTCTGCCACGGCGAAGAAAGATTTGCGGTCGGCACCTTCCACGCGCACCACCAAAACGAACTTATCGCCCAACTTGACAGCACCGGCGTTGAGTGTGGCGTTCACCCCTATGCGCTCCATGAAGTATGGGTTGGTTTCGGGATTGAAATCGTATCGCCACGTGAGCGGAGCATGGTCGGCAGTGAGGATGGGATGGACATAACGGCAGAAGATACCGTTGCCCTCAACGGGCATGTTCGGACGCGAGAGCAACTGCTCGTGTTGTGCGGTAATGAATGCTTTACGTTCAGAGAAGTTCATTTGACAAAAAGTATTTTCGGATTATTATGAAACAGCAAGAAGTTGTCTGCGGCGGGATGTCCGGCATAGGGGATATAGAAATGCTGCGGCATATTGTAGGCGTTGCGCCATAGCAGTACGTACGCCAGTGGATATTCTTCCAACACGGGCAATAGTGCCTGCGTCCACCAGTCGGATATGACACAACCCTCTAATCCCGTTTCGGTGAGTGCCGCTATCTTGCCCCGCTCTGCGGCAACGCTTGTAGCAATGGAGAGCGACTGATGCAGATGGTCTTGGTAGAGGGCTACGGGTTCGTGGGCGTAGTGGTAGCAATCAATACCCAGCAGGTCCACACAGTCGTCGCCCGGGTAGTAGGCGAGGTAGTCCTCACGGGAGATACCGTAGTTAGGCGAGTAAGCCCACACTATTTTGTTCGGGCATGCCTGCTCCAAAAAGTCGTGCGTGTAACGGTACAGGGCTTTGTATTCTCCGCATATGCACCCTTTGCTTCCCCACCAGAACCAATCGCCGTTCTGCTCGTGCCACGGGCGGAAGAGTACGGGGCAAGGCAGGTCGTGGAGAAAACGAGCCACACGGCAGAGCATGGTGTCAAGCCTTGCATGTTCGCTGCCGTCAGGCAGGAGAGCACGGACAGTGGTGTCGGTGCGTACCGTCCATGCGTCGCTGCCGTCAATGGGATTGAAGGGGTGCCACGAGACGGAGACGATACCGCCGCGAGCATGGTGCTCGCGCATGCGTTCCACCATTAGGCGGAAGGGTACGCTATCCAGCGAGAGGGAGTCGCCCGTCTCGATGTTGCCCAAGTCGAAAGAGACAATGTAAGGATAGTCGCCCGTGATGTCGCGGCAATCGCTTCGGTCAGGCTGCCAACTCCATGCGTGTCCGTAGAGAGTGGCATCGTGCTGCCCGAAGAGAAGACTGTCCGATTGGTACATCGCCTGAATGAAACCGTACAACTGTCCGGCGGTGTCGATAGTCTGCACCTTGGTTTGCACAGTGCAAGCGGATAGCAGGGCGATGAGGAGAAGGAGGAGACCCTCCCGACCTCCCTTAAAGGGAGGAGTTAAACGTGTGGACATATCTTATGGATTCTTATTTTTTCAACGTTGGTTACCTAATAGGTCGTATTTGATACCATTGTGGAGGATAAGCAGTTCGCCGTTCTCTATCACTTTGCGGGTGTTACAGGCAGTGGCATCGGTGAGTGTTATCTCAGAGGGTACATCACCGCTACCTTTGTACAATCTTTCTTGGAAAAAAGTCATGTAGGTAGTGTTCCAATCGGAGGCTGCCGCGTGGCCATTGAAGGGATTGATACTATATTCCTTGTCGGTAACCTGCGTCAGCAGATTGTAGGGTGCGATATTGAGGTGGGGACCGTCGGTCTGGTCTTGTAGCGAGAAGTTGGTGATGACGGGGCAGGTGATCCACTTGGCAAAGTTTTTCGTGTCGAAATAACTCTGATGTGCCAAGAGTGCTGCTTTGGCGGTTTCATAGTCGGCGTATGTGCCGGCAGAAACGGCATTGTTAATCCATGTGTTGAACACGTTGGTCGGCCATCCTACAATCTTCATGGTGTGCACGAAGTCGGCGTGTCCTGTTATGCTGGGTGCAATGGCGCGGATGTTGCCTGCGCAGAGACCGGCTGTAACGTAGGTGAAGCAGCCGCCTTGGCTACCGCCCGCGAGGAAGATATTTTTGCTGTCGGCTTCCTCCATGGCCTTGACCATGTCAATGGCGCGGACGCAGTCGAGGTACGCCATACGGTAGTAGTGGTCGGTATTGCTGCCGAGTCCGTAGCCGTAGAAATCATAATTGTATTTGCTATCGCGGTTGAGCATCTGTCCGCGCGTGGAGACAATAACCTCCACCCAATCATCCGGTGCTGCCCAGTTAGGCTCGCCTAATGTACTCGTACCGCCATCGGTGCCTTGGAAACGCACCAATACGGGGTGCTTGCCTTCTGCGTTGGGAACTTTCACATAGTGCTTCAGCGTCTTGTGTTCTGCCTCTTCATCGGGGTCGGGCACGGAGTTGACAGAGTAGGTATAGACGATGTAATTCTCTGCCGCGGTGCTATATTCTGTGCGGGTGGTATTGAGCGGGATGGCGGCTAAG
The DNA here is from genome assembly GCA_051878345.1 of Paludibacteraceae bacterium. Classification (GTDB taxonomy): domain Bacteria; phylum Bacteroidota; class Bacteroidia; order Bacteroidales; family Paludibacteraceae; genus Colicola. Next base: position 104,024 of record JBJEJX010000006.1, on the reverse strand, counting down.
GCACTCCTTTCCAAAGTCCAAAACTCTTCGAAGTCATCTTGGCTGTCATCGGGGCTGAGTATGGCAGTGGGGTTATAGCCTATCATGTAGGTGCAGAGGTGGTCGCCGTCAGCATTGGTAGTCAGGCGATAGAAACCCGGGTCGAGGTCTGTCATCTCTACGGTTACCTGTTTGGTTTCTCCAGCCTCAAGGGTAACGGGTTGGGTGTAGGTGTTGAAGTCGGTGAAGGTGTCGGTGCGGAGAACAACCTCTACGCTGGTGGTGATCTGCTCGGATTCGTAGTTGCGGAGAGTGAAGGTCATGTTCGGGGTCTCGTCCGCCTCCCATGCGCGGATGTCCTCCGTGTCGAATGCAGCGGTGAGCATGTACTTGCGCAAGGGGTCAATGAGGTCTATGCGCGTAGCGGTATATCCCACACCACTGACTACCAATCCTTTGGCTTGCAGGCTTCCTATCATGGATTGGGTGAGGGTGTATTCGTAATAGTTGCCCCATGCAGTAGGAAGTTTCTCATAGGTGTCGGCATCAGCAAACGTCGTCCAACCACCATCCACAATACGTCCTTGTGCACCCATCTGCATATCCGCAAAATAGATACGCAGGAGCATGCCTGCCTCGGCAGCAGAGAAGTTGTCTGCGGTCAGATAGAGCCATTCATTGGAACCGCTCCAGTTGATGGATTGGGTGCCGCTCCATATATTGGTAGCCGCATTGCCGCGGTCTTTCTTCATGGTTTTGCAGTGAGTCCATGTGAATTTGCTAATGTTCAATCCTGCGCCCGAAAGATACAACTTGCCGGCAGTCTGTATGGCAGTCACTTGTTCTTCAGTCAGGACAAGACTATGCTCGTGGGGATACGTATTGTTCTCGCTATAACAAGGGAACCCTACATAACTGCCGTCGGCACTGCCCCATGCGATACGTACACTCGGCCATTGGGAAGAACCGTTGTCTGCTACAACATATACTTTCAATTCGTCACCTGCTTGGAGTTGATTGATAATACTCGCGGAGGCAGACCAAAGTTGACTCCAAGACAATGTCAGTTCACCGTCACCGATAATGGATTCTTCGCAGAATTGGTCTTCCCAATAAATCAACTCAATGGTCTTTGTTGTGTCGCCGTAACCGCTCAGATACATACCGGACTGTTGCAATGCGGCTACATCGGAGGCGTTGAGATACATCCAATAACTATTTGTTCCGCTTGCTAATGAAAGCGTTTGGTATGTAGCACTTAATTCGTCTTGATTGCCCGTGAGGACACCGTTCGTACCATCATTAACGACAAACTTATATTGCCAATAAGTATAATTGGTAGCGTCCAATTTGTAGGTTACTTTCAATACTGCATCGGTATGCGCTTTTTGGAAAGCACTTGCTGCCAGTACGATACGGTTGTTCCATTCCCAACCTCCATGCGACTGACTGCCGCTGAACAGAGTATCCGATACGGCTAACCCTGTATTCTCCAGCAGGTATATCTCTTTGATTTTAATCACTACGTCTGTTGCTTCGTTGCTCCAGTTAGCGATACGGATATACTCTACATTAGGAGAGTTTAGGCGCAGTCTGGCCTCTGTACTGCCTACGGCGATTCTGCATTCTTGCTCCGCTGTCCCGTCGGTGAAGGTTGCGCTCAGGCGTACCGTTTGCGTGCAACTCTCTTCCAACACAAGCACCACTTCACTGTAAGAGGCTATCGGCTTGCTTTGGAAATCCTTCTTGATAGCTCCCCATGCGGTAGTGAAGGTGAGGGTGTTACCGCTTAACGTAAAGTTTGTAGTGGAGTAGTTTCCCGTGAACGTGCTCAAATCCAAGTCGTGCCTTTCGAGGGCGGCTTGTGCGGTGAAGATGCTTGCCGCCAAAAGCAGGCAAAATAAGAATGTCTTTTTCATAATGCTTGTTGTGTTTATAGGGTTAGTTATAATGTGCTCAGTTTATAGACCACACTTGCATAGTCGCTGTTGAGGGGCAAAGCGATGCCTTCTTCCATGAGTTCTTTTCCGGAAACGACCCTCGGCGCTTTCTTGTCTCCCACCACATCCAACTCCTCTATTCTGTACGACTTGTCGGGGTCTAATCCTCTCAACTGCACTTTCTCTACATACTGGTTCTTCAGATACTCCGTTCGGAAGGCGAACAGCACCGCCTCCGTTTGGCTGTCATTCACAAACATCAAGGACATGATATGCTTTCCTGCATAAGGAGATACCAAGCGATACAGGTCTCCCTGCTGCACCAGTGGGCGAATCAGTTTGTAATCCCTGACGGCTTGTGCGCATTGTGCCTGCTCCTCCGGGGTCATGTGGCGAGGGTTTAGCTCCAATCCCATGCGCCCGAACATGGCTACATCGCAACGGAACTTGACCGGCAGGCTGCGTCCCGTCATGTGGTAGGGGCTGCCTCCCACATGCTGCGCCAAGGTATTGGCTGGGAAGAAATAAGAAGCCGTCCACCAAATATACAGGCGTTGGAGCGCGTCGTTGTTGTCACTGACCCACATCTCGTCAAAATAAGGCATCAGACCGTAGTTGGCACGCCCTCCTCCGCTGGCGCAGTTCTGTATGATAACATCGGGATATTTGGCGCGAATACGCTGCAATGTCTTCTGCAACCCTTGGTGGTAAGCAATATAGAGGTTGCTTTGCTTATCCTTGGGCAGATATGGAGAGCCGTAGTTCTGCAAAGAAGTGTTTGCGTCCCACTTGATATAAGCGATGTCGGGGTAGGCGGTAAGGAGATTGTCCACCACGCGGAACACAAAGTCCTGCACCTGCGGGTTGGTCATGTCCAAAAGCAGTTGCGTGCCTCCCCGTCCCAAACGCAGTTGCCGTCCCGGTACACGCAGCACCCAGTCGGGGTGTTGCTCGTACAGTTCGCTGAGCGTGTTGGTAGATTCGGGTTCTATCCAAATGCCGAAGCGGATACCCCGCGCACGGGCATGGTCTATCAAGGGTTGCAGTCCGTTGGGCAGTTTGCGCGTATCCACCTGCCAGTCACCGAGTGCGGCATTGTCGGTGTTGCGGGCATACTTGCCGCCAAACCAACCGTCGTCCATGACAAACAGTTCGCCTCCCATGTCTGCAATGTCATCTATCATGGCTATCATGCGTTCTTCCGTAATGTCGAAATAGATACCCTCCCACGAATTGAGCAAGACAGGGCGCGGTGCGGAAGGGTGGGTAATCATCCGTTCTTCGCGTGCCCAACGGTGGAAGATACGGCTACAGCCGTGCATGCCCGCTTCCGAGTATGCCACAGCCAAATGGGGCGTGCGGAAGGTCTCTTTCGGGGATAGCACATACTCCGATGCTTGGGGCGAGATACCGGCATAGAAATGGTGCAGCCCGTCGTTGGCGGTGGTGCAGCGCAACTCGTAGTTGCCGCTCCAGCACAGTGTAGCCGCCACTGTCCGTCCGCGATACTCCTCCAACCGTCCGTCCAACGAAAAGACGACAGAGGGTGCATCCACATGGGCGTTGCGTGCACCGTCGGTATTCTGAATGCAGAGCGTGCCTCTTTCCAACTTGCTCTCCACGGGCATGCCTTCCGCCGCCCAGTTGCCGTGGAAGTGAGTCATCCATACATCTCCTTGCGGAATAGTGAAATGCCCGCTGTCAAAGCGTTTGAGCACAATGGGTTTCTTCTCTTGGTGCGTGATTTCCATCCATATCTCCCACAGGTCGTAGGCGGTATAAGTGCGGTAGCAGAGGCGCACCTCTACGGGGTAGAGGCTATCCCGCAGCACATACACACGGTCGGTGTAGTGCGCCGTTGTGTCCGTCTCCACGGCGGCCGTGTACAACTCCAGCGTCTGGTCGCCGTTGGCATGCTGCACCCACAAAGCGGGCAACTCCAGCAAGTCGTTGGTGCCGAACACGGGATAATCCCACGCTAATGCCACGCAGGGCATCCATATACAGAGCAAAAGAATAGCGTACTTAGGTTTCATGTTAGTGGTTAGTGGTTAGTGGTTAGTGGTTAGTGGTCAGTGATTAGTGGTCAGGTCGGACTATTTTTCCTCAATGCGGAAGTTGGCAAAGTGGTAGTCGAGCGTGAAGCCTTCCACGGAGGGCTTGAACACCCAGCGAAGGACGATGCGTCCGTATTCATCGATAACGCCCTTAACGGCAATCTGCTCAAGCGGCAAGTGGACGCTCTGCCATTCGCCTGCGGTATTGACGGTGTTCTCCTTCTCGAAACTCAGCCACAGGTAGTCGGTGCCGCTCCAGTTCATTTGCAACATCACATCGGCGTTCTCCAAGGAGTGTCCCGCAGGGGTAAGGACATCAAAGGAGAAGGTGTACTGCGACAGATCGGAGAAGTCGCGGCTGTCCTGCACATTGTTGGTGGTCAGGTCTATCGTGCACCAGTCCCATTGCTCCAACGCACCCGTGAGGTGAATATGGGGCATGCCAATGGGTGCCACTCCGCTCTCCGCGTCGGTAACCACCTCAGCCCGCGCCTGCTTGGTCTTACTGTCAACGATAATCTCCGTGGTGGAATAGTCGCCCACATACGACGCAGCCGGACGGCGCACCATGAAGGGAGCCGTTGCAGAGCCCAAGGAGGTGGTGTACACGAGTTTATCTTGTGTAGGGTCGCTGTCAGCAGGCTGTTCGGGTACGGAAAGGACTGCCCCCGTGGAGTAGGCATAGACCTGCTTCACATCCACTTCGGCGGCACCTACGCGTACCTGCAACACTTCGTTGAGGTTCCGCCCCGTGAGGCGAATCATTTGCCCCGCTTTGGCTTCCGCGAGGGGCTGCAGCATCGCAGTGTCTCCCACGGCGTAAACGTTGTCTATAACGGGGGCAGCCGTGTTGGGCAGTTGGTCTTCGGGAATGTAGTTGTCGCGGTAGGTAACCAAGTGCTGGCAGGCACAGAGGGCTATGCTTGCCGACAGGAGTATGGTACGGAACAGGGTTTTCATATTTTCGTCGTTTTCTTTATGTAGGTTGTTTTCGGTACCTTATCAGTCTCGAAACGGGTGGCTTTTCGAGTCGTATCGTTTTCGTGTCGTTTTCGTCTCGTTTTCGAGTCGTTTTCGTGTCGTTTTCGAGATTTATAGCTTGCGGTCTGCTGCAAGTCGGCTCAGTTCCAGCCCGGATTGTTTTGGTTAATGAGGCTGTTGGTGTTGAGTTCCGCCTGCGGAATGGGGAAGAGCAGGTGCTTCTTCTCGCGGGTCTTCACGATATGTGCGTCGTCGGTGTAGGTGCCGTTAGACACTGCGTTCATGGCGTCGAGGTAGATACCCCATCGTATCAAGTCCCATCGCCGGTCAGCCTCGCACGCCAACTCCTTGGCACGCTCTTCAATGATAAGCGAGCGCAAGGCAGTCCGGTCGCTGATACCGTCTGCCAACGGGGCATGGCTGCGTTCGCGCACTTTGTTGAGGTAGGTCAGCGCGTTGTCGGCATTGCCGAGTTCGTTCTCCGCCTCGGCGTATATGAGGCATATGTCCGCCAGACGGAGCATGGGGAAGTTGGCGTCGGCATACTCTATGCCGGAGTCGGTTACATCGGCGTACTTGGTGGTGAACGCCAAACACTGTGCGTCCATGCTGGTGTAGTAGTTGAGTCCGTCGTTGAAGGGTGCTTCGCAATTAGCGACCATGGCGCGGTAGGTGTCGTTGTCGGGGTAGAAGAAAGCGGAGTTGGACTCGTCTTGGAAATAGTAGCGCCAACGGTGTTTCACGCCATAGACGATACGGTAGTCGGCGGGGTCGAAGAGGTCGTACCAATGGCGTGTGCAGCCGCACCAGCCGCCGGAAGCAATGAGTTCGCTGCCCGCGGTCTCGTAGTAGCCTTCGTAGAGGGTGTGCACGCTGTTTTTATAGACGGCGTCGCCGCTCACCGAGCCGACCGAGAAAAGGAACTCGGAGGCGCAGGCGTTGGCGCGGAGCCACAGTTGGTCGTAAGGCAGCAGGGTGTGGTCGCCATACTCGCCGTCCATCACCGCTTTGGCATATTCGGATGCCAGGCGGTAGTACTTCGCGTAGTCCATCCGCTCGTAGCCCGCAACGGGCTGTTTGCTCAGGGTGAGGGTCTGCAAGGGCGCATAAGTCTTTTCACCGTTGAGGTCGGCGTATGCCGCTCCCGTGCGCACCACGACGGATGTCCCCTCCGGCATGGCAGCAGACGCCATGGTGGCATAGACCTTCGCCAGCAGTCCGGCAGCACTCGCCGCACACACATGTCCTGCTTGGTAGGCGGCGTCGGTGTTCTTGTAGAGGCGTTTGCTCGCGTCTTCGAGCAGAGTGCATATCTCCTGATAGACGGCGGCAACGGGTTGGCGTGCCTGGCTCTTGTCGTCTATGTTCGCGGAATTGGGGTTCTTCTGTACCGGCACCTCGCCATACGCCCGCACGAGGAGGAAGTACGCCATCGCCTTGTGGAAACGGCATTCGCCAATGGCATTGTTGCGCACCTCGGCGGAGATATTCTGCATGGCGGCTATCTGATCCTCCGCCAAAGTAGCGCGCGCAATCAATCCGTAGCAACCGTTCCAAAGGGCGTCGGTAATGTCACTCTCGCCTTGGAAATTGCCCGCGCCGAAGGTGCCGAACAGCCAATCGGGACCGGAGATATAGTCGGCGTCAAACTCCAGCACCTTGGGGAAATAGCCCCAGCAAAACATGTCGTAAATCCATTTGGAATATACGCCGGTAACCCATTGTGCGCAACCTTCTTCGCTGTCGGGAATGTCGCTCGGCATCACGAGCGACTGCGGGTCCTCGGCTATCCACGAGCAGGCAGGCAGCAGCGACAGCATGACTGCCAAGCCGAATATAGAAATGTAGTTTCTCATAATAGTGGTCAGTGGTTAGTGGTTAGTGATTAGTGGTCAGTGGTTAGTGATTAGTGATTAGTGGTTAGTGATTAGTGGTTAGTGGTCAGTGGTTAGTGATTAGTGGTCAGTGGTTAGTGATTAGTGGTTAGTGGTTAGTGATTAGTGGTTATAGTACCACATTGATACCAATGTTGTAACTTCTTGCGGCGGGGTAGGAGTAGCAGTCCACACCTCTGACGGCGGCATTGGTGCCTCCCGCGTTCACATCGGGGTCGTACCATGAATAGCGGGTGGCGGTGAAGACATTGTTCACCGTGAAGTTGAAGCCCAACTTCTCAATACCCTTGCAGGGATTGCGCCAGTCGTATGCCAAAGTAATGTACTTCATCTTCAAGTAGGAGCCGTCCTCCACATAGCGGTCGCTCACGAGCCATGTGCGCGTGTAGGTGGCAGACGCTTTGGGCCATGTGGCGGTTGCCGCTGTTTCGGGTGTCCATCGGCCTTCGTAGGCGGTGCGCGTGATATTGCCCTCCTGCGAGAGTTTAATGTCCGTGAGGTTGTAGTTGAGAATATCATTGCCCTGACTGCCTTGGAACATGAAACTCAGCGACAGCCCTTTCCATGCCAGTACGGAGGTGAGCGCGTAGGTAAAGTCGGGGTTGGTGTTGCCGATAATGGTACGGTCGTCCGCCGTAATGAAGCCGTCGCCATTCAGGTCGCGGTACTTGATTTCTCCTACCATGCGGAGGGCTTGGTCGTCCGTGTAGTTGGCATATTCCTTGCGTGCGCGCACCTCCTCGGGGGAGTCGTAGAAGCCGTCTTCCACATAGCCGTAGAGCGTGCCTATCGGGCAGCCGTTCCGCTGTATGAACACCTGGTCGGCAGCCGACCAGAGCGAGGTGGCAAACTGGTCGCCCTCCAAGCCAGATATGCAGTTTCTGTTCAGCGCGAAGTTGGCGGACAGGTGCCATGTAACGGGCAGACGGTGTAGCACCTCGCAGTCGAGCGTGATTTCCACCCCTTGGTTGGTAACATTGCCGCTGTTAATGAGCATCTGCCGATAGCCGCTCGAAGCGGGAATGGTAATGTTCTGCAACAGGTCGCGCGTGCGTTTGTAGTAGTAGTCCACCACAATGTTGAGCCTGTTGTTCAGGAATCCCATGTCTATGCCCGCATTGGCTTGCGCCGTGGTCTCCCAGCGCAGGTCGGGGTTGTTAGGTCCGCGCCAGTCAATGGTGCTGTAGCCGGAAGAGAGCGTGCCGTCGTAGGGATAGTTGCTGCTCTGCAACACCATCAGCGTGCGGTAGGCACCGATACCTTGGTTGCCCGTCTCGCCGTAGGACAAGCGCCATTTCCAGTTGGACACGGCGTTTTGGTCTTGCATGAATCCTTCTTCCGACATACGCCATGCGAAGGCGCCGGAGAGGAAGGTCGCCCACTTGTTGTTCGCCGCGAAAACCGAACTGCCGTCGGTACGCACCGAGCAGGTGAAGAGATAGCGTTGCATCAGCGTGTAGTTGACGCGAGCGAGGAACGAGAGCATCTTCATCGTGGTCTCGTCGCTCTTCACCGTGGCGCGGTCAAGGGCTTGGGATATGTCGGCACCTTGGGTGGCATCGGAGGCGAAATTGGTAGCGGTCATGGAGGTGTTCTCGCCCCATCCGCCTTCCGCGGTGAAGCCCAGCACGGCATTGAGCGAGTGCATGGAGCCCCATGTCTTGTCAAAAGTCAGAATGGTCTCCGCCGTGAGCGATTTCCAGATACTTGTGGCTTTGCCCGCCTTGCCGTTGAAGGGTGTCTTTCCCTCCTGCGTATGGCGGTCGTAGTAGGTGTCGCGATGTCCGTCGTTGTAGCCCAAACCCAAGTTCTGACGCAGGCGCATCCACGGGGTGAAAGTGAACTCCAAATAGTTGCTCGAAAACCACGAAATCTGTTTCAGTTCATCTTTGGCACCATTCACATAGTTGACGGGATTGGTGGCGAGCCAGTTGAGTTCGTCCAACTGCGCGGTCTCGGTATGCACGCCGTAGGTGGGCGGGAAAATGAGCGCGGAGCGAATGATACCCGTGTTCTCCGAGTTGGTACGCTGGAAATTGGTGGTGGTGTGGGAGAAGAGTTGCGAACTGCCTACCTCGAGCCACGAGGTAATGTGTCGCCCGATATTGGCGGAAACGGTGTAGCGGTCGTAGCCGGTGTTCTTCACCACACCTTCCTGCTGCGAGTAGCCCAACGAGAAGTTGTACCATCCTTTGTCGCTGCCGTGGCTCACCGAGAGCGAGTAGTCCTGCGTCCACCCCAAGCGATAAATCTGCTCCTGCCAGTTGGTAGGGCTGACCTCCGAGCGGTTGCCGTAGCGGTCTTCGCGCACGCCCGGATTAAGGAAATCTTCGGGCGACGGGTTGTAGGTACCATGTTGATAATCATAGCCCGAACCGATATATGGATAGTCCCATTCGCCCCTGTAAGGCAGGGTCTTGCCGACCCCTTCATAGTACAGGCTGTTTGCCGCCGCCTCGTTCTGATACAGCGCGTAGGTGTAGGCGTCGAGCATGTCTATCTGCCGGCTCACCTGCTGCAAGCCCAACTTCACATTCAGTTCCACCACCGGCTTGGCTTCGCCGGTGTTCTTGCCTTTCTTGGTCGTGATAATCACCACGCCGTTGGCACCACGCGAGCCGTATATCGCCGTGGCGGAAGCGTCTTTGAGCACCTCGATACTCTCTATATCGTTGGGGTTTATCATTGCCAAAGGTGATGTCTGTTGGTTGTTGCCCTCGTTGGCATCGGAGGAGGGTACCCCGTTGGCGGAAGTACCGAAGGGTACGCCGTCCACGATATACAGCGGCTGCGAGGAGGTGGTGAACGAGTTGGCACCGCGCACCGTGATACTCATGGCAGCACCGGGGGCACCGTCGGAGGCAGACACCTCCACACCCGCTATCTTGCCTTGCAGTCCGCCTGCCACATCCTGCTGATAGCCGCCCAGCAGGTCTTTGGCTTCGATATGGCTCACCGAACCCGACAAGTCGGACTTCTTGACCGTGCCGTAGCCGACTACGACCACTTCCTCCACCATCTCGGTGTCTTCCATCAGCACCACGCGCACCACGTCGCGCCCTGCTATGTCCACCACTTGGTCTTGGTAGCCCAAGTAACTCACCTCAATCTGCTTGCCGTCGGCGGGCACTTCCAATTGGAAACGACCGTCCATGTCCGTGATAGTACCTATCGTAGTACCCACCACCTGCACGGCTGCACCCATCAGCGGCTCCTCCTGCATACTCCCGTCCAGCACCACGCCGGTCAGAGTGCGCTGACCAAAAAGCAGTGTCGGAAGCAATGCGAGGCAAATAGTAATAACTGTGTTTCTCATGTTTTTGTTGTCAGGCTCCACTTCGTCCCTCCCTACAAGGGAAGGGGAAACGCGTGAACCAATTTAGTTTTTGAATGTTGAAAGTATTTGCTTACATATTAAGTTTATTGCTCGCGGGTTAGTATAATCCTCGTGAGTGTTACGCCTGTGCCTGTCAGGACAAAACCGCGGGTCTTTATGTTGTCCAGCGCCACGGAGTCCAAAGTGTAAACCACCGTCTGTCCCTCCAAGCGTATCCATTGTGGTTCTTCGGCTCCACCCAAGTCGCCCCAGTGCATTCCTTCACGGAACGAGATTTGCGGTTGCACGCTGTCGGTTTGCAGCCCTTTGTAGGCAACTATCAGCCGGTCACCCTGTCGGCAATGCTGAAAGGGAGCCGCGGTAAACACCTTATAGCCCGACCAATCCGCGGGAAACACATACTCTCCCCGAAACACCTCGCCCGGACGCAGACGATACTCCCGCGGGGATCGTTGGGCAGTGCTGAGGTCTTCGTCTATTCCTCCCGTCTGTCGCACACGGCTTATTCGGGTCAGTACATAGCCCGTTCCACCCACACGCACACTCACATGGTCGCTGCCCGCCAACTGCAACTGCACCACTTGCGACTGCTCGGTGATACGGTAGCGGAAACTCCCGCCCGACACCTGCACGCCATCCAAGGTTGGAGAGAGAGGCTCGTAGCGAAAATCCATCAGTTTGAGGGCAGCCCCTTCCTCGGTCTTCTCAAAATGGAACACCAGCGCATCGCCTACCGCTATGTCTGCGAAAGCGGACGCGTCCAAACTCAGGTTTCGGCTCCAATCCTTTGCCGCATAGAATTTCGGACCGCGGTACAGCACTTTCTCCTCAAAGTCCTCTTGGGGTGTATGGGTCAGCCGTGCAATGGTATATTCGTGTCCGCCTATCGTCAGTCCCTCGGTCTGCAATATGGCGACCATCGGCTCCGTCAGGGTAACCGTTACGGGCTCTGTTACGCCGAACCAAGCGTATTGCGGGGCAATGGCTTCGCCGGTCTTCGGGTGTTGCAATGCACCTTGCCCCCACGGACGGGCGTCTGCCGTGTACAGCGTCAGCACATCGCCTGCCCGGCATTGTGCAAATTGCGCAGGTTCCACCCGTATCTTGTCCTGCCATGCCCTGCCGATAGTCTTCGGACCGAGCAACAGCGTGCGCTCCGCTGCGCCCGCCAAAAGGCTCGCCGACAGACAGCCGAACAACAGACAAAATACTATGCATTTTCTTTTCATTGGAGTTGAGTGTTGAGAGTCAGAGCATGAGCACTCATAATTCATAATTATCACTGCGCCAGCAACTCTTTCATCTGCTCGCGCGTTACCACATAGGGTTGGCTGAACGCCTCCGTCCACCATGCTTTGTCGGCATAGCGGTGTTGCGTGCTGCCCTGTTGATACGAATAGTCGTACCACGTCATGAACCAACTCCACTTGCCGCCTTCCGTCCATATATCGCTCAGCAACGACATATCCACTTGGTCGCCGTTGCCGCACTCGGCAAGGGTAATCATCTTGTCGGGATACTGCTCCGACAATGCTTTATACTCCTTCGCCAGCGGATACTGCAAAGCGTAGTAGTTGTCGCGTCCGATTATGTCCACATACTCATCGCCGGGGTACCAACTGTGGTCTCCCGTTTGCGCCGTCCATACCCAAATCAGGTTGTTCAGTCCGTGGTAGTTCACCAGTCGGTCGTACATCAGCCGCCAAAGTGCGATATAAGCTTCCGCCCCTTGTGCGCCCCACCAGAACCACGCCTTACCGCCGTTGAACTCGTAGGTGTTGCCTGCCGCCTCATGCAGCGGACGCCACAGCACGGGGATTCCCTGCCGTTGCAGTTTCTTCAGATAGCCCGCCACTTGGTCAATATCCTGCACCACGCGTTTGTACTCGTTGCTCTGTTTGTCGCTTGTCTTGCTGCAATCGAAAGCGGTTTCCTGTGCACCGCTGCCCGGTGTGCAGGTCATGCCGTTGCCGCTGTTGGTCGGCATCTGCCAGTGCCACATTCCGCTCACCAGACCGCCTGCCCGCCACCATTCTTCCGCTACACTTATGTCACCGTAGTCTATCCAGCCGGAGGGATTCACGTCTTTGGAGTAGGCGATATTGATAAAGTCGAACCCGTTGAGCGCAGGGTAGTGCCCCGTCCACTGATACACGTGCTCCGCCTCAGTAGTGTTCCAGTCCACCAGCGCCACCGTCCCGCTGATAATCTTCTCGCCGTACAGACGGCTCAGCACCTCGAACACTTTCTGCGTCTCTGCCGTAGCATTCGGGTTGCATAGCCGGTACGAGGGCTTTGGGCTGTCAGGCGGGGTGGACGGCGTCGTTTGTCCGCACGACGTCATCACACCCGTTAACAGAAGAATAATGTTCAAACAAATACGTTTCATTTTTGCAACTAACTAACAGAACCTATGCGCATTACTTTATTCTTCCGCCCAACAGATTGTACTGCTCTTCACCGCGTACAATCACTACTTGCCCGTTAACAATCTTTTTTGTACTTTTTATGTTGAAATCAGTGTTTGCCATATCTGTTGTCGGACCGGAGTTGTTATATACCAGCGTTATTTTGTCGGCAGTGTAGTTTACACCCCTTAGTATAAGTCCGATACCATATGCAGTGGTAGAACGGATTTCGCTCAAGAAGGCCTCGGTAATGGTAAACTTCACATCCGTGGGCAGTTGTTCTTCGCTGGTAAGGATAGAAGCAACCGAGGGAGTGAAATTACCCCATGCACCATTCTGCCATGAGATTTGCGGGGTATTGGTTTGCGTAAAATCCGCTGCCGTTACATGTACCACCAACTCATCGCCGGCTTGGGCAAAGACTAAATCTGCGGTTGCAATCTGTGCACTTCCATTCCACGCATTATCAAACTGCGTGCTCTCGTTCATCAGCACTTTCTCGCTTGCATTGTCATAACGGGTCAGTTTCACCGCCGTTCCCGTGTAGCCACTGCCTTTCACCACCAATGCTTGTCCTGCGGCGAGGCTATCCACCATCGCTTGCGTCAAGGTGAAGGTTACCGTGGTGGGCACTGCCGTGTCTTTATTAAGATTGATTTGGTGCAAATCTGCATTTTCAAATTCTTTCCATTTCCAGTCTGCATCAACAAACTGCAGAAAAACACAAGGATTTGCATCGGTGCTGCTGACTGCCGAAACATCTACCAGAATCTTATCGTCGGCTTGAATGCCTTTCAGTTCGCTTGCTGCTATTTGTACAAAACCGCTTGCCCAGCCGTCAGCGCAAACCCAAGCAGTAACTTCACCAGATTGGTCTTTCAACGGCAATGTATTGGTAACCTCGCGGGCGTTCAGCATGGTACCTGCAAGCACCAATGCACAAAATAACATACTAATCTTTTTCATAATGTTCAGTGTCTTTGAATTAGTTAAACAATTGTTGTTTATAGTCTGCTTCCGAGCACGCTATATTCATTTTCCCCGCGGCGAATCACCACCATACCCCCTTTGAGGCTCTTGCTGACGGCGGTATGGTCTTTCGTTATGGTCGCGTTGGATGTGGTGGAGTGGCGAAACTGCTCGAAGAAAGCATGGAAGGTAGCCCACCAGTCGTCAGACACCTCGTGTTGGAGCAACGCTTGGATATGCAGTTCTTTCGTCACGCCCGTCGGCAGATTGTTGTATGGCGCGAGGTTGGTATGCGGCGGGCAGACGGGGTCTTGCAGGCCGATGGTCTCTATCACGGGGCAGGTAATCAGCGTGGCAAGGTTCTTCGTGTCGAAATACGACAGCATGGTGTACATCGCTTCATCGGTCATGCCCAGCGAGTCGCGGCAATGCTCTGCCACAGCCTTCGGCCAGTTGCTTATTTGGAAATAATCGGGGAAATCGCCCATGAACGGAATGGATGGTGCTATCGCGTTGAAAGAGTGGTTGCCCAGCGCGGCAGCCGCGTAGGTCAGTGCACCGCCTTGGCTCGAACCTTGTGCGAACACATTCAGCGTGTCGGCGGCAGGGCGGGTCCATACGAAATCCAGTGCACGCACGGCGTCCATATACGCACCGCGATAATAGTAGTGCTCTTTGCTGTCGAAGCCGTAAGCGAACCAGTCGCCGTAGGTGTTCGCATACGGTGCGCGGTTGTTAATCAACTGCCCGCGCGTGGAGAGCATCAGGTCGCACTCGTTCGGGTTGTCGTCTCCTTTGGGAATCCACGGCTCATAGCCTGAGTCGTAGCCCATGTAGTGAATGTTCACCGTGTGTTTGCCGCCGTCGGTCGGCTCTGCCCAATAAGCGCGTGCGACAGCCGCCGTGTCGCCCATGTCGCTCAGCGAGCGGAACTCCAGCAGATACACCTTGCGGGCACTGCTGCTGCGCTCCGGCAGTTCGGTCAGCGTGTAGTCGGGCTCGATAGCCGCCAACGCTACTTTCGTATCGTTCCAGAACTGCACAAAGTCGCTCTGATAATCCGTCGGGCTGACTATTTCCGTCGGGTTGTAGGCAATGTTGAAAGTCTTTATCAGTTTCTCATTCGCGCTCACGCTCACTTGGTAAATCCCTGCCTCGGTGATGTTCAGCGGCACCAATGTCTCGCTCAAGCCCACTGCCGCTGTGACCGTATCTTTCACGGACGCATACGCCGCGCCTTTGTCTGTCTTCACCTCCACCTGCAACACCACCTCGGCGGCTTCGGCTTTCGGGTTATTCACTTTCACGGCTATCTCCACGCCTTCGTTCTCCCATACCCAGTTGTGGTGTACGGGCACCTCTACGGTCAGTCGCTCTGATGCACCTTTCACCACCAGCACTACCTCGTCCATTGCGTAGTTGATACCCTTCACGACAGCCATTCCCGTGCTGCTTATCTCGCTCAGGAGTGCTTGCGTCAACAGGAACTTTACATACAACGGTGCCGTCTCTTCCGCACTGAACCAGTGGCTCTGCTCAGGTGTGAAGTTGCCCCAGTTTCCGTTTTGCAGACTGACGCCTTGCGCCGATTGCGAACGGTCGATGGCTGTTACGTGCACCAGCAACTCGTCTCCCTCTGCCGTCTTGTCGAACAGCGCCTTGTCAAGGGTTACGAACTCGCTCCAGTTGTTGCCATACACTTGTGTACCGCTCCAAATACTGACGCTGTCTATTTGTCCGGGAGTAACGTTCTCATAGTGTGTCCAATAAACACCCGTACTCGTGAAGCCCGTTCCTTTCACCACCAGTGCCTCGCCCGCCGTTATGCAGTCTATCATGGTCTGTGTCAGCACAAACTCTGCGCGGTAGGGCAGCGTCATGTCTGCCGACAGCGATACTTGGCGGGGCTCCGTGTTCGCAAAATCCGCCCATGTTGCCCAGCCTGCCGTTACGTACTGCAAAAATACGCAGGGGTATTGGTCGGTGCTGCTCACTGCCGACACATCCACCAGAATCATATCGCCGGCGGCTATGTCTGCCAACTCGCTTTTGGCAATCTGCACATAACCGCTGCTCCAGTTGTCGCCGCACGACCACGTCGAATCAACCAGCGTAACGGTTGTCTCACTTGCTCGGACAGACATCCAGCCTGCCACCAAAGCCAACAAAAGAAGGGAACCCTTTTTCATTTTAGTATTAGATAATTTAGTTGTTATTATGCTTGCTTGAAAAATTTGGCTTCAGATACGTGCCTGAAACGCTTGCCCGTTTCTGACTTTTCCGAAACCATGCGCAAAAGTACTGCTTTTCGTGCACATGCAAGCGGTCTATGTTAGCAAATACTAACACTTTTATGCAAAGTGTACTTTTTTTGCCTCTTTTATAGCACTATTTTAGCATTTTCATAGCCTTCTTGTGCAGTTGCCGATACCTTCCCGACCGGAAATATCCCGACAGTCCCGCGTGCGGTTGGGGTAAGCAACACCGTTTCCTGTCCGAATCTCCTCCTGCCTCCCAGCAAACTTCAAGCAGACAATCTTAGGTGATTCATAGGTGATTGCAGAGGGACTGTCGAAAGAGAACCGAATCTTTCTTGGGTGATTCCGCTACCCTTGCCGATACTTTGCAAAGAGAATCCGCTGCCAAGGTAATATAAAAAAAGAGAGAAGCAACTCTCTTTCCCGAAATACATGTTGCTCCCTCCCAAAGCAATGCTTGAATCAACTCGTACAGACAAAGGTAACTTCTCCTACTTTCCCTCTTTGCAGGGAAAGAGTTGGAGGGACTCTTATCCTTCCTCCTTTATCACAATCTTGCGCTTGTTGTAGTTCGCACGAAACTCTTTCGGCGTGCATCCCATACGGTGTTTGAACAGCCTGTTGAAGTTGGTCAGTGTGGAGAAGCCTGCCGCATACCCTATCTCTGCCACCGAGTCGGTGGTGTTCACCAACTGCCGCGTGGCAAAACCGATACGCTTCTCCACTACGAAATCCGAGAAAGAGCGTCCCGTATGCCGGCTGAAATAGCGGGAGAAAGCAGTCGGGGTCATGCCCACCAATGCCGCCACTTCGGGCATACGAATCACGTCGGCGAAATGCTTGTCTATGTAGTGTACGGCTTTGTTGATACGCCGGCTGTCCGTACTGATATCCGCTTCGGCAAACTGGCTACTGCTCAGCAGGTGATAATCTTGCTCTTGCGACAACTCATACAGCAGTTCCAGCAGGCGGATATAGCGGTAAAATCCTTTCGGAGTACGCGCCAGATTCTCCAGCAGTTCCAGTACATGACGCGTCGCCCCTGCGCCGAATGCCACACCGCGCTGGCTGCGCTGAATCAGGTCGCGGATTGTGCGAAACTGCTCTTTGTCTTGCAAAATGCCGCTTAGCAGATTGGGGTGGAACTGTATGGTTATCTCCCGCATCTTCTGAGGGCGTACGCCTGCGGGTTGCTCCCACGCGTGCGCCAGATTGCTGCCTATCAGCACCAACTCGGTCTGCCCCAGTTCCTCTATGTTGTCGCCCACCACACGAATCCTGCCCGCGCAGTTCTCGATAAAGTTTATCTCTATTTCCGCATGCCGATGCAGGGGATAACTGAACATCTCCTTCTCTCCCGCCCGCAGATACATGCAGTCGCTCTTCTCCAGCGGCGTAATCTCTGTCAAGACATCTTTTCTGCTATCGGTTGCCATTCTGCAGTGTTAGTTTTTGGAATGTATGGTCTGTGTTGTTTTCAGGGGAGGAGCTTGGATAATCTCTTGGAGCGGAATGCGGACAAAGTCGCGCTGATTCATGAGCGGGTGGGGGAGAGTCAGTGAGGACGTTTGAACGATGAGTTCTTGGTGATTGCTGTCGAAGTATTGCAGCAGGTCAATGTCTATAGTGCGGTCGTGGTATGTAGGCAGGCAGGCACTGCTCTGAGTGTTTGTCGGACGGGTAGTTTTCTCTGTGCGCCCCAATTGTTTCTCTATGGCTTGGGTCTCGGTCAGCAGTTGGTCGGGTGTCAGGTCGGTAAGGAACGAGGCGCAGATATTGCAGAAAGTGTGCTCCGATTGGAATCCCCATGGCTCGGAATAGAAGAAAGAGGAACAGCGAAGAAGCGTACCGATTTGTTGTTCCAACATTCGGATGGCTTGGGTCAGTGTTTGCTCACGGTTACCCAAGTTGGCACCTAATGATAAATAAACGGTGTTCATATTGGTAACAACTCACAACCGACCCGCGATAGACCCGCGACAGACCCGCGATAACGGGGGTATGGGTTATTGAACGACAATCGAATCTGCAACATTGGGGATAACATGAACTATTTGGTTGGCAGTTTCTACGAACGGCTGATAGAGTAGGGAGTTTTTCACCACTTCGCTATTATCCAAGAAATGGAAATGTGAGTCCAGCATGTGAACGCAGAATACCGCTACCAATACCACTACAAGCCATTTGAGGGTGCCGAACACACCGCCGAGCAAGCGGTTGAGAAATCCTAACTGTATCGCCCGCAGCAACTTGGAGAGCAAGCGCCCCACAATGTTCAGAACGATGGCTATGGCAAGAAATAAGAGTGCGTAAGCAACCACATGGCATACGGCTTCCGGCCATGCGAACTGCAAGAGTAGCCAGGCGGAGAACTTCGTAGCCCACAAACGCGCTCCTACAATACCGAGGATTATCGCCACAATGGCGATAATCTCGGTGATAAGTCCGCGCATAAGCCCCCTGACGAGCCCTATGAGCAATGGAAGAAGCAGCAGGATGTCTAACCAGTTCATTATTTTTTATATTCTTGCGGCACCCATGCTTCGCCCGTCTCCTTGTGGAACATCACAATATCATTGATTTCGCAAACGGAGTTAATCTTGATATTGCGCGGGGTGATAGACCAGTCGTATTGGTCGTGCGCATAGCCGGCATTATCGCGGAACTGCCCCAATACTCCGGTAACGGTACCTACATAATTCGGGCAGTTGGCAACACCAGTGGAGTCAGCACCAGGGAGGTAGAAATATGCGAACTTGCTATACTCCGAGTTGGATACAAGACTGGTGTTCGTACCGTCGGAGATGACACGACTTTGCGGGTGACCCACATTCTGCGTGGTGGGGGCAAACACGTTGGCATACTTGTCCTCTTCGGGGTCGTTGGTGTTGCAGGCGGTAAGCCCATTGTACTCGTATTCTCCCGTGAAATATACATCCTTGAGTACCACCAAGCGTCCGTCCATCTTGCGCATTTCCGTTTCGTTGGTTACCTTGATATAATCTGCAATCGTGATGGTATCGTATTGCAGTTTAGACGGGTCGGGAGTGCCTATCAGTGTGGTGGCGTTGCGGAACAAACCGTTAGGAATACGCCCCGGCATCCAACCGATTTTCTGGTTGGCACTGTTTGCATAACCGTTGTTGTTGTACGAAGGCACGCACAACTGCGGCTGGTCACCGTAGCGACCAATGGAGAAACCATTGCAACGGATGAGCAGTTCCTGACCGATCTGGTAGAGCCCGTTGGCGGAACCTATGTCTACCGACAAACGCAGGTTCTGCTGCTCGCCATCCACAATCTCCTGAATGACAATGGATTTATAGAAATTGCCTCCGTAGTCATCCGTGGAAACGCGCCCCCGGATATAGATACCCATGGTATCGGTCGGAATGGTATCCAACGAGAAGAGGTAGATACCGTCTCCATTGGTGGCGCGAGTACGATAGGGGGTAGAGTCGCTCAAGAAATTGCCCTGCTCCGTCATGAAGGTTGCTACAAAATCGTTGAGGTGGTAGATAGAATCGCCTGGTTGCAGGATGTTGGCAACAGCATCAGGATTGGTGAACACATCTGCCTCTGTGATGGGGGCAGGATTGCAACCTATCAGCACCGCAAGCAGCGGACAAATGGCTAATGCCGATATAATAGAATGATAGCGTTTCATAGCAGTATGTTAGAATTTATAGGTAAGACTTAAGAAGAAGTTAGCACCCCATGCGTAGTAGTACTTGGAGGGGAATTTCCATGCGTTGGGCGAGATTACGGAGTTCTCGCTATCGTCCACGCCCTGTCGCGTTACACGCGGAAGACGTGCCTGCTGGTAGCCGCCGGTCTTGAAGTGGGTGTTGTTGGTCAGGTTGGTAACCGACAAGTTGATAGAGAGCGATTGACGATTCTTCAAGTAAATCAGTTTGCCCACGCTGGCATCAATGATAAAGCGATTAAGAGGATTGGTAGCTGCGAGCGATTCTTGCATGGATAAAATGTTGTACGGATATTTCAGCACCGGTACCCCGTTGGCATCCAGTACGGCATTGTCCGGGAATCCGTTGGCATCGGCTGTCCGTGAGCAGTTTCCGCCATCGGTTGTCTCAATAGCATTCGCATAGGTATCGCCGTACCAACCATTCACGGGCGTTCCGTCAGCGCGTACACCGGTGAAGAGCCCTTTCATGCGGCGCGAGGGAGCCACGGAGAGATAGTTCCAATCGTAGTAACTAACCGTTATATCGGCGAACCACATTTTCGGATGGAAGAACGAGAGTTTGAGGCTTGCATTCACCTGCGGACCGTTAGCCACCTTCAGCCCCTTGAGCAGCACTTCGTCGCGTAGTTCGAAGACCGAGTTATTGTCGTTATCCTCCGCCAGTGCCATACCGTTCTCTGCCGAGGTTACCGCCATGGCATTGCTCGTGTATCGATAATCGCCCACACTGGTAGCACCTGTCAGGGTAAAATAGGTACCGAGTTTTACGGCGACGGCTGCCTCAATACCCATGTGCCGACGGTCAATTCCAGTCAAGGCTTGGTTCACAAAGGTGCGTGCTTCATCGTCATAGTAGCCGTTCAATTCGGAACCGTCCCAGAACTGTGTGAAGAATCCTGTCAAACGACCACGCACAACGGGGTAGTTGAACTCATAGGTGAGGTCTGCACCCACGGTCTTCTCGCTGGCGGCATAATAGTCGGCAAGCGAAGAGGCGTTATCGTGTTTATAGATATTGTATATCGCGCGGTCGTGCACACGCGGCGAGAGATACGCATCGCGGGCCAATGGTGCGGTGGTCTGTGCCAGAGCATTCAGTTTCAAACGGTTACGTCCGTTAATCTTGTAAGTAGCACCCAGTTTGAAAGCGGGATCCACAAAATGGTGCGAAGCGCCCAAATAGGTAGTACCTGTTTGGAGCGTCCCTGCTTGTGCATTAGCGATAATCTCGTTGGCTTGCTTGCCGAGGTAGCGTTCTGCTTGGTCGGGATTGAGTTGTGCAAGATACCATGCACGACCGTTGATCATGTTGGTGGTACGCTGCATGGACGAGTAGGTGAGTTGGAGGGCGTAGTAGAAGTCCGCATCGTTGAAACTCCACTCGTTTTGTGCCCACACTTTGACCGTCCCCATATTGATACGATAGTCGTAACCGAAACGGTCGCCATCGTGCTTCACATCGTTGTAGTCTGATGCAATATCGTTCTTCTTCACGTTCTCAATATCTTCCTGCGACAGTCCCGCATTGGTTGCCAACTCCTTAATGTCGCGGTCGGCAAAGGGGTCAACGTCAATCCACTGGTTGGCACCCAATAGGTCGTCCACCGACTTATAGTGAATACCTTGCGAGAACTTGCCTTCCAAGCCTGCCGTTACCTTCAGGTGGTCGGCTTTGGTATTGGTGTAGTGGATATTCACCATTGCCTCTTGAATATCGTTGTGCCGACGCTCCAAGACATAACGTGCCGAACCGTTGGGGTTGTTGTAGTTGTTGGCAAGGTTGGCGGCATAGATATCGTTCCAGTTGATTTGCGTGGTAGCGTCGTCGCGGCTCTGCCACAAATCCACCAATTTATTGTATTGGTCTGCATTCACGGACGGACCTATCCACTGCCCGTCGTGCCCGATGCTACCCATACCGAGCCCTACGCCATTCAGGTCTGCGCCGATGAAGTTTCCGTAGTTGTAGTGGTTGCCGTTTGGATCGAAGAGTTGCGCCGAGTTGCTATCTGCGATCTGCCCGTCCCAGAGGAACGAAGGCAGGTTACGGTAGTAGTCCGGACGCGGGTCGGGCGCATTGTAGAAATTGAGCGCAGAGTTGCTGTACATGCTGTAGTGGTAGCCTGCAGCAAATTTCAACAGGTTGTAGTCATCTATTTTCCAATCGTAGTTGACAATGGCGGTCGGGTCATACGATTTCACCACGCGCGAGTTGCGCACTTTGCCGTTCTGGTAGCCCCAATAAGGATTGTAGTAGATAGAGCCCGTCAGGTCGTACACCTCTTGCGTAACGGCAGCCGACTGACCGCGCTCGGTGGGGGCACCGAAGGTTACGAGAGAGAGACGATTGCCGTTGGTCCATTTCTTCTCTGCGGCAAAGAAATAGCCGCCGGAGTAGTATTGGATACCTTCGCCGATGATGTTCTTTTGGTCAATATAGGGCGAGAAACGGAAAGCCACTTGTCCTACAAACGCCCAGCCGTTCTCCAGTACGCCCGAGGCGTAAGTGGCATTCACACGTGCTTTGTAGTTACGGTTGGTGCCGGCAACGCCCACTTTCCAGCCTTGTGCAAAACGAGACGCTTCCATCAGGTAGTTGGTAGAAGTACCCAATCCGCCAAAGCCGAAGTTGGTGGCGTCCAAAGGATTGACTACCTCTTTGTTGCGACTTGCATCATTCAGACCACCCATCGAAGAAAAGTTGAATTGCCCGCGCTCGGCACTGTTGAAGTTGATACCGTTGATGTAGTTCTGCTCTGCAGTCTGCTCGTATCCGCGATTGCGGTAACGCGCTGTGGACCAAGCAAATGAACTAAGCGAATTAAACACATCCTGGCTTGCCGATGATGCACTGGCTTGTGCTTGTGAACGTCCTTCGTCATCGTTCAAGTCTTCTTCCGACAGGTTGAGCAGGATTTCTTCTTGTGCCTCACGGGCGATGTCTTTCTGCAGCACCACCTCGCCCATGTCATTAGTTTGGTTGGCATGCAGTTGCACCAACTCAATGGTAGCAATGTACCCGTCTGCCTCGATAATCACTTCCTCGTCCTGTGGCTCCAAATAGAGTAGGGAGAAAGCACCGGCAGTGTTGGTGGTAGTAGAGATGTCTTGATTCGCAAGTGTAACCGTGGCACCGACAATGGCATGTTTGTTAGCGTCCACAACCACTCCTCGCAGGGATGTTTGTGCGGTTAGTGTGGTGGTCAGCACCAGCACACCGAGCAATAAAAAGAGTTTCTTCATAGCATTTCCTATTTAAGGATGATTAAAATTCAGCAGTTTTAGGGGTGCGGGGGAAAGGTATCACGTCGCGGATATTCTGCATACCCGTTACGAAAAGCATCAGTCGCTCAAAGCCCAATCCGAAACCAGCATGCGGCGCTGCACCAAAGCGGCGTGTGTCCAAGTACCACCACATATCTTTCATCGGAATCTGGCGGCGCTCTATTTCCGCATTCAACTTATCCAGCGACTCTTCACGTACTGACCCGCCGATAATCTCGCCTATTTGCGGGAAGAGCACGTCCGTACCTTGTACGGTCTTGTCGTCTGCGTTGATTTTCATATAGAACGCCTTGATATCTTTCGGATAATCTGTCATAATCACGGGCTTGCCAAAGTGTTCCTCCACCAGGAAACGTTCGTGCTCCGAAGCCAAGTCGTCCCCCCACTTGCAGGGGAACTCAAACTTCTTGCCGTTCTTCACCGCCTCTTGCAGGATGTTCACGCCCTCGGTGTAAGTCAGGCGGACAAAGTCCGTATTGACTACCGACTCCAAGCGGGCAATCAGACCTTTATCGACAAACTGGTTGAGGAATTCCAAGTCGTCCTTGCAATTCGTCAATGCCCAGCGCACGCAGTACTTGATAAAGTCTTCCTCCAAATCCATCAATTCGTCTTTTTGGATGAATGCCACTTCGGGCTCAATCATCCAAAACTCTGCCAAGTGGCGTGGTGTGTTGGAGTTCTCCGCGCGGAACGTAGGACCAAAGGTGTATATCTTTCCCAATGCCATTGCAGCCAACTCGCCTTCCAACTGACCGGATACGGTTAGGGAGGTTTGCTTGCCGAAGAAGTCGTCGGAGTAGTCTATCTTGCCATTCTCATCATATTTCAGATTATACAAATTCTTGGTCGTTACTTGGAACATTTGTCCGGCGCCCTCGCAGTCCGATGCCGTGATGAGCGGCGTGTGGAAATAGAAATAACCGTGTTCGTGGAAATAGGTGTGGATAGCCATTGCCATGTTGTGGCGAATGCGGAATACGGCACCGAAAGTGTTCGTGCGCGGACGCAGGTGCGCTATTGTGCGCAGGTACTCCATGCTCAGTCCTTTCTTTTGCAGCGGATATTTCTCAGGGTCAGCCGTGCCATATACCTCCAACTCGGTTAGTTGAATCTCCACCGCTTGTCCTGCTCCTTGACTTTCCACCAGCGTACCCGTAGCGGAGATACACGAGCCTGTGGTTACGGGTTTCAACTGTTCTTCCGGGAAGTTCGAAAGGTCAACCACAATCTGGATATTCTTGATGGTAGAGCCGTCGTTCAGCGCAATGAACGATACGTTCTTGTTGCCGCGACGGCTACGCACCCACCCGCGGACATTGATTTTGCTCCCAAAATCCGTGCGCTTCAGCGCATCTATGATTACTGTTCTTTCCATATATTATTTGAACTATTTGACCATTTTTTAGAACGGTACACCGTTGTCATCGTCCATGGAAACGGACACTCCGTCCGGGTTCATGGTGTTCATGCGCGAAGGCATGCTCCAATTGCTATTTGCGTTTCCCACGGGTGCGGCAGGTACGCCGAAATCCTCATCTGTCACCTCGTCTTCGTTCTGAAACTTGGCGAACTTCGATCGGAAACGCAGCCATACCTCGTCGGTCGCACCGTTACGGTGTTTGGCAATGATTATCTCACCTAATCCGCGCAGGTCTTTGCTCGTCTTCTCATCGTTGTAGATGTGGTAATACTCCGGACGATGGATAAAGCAAACAATATCTGCATCCTGCTCAATCGCTCCTGACTCGCGCAGGTCGCTCAGTTGCGGTTTCTTACCGTCTATACCAGTTCGTCCTTCTACGGCGCGGCTCAACTGGCTCAGCGCAATAATCGGTATATCCAGTTCTTTTGCCATCGCTTTCAGGTTACGCGAAATCATACTCACTTCCTGCTCGCGACTGCCGAAATTCATCCCTTGTGCGTTCATCAGTTGCAGGTAGTCGATGATGATGAGTTGCACCTTGTGCTCGCGCACTAACTTGCGTGCCTTGCTGCGGAACTCGAACACCGAGAGGGAAGGTGTGTCATCCAAATAGAGTGGGGCGCCTTGCAGGTCGTTGATTTTTGTGTAGAGCCGTTTCTGCTCCTCGCGGGTCATCTTGCCGGTCTTCACTTTGTCGCCCTCTATTTCGCAGACGTTCATTATCAAACGGTTCACCAACTGCACATTCGACATTTCCAGCGAGAACATCGCCACGGGAATGCGGTAGTTCACCGCCATGTTTTTCGCCATCGAAAGCACAAGGGCAGTCTTACCCATAGCGGGACGCGCGGCGATAATCACCAAGTCTGACTTCTGCCAGCCGGAAGTTATCTTGTCCAAATTGGTAAAGCCGGACGGAATGCCCGACAAGTTGCCTTCGTTCTTTCCTGCCATGTCTATGCGCCGCAGTGCCTCGGTAATCACTTCGTCCACCTGCATCACGTCTCGTTTCTGCGACCGTTGGGTAATCTCGAAGATACCTGCTTCCGCCTGCTGCATCAGTTCCTCCACGTCTTGCGTCTCGTCATAGCCGGCTTCCTCTATGCGTGCCGCCATGGCAATCAGGTCGCGTGCCGTGGCTTTCTGTGCTATAATCTGTGCATGATAGCGCAGGTGGGCGGTAGAGGTTATCAAGCGGGTCAGTTCGCTTAATGTGGACGCACCGCCGACTTCCTCAAAAGTACCTTGTTGCCGTAGTTTCTCGGCTACGGTCATCATGTCAATAGGTTCCTCTTTGGCTGCCAATGCGCGTATCGCATCGAATATCAGCCTGTGCCGGTCGTTGTAGAACACCTCCGGACGAAGCAAGTCTGCCACCGTTCCGTACGCCTCTTTCTCTATCATCAGTGCACCCAATACCGCTTCCTCCAAGTCTAATGCTTGAGGAGGAAGTTTACCCATTTCGTTGGCACCTACTTTGATAACGGCAGGTTGCTGCGAGCGTTTGCGCGGGGTCTTATTTGTGGGATTAGTTGCCATATTCCGTCAGCAGGTTATGGGCAGCAATGAAACTGCTTACCTCGTTGTTCAGTACTTGTCGCTCTGCTTGCGCTATGCGTTGCTCCATGTTCGGATTTTTGTAGAAACCGTCCAGCAGGGCTTGGTTTATAGTCTCGTACATCCAGTACTTGGCTTGTTCGGTGCGGTGGCGCTCAAAATAGCCGTTGGCTTTGGTGAAAGCCACATAGTCTTCTATGTTCTTCCACACTTCCTCTATGCCGGTCTTCTCCACGGAGGAGCAGCATAATGCTTCGGGTTTCCAGCCCGACTCCGACGGGGGAAATAGTGCCAGCGCGTTGCGGAAACTCACGCGCGATGCACGCGCACGCTCTACATTGTTGCCATCACACTTGTTGATTGCAATCCCGTCCGCCATCTCCATGATACCGCGCTTGATACCTTGCAACTCATCTCCCGTGCCGGTTACTTGCAGCAGCAGGAAATAATCCACCATGGAGTGTGCCGCCGTCTCCGACTGACCCACACCCACGGTCTCCACCAGTATCGTGTCAAAACCTGCCGCCTCGCATAGCACTATTGTCTCGCGCGTCTTGCGGGCTACACCGCCCAGCGAACCTGCAGACGGGCTGGGGCGGATAAAGGCATTCGCTGCCGTGGACAACTCGTTCATGCGTGTCTTGTCGCCCAAGATACTCCCACGGCTACGCTCGCTCGAAGGGTCGATGGCGAGCACGGCGAGATGCTTGCCTTGTTGGCACAACTCGGTGCCCAACGCCTCTATGAAAGTGGATTTGCCGGCACCCGGAACACCCGTAATACCCACGCGAATACTGTCGCCCGCAAATGGCAGACACATCTCTATAACTTTCTGCGCAATGGCTTGGTCGGCAAGCAGATTGCTCTCCACGAGCGTTACTGCCTGCCCCAAGATACTGATGTCTCCGCGGCGGATTCCTTCAAAATAGTCCTCGGCGCGCAGCACACGTTTCTTGCGGCGGAAAGTAGAGTAGGGGTTCACGCTCGGCAGGTTCTCTACGCCTGCGTTCACGGTCAAGCCCTTGTATTGCTGGTCATTTTCTGGATGTTCCATGGTTACTTGTCGGTTTCAAGTTTTTGCTTTCAAGTTTCAAGTAAAGTCTGTCAGGTGTAATCACACATGAAACCTGATACTTGAAACCTAATACTTGATACTTATCACTTACTCCACCACCCACGTAAGGGTTACATTCTTGCGCGGCTGGTTCGGGTCGTTGGTTATCACTTGTAGCACGCGGACATACTTGCCGGGCTCCATCGGCTTGCCGTCTTCTACGGTGTTCACCTCCACTTTCACGACACCGCCTTTCTGACCGGCTTTGACACTCTTCGGAGCGGTTGCTGTTACGCGGCTGTCCGAGCAGTACAACCGGCGAATCATCAGGGCATTGGTGCCGCTGTTCTTGATGGTGAAACTGCCTTTCAGTTTCTTGCCTGCGGCTATCTTGCCAAGGTCAATCTGCGTATTCTCGATGCTCAGAATAGGTGCCTGTTGGCGTTCCTCGGCGGTCAACTTGCTGAAGTCTTCCGTTACGTCTGCGGTCAGCGTAATCTTGTAATCGTCTGAAATAACGCGCTTTCCGTTCACTACCACATAGGCGTACAGCGTCTGCGGACCGTACTGCTTGCAGGCTTTGGTATCGAAGACAAATGCCAATTTGCCTGTCTCGTTGGGCTTCAATTCATTCAGCGTAACCTGCGAGAGCAGGGCTATATCGGCATCGCTGGTGGCCAACTCTACGCGGATGTTCTCCTTTGTGAAGTTTGCATACTCAATTTCGCGTTTTACGCTCTCGCCTTTGCGAATTGTGCCGAACTGCACCGCTTTGCTTTTTAGGCTCAACTCGTCCATCTTCACGCTGTAGTTCTGTGCGGGGTTGGCGAGCTTCGGAATCACTTCACCCTTGATTGTCAGCCGTTTCGTCCCCTCGGTAGCATTCGAGGTGATGGTAATGGTCTTTTGGAAACGTCCGGGGCGACCGCTCGGATTGTAGGTAACGGTGATGTTGCCTGTCTGTCCGGGCTCAATGGGCTCTTTCGGCCATTTCGGGGTCGTGCAACCGCAACTGGCACGCACATTGCTCAGCACCAGCGGCTCCATACCTTCGTTCTTGAATGTGAAAACCGTTGTCACACGACCATCAGCCTCGTTAATCTTGCCGAAGTCGTGCTCTGTCTTCTCAAACGTAATCACAGGCTGTTGAGCCATCATGGCTACTGCTACGAGAGCCATAGAGAGTGTCGTCAGAATCTTTTTCATAATATGTTTCCAAATACTAATTATTACTCGTCGTAACCCGTTTCACGGCTTTCACTTCGGGGATCTTCCTCAGCGATACAAACAGGTCTTGCAACTCTTTGCGGTCGTACACGTACACCTCCACTTGTCCTTTGAATATCCCGTCATCCGCCGCCACGTTCATCGACCGTATGTTGATATGGAATTGTTCGGTAATAGTGCGAAGCACATTTATAAAGATACCGAACTTGTCTATGCCTTGTATCTCAATCGTTTCCACAAACGACTGCACTCTGTGTGTGTTCCATGTCGCGGTGTATAGCCGCTTGCCGTGCGAGGTTTTGAGCAGCATGGCCTCCTCGCAGTCTATCTTGTGGATATACATCTTCCCGTCTTCCGCTTGGTAGCCGAGCACCTCGTCGCCGGGTATCGGGTGGCAGCAGTCTGCCAAGATATATTCCTTTCCTAAGTTCTCGTCCGTCAGCACTATTGCGTGCGATTTCTTCTTCCCCTTGTTTGTCGCCTCTTTCTCCAATACCGTCGGCGCATCCTCTGTTTTCTCTGCCGCTGAGGGGCTCTTCTCCGTGGTGGCAAATGGGTTGAACATGTTCCAGATACTCTTTTTCGGGAACACAATCTGTTGCATGTCGTTCAGACGAATAGCCCCCTTGCCAATCTGCAAATACAATTGAATGGGTTGTGTTAGGTGGTAGTGGTTCAGCATTTTCTGCACTGCCATATCCATGTTCACGGGTACCTCAATCATATCTACTGCGTCGTGAAACAGTTTCTCGCCGCGTCGGATGTAGCTTCTCTCCTCTCGTCGGAAGTAGGCACGCAGGCACGATTGTGCTTTCGCCGTGGTAACATAGTCCAGCCAGTTCTCCTGCGGGTGTTGGCTGCTCGATGTCAGCACTTCCACTTGGTCGCCGCCTTTCAACTCATAACTCAGCGGTACCAGCGTGTGGTTCACTTTCGCGCCGATACAGTGCTCGCCCAACTCCGAGTGCAACTGGAATGCGAAGTCCAGCGCCGTCGCCCCTTGCGGCATGGTTTTTATCTCGCCTTTCGGCGTAAAGACGAACACCTCTTGTGCGAACAGATTGAGTTTGAAGGTATCAAGGAACTCCATCGCATCTTTCTCCGGATGTTCCAGTATCTCTTTTATCTCGCTCAACCATTTGTCCAACTCCGATTCGTCTTGCTCGCCGGTCTTGTACTTCCAGTGTGCCGCTAGTCCGTGTTCTGCCAACTCGTGCATGCGGTCGGTGCGTATCTGCACTTCCACCCACTCACCGTTCTGTCCCATAACCGTAACATGCAGTGCCTCATAGCCGTTGGCTTTCGGGGTGCTTATCCAGTCGCGGATGCGTTCGGGGTGCGGGCGGTAAATCTCCGTAATTGCCGAGTAAATCATCCAGCATTGGTCTTTCTCCGACATCGAATCGTGGGGTGTAAACACAATCCGCACCGCGAGCAGGTCATACACATCCTCGAACGGTATCTGCTTCGTCATCATCTTCTTCCATATCGAATAGACCGACTTGATGCGTGCCGTAATTGAGAACTGATACCCCATCGACTCCAGCCGTTCCCGTATCGGTGCCGAGAAGGTCTCGAAGGTCGCCATCTGTGCGTTCTTGTTGGCGGCAAGTTTCTCTTCAAGCTCCGCGTACATCTCCGGATGTTCGTACTTGAAACTCAGGTCTTCCAACTCCGTCTTTATCGGGAACAAGCCCAAGCGGTGTGCCAGCGGCGCATATATATATTGTGTCTCTCCGGCTATCTTGTATTGTTTCTCTTTCGGCTGTGAGCCCAGCGTGCGCATGTTGTGCAGGCGGTCGGCTATCTTTATCAGCACCACGCGTATGTCGTCCGAGATGGTTAGCAGCAGTTTTCGGAAGTTCTCTGCCTGTTCGCTTGCGTGCTCGCCGAACACGCCGCCGGAGATCTTCGTCAAGCCTGACACAATCATCGCTATCTTCTCCCCGAACAGGTTCTCTATGTCCTCCACCGTGTAGTCCGTATCTTCCACCACGTCGTGTAGCAACGCGCTGCAAATACTCGTGCTCCCCAGTCCTATTTCCCTCACGCAAATGCGTGCCACGGCAAGCGGGTGCATCATATAGGGCTCGCCGCTCAGGCGGCGGACGCCGTGGTGGGCTTGATTGGCAAAATGAAATGCACGCGTTATCAACTCCACTTTTTGGCGGTGCATCGTGTGCGCATAGTCATCCAGCAGCGCCTCAAACTCGCGCTGAATCATCTGCTCTTCGGCTTGTGTAAACTCACTCTCTTTCATAAACCAACACAAAATAGTGCGCAAAATTACAAAAAATAATTCATATACGCAAGCCTTTTCCTATTTTTTGCAAAAAATCCTTCCGTTTCCCCCTCTCCCCTCCAACTCCCGCATACACCGTTTATCTACCCGCACGCATAGTCGTCCACCCGCCTCCGTACCTTTCATCATACAATCGAACCTTTCCCGCATGCCCCACGAATATCCGAATTATCATCATCACATTGCCGCCTCACGATGAAGAGTCAACCGGCCGACAATCTTGGGTTATTGTTGAGTGATTCAACTGCCTTTGCCCTGCCGATAAAGGAACTCTTTGCCATGCTCAAAGGGGGAGGCAGGGCAGACACTAACCAAACGCCGAAGCAACCAACAATATGGAAATTACATGCTTGAGAAATGAGCAATAGAGGAATTTGTTAACAAAAAATCATCCCTAACCTTGTATATGTCAATTTTTTTTCGTACCTTTGCAGCAGATTTGTGTAGTGCTGCGTATGAAATCCCATACTACTCCTATTATAAATATCCTTGCCTTTTTGTGGCTTGGGTTTTCTCCCGTGTTCGCGCAGGCGGAGAAAGCAGACAAGGCGGACAAGCCTTTCACTGTGGTGATTGACGCAGGACACGGCGGAAAGGACGTGGGGGCGGTAGGCAAGATTGCCTATGAGAAGAACCTCAACCTTGATGTGGCGTTGCTCACGGGGCAACTCATCCAAGAGAACTTTCCCGAAGTGAATCTCGTCTATACGCGAACCACTGATGTTTTTCTTCCCTTGCAGAATCGTGCGGATATCGTCAATCAGAACAAAGCCGACCTTTTCATTTGCATTCATACCAACTCGGCGGAAACCAAGGCGGCAAAAGGGGTAGAGACCTTTATTCTCGGTACCGACAAGATGGAGCAGAACCTTGATGTCGCCATGCGCGAGAATGCCGTCATCAAGTTGGAATCCGACTACCAGACGGCATACCAGGGTTTCGACCCCAACTCCATTGATTCCTACATTATGTTTGAACTCATGCAGAACGCCTATATGGATCAGTCGCTCAACTTTGCGACGCTCGTACAGCGCCAGTTTGTGGAGAATTTGCACCGTGAGGAGCGGGGGGTGCGGCAGGCGGCGTTTTGGGTACTGCTCAAATCGGCATGCCCTTCCATATTGTTGGAAATGGGCTTTATCTCCAACCCCGAGGAGGAGAAGTACCTTGCCTCCCAGAAGGGAAAGAAAGAAATAGCCCAATCGCTCTACAACGCTTTCGAGACCTTCTACCGCAAACAAAAGGCGCTGTCGGTACAGGGCTCCGATAACTCCGACAACTCCGCAAATCCCGATACGCCGGTCAGCACGGAAGAAACGTCGGGCAACTCCGATACCTCAGAGAATGTCCTGCGCTATGCCATCCAAATCTGCGCCTCCAAGGAGAAACTTGCCAACGATGACCCCAAACTGAAAGGCATTGCCGCACGGTATTTTTTCCAAAACAACTACTACAAATACTATTGTTGCCCTTCTGCCAACCGCGACTCGGTGGCGCTGCACCTCCCCGAAGTGAAGAAAGAAATCCCCGACGCATGGATTATCCGACTACCGTAGCAGGCAACGATATGCCGTGGCAAAATAATACGAACAATTAACAACATACAACTATGAAACTGAAATACGCTCGAGAAATCAAAGTAGGCATACTCGCTGTGGTATGTATCTTCCTGCTTTTCTTTGGATTTAATTATTTGAAAGGAGTAAATATCTTCTCCTCCATTCATTCTTTCCACGGAGTCTATACCAACATCCACGGACTGGAACTCCAGGCACCCGTGTATATTCGCGGCTATAAGGTCGGGCAAGTGGACAATATCGCCTATGATTTCACCCGCGACTCGTCCTTCACGGTGGACATCTCCATTAAGCGAAATATCAATCTCCCCGAAGGCACCCGCATGGCACTCGTTTCCGACGGTATCATGGGTGGTATGGCAATAGAACTTATCCTGCCCGCTGCGGAAGACGCTCCGCAAGAGGACATCGCCTATATCCCCACGGGTACTACCATTCCCACCATGGTTGTCCCTGGACTGCTTGACGGCTTGCAGGAGTCGGTGATACAGCCGCTTAGCAACACGCTCGCCTCCCTTGACACCATTATCGGGCAACTCCAAGCCCAACTCGACAACAACCATATCGAGTCCATACTTGTCAATGCCGATGTGGCAGTTGCAGACTTGAAAGACTCTTCTCGGAAACTCAAAGATGTGATGAACGACCAGGTGCCCTCCATTGCTACCAAAATAGAAACTACTATGTCTGACCTGCAACGAGTGGTGGCTGATGTGAAGGACGCGAATCTCAAAGCCACTGTCGCCCGTGTGGATACGGCTATTGACAATGTCAACTACCTTATCGCCGATTTCCGCTCGCCTAACGGCACGGTGGGCATGCTCCTCAACGATAAGGGACTCTACAACCATATTGACTCTGCTGTGGTTTCCGTGGATTCTTTGATTGTTGACCTCAAGGCGAACCCCAAGCGGTATGTTCATTTCTCGCTCTTCGGCGCAAAAGAGAAGAAAAAGAAATAAATCTTTCTCACTTTTTCATTATCTCTCTAACTTGCACGCTACAAGCGAGTTAGGGAGTTTTTTTACAGAAAAGTGCGTTTTTGTTTGCAGGTTTGAAACTACCTAATAATCAGCAGGTTATATGTTTATAAAATCCATAATGTGCTGATATTCAGTCATCAATGCGTAACCTGCTGAAAACCCGCTACTTACATATTTGCAAGAAAAAATGCAAAATAAATGATTTTTTTATATCAAAAAAAAGTAGTACCTTTGCAATCACTTTCGCGAAAATTTGAAACCTGAAACAAGCAACTTGCAACTGTATAATAATGTCTGACCAACTTGGCATATTGTGGAAACAGTGTCTGAATATCCTTTCAGACAACCTCACGCCCAGCGCTTTCCAAACGTGGTTTGCGCCTGTCGTGCCCCTGCAATATGCGGACAATACTTTGGTCTTGCAAGTTAAATCGCAGTTTATCGCGGAATACATCGAGGAGAACTATATCGAACTCTTGTCGGCTACCATCTTCCGCGTCTTCGGTCATGGCACGCAGTTGGAGTACCGCGTCCTCATTGACTCCACATCCGGCGCAGGAAGCACAATCCCTTCCACGGGTGCCACCATTGAGTCTTTGCGCAAGGAGCAAACTCCCGAGACCAATTACCAACCCGCAAAGCCTGCCAACGATTTTGATACTCAACTCAACCTCGGTTATACCTTCGAAAACTTCATCGCAGGCGAGACCAACAAGTTGGCGCGTACTGCCGGTATGACGGCGGCTCGCCAACCGGGTTACACCGCTTTCAACCCGCTCTTTATCTATGGCGGCAGCGGAGTGGGGAAGACCCACCTCGCCAACGCCATCGGCAACCAAGCCCTGCTGACTAACCCCCACGCGCGTGTATTGTATGTCTCTGCCAACACCTTCAAGTTGCAATTCCAGGATGCCCGAAACACCAACCGCATACCCGACTTCCTCAATTTCTACCAGTCGGTGGATGTACTAATCGTGGACGATATACAGTATTTCGCAGGCTTGAAGGGCACGCAAGACACTTTCTTCCATATCTTCAACTATCTGCAGCAAGCCCACAAGCAGTTGATATTCACTTCCGACCGTGCGCCTGTTGAGTTGAAGGATATCGAAGACCGTCTGCTTACCCGTTTCAAATGGGGTCTCTCGGCGGAAATCACGCGTCCCGACTACGCCCTGCGCCGTGCCATCCTGCTTAGCAAAATGCACCGCGACGGCATCCAACTGGGTGAAGAGGTTATAGACTTTATTGCCAACAACGTGCGCGAGTCCGTGCGCGACCTTGAGGGAATCCTCGCCAGCCTGCTTGCGCATGCCACGCTGACCGACCGCGAAATAGACCTCACGCTGGCAGAGCAGGTTGTTTCACGCATCGTGGAGATACATGAGAAAGCCGTTGACCTGCCCGACATCCTCGGCGCCGTCTCGGAACACTGTAACATCCCGGAGAAATCCATCCTGTCCGCCAATCGCGCGAAGGAGATTATGATGGCACGCCACATCGCTATCTACCTTAGCAAAGAGCTTACTGACCATTCGCTCAACGAAATTGGTTCCTATATGGGAAAGCGTACTCACGCTACGGTGCTCCACTCGGTGAATACAGTCAAAGACCAATTATCGTATGACCCGGTATTAAGGCAGACTATTATGCAGATAAAATCACAACTTCAGCGATGAATAACAAAATAAGGCAGCAAGTTCTTGCTGCCTTATTTATTTGTGTAGGTCTGTCTGTTCTAACCTCTACCTCCAATTCAAGAAACCTATAAGAGAGTTCGCCGCAGGGTGTTACGCGGGTTTATCGTGAGTCTGTCGCGGGTCTGTCGCGGGTCTGTCGCGGGTCTTTCGCGGGTCGGTTGTGCATAGCCTAAGGGTAGCGCAAGGGTAGCGCAAGGGTAGCGTAAAGGTAGCGCAGGGGTAGCGCAAGGGTAGCGCAAAGGTAGTGTAAAGGTAGCGCAAGGGTAGCGCAAAGGTAGTGTAAAGGTAGCGCAAGAGTAGCGCGAAGGTAGCGGAAAGGTAGCGCATGGGTAGCGGAAACAATGTTCGCTTTCAAACAAGCGGATTATAGTTTCTCACCGATGTGTCGCGCAAGAGAGAATTGGAACTCCAAACCGCCGTTGGGACGATTGAGTGCCGTAATAGTACCGCCGTGGAATTGTACGGCATGTTTCACAATAGAAAGTCCCAATCCCGTTCCGCCCAACTTGCGGCTACGCCCTTTGTCCACGCGGTAGAAACGCTCAAAGAGATGAGGTAAAGTCTCGGAAGGCACGCCGGGACCGTCATCGTACACCGAGAAGTAGATGTAACTGGGCGCTTGGCTGGTGCATTCGATATTGACATGCACGCCTTTGCCGACGTGGGTAAGCGAGTTGTCCACGATGTTGCGGAATATAGAGTAGAGCAGGGTGTAGTTGCCGGAGATGATGATATGCGCGGGCACATTGTAAGTAATCGTGGCATTCAGTTCTTTTGCCCGCGAAGACACATCCTCCACCACGTTCTTGACCACCGATGAGAGTTCTACTTCCAATCGGTCGTAGAGTTGCTCTTTCAGTTCCAGTTTGTTGAGCATGGCAATGTCCTCTACAAGGTTGCTCAGGCGTCCTGCCTGCTGGTAAGCGCGTTCGAGAAACTCGTGCTGCTCGGCGGGCTTCATGTCGGGGTGGAGAAGAATAGTCTCCAGCGCACCGAGTATGCTTGCCACAGGGGTTTTCAACTCGTGGGAGATGTTCTGCGTCAGTTCCAAACGCTGTTGCTCGCGGGCTTTCATCACGCGATGTTCCATCCACTGGCGATAAACGATAAACGCCAAAACGCCCAACACAAGCAGAGCCGCAATAATAATGATGATGGTTGTAGTCATATGTAACAGGGATATGTTGTAAGGTTATTTATTCCAATGTTATGCCCGCCAGATATAGCCATAGCCGGACTTCGTTTGGAGACAATCGGCATAGGCGCCCAGTTTCTTTCTGAGGTGGGTAACATGTACATCGATGGTGCGTTCAAGCACATACACTTCTCCCTCCCACACGGCATCCAATACTTGTCGGCGGCTAAACATCTTGCCCGGATGTCGAAGAAAGAATGAGAGCAACTCCAGTTCTTTGCGCGTGGCAGGAATGGGAGTATTATCAATACTAAGTGTTTTGTCTGTCAGGTTGATGGTGATTCCCTCATACGTGATGAGGGAGGAATGTGCCGCCGTGGTATGCTCTGCATCACTAACAATGGGGGCGGCTGTACGGGTACGGCGCAAAATGGCCTTCACGCGGGCAAGTACCTCGGTAAGATGAAAAGGCTTTGTGATATAATCGTCCGCACCGAGTTGAAAGCCCTTGAGCACATCCGACTCGCTTGTGAGAGCAGTGAGAAAGATAACGGGGAACGTGAGCAAACCGCGCTCCTGCAGCCGTTTTGCCAAATCGGTACCCGATATGCCTTCCATCATGATGTCCAGCAAGAGCAAGTCGGGCGGGTTTTGCTCAATCAGGGGCAGTGCCTCCTCGGCGGAGTGGGCTACGGTGGTTTGGTAGCCGGCAGCTTGGAGACTGTAAGAGAGAATCTGACAGATATCTTCTTCGTCGTCCACTATAAGAATATGCTGTGCCATTTGCGTCCGCGTTGTTCGTTGAAAAAAGAAAGAATGCCTAACAAAGCGTCATGCGATATGGATAACTGCTTTGTCAGACATTCTTGAAAAATTAGTGGGTGAGTTGCTTATTTGATACGCGTGCCGAGGATATTGTACTCTTCGCCCGCGGGATTAACCAAAATAACTTGCCCGTCTCGTATCTGCTTCATAGCCTTCTTCACAAACGAAATCTCGTCGATATCGGTGGGGATATTGTATGCACCGGTTATTGCAGAACCGTTTGCCGAAACAGCGTCAATTGAGATGTTGCCTTCTGCATCTACGGTTACATTACCCGACTTGAGCATCCAATACTTTTTCGGATTGAGATTACCGGTATTGATGGATGTGCTGGTGCAATAGGTTAGCAATGAGCCGACAAGCATGAGATTCTCATCATCACGGCTACCGGGGATAATAGTGCCATTGCCGCCATTCTCGGTCACAGTGTACGTGGTGCTGTTGGTGAGTTGGTCTGCGCCTACAATGTACATCAAGAGAACGGGTTTGCATTTACTGCCGCCGGCAGATACGGAGTTGTCGCCAATCATCTGCACGCAAAGCGTATCGCCCATTGCTTGTGTAGCCACGGTGGAGAAGGTGATATCCTTGATAGGTGCTCCCGACTCGGGATAAGAATCTGCCACATTTTCCTTGATACCATGAGGCTCTATCTCCTCGCCACCGGTAGTACCTTCAACCAGCACTACCTGCTCAGCATTAATGATGGGCTTGTAGTTCTTGTTGGTGATGTAGGCTACAATCACACAGTTAGAATCTACCCACGCTTCAGGTACGGTGAACTCTTTCTCCAAGGAGTAGGCTTGATCTGTTACCGTTACTTTGTCGCCCAATGCTGCGGTGAGCATACCGCGAACCACTTTGGTGTGCATAAACTCAGACCATTCGCCCGTCCATGTCCAATAATAGTCGGCTTGTGCCCCTACTAAACCATTCTCTTTAATAAGGATAGAAAGGCGAACCTCGGTCAGTTCGGTGGTATTTACCTCGCCGCTCACTTTCACTTTGAGAACTCGCGTAGTGCGGTCATAAGTGCGGTCAATTTGGATGGATGCGATAGCCTCTTTTGAGTCGGTGATAGTCATTTCAGGAAGGTATCCCGGATGGAAGCAAAGGGTACTTTGCCCGTTTTGAATAGCACGGTTAAGGCACATATTCGGCGCACCGTTGACACCTAATTTGGTGCCGATAGTTTCATTCTCCGTAATGGAATAGGGGTCACTGCCATATCCGTAGTGGTGGCTGACCCAAATATATTGGTCTTCTTGCCCTTTGATACCCTCTACAATAGAGTACATACCATAGGGGCAGTAGCCGCACTGCTCGGTAGTGAAGTGCTCAATCAAGAACTTACGCGGATACATAGTTTCCTCTGCCATTGCGGTAGAGAATGCGGCTGCGAGTAGCAGCACAGAGGTAAATAACTTTTTCATACCCTAAATTTAGTTAATTAGTTTATTGTATTGATAATAAAGTGTTATTGTTTGATAACCACTTTTCCGTTTTGGATATATACTCCTTGCGGCAGGTCTTGCAGGTTGTTGCCTACTTGTATGCCCAACATATTGTAGATGGCTTGATTAGCAGGCGATGATGTAACATTTTCAATACCCGTCGATGCACTATATGTTCCTTGAATCTCTGTTCCATAGCAAGTGTTGGCGTTGAGAGTAAAGTTGCCTTCTTCGGTTACGGTAAGTGTCCCTGAAAGCAGCCTCCACATCGCAGCGGGGAAAATCTGCCCCGCTTGGATATAGGAAGTAGGCGAATACACAAGCAGCGACCCGCTGAGCGAACCCATTTCATCCACACGGAAACCGGCAATAATAGAGTTAGCGGAATAGTCATCCAAAATAGAGTAGGTACCAGGTTTCAGTTTGCTATCTGTCGTAACGACATAGAGCAGTCCCACGGGTTTGCAGGTGCCATAGGCGAAACCGCTATTGTCCGGGCGTACATTCTGGTTAGAAACCATAATCACTTGCAGGATATTTTCTGCCACCTTAGTTTGGTCGAGGTCGGAGAAGAGAATGGTTGTTTTGGGCTTTGCATCTTGGATAACGCCGTAGGGCTTGAACTGCTCGCCGCCTTGTGTCTCTTCCACAAGCGGTGCCTGCTCGGCATTCAACACGGGGGCATTACTGCTCTTCGTA
Organism: Paludibacteraceae bacterium; assembly: GCA_051878345.1. Classification (GTDB taxonomy): domain Bacteria; phylum Bacteroidota; class Bacteroidia; order Bacteroidales; family Paludibacteraceae; genus Colicola. Next base: position 65,267 of record JBJEJX010000006.1, on the reverse strand, counting down.
ACATATGCCACGATGGTGCAGTTGGTATCCACCCAGTTGGTGGGAATCTCCATAGTGTAGGACTTGCTGTAGGCTTGGTTTTCCACTTTGATTTCATCTCCCAATGCAGGTGAGAAGAAGTCGCGTGCAGTAGCCATATGCAGGTATTCGCGCCATTGTTTTGTGCTTCCCCAAGCAAAGTTGCAATCAGTCTGATTGCCTGTGATGGCATTCTCTTTGATAAGGGCGGAGAGTTTTAGCGTCTTGATGGTTGTGTCTGCCACTTGTCCGCTCACCGTTAAATTCACAACGCGGGTCTCGGGATCGTACGTGCGATTGATAAGCACCGAAACGGGAGACGTGAGTGAATCCACTATATTTATCTCATCAGAAGGGAGGTAGGCAGGGTGGAATGTCAGTTGGGGGATTCCGTTAATCTCCTGTTTGGTTCGGTTGAGGGAAACGATGGGAGCACCTGTTACACCGAGCAGGTTGCAGATGTTTCTGCTTTCGCTGATGGTATATTCATCAGATGCAAAACCATAATGGTGCGCCACCCAAATATATCTCCCAGAGTCTTGCTGCATCGCCTCTGCAATGCAGAGCATACCGTATGGGCAGTTACCGCAACTTTGGGCAGTGAACTGCTCCAACAAGAACTTGCGGGGGAAAGACGCGGGGATATCTGAAGCCGTAGCGGCACACAGCGTAGTGGCAATCAGCGTACAAGCAAGGATAAACTTTTTCATAAGTGGAGATATTTATTGGTGAATCACTTTTTTGCCATTGACGATATAGATACCTTTGGGTAACTCATCTATGCTTGTAGCGGCTATGCGCTGCCCAAGGACGGTAAAGATACCTTTAATTGCGGAATCTGCCTTCACCTGCTCCGTGGCGGTGGTGTTATAGGTATAATTGACAGTAAGGGTGATGGTAGGATTAACCTTGTCGCTGAATGCGTAGGCAATAGTTACCGTACCCTCTTCCGTGGGTATATAGTGGGCATACCAAGACTTGGTAGGGAATCCCGGCAGCGCGGGGAACTCCATCGTTTGAGTAAGTTCGCCGTTGCCAGGGGTGCATTGGTTCAAACATAATTGATCTTCAATTCCTGCGGTAGAACGCGTCAAGACCACTACAAAATCTTGCGAATCATCGGACGATATGTTTCCGTTGAGTTGCATACTTATGTCACCAAACTCATCTTCTTCGTAAGCGGTGTAATCGATGGTAGTATCGTTGGTTACTTCCCATTCCTCTCCATTTTCATCGAAAAAGGACAAGTGTAGTGCTGCTTGGGCAGCAAAAGCCATAGACAGGCAAAGAATAGTTGTAAAGATTTTTTTCATATTCTGTTCGTTTTTAGTTCGTTTTTATCATGTTACTGTTCTATTTCGGCAGCGATTTGTGCTGCTTGTATGATTTCTCCGTTAGCATACACCGCCGCTACAATATGGCAGTTCTCGGGTACCACTTTTTCGGGTAAGACATAGGTTTTTGTTACGGAAACCTTTTCTGCAGCAGGCAACGTAAGCGGTTCGCCGTTAGGTGCTGAAATAGCATCACGCAGCAAGTGATTACGCAAATAGTTGGTGGTGGTGCTGTCGGGGAAATACTGCGCACTGACAATGTTGTCTTCTGTCAGCCACATGTACAAAGAGCATGCCATTTCGATATCCGACCGATTGTTTAGTTGGCAGATTATCTCTTTTTTCTCGTTTATGTTGAGATGAATGTCCACTCCGTAATCACTCATCAACGACAGATATACCATCGACCCCCATTGGTCGGGTGTTTTCAAATAGGCGCCACTGCCGGAGCCGTTGTCGAACGCTGCCATATCAACTGACCCGATGGGCAAGGGAGTGGTGCCTGTGCCGCCGAGCGCTATGTATAGGGAGTCTGCGGCGGGGCATGTATAGTCGTACTCCGGATATTTGGTAGGCGGCTTGGTAAGTCCGTTGGCAGCAGGGTGTGCCTCCATCACTATCAATTGGTCTCCATACTGCTCCAATAGTTTATGGGCTTCTTCTGCAGCATTTGGGCAATTGACGCATTTCCACGCTGAGAAATCAATTAACAGGCAAGTCTTCTCGGTCTCACTGCTCTCCACGGGAAGCAGTTGCTCGTTCTCGGGAATGACTTGGCATGCTGTTATGCAAAAAGCCACTGCCAAGCAGAGGGATAAAAAGGAAATATGTAGTTTGTCGGGAGTAGTCATTATCGAATTTATTATAGTTTTCGGAGTTGTCGGATTATTCAGAGCGTTCAGAATACACGCCTTTAATTCTTAATTCTCCAAAATAGCTTACCACGAGAAGTTGTAGGTGATGTTCACGCCTTCCTGTTTGGGCACGTAGCGGCAGACACCTCCGGAGCAGTTGTAACCTGCGCGGGTCTTGGTATAGCCCGCCATCAGGCGGTGGGCTTTGCGTTGCCACGTAGCCGCCACGGTGTAGAAGTGTTGGTCTTCGGGCTCTTCGTTGCCGTAGCCGATATTGTATTGATATTGTCCCGAAATCATAAGTTGCTTCCAAAGACTTATCTCATAGAGTGCGAAGAACCACTGTCCGAGGTCTTGCTTGGTATATAGATACTGCACCTCCGCCCGCATCTGCACGTTCTTGTTCACCGCATACTTGGCTTCCACTACGGCTATCCCCGCATGAATCATGTCGCCGTGTCCCTCTACAATCTTCTTGTTGTAGCCTTGGTACATCAACATTGCGCCGAGATACCACTGCTTGTTGATTTTTTTGTTCAGTTCGAGGTTCACATCGGTATAGTAGGTTTCCTTGCCGATACCCCACCATGATGCGTTGTCCGACAGGGTACGCTCGTCGCTCAATCCGCGAATGTGTGAGGCGTTGATTTTGAGCGTAGTGCCGTATTTGCCGCCCATAGGGGTGCCGCGTTTCCATGTATAGCGCACCTCGCCTTGGAATGCCCACTCGTTGCCCATCGCCTCGGTGGCGTAGGGGTAGAGCGAGGCAAGTGCGTAAGTATGCTGGTTGGCAAAGGGCGGCATGTGGTTGAGCATACCCGACAGGTTGTTTACCTTGCGGTCAGAACGGAACGACATATTCTCCGACCGTTTAGCCTGCAGAATGACCGACATGCCTTTCTGCGAGTAACTGAGCGAAAGCAAGAGCGCCTCGCCGTGCTTGTAGGAGAAGTCATTGACTATTGTGGGGTCGTTGGCTTTGTAGGCATACTCAATAAGCGCGTTCCAACCTTTCATCTGCAACTGTGCCCGCACATCTCCCGCGCCCACCCATTCGGGCAAGTTGTACATATAGAGTTGGTCATTTACCGCGGTGATGATGGTGTCCATCCGTTGGTACTTGCTCACATAACTGCCGCCGATGGTCAGGTTGGCTCCTGCGTCTTGCATGACTTTCGACCACTCATGAATGCCCAACTCGAGGTTTCCGCCGATGGTGGCATCCTGCGTGTAGTTCCATCCGCCCGCGCCGTCGGTGTAACAGTTCCAATAGCGCCGTTGCTTACCGCCGATGACAGTCGCATAGATACCTTTATAAGGCGTGAACTCAACCTTTCCGCCTCGCAGTGCATTGTCTATACCGAGCGGCCTGTCCTCATATAGCCGAAGCACAAAGCCCGAACCGAACTGCCCGTACACATCACCCACCGTAACACGTCCCCACTTGAACGGCAGCGCCACATGCAAGTGACTCAGACCATACCCTCCGAAGTCGGCATCGTAGCCCAGTAGCGGCCATTGCGTCAACTCGCCGCGGAGCATTACCTCCACACCCTGGAAGCCTGCTTTGTTGTCGCCGTTGTGTTCGTAGCGCACACCAAGGTCAAGATAAGTGTTGCTCAAGTGGTCTATCTTCGCCCAATCGGCTTTCGGCGTGGTACGGTCGTTATCCACGTTCACCGTAGGGAACAGGCTCTCGTGCTGCAAACCGCCTGTTACATACACCGTATCCTTCTGCGCCTGCATAGACACAAAAGGAACACCGAGAAACAGAATGACAGCAAGTTTGCGAGTGGAAGAAAGCATGGGCAACAAACTCTTAATATCCTACAACTTGCTGATTATCTCGTAAATTTCCGCTTCGCCGCCATCGGTATAGCCTGTGTGGTTATAGACAATCTTCCCTTTGCCGTCCAAGATGAAAAGGTGAGGCACGTTCTGCACGTTCATAGCGCGTTTGAAGTCTCCGTTGGGGTCGAGCAGTACCTCATACTCCCATCCAAAGCCGTCCACCAGCGGTTTCACCTTGTTGGCATCTTGCGCTTGGTCAATAGAGACGATAACCATCTTTACACCCGTCTCGTCCTGCCAGTCAGCATAGACCTCGTGGATGGCTTTCAACTCGCGCAGACAGGGCTTGCACCATGTCGCCCAAAAGGAGATAATCACGGGCTTGCCGTTGTTGCTGATTGTGCCGGTTTGCACGGTCTTGCCGGTGATGTCTTGCAGACGGACGTTCGGTAACTCGGCGCGGCTGCTTACCGCGGTGCCAAACAGCATGGTAACTGCCAGAAAAAGGGTCTTTATAGTCTTCATAATGCGATAAAATTTTCGTTTGTTTCAAATGCCGTGCAAAGATACAACTTTTTTCCCGAATACGCAAATTTTTTCTTATTTTTTTGGAACAAAGGCAACACGGTCTGGTTAGGAACGGGAAGCAAATAACAAGGACATTGTGAAACCCCATAGTCGAGGGAACCAAGTCTTTCATCCTTTATCTTTCATCTTTTGTCCCATTGCTGTCTTTGCCATGTTAAAATTTCGTACTCATTTTCTTTGTATTGCGTTTTTCGGATGATATCTTTCTGTTTCGGTTACAGAACGAGATTAAAGAAGTAGCCAAGGAGTAGGATGGCAAAGGTAACGCTGCCGAAGAAAATACCGATTAGTCGCCAACTCATCACTTTCTTGAGCATGGTGGCTTCGGGCAACGACAGTCCCACCACCGCCATCATAAACGCCATAGCCGTTCCGAGCGCGACGCCCTTGCTGACCAGCACTTGCATAATAGGCACTACGCCTGCCGCATTGGCGTACATCGGCACAGCTAATAGTACTGCCATCGGCACGGCATACCAACTGTCCGTAGAGAGGTGCTCCGCGAAGAAGTCCTGCGGCACATAGCCGTGAATGGCCGCCCCGATGGCGATACCTATCAGTACATAGACCAGCACCCCTCTCATTATTCTCCATGCGTCCCGCAGGATAGCGGGCAGCCGTTTGCGGAACGGAAGCGAGGGCGCGCCGACGGCAGTGTCAGCGGAAACGGGCGGAGACTGTAACAACTGTTGAATCCACGGTGAGAGATAGCGCTCCAACCGCAACTGCCCCAATACGATACCGAGCACGGTACCGAGCAGTATGCCCGACAGGATATAAACCAGCGTGATACGCCAGCCAAAAGTGGCAGCAAACATCGCTACCGCCACCTCGTTGATCAGTGGCGAGGTGATAAGGAACGACAAGGTTACGCCAAGCGGTATCCCTCCGCGCACAAAACCAATGAATAGCGGAATACTTGAGCAGGAGCAGAAAGGCGTTATCGCACCGAACACCGCCGCCAGCAGATACTGCGTGCCGAACAACCGTTTGGAAGTGAGAAAACCGCGCAACCGCTCCACAGGCATATACGCATTGATAATGCCCATAAGGCTGCTGATAAGAAAGAGCAAGATGAGAATTTTGGCAGTGTCGTACACAAAGAAATTCAATGCCTGCCCAAGGTGCGTTTCCGCCCCCAATCCGCATACACCATATATAAGCCAATCGGCAAGTTGTTGAAGCATACTTTCTAATTTTGTGTTTGGTGGTTCGTGTACAGCCCGACAGGGCTTCTTTTATATGCAGTTCCCGACTATATAGTATATCCCTATTCCGATAAACAGGACGGCAACAATGCGGTTAAGCCATCTTTGCACAACGGCAGTCGTATGGTAGAAACGGCTAATGCTCCCCACCGAGAACGCCAGTATCCAGGCTACTACCAAGACGGGCAGGGTAGTGGCAAGGGCAAATACCGCAGGCAGCAGGTAGCCGTATGTTACATGGGCGGACATCGGGATAAGCATGCCGAAATAGAAAACGGCGCTCGTCGGGCAGAATGCCAGTGCGAACAGCATGCCCAGCAAGAGCGCGCCCCAAGCGCCTTTGGTCGCGAGTCTTTGCCCGTCGTTGCCCGAATAGCCGAAACCCTTCAAGTTCAGTCGCCCGCTCGTCAGCATAAACAGCCCCACGAGGATAAGCACGACCCCCGCCGCCATTCCGCCTTTGCCGCTCAACAGCCGCTGTATCTGAAACACGCTCTCGCCCGCGCGGAGCACAGAGATGAGCACCGCACCGAGAACGCCGTAGGAAAGGACGCGCCCCGCTGCATAGAGCATACCGCTCAGGAACGCACGCCGCGGGGTGTCCACATGCTTGCCGATATAGCCGATGGCGGCAATGTTCGTTGCCAAAGGGCAGGGGCTAAGCGCGGTCAGCAAGCCCAATATGCACGCGGTCAGTACGGGCGTGGTGCCGTTGTCTAATATCGTTTGTAACCATTGCATAATCGCATTATCTCCTCTTTGAGTTTGTCCGGCTGCCGTCGGGCGCAGGCAAACGCCTGCTCCGTGAGGTTCGTTACTTCGCCGTTGCAGTCTATAACAAGCGATGACCACGCCACTTCGTAGCGTTCCGCCAACCGTGGCTCTTCGGTGATGTCAACGGCGCGGTAATGCACCCGTCCGCTTGCTATGGCTTCGCGCAACCCGTCCTGCGTCAGTTCTTCCAGCACCTGCTCAATAGCACGGCAGGTAACACAACGCTGCTTGCCGTGGAAATACAATATCTCTATCGGTGCCCGCCGGGTTTCCACCATGCTCTGCGCTGTTTGCTCACTCGTCTGCGCGGGTTTGCTGCCGCAAGCCGACAGCAGCGAAACCGTCACCACAGCCGCCCAAACAAATACCTGCTTCTTCATACGCCCAATACTTTTCTCACCTCCGTTTCTGTAAGTCTGCCTGCGGCTACCACCTGCCCGTCTATTACCACGGCAGGGAGCGAGAACACATTGTATCGCATAATCTCCACGATGTCCTCCTGCTTGCTGACCTCGGCATCCAAGCCGTTGTCGCGAATGATTTTCTCCACGGTGGCGAACAGTGCCTTGCACCCAGCACACCCCGTGCCTAAAATAATAATCTCTTTCATGTTCGTATTTTGTTTTTAATAAGTACGCGATATTCATCCTAAGCAAATTTATTGCCCAAAGTCCTCCGAAGGGGGTGATATAACTCGCAAATCATGATTGCTCAGGTATCCCAAAGGTAGCGCGAGGGTAGCGCAAAGGTAGCGCAAGGGTAGCGGATTTTCCCTTTTCCTGACCATACCCGAAAAAGTCCCGAATCCGAGATAAATCATCATATCGTTTGCCGACTCCTTTTTCATAGAAGTATGTTTGATTATTCAGTATGTTTGTTTATATACGAACAACTTTTGGCGAATATGATTTTTCAACGATGTGTGTGCTCTCACACCATCGCGACGGAACAAACGGACTGATGATAAATCAGCGTGTAGTCATACGACAATTAACGATAAAAGTTTAGACAATTAACGATAAAAGTTTAGACAATTAACGATAAAAGTTTAGACAATTAACGATAAAAGTTTAGACAACTAACGATAAAAGTTTAGACAATTAACGATAAAAGTTTACAAGAACGCTACGAGCAGCAGTCGCCGGACGGTTTGGGCGCAAGCGGCTGCCCGATAAACTCCTCGAAAAGCATCTGACAAAGCAGCCAATTCTGCCGATTGATACAGTATTTTACCTTGTTCCCCTCTATTGTTCCTTGTATCAAACCCGCTTCTTTGAGGGCACTAAGGTGCTGACTGACAGTGGCTTTTGCAATGGGCAGTTCTTCTTCTATATGTCCGAAATAGCACTCGCTGCGTTGTGCCAGAAACTGCATGACGGCTATTCGCGCCGGATGTCCGAGCGCTTTGGCAAACTGTGCCAACTGCTCTTGTTTGAGGGTGTAATTCATCATGTTATATAGCGTTTTCTATATCGTTTTTTGAAATTGTTTGCAAAATTACGAATAATAATTGATATACGCAAATAATTCCGAAAAAAAATGCATATTTTTGTCTGAAAGGGTGGAAACGGCGGGGCTGTTGTCCGCTTTCGTTGTCGCCGGAATGGTACGGGTTTAGCAAAAATCGCCATCCTTATTGCAGGAATCAAGATTTTTTTGTACCTTTGCAGGCGGAATATAAATTTTGTTTTGTTATGGCTAAAGAGCAAATGTTTATTGCAAAGGAAGAGAAGTTGCCCCAACCTAAATTGGAGATAAAGTCAAGCATTCGTTACTACCGCTATGTCTATGTGATGCATATTGATGCGCTGATTGTGGGAGGGGACACCATTGGAATGTCCACTCACAGCCCCATGAGTCTTATCAACGGGCTGTTTATGGAGCATGGCTATGCCATATTACCTGACCTGAACAACAAGGAGTTGCTGAAAGAGACCATGGTGGTCAGTTACGCAGAGGTAGAGTCCTCCATAGATGCCACGGTGGGAAGATGCAGGGCTGTGATGCTTCAGATTCGCGATGCCCAAACGGCGGAGTTGCTATGTTCATGCAGGGCGGAAGGGGTTAGCGTGGAGGCTTCGGTATTGGCTCTGCAAAATGCGTTGGAGCGTGCTTTGGATGCTATTTCAAAGCAGTTACGCCCTTTGTTAGGATAATTCTCAACATGATATGGCAATAGATTACCAACATCCCATGAATGTGTGCCGCGCATCGGCGGGGACGGGGAAGACATTTACGCTGGCAGCCTACTATGTGGGGCTGCTGCTGAGCGGCGAGAGTTACCGCAATATCCTTGCGGTAACCTTCACCAACAAAGCCACCGCCGAGATGAAAGAGCGTATCTTGGGGTACCTCTACGGCATAGCCACTGAGACGGGCGACGATGCTTTTTTGCAGAAGGCGTTGGAGTTGAGCGGGAAGGGGAATATAGTTCGTTCCGAACTACCCGCGGGCGAGACGCCCGCGTCCCCGGCAGTGCGTGCGCGTGCGGAAGAGTGCTTCCGTGCGATGTTGCTGGACTACGACAATGTGCAGGTCAGCACGATTGACTCGTTCTTGCAGATGTTGCTGGCAGGCATGGCGAAGATGTTGGGCAAGGGGGCAGGCTTTCGCGTGGAACTGAATCTGCGGCAGGTGATTACCAAGGCGGTGGACAGAATGCTCACCACGGATATGGACACGCATTTGCAGCAGATAATGGGCGAATACCTGCAAGAGCAGTTGCACCAAGAGGAACGGTGGGATGTGCGGAAGACAATCATCGACTTGGCGATGGATTTGTACAACGAGCAGGTGCAGATGCTGGTGTCGGACGGGAAAGTGGAACTGGATGAGAAAGCGATTAGTGCCTACAAGCGCAGTTTGGACGGATGGGCGGAGTTGCCGGAGATGCAGAACTTGCAGAACATGGTGGCGCAGGCGAAGCATGCCAACGAAGCATTGGCGAAGCCGGACAAGCAGGTGAGTAATGCCATCACACGGTTGGAACGGTCGTTGGCGGGCGATAAGACGCTGGAAAAGAAGGACAAGTTCCGCTGGCTGACCGAGAAAACATTGGAGAAGACCACCGACACACTGTTGCTGAATATCAACGAGCAGGCGGCGCGTTGCCGCACGATATACTGCGAGTGCATGCTCACACGGTCGTGCCTGAACGACATGCGACTGATGCAGAGCCTGCTGCGAGAAATAGAGAGTTGCCTGCAAGACGAGAACCGAATGTTGCTTGCCCGCACGGCGGATACCCTGCGCAATGCGCTCAAAGAAGGCGATGCGGACTTCGTATTGGAGAAAGCGGGTATCCGCTACAAGCACATCATGATTGATGAGTTCCAAGATACCAGCACGCTGCAATGGCAGGTGTTCCAACCCCTGATTGCCGATGTGCTGGCGGGCGAAGGGCATACGCTGCTCATCGTGGGCGACATCAAGCAGAGTATCTACCGCTGGCGTAACGGCGACTGGCATATTATGGCGGAACTCGGCACGGAGGAGGATATATTCAGGCATTATTACAACGAAGAGTTTGCTCCGCTGGTAAAGAACTTCCGTTCGCGGCAAAATGTGGTGCGCTTCAACCTGCAAACCATGATGAAGATAAGCGAACTCAACGAGGAGAACCGCAAGATAAAAGCCCTCTACGACGAGGGGTATGCCGGTGGTCAGACCGCCACCGACAACCTCTCCGACTTCTACAATGGCAAGAATGACGGGGGATTTGTGCGCCTGCGCGTGTACCCCAAGTGCAAAGCCACGAAGAAAGACTCGGCGACGCTTGCCGAACAAACCTTGCAGACGGCGCGGGTGCAGAAAGACATTTTGGAGGACATGTTCGCCACCATACGCCGACTGCTGGATGACGGCGAGCGGGCTTCGGACATTATGATACTGGTTCGCAAGAACGCACAGGCTCGGCAAGTGGCGGACTACTACGACAAGCATGTAGCGTGGCACAACGAGGTGCGTATCGTGTCAAGCGACAGTTTTGTGCTGGAGCAGTCGCAATCGGTGCAGATACTCATCAACGCCCTGTTGGGCAGCGACCCCGAACAGCAGATTGCACGGCGCTATGTGGAGTTGCACCTGCCCGACGCACACCCCGCGAAAACGAATCTGCAAGAGCGGCTTGCGGAGACCAACACTTTGCCGCTGTACGAGCAGGTGCAGGCTCTCGTGCGGCTGTTGCTGTGTGATGAACAGGGCATTTTCTTGGGGGAGGACACCGCCTACCTCAACTGTTTCTTGGACAAAGTAATGAACTTTGTCGCCACCGAGGGAGCCGATAAGCAGGCGTTCTTGCAGTATTGGGCGGATATGATGCACACCGACTCCATCTCCGCGCCCGATACCAATGCGCTACGCATTATGTCCATCCACTCATCCAAAGGCTTGGAGAGCAAGACGCTGTTTATCCCGTTCTGCACATGGCCTGTGGTGGATGGCGGGAAGCACCCGAACCTGTGGTGCGAGGCGTGCGTGCAGCCGCAGGGAAACATAAAAAGGCTGAAACAGGTGCCCGTACCCTGGACGCAGACAATGGAAGGAACGGCCTACGAGGAAGCCTACCGGCAAGAAGCGGAGGCGCAACGGGTGGATAACCTCAACCTGCTCTATGTGGCACTCACCCGCGCTGCCGACAACCTCTACCTCTATACCGATTACCCCATTGCCAAGAAAGGGGATCCGGCGGCAGATTTGCATGTGGGGACATTGCTCGTGAAGGCATACGACATGAACGAGGCGGTGCGTACCGCTTTTGAAACCTACGATGATGATACCCGACCTTGCTACGCGGAATACTGCTTGGGCGATGCGCCTCACATTCACCGCCCCGTGCAGGAGCAGAAAGCAGACCTCTTCTCTTTTTGCCGTGCGGAGGATATACCCGCCACGATTCAGAGCAATGCCGACCAAGTGCGATTCCGCCAGTCGCAGGAGTCGATGCTCTATGGCAGGTTCGGCGAGGAGAAAGCGGAGGAGATGATAGCGCATATCCATATCGGTTCGCTCTGCCACGATATATTGGCAAACATGGTAACGCGCGAAGAGCAGGCGGCGGTGGTGGAACGCTACATGGCGCGGGGTATCATAGAGTCGGACGAACAACGCGGGCAGGTGGAGGCACTGATTAACCGCGCGTGGGATAACCCGCAGATGTGCGGGTGGTTTGACGGCTCTTGGGATTTGCTGCGCGAGCAGGCGATAATGGCGGACGGATCAGAGAAACGCCCCGACCGCGTAATGCTGAAAGACGAAAAGGCGATTGTGCTGGATTATAAGTTCGGCGCCCCTAATCCGAAATACCATAAACAGGTGGCGGAGTACATGGAGGTAATGCGCCTGCTCGGCTACAAGCAGGTGGAAGGCTACCTCTGGTACGCACGGCAGGGAAAATTAGAAAAGTGCCAAGAGATAAAATCCCGAATACCCGACTCAAACCACTAACCACTAACCACTGACCACTAACCACTTTTATGAACAGTTTCTTACTACATACAGCCAAAGATATAGTGGCTCACTACACATGGGAGGGCTTGCGTGATGTAACGCTGGTGTTCCCCTCGCGTCGTGCGGGACTGGTGCTGAAAAACGAGTTGAAGCAACTGCAACGGGCGGAGCATCCTGCCCCCGTTTTCATGCCTACCATCATCACTTTGAGCGAACTCTTCGACGCCCTCTCGCCCCTGCGGGAGGAGGACGAACTGCGCCTGATATGCCGCCTGTTCCGGATATATCGGGAGGTTACCGGCGAACAGATAACGCCGGACTTGTTCTACGGCTGGGGACGACAAATCATCTCCGACTTCAACAATATAGACAAAGCCGTGCCGCAAGGTGAGGTGAAAGCCTTTTTCGAGAACGCCGTTGCCGCACGGGAGTTGGAGCAGGTAAAGTTGGACGAAGATACTCTATTGCGGTTGAAAGACCTGCTTCGGCAGTCGGGCGCCCCGACAAACACCAACGAAGAGTCTGTCCAAGCCAAGTATGATGCCTTGTGGCGGAACCTCTACACGATATATCTGCACCTCAATGAGCAACTGCAAAACGAGGGCAAAGGCTATGAGGGAGCGCGTATGCGGGCGGCGTTGGAGCAGGTGGATACAAGGATCTCGGAATGGGAAAATCGGCAGGTTGTGCCGACCCGCTCCGGACAAACGCCGCCGCGGAAGTCCTACTGCTTTATCGGTTTCAACTACCTGCTGAGGGTGGAGAAGGAGTTAATGCTCTGGTTCAAAGAGCATAGAAACGGGCGTTTCTACTGGGATTATGTGGCGGACTTCAAAACCAATACCAAAGCATTCGCCTTTGTGGAGAAACATATCCGCGATTTGGGTAATGCGGCGCAACCCGTGCAGTGGACACAACCCAAGCCGGTGGAGGTCATTGCCGCCACCACGGGCAATGCGCAGGCACAATATGTGGCGCCGTGGTTGCAAGCGCACTACACGAAGAAAGGCGATCGGACTGCCGTGGTTATTTGCGATGAAGGGATGTTGGAGCCTGTTATTTATGCCTTGCCTGCGCTTGCCGTGGGCGATACCTCGGAACCCACACCAATCAACATTACCAAAGGTTTCCCGCTTGCCAACACGCAGGTCTATGCGCAGGTGATGCAGATGCTGGAACAACCGACACTCGATACTACCGATGGCGCAGGCGAGACACCCGCGCCGCACCTCACCCGTGAGAAGATATTGGCGGTATTGGACTTGCTGCTACAAACGCTCGATGAGACGCAAAAGACCCTCTCCAACTCCCCCAAGGGGGAGAACCAAAAGTCTCCCTTTAAGGGAGATTCAGAGGGTCTTGGAGATTCAGAGGGTTTTGAGGCTTCAGAGGGGCTCTCCTCACAACAGACCGATTGGCATACGCTCCTTTTGCGCGAGTCGGTTTATCAACTGCGTTGCGCCATTAACCGTTTCCGCCAACTCACTTTTGACCCGCTTTTGCAGGACGCCATTACCTCCTTGCCCCTTTTGCGCAACCTGTTGGTGCGTTTCCTGAGCGGTATATCGTTGCCTTTCAACGGCGAACCGATTACGGATGTACAGGTAATGGGTGTGCTGGAAACCCGTATGCTCGATTTTGATAACCTGTTGCTGCTCAATGTGGAAGAGGGGGTGGTACCGCAGCAGTCGGCAGACCTCTCTTTCATTCCTTACTACCTGCGCAAGACCTACCACATACCCACCAAAGACGAGGGCGCACTGGTCTATGCCTACAATTTCTTCCGCCTCATGGCGCGTGCCAAGCAGGTTACGCTGCTGTTCAGCGATGCGGAGACCGCCATGGGGCGCAAGAGCATGTCGCGCTTTGTCATGCAGATGATGGTTAATCCCGAACACTTCACCGTCCGCAAGTTCTCGCTGACCGAGCAGGGCAAGCAAGAGGCAAGCCCAAATGCTTCTGATGCCGAGACCTCAGGGACAAGTGTAACGACTCCTTGCTCTTTCACCTCCCTTTCTCCTTCTGCCATCAATACCTACATTGAGTGCAAACGGAAATTCTATTGGCAGTATGTGGAGCGGCTCAAGCAGGTGGAACCCGACACTTTGATTTTCGCATCAAACACGCTGGGAACTTTTGTTCACAAGGTCATGCAGGACTTGTATCAGGACAAACTAAAAACACCGTTGGATGCCGACTGGCTGGAGCGGACAGCCGGCGATACGGCTCTGCTCACCGACACGCTGCGGAAGGTATATGAAGAGGTGAGTCGGGAGAGTGGAGTGGAGTACCATTTCGACAAACATCCGATGGAGAATATGGTCATTATTGAGTATGTGAAGAATATCCTGCGCCGCGATAAGAAAGACGCGCAAGACTACGGGCTGACGATACTCATGTCGGAGCAAAAAAAGTTCTCCCTGCTGGATGGCGTGAAAGTGGGCGGAATCATTGACCGCATGGACAAGATAGGAGACAGGGTGCGTATTGTGGATTACAAAACCGGCTCTTTCCACGCCGAACGACTGGAAACCACATGGGATGAACTGTTGGAATCTCCCGATGCGCGTTATGTCCTCCAAACGCTCATATACAGCGAGGCGGCGTTATCGAAACTTCCCGACACGCAGTCCCTGACACGCAGTTCTCAACACGCAGTTCCCGACACGCACTTGACGCCTCATCTCTACTTCACCCAAAAGAACCTCAGTCAGACGGACGGCATGGTGAAGATTGAGGGCGAACCGGTGGATAACTACCTTTCCATTCGCGGTGAGTTCCTCCCCCGACTGCAAAAAAAAGTGTCGGACATTAAGACCGACACGGAATTTCCGATGGTGGCAGAAGACCAATGCAAATCTTACTGCCCTTTCCGCCTGCTCTGCGGACGCGAAACGGTTTGATAAAGTCTATGCCAATTCCCGTTGCAGTTCTTCCCAGGTGATATCCTCGTCTTCCACGGTTGACGGTTTGTACATCATCTCCTCGCGGGCTTTCTCTTGCGGGAAAGTGAAGTAGGTGCACAGACAGTCGCAGAGCAGTTCGCCGTCTGCGCTCCATATCTCGCCTGCGACAATCGCTATATTGCGTTTCATCTCTTTCAGGTAGCCGCGCAGTTTGATGTACGGTTGCAGGGTGGAGACGGGCTTGTGGTAGCGCGTTTCCATTTTCGCGGTTACGCCCGCGGTCTGCAACTTGTGAAATATCACCCAACCGCACACCTCGTCCAGCAACACGGCTTGCATGCCGCCGTGGAGCGTGTTTATCCATGATTGGTGGTTCTGCGTGGGTTTCCAAATGGAGATAATGTCGTCTCCGTCTTCGTAGAAGCGCATCTGTGCGCCAATGGGGTTGGTCGGGCAGCAGCCGAAGCAGTTGTAGCCGCTCATGCCCGTCCAGGGATTATGAATCAGTCTCATAGCAAGTTCTTTACTAACTTAAATAGTTTGTACGGCATATATCGGAACGGCATGTCAATCCATGTCGGGGTGGTAACCACCGAACGGCGGTGGCTGAAGGCGAGGAACGAGTCTTTGCCGTGGTAGCACGACATACCCGAATTGCCCACGCCGCCGAACGGAATATGGTTGTTCACTATGTGCATGATGGTGTCGTTGATACAGGTGCCGCCCGCCGAGGTGTGGCTCAGAATATAGTCGCTTTCCTTGCCGAAGTAGTACAGCGCCAGCGGTTTCTCGCGCTTCGTTACAAACTCCGTCGCTTCGGACAGTTCGCCAAAAGTCATTACGGGGAAAATGGGGCCGAATATCTCTTCTTGCATTACGGGCGAAGACGCATCCACATCAGTGAGCAGGGTGGGGGAGAAGAAACGCTCTCTCGCGTCCATCTTGCCGCCGTAGTAAACCTTGCCGTATTGCAGATAACCGCTCAGTCGGGCAAATGCCCTGTCGCTCACGATACGCACAAAATGCTTCGCCTCCTGCTGATTCTTGCCCAGCAGGTGGTCAAACTCCGCCGCCAGCAACTGCAAAAACTCCTCTTTCACCTCGTTCTGCACCAGCAGATAATCCGGTGCGATACAGGTCTGTCCGGCGTTCAGCAACTTGCCCCATGCCACGCGTTTTGCCGCCACTTTCAGGTTGGCGGATCGGTCTATGATACACGGGCTCTTGCCGCCCAGTTCCAGCACCACGGGGGTCAGATTCTTTGCGGCGGCGTCCATTACCATTTTTCCCAAGTCGGGACTGCCGGTGAAAAATATCATGTCCCAGCGCTCGCCGAGCAACATCTGATTTACTTCTCGGTGTCCCTCCACGATGGCAATATATTCTTCGGGGAAGGTCGCTTCAATCATCTCCACCAGTACAGCGGACACGTGCGGCACGTAGGGCGATGGCTTGAGCATGGCGGTGCAGCCGGCGGATATGGCACCCACCAGCGGGTTGAGCAGCAACTGCACGGGGTAGTTCCACGGCGCGATAATCAGTGCGTTGCCCAACGGTTCTTTCAGTATCTTGCTCCTGCCGGGCATGATTGCCACGGGCGAGGGCTTGCGCTCGGCTTTCGCCCATTTCCCGCATTTCCGCAGGTGGGTGCGAATCTCGCCATAGACAATGCTTATCTCCGTCAGGTAGGCTTCCTCGTAAGACTTGTGCAAATCCGTCCAAAGGGCGTCTGTCAAAGGCTTCTCATACTGCTTAATCGCTGCCTTCAACTTCCGCAACATTTCTTTGCGGAAAGCCATGTCGCGCGTCGCACCCGAATGGAAATACGCCCGCTGCGCCTCATGAATGTGCTGAATAATCTCTTGCATCGTTGTGGATTTAGAATATTGAATTGAGAATCAAAAGAGCGTCGAAAATTAAGAATCGAGAATCAAGAGAGTCCCGCAAGGGAGTCCGAAGCATGAGCGCTCATAATTCATAATTCATAATTAAAATCACCCTTTTCTTCCCGTAAAGTGGTCCATTGCTCTGAAGATACCAAATACCGTGCCAAACAGCCAGTCAAACACGCATGTCGGCAGGATTCCTTGGAAGAAACGCACGAAGTGGAAGCCCCACGGCAGTCCGCAGAAGTCTTGGTTCTTTTCTATTGCGCGGATAATCTTGCCGGCGGTCTTTTCGGGGTCAAG
Organism: Paludibacteraceae bacterium; assembly: GCA_051878345.1. Taxonomy (GTDB): domain Bacteria; phylum Bacteroidota; class Bacteroidia; order Bacteroidales; family Paludibacteraceae; genus Colicola. Next base: position 48,157 of record JBJEJX010000006.1, on the reverse strand, counting down.
TATCGGGAAAATGGGCGACTCCACGCCGTCAAACATACCCGTGTTGATGTAGTAGGGTGCAATCGTGGTGAAGTGCACGTTTTTCTTCATTTGGTGCAACTCGATACGCACCGAGTCGCTCCAGCCGATTACCGCCCATTTGCTTGCCGCATATACCGACATCTTCGGATTGCTTATCATGCCCGCTTCCGATGCGATGTTGCAGATATGCCCTTCGTTGGCGTCCAGCATCGGCTGCAACGCTTGCAGCGACAGCACCATTGGCGCTATCGTGTTCACCCCGAAGGTCAGACGCACATCGGCTATTGTGTTGTTGTTGAAGGTCTGATTGCCGCGCACGATACCCGCGCAGTTTATCAGCACGCCCACGCGCTCGAACTTCTTTAACACTTCCTTGTAGGTCGCCACCACCAAATCATCGTTCATCACGTCCACTTGGTAGGTCGTAACCATGCCATGCTGACCCAGTTCCTCTTTGGCTGCCGCCAGCGTGGTGGGATTCACGTCCCAGATAATCAGGTTCTTGGCACCTTTCTCGAGGCAGATACGCCCCATAATTTTCCCAATCCCCGATGCACCGCCGGTGATGAGGACATTCTTTCCTTTAATCTTTGTCATACCTTAAATCACGATAAAGGATGAAGGATAAAAGATTCCAGACTGCTTGCATTCATCCATGGGGTTTCACGGTCGAAACCATTGAGTCTTTCGTCTTTTACCCTTCATCCTTCATCCAAAACTACTTGTACATAAACCGCTTAATCGAACGCTTCGGAGTCTTCTCAAACTCGTTGGCTACCAACTCCACGTAGGCTATTTGGCTGTATTGCGGCAATTCTTTGTTCAGTTGTTTGCGGTTCGCCTCCATTAACTTTGCGAAGGTCGGTTCGCCGTTCAGCAACTTGTGTCCTTCCGGAGTGTTGTCGGGGAATACCAGCGCCACCAGTTTGCCTTCGCGCTCCACTACCACCGACTCTACCACGCCCGGCATGTTGTTCAGTTTGTCCTCAATCTCTTCCGGATAAATGTTCTGTCCCGAAGGACCGAGAATCATGTTCTTGCTGCGTCCGCGCAGGAACAGGTTGCCTTCTGCGTCCAGCACGCCGAGGTCGCCCGTGCGCATCCAGCCGTCTTCGGTGAACACGGCTTTTGTGGCTTCTTCGTTCTTGTAGTAGCCCTTCATAACGTTCACGCCCTTCACCTGTACCTCGCCTTCTTTGTGTTGCGGGTCGTCCGAGTCGATACGGATACGGCACTGCGGCAACTCCTTACCGCAACTGTGGAATGCAAACTTCTTCCAGTTCTCGTAGGAAATCAGCGGTCCGCACTCGGTCATACCGTAACCCACGCAGTAGCAGAGGTTTACGTCGCGCAGCACTTGCTCCACCTCTTTGTTCAGGGCGGCGCCGCCGATAATCAGGTAGCGCAACTCGTTGCCGAAGGCTTCCATTAGGCTGTCGTGTACTTTCTTGCGAATGATGTTCTTGATACCGGGCGTGTTCCACAGCACCTTTATCACGGGCTTGTGAATTATGGGGAACACTTTCTTCTTGATAATCTTCTCAATCACCAGAGGCACCGTCAGAATCATGTACGGATGCACCTGTGCAAACGCTTTCATTAGTGCCGACGGGGTGGGGGCTTTGGTCAGGAAATAAGTGCTCGAACCCGCGCATACCTGATACAGGAACTCGAATGCCAAGCCGAATGCGTGTGCAATGGGCAGCATTGACACCACCTTGTCGTTATCGGTGCGCGTGATGTTGTCGAAGGCAAACTCGATGTTGCCCGACATGTTCTCTTGCGTGAGCATAACGCCCTTCGGAGCGCTCGTCGTACCCGAAGTGTAGTTGATGATAGCCAGTTCTTGCAGGTTGTCGGTCGGATAGCAAACGTCCTCGCGTGTTACGCCGTTGGGGTATTTCTTGGCAAATGCCTTGTCCACGGTGGCGTACGCTGCCGCAACTTCCTCGTTGGCGGCATGGAAGAGCGAGAAGTCGTCCATGAAGACAATCCCTTTCAACGCGGGCATTTCTTCGGGCTTAATCTTGTTGCGCACGTTCGGACCTACATAGAACAGGCTGGCCTCCGAGTGGTTCACGAGGTTGTGGATACCTTCGCCCGTGAAGTCAGGCAGAATGCTGACTACCACTGCGCCGTACGACTCGATGGCGAGGAAGATAACGCCCCAGTTCGAGCAGTTGCGCCCGCAGAGTGCCACTTTGTCGCCTTTCTTGATACCGAGAGCCTCAAAAGTAATGTGCAGACGCGCAATCTGTGCAGCAAGGTCTGCGTAAGAATACTTGGTGGGGCTGTCCAAATCCGCCAGTGCGGGAGCGTCCCAGCGACGCTTAATCGTATCTTGCAGATACGTCAAATAGTGTTTTGTTGCCATATTGATATTATTTTATTTTCCTGATTGAATAAGAATCAACGAATAAGAATTAAATGGAATATGGATTAAACTGAATAAGAATCAAAACTCCGATTAATATATGGTAAAACTTTAACGCAACAGCCCCGAAGGGGCGATATATACCGATGCAAGGCTCGCCCCTATTATGCGAGGCGATGCTCTCCTATTCTCCCGCTTCGCTTGCGGGGAGGGGGTAGGGGGCGGGGCAATACGCTAATTCAACATTATGTATCCCTTTTTCCATCGTTCGCAAAGGTACACATAATATCTTGAACAACTGTTCAACAATTATGCCAAACTTTCTTTTTTTACGATTTTCTACTTGTTAATAGTACATTTGGAACAAAAAAGAGAGGCGCAAAGCCTCTCTGACTCCTAACCGGGGACGCGGGCGTCCCGCCCGCGGACAGTTTGTTCCAAACTGTCTCCGACACCGGCGCAAATCCCTTTTTCCCCAAAAAGACTCTCTACGCCTTTATCAACTCATACAAATAGTTGTACTGCCGCGGGAATATCTCGAAGTCCATTGCCACTCCGTGTCGTCCCGCGTCATATGCGTCTTTTACGTGTGTGAACATCATTGCCAGCGTCTCCACGTCCACATTGTTGCGCACTTTCCCCGCGCGGATACTGTTGCGGATGGCTTTCTTCCACAGTTCTATTTCCGTGGTGTACAATTTGCTTGCGCGGCGGTACAGCGAGGGGAAGCGGTTGTAGGCGGAAAACATTAGGTTCAGCACGTTGTTCGTGTTGATGTTTTTGTTGTCCCATGTCTGCAACACTTCTTTCAGCGACTCCACGTACCCGAGCATTACCCGTATCATGTCCTCCACGGTTACCTCGTTTTCGGGCAACTGAAACAGGCGCATTTTAGGCTGAATGAAATACTTGTCCATGCACACTTCAAAGAGTTCGTCTTGATTTTTGAAGTAGTAGTACAGTGTCCCGCGTCCCATATCCAACGCCAGTTGCAAGTCGGTAATCGACACATTGTTGTACCCGTTGGTGGCGTACAACTCCATTGCTTTCGCAATAATGTAATCTCTACGGTCTTTCATACGCCTCTTCTGCTACAAATTCCGTGCCAACTCCTGCGCCGTCATTGTCAAAACCGCGTGGAAATTCTCTGCCACGCCTTTGTATTCTACCGTTTTTCCTTCTTCTGGCATAATTTTTGTGCGCTGATTTACTGCGGTCAACCGCCTGTCAATCTTGGGTTATTCACGAGTTATTTTTAGATAATTCATGGATGATTTTTGGATAATAAAAAAGCCCTGTAAGGGCAACATATCTAAAACAACATAATGTTTATGAATATCGTTCTCATTGGTCAAGGCAATGTAGCCGCCAACCTCCACCACGCCTTTGCGCTCAAAGGATTGCGCACGCAGATGCTCTCTTCCCGCGAGGGGCTGGACTGCCTCCCTGCGGCGGATGTCTATATCTACGCCGTCCGCGACGAGGCACTGCCCGCGGTGGCGCGGAAGGTGGCAGAAGAGAGCCGAAAACCCTCGAACGCCCACCTTCGCACAGCCCTGCACCTCCACACCTCCGGCACCGTGCCGCTTTCCGTCTTTGGCGACGAACTCCCGCACGCGGGGGTGTTATATTTCTTCCAGACTTTCAGCAAAGCACAACTGTTGGACGATTTCTCGCAGATACCGGTCTTCGTGGAGGGCAGGCAAATAGACGATGTCAGTGCTATTTTCACGCTGGCGCAGACGCTCACGCCCCGTGTCTATGAGGCGTCGCAGCACGACCGTGAGCGCCTTCATGTGGCGGGGGTCTTTGCCAACAACTTCACCAACCATATGTATGCCGTTGCGGCGGACTTGCTCAAGGACACCCATATCCCGTTCCAAGCCTTGCTCCCGCTCATTGACAGGACGGCGGAGAAGGTCCACAGCCTCATGCCTCGTGATGCCCAGACGGGTCCCGCCAAGCGCCGCGACGAGCAGGTGATGCAGCACCACCTCTCCCTTCTCAAAACGCCCGACCAGAAGCAACTCTACGCCCTCATCTCACAGATGATTATGCAAAACGACTAAACCTGTACCAATAAAAAAGACCGCCTTTCAGCGGTCTTTTCTTTTGGAATCCCTCCTCGCTCAAACACCGAGGTGTTTGTAAAACTCTGTCACGGCCACAATACCGTTTTCCCACACTTCCAAGTCCATGGACTCGTTGGGCGAGTGAATCGCGTTCTGCTCCAACCCGAAGCCCATGAGTATCGTTTTCACCCCAAGCACCTGCTCGAAGGACGAGATGATGGGTATCGACCCGCCGCGGCGGGCGGCTAACGGACGCTTGCCGAAGGCTGTCTCAAATCCCTTTTCCGCTGCTTTGTACGCGGGAATATCTATTGGGCACACATACCCTTGTCCGCCGTGCATGGGCGTTACCTCCACGCGAACGCCTTTCGGAGCAATCGCTTGCAGGTATTCGACCATGTGCCGCGACACTTCTTCATGGTCTTGGTCAGCCACCAGTCGGCACGAAATCTTGGCAAAAGCCTTGCTCGGCAGCACGGTCTTGCTGCCATCGCCTTCGTAGCCGCCCCATATGCCGCATATGTCGAACGACGGGCGGCAGGAGTTGCGTTCAAGGGTGGAGTAGCCTTCCTCGCCCGCGAGGGCGTCCACGCCGATGGCTTGCATATACTGCTGTTCGTTAAAAGGTATCTGCGCTATCATTTCGCGCTCGGCGGCGGGAATGGGCAGCACGCGGTCATAGAAATGCGGAATGGTAATCCGCCCCTGCTCATTTACCACTCGGCTCAACATTTCGCACAGCGCGTTTATGGGATTCTTCACCGCACCCCCGAAATGCCCCGAGTGCAGGTCGCGGTTCGGTCCCGTCACCTCCACCTGCCAGTACGCCAACCCGCGCAGACCGGTGGTGATGGAGGGCGTGTCTTTGCCAATCATGGATGTGTCGGACACGAGGATAATATCGCATTGCAGCAGGTCTTTGTGTTGGGTGATGAATCGCTCCAGCGATGGGCTGCCGATTTCTTCCTCGCCTTCAAAGAGGAATTTCACCCTGCAATCCATTAGCCCGTTTTTCACCATGTACTCAAAGGCTTTCACCTGAATCATTGCTTGCCCTTTGTCGTCGTCCGCGCCGCGGGCAAAGAGCCGCGGCGTGCCGTTCACCTCGCGCACCACGGGCTCCCACGGGTCGCTCTGCCATAGTTCCAGTGGCTCCACGGGCATTACGTCATAGTGCGAATAGACGAGAACCGTCTGCTTGGGCTGCTCCGGCGTGTACTCGGCATACACAAACGGATTGCCCTCCGAGGGCATTATCTCCGCCCGCTGTGCGCCGGCTTCCGCCAGCAACTCGCGCCAACGCTCCGCGCAGCGCAACATATCCTCACGATGTTCTTCTTGGCAACTCACACTCGGAATGCGGAGCAGACTTTCCCATTCCGCCATAAAACGCGCACGATGCGCCGCTATGTAATCACGAATCTCCATATTGCAGTATATATATAAGGTTATTTCTTTTCCGTTTCCCGTACGATGCCCGCCAGTTCTCCCGCATGCTCAATCAGGTAATCCGGCTCCGCGGCCGCCAGTTCCGCACGGCTGCAGAAGCCCCACGCGCAGGCTGCGACTGGCACGCCGGCATTGCGGGCGGTCGCGATGTCCACAAGGCTGTCGCCCGCATAGAGAGTCTTGCCTCCCGTATGGTTGATCGCGGCGAATATATCGTAAACTATTTGCGGATTGGGCTTCCGCTCCACGCCCTCCCGCTCGCCATATACTATGTCGAAAGTATCGGGGAAGAAGTGCGCCACCACTTTGGCTGTGGCTTCTTGATACTTGTTGGACGCCACCGCCAACTTGTGCCCGTCGGCTTTCAGGGCATTCAGCACCTCCACCACGCCTTCATACGGACGCGTCAAGTCCAGGTTGTGTGCATTGTAGAAGGGGATAAACTCGGCACGCATTCGTTGGATCAGGTCGTGCGTTTGGTTGCACGAGGTATTCGCCTCCGCGGGGAGCGCACGCTCTATTAACTTGTTTACCCCGTTGCCAACCAGGTTGGGGTATTCCTCAAGCGAGTGGGTGGGGTAGCCCAACGCTCGCAACGCGTGGTTGCAGGCGGTTCCCAAATCGGCTATGGTATTCAGCAGAGTACCGTCTAAATCAAATATCAAAAGCATATTCTATTCTTTGTACAAACGAAATGTAATCCAAATAAATGCCCCTTCCGTCCGGCTCCCGCAAGTCCCCGAATCGGATAAGTTATGCAAAGGTACGGATTATTTTTGAAACGACCAACTTTTTTTCTATTTTGCAAAGTTTTTTCTGCAAAAACAGCCCCTCCCTGCAACACTCCGTATCCGCCTCCCTCAACGGATAAGATAAAAAAGTAATTTTTATTTGCACATTTCGGAAAAAAGCAGTATCTTTGCACCGAGTTTTTGAAAACGAATAATGGGTATCAGGAGTAACGCCCTGATTGAAAAGGGAATACGGTGAAAGTCCGTAGCAGACCCGCTGCTGTAAGTCCGCATTATGTTTGTAACTAAAAAGGTTTTGGGTTAAAAGTCCTGCTTGAAACCTGAAACTGCAAACGGGTGTCTTTCGCGAACAATCCACTGACATGGGGCAACCATATCGGGAAGGATGCGAAATGGGATAAGTCAGAAGACCTGCCTGTTGTTCCGTTCAGCAACCGCTTTCGAGGAATGAAGCGTGAACGAATAGACCGTAGGGTAGGGAGGCGTTCTTTTTTCCTGACTAAGGATTACGAAGCGAGATTTCCCGCCGCCATTGGAGGTCGAAACCACGGGCATATCATGCGTTCCGCTTACTCGAAAGAGCAGGCGGAATGTTTTTTTGTTGATACACAGCGCGTCCCCGCCTGCGGAGGAGAACGATTCTCAAATGTTAATTGTATAATTTGTTAAATAGTTAAATCATGGACACTTACATTATTAAGCGAGACGGGAAGCAGGAACCTTTCTCTATTGACAAAATCAAGAATGCCATTTCCAAGGCATTCATTGCGTCCGGCTCTTTTGCTACCGAAGAAACCCTTTCCGCCTTGCTCTCGCGGCTTCGCATTCATAGCGGCATTAGCGTGGAGGAAATTCAGAACCAGGTGGAGGTGGCGCTCATGGCGGAGCACTACTACACCGTGGCGAAGAACTACATGATTTACCGCTACCGCCATACCAAAGACCGCGAGACGCTGGAGAAACTCGACTTCCTTATTAACTACTGTTCCGCCACCAATGCCGCCACGGGCAGCAAGTACGACGCCAACGCCAATGTGGAGAAGAAGAACATTGCCACGCTTATCGGCGAACTGCCCAAGAGCAACTACATTCGCCTCAATCGCCGCATGCTCTGCGACCGCATTGAGAAGATGTATGGAAAGGAACTCGCGGACAAATACATTGCCCTGCTCAAACAGCATTTCATTTACAAGAACGACGAGACCTCGCTTGCCAACTACTGCGCCAGCATTACCATGTATCCGTGGCTCCTCGAAGGCACCAAGCCCATTGGAGGCAACGCCACCGCGCCCACCAATCTCAAGTCCTTCTGCGGCGGGTTTATCAACATGGTTTTCATGGTCTCCTCCATGTTGTCCGGTGCTTGCGCCACGCCTGAGTTCCTCATGTACATGAACTATTTTATTGAGCAGGAATACGGCGACGACTACTACCTGCGTGCCGACGAGGTGGTGGATTTGTCGAAGAAGAAGCGCACCATTGACAAGGTTATCACCGACGGTTTCCAGCAGGTCGTTTATTCCATTAACCAGCCTTCCGGTGCCCGCAATTTCCAGTCCGTCTTTTGGAATATCAGTTACTACGACCGCTATTATTTCGAGAGTATCTTCGGCGAGTTCCGTTTCCCGAACGGCGACCGCCCGCATTGGGACTCGCTCAACTGGCTGCAAAAGCGTTTCATGCGCTGGTTCAACGAGGAGCGCACCCGTGCCGTGCTCACCTTCCCCGTCGAGACCATGGCGCTGCTCAGCGAGAACGGCGATGTGAAAGACGCGGAGTATGCCGACTTCACGGCGCAGATGTACGCCGAGGGGCACTCCTTCTTCACCTACCTCAGCGACAATGCCGACTCGCTGGCTTCCTGCTGCCGCTTGCGCAACGAAATCACCGACAACGGCTTCTCCTACACGCTCGGCGCAGGCGGCGTCAGCACGGGCTCCAAGAGTGTGCTCACCATAAATCTGAATCGCACCGTCCAATACGCCGTGCGCAACCACATTCCCTACCAGCAGTATATAGAGGAGATTGTTGACCTTATGCACAAGGTGCAACTCGCCTACAACGAGAACCTCAAACAGTTGCAGCAGCAGGGCATGCTCCCGCTTTTCGATTCGGGTTTTATCAACCTCAGTCGCCAGTATCTGACCATTGGCGTAAATGGTATGGTCGAGGCGGCGGAGTTCTTGGGAATACCCATTAACGACAATCCCCGTTACGAAACTTTTGTGCAGACCGTCCTCGGCACGATTGAGCGCCTCAACAAGGCATACCGTTCCAAGGAGATACTCTTCAACTGCGAGATGATTCCCGCGGAGAATGTCGGGGTGAAGCACGCCAAGTGGGATAAGGAAGACGGCTACATTGTCCCCCGCGACTGCTACAACAGTTATTTCTACATTGTGGAAGACGCCACGCTCAATGTGCTCGACAAGTTCCGCCTCCACGGCAGAAAGTATGTGGAGCACCTCACGGGTGGTTCTGCGCTCCATTGCAATTTGGAGGAGCACCTCTCGCAACCTCAGTACCGCAACCTTCTCCGTGTCGCGGCGCAGGAGGGCACCAACTACTTCACTTTCAATATCCCCAATACCGCCTGCAACGATTGCGGACATATCGACAAGCGTTATCTGCGCCGCTGTCCGGTCTGCGGCAGTCAGAACTTGGATTACCTCACGCGTATCATTGGCTACTTGAAGCGTGTCAGCAATTTCTCCGAACCCCGCCAGCAGGAAGCCGCCCGCCGCTACTACGCCAAGGGCATTACTGGGGACGCAGGCGTCTCGCCTGCGGACAGTTCGGAACGAACTGCTTAGAGAGGGTAGGGCAAAGCATTACTGGGGACGCAGGCGTCTCGCCTGCGGACAGTTCGGAACGAACTGCTTAGAGAGGGGTAGGGCAAGGCATATACGCAAAGCATACACAGAGCATACGAAGCATACACGAGCATATGTAGAGCATGTGTAGAGCATGTGTAGAGCATGTGTAGTGCATGTGTAGAGCATGTGCAAAGCATGTGTAGAGCATGTGCAAAGCATGTGTAGAGCATACGCCCTCATAATTCATAATTCATAATTCATAATTCATTACGCCCTCATAATTCATAATTCATAATTCATAATTCAAAAATTCCCTTGCGTTTCCTTGATTACGATATTGTCTTTCAAGAGGTGCCCGACGAGACCACTCTGGCGCTCAATATCAGCCGCTGTCCGCACCGTTGCCCCGGCTGCCACAGCCCTCGGCTGTGGCTTGACCAAGGCGAGGTGCTGACCGAGCGGGCGCTGGACACTCTCATTGCGCGATACCCTTGCATTACCTGCGTGGCGTTCATGGGAGGCGATGCCGACTTGGAGGCTCTCCGCCTGCTTGCCGACCGCGTCCGCACCTGCCACCGCCTGCGCACGGCGTGGTACACGGGTTTCACTTGGGAACGGTTGCCGTCCGCTTTACGCCGCTCCTTCGACTACATAAAAGTAGGACCCTACATTGAAGCCTTGGGAGGCTTGAAAAGCCGGCGGACGAACCAGCGCTTCTACCGCATGGACTGCGCTACGGGCTCCATTCTTGCCGACCTCACTCCCCGTTTCCAAAGGGAAAATATGCACACATAAAACGAAAAGCCGCCGATTATTTGCGTATCTCGCAAAAAAGCAGTACCTTTGCAGTCCGTTTTAGGTCGGGCGTTGAGTGTCCTCGGTTCGGTGGCATAAAAATTGCATTGTTAATAAAAAATTAGTCTTATGTCTTGGTTTCACGATTTGTTTTTTGGTACAGGCATAGCGCATTCCATTTTTGTCCTCACCTTGGCGATTGCGCTTGGTGTCTTCTTGGGTAACCAGTTGAAGTTCAAAGGCATTACTTTGGGTGTTACTTGGATTCTCTTCGTGGCGATTACCTTCTCCCATTTCGGCATGCACCTCGACCCGCAGGTGGAGTCGTTTGCCAAAGATTTCGGGCTTATTCTCTTTGTCTATTCCATTGGTTTACAGGTAGGTCCGTCTTTCTTTTCCTCTTTCGGCAAGGGTGGGCTCAAACTGAATTTGTTGGCAACGGGTATCGTCCTTTTGGGCTGTGTTACCGCTTATCTGATTCACTTGTTGAGCGGCGTGGATATCGCCACCATGACCGGTGTCCTCTTCGGTGCGGTTACCAACACGCCCGGTCTCGGTGCCGCCCAGCAGGCATACGCTGATATGCGCGGCGTCGCCAATCCCGACATTGCCAGCGGCTATGCCATGGCGTATCCCCTCGGCGTCGTGGGTATTATCTTTGTGCTGATGCTCATGCGCTGGATTTTCCGTATCAAACTGGACAAGGAGGAAGCCCGTGTCGAGGCGGAGAAAGATGTGCAGAAAGAAATCGAGTTCCTCGATATTACGCTCACCAACCCGCAGGTGGAGGGTACTCCCATTAAAGACCTCGGACACCTGTGCAATATGAAACTCATTGTCAGCCGCTTGATACACCCCGACGGCGAGGACGAGATGCCCGATGTCAATACCGTTTTGCACTGCGGCGACCGCGTGCGGGTGGTAACCGATGCCGACCATGAGAAGAGCGTGCTCCTCTTGGGAGAGCGGACAAGCCTGCCGGAGCGGGACAAGCAGACGGCACACCTTGTCTCGAAACACATTACCGTTACCCGCTCCGAACTCAACGGAAAGCGCATTGGAGAACTCAATATCCGTGCCATTTACCATGTCAGCATTACGCGTATCCGCCGTGCGGGAATCGAACTCTTGGCTACACGCGACCTCTACCTTCAGTTGGGCGACCGCCTGACCGTGGTCGGCGAAGAAAAGGATGTGGAGAAGGTGGCAAAGTATGTGGGCAATTCCACCAAGCGCCTCGATATGCCGAACCTCGCCGCCATTTTCTGCGGCATTGGTATCGGCGTGGCATTGGGTATGCTGCCCATTATGTTGCCGGGGCTTTCCCAGCCCTTCAAACTCGGATTGGCGGGCGGCACGCTCATTATTGCCATTCTGTTGGGTTATTTCGGTCCCAAGTGGCATATTGTTACTTATACCACCAGCAGTGCCAACCTGATGATTCGCGAAATTGGGATTGCCATGTTCCTTGCCGCGGTGGGCTTCGGTGCGGGCAAGACTTTTGTGCCCACTTTGCTTGCGGGCGGATATGTGTGGATTGGCTACGGTGTTATCATTACGCTGGTGCCGCTTATCATTGCAGCCCTCGTGGGGCGCTTGTGGCTCAAGTTGGATTATTTCACCCTCATGGGCTTGATAGCGGGCAGCACCACCGACCCGCCGGCATTGGCGTATGCCACAGCCCAGTCCTCCACCAACGACCGTGCCGCCGTGGCTTATTCCACGGTTTATCCGCTGACGATGTTCCTCCGCGTGCTGACGGGACAGATGATGATTCTTTTCTTTTTGTAAAACGAAGAAACGGCCGAACCCGGACGAGACTGCCTGACTTTTGGTTGGGCAGTCTTTTTTTGGTCATAAAAAAAGGGATACCGTAAAAGGTAAGTCGTATTTTTCCGCGAACTTCTTGCATAATCCAAAATTTATTACTAACTTTGCAGCCGCTTTTGGTGATGGTTGTTTTGCCTCTATGTATGAAACCAAAAAACTTTGGCAAAAATAATTATAATCGTGATTATGTAAAATAACACCAAAGGCAAACCTAACTATAAATAATTTTATTCCCTATTATCATTTCGATTTACTTTCGATTATGCTCATTGATTATTTCGACAACGAACAGAACACGCCTGCCACCAAACGCGTCGTTTCCATTATACAAGGCAACGATGGCGATTCCGTTGCGCTCAACGATGGCGACATTTTGGATGTCTTGCCCTTGCGCAACCGCGTTCTCTTCCCCGGCGTGATGATGCCGGTGGCGGTGGGACGACCCAAATCCTTGAAACTTGTTACGAACGCTTATAACAAGGAGCAACTCGTAGCCGTATGTTGCCAGAAGGAAAAAGAAACCCAAGAGCCCAAAGAAAGCGATTTATATACTTTGGGCACCGCCGCCCGCGTAATGCAAATCATTGAGATTCAGAGCGGTACAAAAATGGTTATCTTGGAGGGCATTGAGCGCATACAGGTGGATGACTTCACCCCCTCCCGCAACGGACTGAAAGCCCGCATACACCGCGTTCCAGAGGAGTTCCCGCGCAAAGGCGACAAAGAGTTCTTGGCGATTGTCAGCAACATTAAAGACCAGGCGATTCAGTTGTTGCAGAAGGCGACGAATATCCCGCCGGAGGCGAGTCTGACGCTCAAGAGTATCGACAACCCGCCTACCCTCGTCAATTACATTTGCACCAACTTTGAGTTCAAGATTGAGGACAAGCAGAAACTGCTTCAATATCAGTCTATTAGCGAGCGCTCTTTCCGCTTGCTCGAACTGCTGAACAAGGAGGTGCAGGTTCTCCAAATGAAAGCGGACATACAGTCCAAGACCGAGGAGGAGATGAGCAAGCAGCAGCGCGAGTTCTACCTCCACCAGCAGATGGAGACCATTCAGAAGGAATTGGGCGAAACGGGCGCCGAGCGGGCAAAAGAGATGCGCGATCGGGCGGCGCAGAAGAAGTGGTCGGCGGCGGTGCAAGAGGTCTTCGACAAGGAATTGCGAAAACTCGAGCGGATTCCCACCCACTCTCCCGAATATACCACGCAGGAGAACTATTTGGACACCCTGCTGGATTTGCCGTGGGGAGAATACACCAACGACAACTACGACTTGAAGAATGCCCAAAAAGTGCTTGACCACGACCATTACGGCATGGAGAAAGTGAAAGAGCGCGTCGTGGAATACCTCGCCGTGCAGCGGCAACTGCAAGAAGTTCAGCCCGCGAAGGACGGTGAAGGCGGACATAGCACCCCTATTCTCTGTCTGTACGGACCTCCGGGAGTCGGAAAGACCAGCCTCGGAAAGTCCATCGCCACGGCGCTCGGCAGGAAGTATGCGCGTATCTCGTTGGGCGGCTTGCACGACGAGGCGGAGATTCGAGGACACAGGCGTACTTATATCGGCGCCATGCCGGGAAGAATCATACAATCGTTGCGCAAGGTGGGCACTTCCAATCCCGTCTTCGTGCTGGACGAAATCGACAAGGTCGGTGCCAACACCCATGCGGGCGACCCCACCGCGGCATTGCTGGAAGTGCTTGACCCAGAGCAGAACGGCACCTTCCACGACAATTTCCTCGACATTAACTACGACTTGAGCCATGTGCTCTTCATTGCCACCGCCAACAGTCTTGACACCATTCCCCGTCCCCTGCTCGACAGGATGGAACTCATTGAGATGACCGGCTATTTGCAGGAAGAGAAGGAGGAGATTGCCAAGCGTCACCTTATCCCGAACGAACTTGCCAAGCACGGCATAAAGCCCGCGCAACTCAAATTCCGGAAGGAGATTATCGGGCATATAATCGACGATTACACGCGCGAGTCCGGCGTGCGTTCGCTCGACAGAAAGATTGCGAGTATCTGCCGCAAGGTGGACACCAAGTTGGCGTTGGGTCAGGAGTATAACACCGCCATTACGCGCGAGGATTTGATAGAATACCTCGGGCAGCCGAGATACAGCCGCGACTCGTGGGAAACCAACAAGTATATCGGTGTGGTTACGGGGCTGGCATGGACGCAGGTCGGCGGCGAGATACTCTTCATTGAGGCGTCGCTTTCGCCGAGCAAGACCCCCGCGCTCACGCTCACGGGCAACTTGGGCGATGTGATGAAAGAGTCCGCCATGTTGGCGCTCGGTTACATAAAAGCCCATGCGCAGGACTTCGGCATTAACCGTAAGGACTTGGAAACCAACTCGGTACATATCCATGTGCCGGAGGGGGCAATCCCCAAAGACGGTCCCAGCGCGGGCATTACGATGACGACGGCGCTGGTGAGTGCGTTCACGCGGCGGAAAGTGCGCCCCCGCATTGCCATGACCGGAGAGATGACGCTGCGGGGAAAGGTGCTGCCCATTGGGGGCGTGAAAGAGAAGATTTTGGCGGCGAAGCGTGCCGGAATAACCGACCTCGTCCTCTGCGCGGACAACCGCAAAGATGTGGCGGAGATTCCCGAGAAATACCTCAAAGGCTTGAAGTTCCACTATGTGCAGGACATTCAGGAGGTCATTGACTTCGCCCTTGTCAGTCGCAAATCACTTTGATGAGATTTCATTGAATGTGCCGTTGGTATAAAACACGATAATACGCTCGATTTGTTTTGCGGCAGGCTGCTCCGTTGGGGCGGTCTGCTGTTTTTTTGTGCCTGCCGCCTGCTGCGGTTCGCGGGCGGGGACGGGGGCGGAACTCGTTGGAGGCATGGGTCGCGGCTGTGGCTCAGCGGGCTGCTGTTGCGGGAAAAGAGCGTCGTCCTCGAAGTCGAATATCTCCTGCTGTTTGTCCTTTGCCTCACCGCTCTCTTTGTTTTCTTTGCCGCCCTCGGTGCGGTACATGTTGCCCACGCCCAAAATCAGCCAGTCGCTGTTGAGTGTCCGAAAGCGGTTCAGCACGCGCTGCATTACATACAGACTGGGATTGTTCCTGCCGTTTACGATATTGCTGATGGTTCCTGCTTGGATACCTACTTCGGCGGCAAACTGCTTCGCGGACATATTTTGGTCTGCCATTAATTTCAATAATCTTTCACGCTCATTCATACTTTTACGCCGATATTTATGTGAATTTCGGCTGCAAAGATACGAAAACTTTTTGATATTTGCAAATGTATTTTCAAAATAAAAATTCACAAACATATGCGCACAAACATTTGCAGTTGTGAAATACACAAAACTCCATATCGACACTTATCTACACGCCCTTTGTTGAAAACACCCGTATCTGCCATATTTGGTAAAAGTTGTAATATATAGATTTTCAGCATACTAAATCGCGTAAAACGGCAAAACCTACGCCACCGCCGACCGCAACTCCCGCCGTTTGCCCCAACTCGCTCATAACTACATAAAGTAAATTTCATAACTATTGTTTTTCAGTATGTTACGACTTGAAAAACATATTGTATAAACAAAAGAGACAAACCGCTAAAACCCTGTGCCTGCGGGGTTGTGATTGCCAACCTCCTCCGTTCACAAATCTCTACCCTACTCCGCTTTCGGGCTCTATTATTTGTGAAAATCACGCCGTATCGGTTTGTGAATTTCACACAAATCACGCAAATCTTTTCGTTTCACGCTTCTATTGCAAAATTTCTCGTATGGAAAAAAGAGAAACGCTATTGCACAATTGAAAAAAAAAGTGTACTTTTGCAAGGATTTTCGTATTTGGCGTTTTTTTTACTGTTATGATGCAATTATTGACCGCCCTACTCCTTGGGCTGCTGACCATACTCGACCCCTGTACGCTCTTCACGAGCATTACGGCCATTAGTTACATTGACCGCGAGATAAACAACAAGCGGCGGGTGTTGCTCAACGGACTGATGTTCGTTTTGGGCAAGTTGGTTACTTATATGCTGCTGAGCGTGCCTTTCCTCCTCGGTGCGCAGACCGACGGCTTCCAGCATGCGCTGGAGCACTACGGGGAGCCGATTCTTGCCGTTTTCATGCTCGTTTGCGGTGTGGTGCTCCTCTTTACGGGGCGCCACCACCACGAGCACGACCACGGGCTCAACAAGATGTTGTCGCAGTTGGACAGTCGTTTCACGGGCTTGTGGTCGTTTATGTTGGGTATTTTCTTTGCCATTGCTTTTTGCCCGCACAGGCTGGTGTATTTCGTCACCATGATCGATATGGCGGTAACCATGCCCATAGCGTGGTCGTGGCTGATGCCTTTGGTCTTTGCGTTGGGAACGGGCTTGCCCGTGATTGTCATTGCGTGGATTATCTGTTATGGCGCCGTTGGCATTGGCAATCTGACGAACCGTTTGGGGCTTTTTGAGAAGTGGTTTCGCTATATCTGCGCGGCGTTGTTTATCGGTCTGGGCGTGTATATGGGTATCCACGCTTTCTCCGCGCACGACCATTCCGACGCGCACGGCTGCTACGGGGCTCACCCGCATGACGAGTGTGTCGTTTCTTCCGAAGAATAAATAATCTTTTTTCCGTATGAGCACGCCCTACTTTCGATTCAGGCAGTTCACCGTTTGGCACGACCGCTGCGCGATGAAAGTGGGCACGGACGGCGTGCTTCTGGGCGCATGGGCGGGCGATACGGGCTCGCCCGCCGTGCGGCGTGTTTTGGATGTCGGCACGGGCAGCGGCTTGGTCGCTTTGATGTTGGCGCAGCGCTTTCCCGATGCGCTCGTGGAGGGCATTGACATTGACCCCTCGGCGGTCGGGCAAGCCGAAGAGAACTTCCTGCGCTCGCCGTTTGCGGAGCGTCTGCAAGCCCGTTGTTGTCCGTTGCAGCAGTGGCAAACCGACGGGAAATACGATTTGATTGCCTCCAATCCGCCGTACTTCTCCAATGCTTTGTTGTGTCCCGATGATACGCGAACCCGCGCACGCCATAACAATATGTTACCCTTCGCAGACCTGCTGGCGCATTCTGACAGGTTGCTGGCTGACGGCGGGACGCTGGCGCTGGTGCTGCCCGCCGACGCGGAAACGGAGATTCTCGCGCAGGCAAGGCTCCTGCGTTTGTCTTGCGTGCGGCTCTGCCGGGTGCACACTGCCGCCGCCAAGCCCGCCAAGAGGATACTGCTTGCTTTTGCCAAAGGGAATCGGAGCGCCACGCTTGTGCCGGAGACGCTCTGCCTGTCGGAGAAGGGGGAGCCTCGCTCTGCCGCCTACTCCGCCCTCACGCGCGATTTCTATTTGTAGTCAAATCGAACAACATTAGGTATACCCAATATAATGCTTTCAAAATGCTTTTTCTACATTTTTTTGTTTCTTACGAAAAAAAACTTGCATATATCATTTTTTTTTCGTACCTTTGCACCGAAATTTGATATAGGCGATGATTTAGTGTCTTACTAATAGCCTTTTCCCCTTATTCTTTATTTTTCATTGACTGCGGTTTTACTACTTTTAGGTTGTACTTTGCGTTTGTTTTACACCAAGCGAAGGAGTAATCTAAGCGAAGCAATCTGAACCATCCACAGGCAGGACGTTTGCGTCCATCGCGGTCAGGCAAAGAATCTATCCTTATTATTTTATGCAATACGAATTGAACAAACTGGAGCGTATGACGCTCGAAGAAGTGCGTGCAATTGCAGAACAGATGGGCTTGAAGCCTCGTCGGTCGCAATCGTTGCGCGAAATTAGTTATGCCATCTTGGACGCGCAGGCAGACAACCGTGCCCGCGAGGTACAAGCCAAAGAAGATGCGAAGGCAGAAAAGCGTGTACGCACCCGCGGTACCAAAACAGCAAAGAAGGTAGATACCCAAGGCATGAAGAGCGAGACCGTAGTTGCCACGGTGGGTAATGAGCAGGAGCAGATGAAAGAGATGCAGGAACAGTTGAAGCAGAACAACCACAAGCAGAACAAGACCGTACGCGCCATAGAGGCTCGCAAACCCCTGCCCAAACTGCAAGAAGCAGAACCTGCACCGCTGATTGCCGTTCCTTCGATGTTGGAAATCAATCCCGTAGCCCTGCCGGAAGATGCGTCGATAGCCGAAGCCAAAAAGAAGAAGCCTAGCATTGGGGACGTACTGACCATGCGCGGGCAGGCTGTTCAAAAGCCAAAAGCAGCCGAAGAGACGGCAGGCGAATCTTTGACAGAAACGGAGTCTTCCTCCACGCCAACCGAAGAACCGACAGTTATCAATGAAGAGGACGCTGCAGCCATTGCTGCCGTGGCCGAAGCGGCTGCACAAGAAGGGACAAAGAAAAAACGCAGTCGCAAGAAGAAGGCGATAGAGGAAGAGGAAGAAGAGACGGCATGGGCAGGCGAGGATAACTTTTCAGCGGACGATACGTTTGTCCCCTCGGTGGATGCCTCCCCTGACACGGTTGAGATGCCCCAAGTGGACTGCCCTGTGGCGGAGGATACCCACATACAGCAACCGAAGAAACAACCTAAACAAGAGCAACGACCTATCGTTGACTTGAAAGAGAACGTAATAGCGATGGGAACGCTGGAGAACACACCTGACGGCTACGGGTTCCTGCGCTCCGCCGACTACGATTATCTGCCTTCGCCGGACGATATATACGTATCGAAAGAACAGATTCGCCAGTATGGGCTGAAGCCCGGCGACACCGTGGAATGTACTATCCGCGTAAACAAAGACCCCGACAAGTTCTTCCCGATGGATAAGGTGATACGAATCAACGGTTTGGCACCCGAGTTAGCAAAGAGCCGTATCGCGTTTGAGAACCTGACCGCCCTCTTCCCGACTGAGAAATTCCGTCTTTGCACAGGCAAAAACGACCCGCTTTCCATCCGTATCATAGACCTGTTTGCACCCATCGGGAAAGGACAACGCGGACTGATTGTAGCACAGCCAAAGACTGGTAAGACCGTACTGTTGAAGAACATTGCCAACGCTATCTCTGCCAATCATCCGGAAGTGTATATGATTGTGCTGCTGATAGACGAGCGTCCCGAGGAGGTAACGGATATGGCACGGAGTGTGAACGCAGAGGTGATTGCCTCTACCTTTGACGAACCGGCAGAAAACCATGTGAAGGTGGCAAATATCGTACACGAAAAAGCCAAACGACTGGTAGAGAGCGGACACGATGTGGTGATTCTGCTCGACTCTATTACACGCTTGGCACGCGCGTACAACACGGTGGCACCATCCAGCGGAAAAGTGCTGTCCGGCGGTGTGGAGGCACAAGCCTTGCACAAGCCCAAACGTTTCTTTGGCGCGGCGCGAAACATTGAGAACGGAGGCAGTCTGACGATTATAGCCACCGCTCTCACCGAAACCGGCAGCAAGATGGATGATGTCATCTTCGAGGAGTTCAAGGGGACGGGCAATATGGAGTTGCAACTCGACCGCAAGTTGGCGAACAAACGAGTGTTCCCTGCGGTGGATATACCCGCATCCAGCACACGCCGTGATGACCTGCTCTTGCCGCCTGATGTGCTCTCGCGGATGTGGATGATTCGCAAACAACTGAGCGATATGAACGGCATTGAGGCAATGGAACGACTGAAAGGCGTAATGGAGCGGACGGAGAATAACGACGAGTTTCTGCTTTCCATCTCCGGAGCCAGATAGTACCCATGGGAATTCTCGGTTAAAAACGGTTCTAATACAATCAAATACGTAAGATATACGTAGGATATACGTAGGATAACCGAGGGTATATGCTATCTGTAATGAACCAATTAACTGAGGCTATCGAAGCTATGCGTATTCTAATCATCAACGGACCTAACCTGAATATGTTGGGACAGCGCGAGCCTGACGTATATGGTAGCGAGACAATGGAGGATGTATTGAACGACCTCCGTCAGCAGTTCCCCAATGTGTCGTTGGACTACTACCAGAGCAACCACGAGGGATGCTTGATAGACCGTTTGCAGGAGTGCGCGTTCCGCAATGGAAATGCCGAAAACGGATATGATGGCGTGGTGCTGAATGCGGGAGGATATACTCATACCAGCGTAGCCCTGCGCGATGCCGTGGCGATAGTGCCCGTTCCTGTGGTAGAGGTGCATATATCGGATATTCGGCAGCGGGAGTCCTTTCGGCATATCAGCCTGCTGACCGATGTCTGCCAACACACCATCATGGGTATCGGAACAAAGTGCTATGCCGAAGCGGTGAAGTGGCTGCTCAATGTTAGTGTGTGATTTTTAGTGTTTATTGCCGCATGGTAATTACAAATTATAAATTAAGGACTGTAAATTGCAAATTAGCAATTGTCTGCCTGCTGTGGGCGGGTTGCCAAGCCATGCCTTGTCGCGGACAGAACAACCCATACGTGGACGATAAGTTTTTTCACATGGGCTTTCAATTGGGCTTAAACTTCATGTCGTATGGTATCACCGACTCCAACTTGCCCATTGCACCTTTGGACGGCAAGGTTATGTACGCCCGTGTCAGTAGCATGTTGCCTGGATTCGGGGTGGCATTCCTTATGGATTTACGGCTGTCAAAGCACTTGAACTTGCGTGTTACCCCCGGATTGGAGTTTGCGCAACGCACCATATCTTACGCCACAGAAGACGGACCTTACGAGGGCTGGAGCATGGGAGTAGATAAGATAAAAACACAAAACCTGCTTTGTATTCCCATCACCATTCCGGTTTATTTGAAGTGGTCTGCCAACCGTGAGCAGAACTACCGCCCCTACCTATTGGTCGGCGGTGGTGTATCGTTCAATGTGAACCCGAGCAAGGTGGATGACTACATCCAAACCAAAGTGTTTGACGGTTTCGTAGAAGGCGGTTTCGGGTGCGACTTCTATTTCCCGTGGTTCAAGTTATGCCCGCAACTCACCTACCGCGTGGGCTTTGCCAACCAAATACGAACCATTGACACCTATACGAATCCTTTACCCGAGCAGCAAGTCTTCACCACGCCTATCAGCAAGATGTTGAACAGAGCATTGGTACTAACTTTTAACTTTGAATAAATGCGCAAGTACTCCTTTTGTATATTGTTTCTCAGCCTCGTCTGTCTGCTGGTCGGTTGCCAAGCCGACCGTATCACCGAGGACCCGACCTGCCGTTTGGCATTCTCGAAGGATACAGTGCTGTTCGATACAGTATTTACTACCATAGGCTCTTCCACCCAAACACTGATGGTCGTCAATCCCAACAAGAATGCCCTGCGTATAGAGCGAGTAGGAATGGCAAGCGGAAAGTATTTCCGCGTGAATGTCAATGGTGAGCCATTGGGCGAAGGTATCTCTCCGCAGCAGGGAGAACCGGAAGGGGCTTTCACCATAGCCGGCGGCGATTCGATATTCGTTTTTATCCGCGCAACGATTGACCCGCAGAACAGCAATTCGCCCGTCTTTATCCGCGACACGCTGCTTTTCGGCTTGCCGCAGGGAGTGCAGCAAGTGATACTCGAAGCCTACGGGCAAGATGTGGTGCTGATTCGCACCGCCAAACGACGTACCGAGTATGCGCGGGACTTTGTCTTCAAGCAGGACAAACCCTACTTGATTTACGACTCCGTACTGGTAGGCGGTAAGATGACCATTGAGGCGGGCGCAACGCTCTATATGCACCAGGGGGCGGCTATCTTTGCTTTGGGCGATGTAGAGGCGGTAGGCACTTTGAATCAGCCTGTCACTCTGCGGGGCGACCGCTTGGACAGACTGTTTGACTCGGTACCTTACCGCTATGCAGCAGGTATGTGGGATGGACTTTATCTGCTCAACTACAAAGACGCTCCCCGCGCTACCTACTCTTTTGATTATCTCCATTGCGAGGGAGGGAACATCGGCTTGTATTGCTACAGCGAGCGTACACAGGACTTGCCGTCTCTCACGCTGACGAACAGTCGTCTGCACAACTATGCGCTGTACGGCGCAGTGCTCCAAAACACCGATGCCACCATCGCCAATACCGAGATTAGCAACTGTGCTTCTTACTGTCTGTACCTTGACGGAGGTGAATATGACATTGTGCATACCACCATTGCCTCCTACTTTGGCTCCACTAACGTGAATATCCAATCTACCTACAAGGAAGATGTGGCAGGTGTGTATATCAACAACTTGAGCAAGACAGGCGCCTCTACGAATGTGAGTGTGCGCAACTCCATTATCACGGGCAGCCGCCGCAACCAATTGGTGTTGGCGACTCCGTTGCCGCAATACTATGCAGGCGCGTGGTACGGGAACTATCTGAAGACCGACTCGCTGACCATTCCCCATGCACACGACAATGTCTATTGGTCGGAAGAAGACACCGCGGAGGTCTTCCGCAATACCTACTACAAATACCGCGAGTATCGCTATTATGATTTCCGTCTCGACTCTCTATCGCCTGCTCGCGGGATAGGAGATTCTGTTGCTGCACTCTCCTACCCCATCGACCGCAATGGCATAAGCCGCCAACACGTCCGCCCCGATGCAGGTTGCTACCAATTTGCGGAATAATATAGAAATTTATTTGCATATCTCAGAAAAAAGCAGTAACTTTGCGGGCGGAATGGTATGATTGTGCCTTATTTCGTCCGTACAATGAAAATCGCTTTCACCACACAACTGCCTGCAGAAGGATTCCGGCGACTGACTGACAATATCGGTCAAGCGCGGATGTCCGTGCTCTACGCACCTTTGGAGGAGGCGGAAGTATTGGTTTCCACCTTCGACAAACCTGTGCCGCGCGAGATGATTGAGCGGATGCCGCATTTGCGACTGATAGCGAACTTCGGCGTGGGGTACAATAACATCGATTTGGAGGCTTGTCGCGAGCGGGGCATTCGCGTTACCAACACGCCGCAACCTGTATTGGAACCGACGGCGGAGTTGGCGTTTGCGCTGATGATAGGTATCGCAAGACGGACAGCGGAGTTTGACCGTCAGTTGCGAGCAGGAACAGCCGAGCCTTTTGGCGTGATGAACAATTTGAGCCACTCGCTATATGGCAAGACACTGGGAATCATCGGAATGGGGCGTATCGGACAGTCGATGGCACGGCGGGCGTTGGCAAGCGGTATGCGTATTATTTACCACAACAGACACCGTCTCCCCGGAACCGTGGAAGCGCGGTATGAAGCGCAATATGTTTCTTTTGACGAACTCTTGCAGACAGCGGATTTCGTATCGCTCCACCTGCCCTACACCGCCGACGTGCACCATCTGATAAGCACACGCGAGTTGCGAATGATGAAACCGACCGCCTACCTTATCAATACCGCTCGCGGTGCACATGTGGACGAAGCGGCACTCGTGAAAGCCTTGCAGCAACACAAGATAGCCGGCGCGGCAATGGACGTGTTTGAGCACGAACCCGCTATCTCGCCCGAACTGCTGGCTTTGGACAATGTATTGCTTTCTCCCCATACCGGCACCGGCACATGGGAAGGACGCTTGGACATGTGCGAGAACGTGTGCGACAACATCATCGCCTTCTCCTGCAACGATTTTGATAAAATGGATATTGTATTGTAATACTCAATTCTTAATATATATGGATATCACCGCTCGCTTTTTGAAGTATGTGTCATTTTGCACAACTTCGGATGAAGAAACCAACATGACGCCCTCCACTCCCGGACAGATGGAGTTTGCACAGTACCTCCGTGACGAACTGAAAGCCATTGGTTTACAAGAGGTGGATTTAGACGACAACGGCTATATCATGGCGACCCTGCCTGCCAATACGGAGGGCAAGCCCACCATCGGTTTCATTGCCCACATGGATACCGCACCCGACGCCAGCGGCAAACATATCCAACCGCGTATTGTGAGCAACTACGATGGCAAGGACATAGTGCTCAACGAGGCGGAGAACATCGTGCTGGAAGTAAGCAAATACCCTGAGATACAGCACTATACAGGGCAAGACATTATCGTAACCAACGGAAAAACTCTGCTCGGTGCAGACGACAAAGCCGGTATCGCAGAGATTGTCTCCGCCTGCGAGTATCTTATCCGGCACCCCGAAATCAAGCACGGCAAGATTCGTGTGGGTTTCACCCCCGACGAGGAAATCGGGCAGGGAGCAGACCACTTCGATGTAGCGAAGTTCGGTTGCGACTTCGCCTACACGATGGACGGCGGGGCTGTCGGCGAGTTGGAGTTCGAGAACTTCAATGCCGCAAGCGCGAAGATACATATCCATGGTGTAAATGTTCACCCTGGATACGGCTACCACAAGATGATTAACTCCATGCGTATTGGCTACCAGTTGGCAGTAATGCTCCCGCGCTGGGAGACCCCCGAACACACGCAGGGTTACGAAGGATTCTACCACCTTGTCGGCATGAACGGGACAGTAGAGGAGACCACGCTCAGTTATATCATACGCGACCACGACCGTCATCGCTTCGAGAGCCGTAAACGCGAGATGGAGCACCTTGTCCGCAAGGTGAACCGCGAGTACGGCGAAGGTACGGCGGAGATAGAGATACGCGACCAATACTACAACATGCGCGAGAAAGTGGAGCCCGTAATGCACATTGTTACGCTAGTGGAAGAAGCGATGAAAGAGGTGGGTATCACGCCGAAGGTGCAACCTATCCGCGGCGGAACGGACGGCGCAAGACTGTCGTTTGAGGGGCTACCCTGCCCCAATATCTTCGCCGGCGGCGAGAACTTCCATAGCCGTTACGAGTACCTCCCTATCCCCTCTATGGAAAAAGCCATGCAGGTGATACTCAAGATAGTAGAGAAAGCATAACCAACTTAGCGATATATCGTTATGCAGTACAGATATTCGGGACATAGCGGATTGCAGTTGTCGGTGTTGTCGTTGGGACTTTGGCATAACTTCGGCAGCGTGGACAGGCACGAGAATGCGCGGGCTATCTTGCTGCGGGCATTCGACCAAGGTATCACCCATTTTGACCTTGCCAACAACTACGGTCCTGTACCGGGCAGCGCAGAACAGACTTTCGGACGCGTCCTCCGTGAGGATTTGACCGCCCATCGCGATGAGATGATTATCTCCTCCAAGGCGGGCTATCTGATGTGGGACGGGCCGTACGGCGATGGCGGGTCGCGCAAGTACTTGATTGCGTCATGCGACCAAAGCCTGAAACGCACGGGGCTGGACTATTTCGACATTTTCTATTCCCATCGTTACGACCCGCATACGCCCGTTGAGGAGACGATGCAAGCGCTGGTGGACATCGTGCGCAGCGGCAAAGCCCTCTATGCGGGTATCAGCAACTACCCTGCCGACAAGCAGGCGGAGTGCTATCGGTACCTGTCGGAAGCGCATGTGCCGTGCGTGCTGAGCCAATACAAAGCGAATATGCTCGCCACGGAAACGCTGGAACAGAACCTGCCGTTGGCGCAACAACACGGGTCGGGTTTTATCTGCTATTCGCCGTTGGCGCAGGGGATTTTGACTGACCGCTACCTGAACGGTATCCCTGAAGGCAGTCGCGCGGCACGCCCCGAGGGCTACTTGAAGCGCGAGCAAATTACGCCCGAACTGATGGCACGCGTGCGCCGACTGAACGCCGAAGCGGAGGCGCAAGGACTCTCTTTGGCGCAGTACGCACTTCGCTATCTGCTTGAGCAGGAAGGCGTTACAAGTGTCATCATAGGTGCCAGCAGCGTGGAACAACTGAACAACAACTTGCAAACAATTAGTAATCTATAAAAACATGAAAGAGACTCCCTACACCGCGACCCATATTGCATTGGGCGCGAAGATGGCAGATTTTGCCGGTTTTAACATGCCTATCCAATACCCCACGGGTATCAACCAAGAGCACATGATTGTCCGCAACGGCGTGGGCGTGTTCGATGTGAGCCACATGGGCGAGTTCTGGGTGAAGGGCGAGAAAGCACTTGACTTCTTGCAGTACATAACCACCAACGATGTCAGCAGACTGGACGCGGGCAAGGCGCAATACACTTGCATGCCCAATGGCAAAGGCGGTATCGTGGACGACTTGATTATCTACAAATACTCCACTACCAAATACCTGATGGTGGTCAATGCCGGCAATATCGACAAAGACTGGGCATGGGTGAACGAGCACAACACCTTCGGCGTGAGCCTCGAAAACGCCTCCGATCGCTATGCACAGTTGGCAGTACAGGGACCCAAAGCCACCGAGATGCTCCAACTCCTCACCGATGCAGACCTTAGTGCTATTCCTTATTATAGTTTCCGCGAATGGTCTTTTGCGGGTGTGCAAGGGGTAATTCTCAGCAATACAGGCTATACCGGTGCAGGCGGATTCGAGTTGTATTTCCCGAAGGAGTATGCACAGCAGATTTGGGACGCACTCTTCGAGGTAGGCAAAGACTTCGGGCTGGCACCCATCGGTTTGGGTGCACGCGACAGTCTCCGTTTGGAGAAGTGGTACTGCCTCTACGGGCATGACATTGACGACACCACCTCCCCCCTCGAAGCAGGCCTCGGATGGATTACCAAGTTCGATGCCAAAGACTTTATCGACAAAGAGTTCCTGCTCCGCCAGAAAGCAGAGGGCGTGCAACGCAAGTTGGTGCATTTCGAGTGCCAAGAGCGTGCCATCCCGCGCAACGGCTATGAGATTTGCGACGCGGAGGGCAACACTATCGGCAACGTAACCAGCGGTATCATGCTCCCGAACACCAAAGTAGGTATCGGTATGGGTTACGTGAAGACCGCCTTCGCCAAGAAAGAGAACATCATCTACATCCGTATTCGCGAGAAACTCATCCCCGCGAAGATTGTGTAAGGGAAAATGTACCTTTACTGCCTGCGTGGCAGTAAGGGTTTTGGGGCATTAGCTCATCTGGTAGAGCGCAACGTTCGCAATGTTGAGGTGGTCGGTTCGAGTCCGATATGCTCCACAAAAGCCCTGTATGTTTGGGCGGATTTTTGCAATCAATTGTTTGACTTGACTTATGGATACGAAGCGAAATGTAGCATTGGTGCTGGGTTCCGGCGGGGCGAGAGGATTGGCGCATATCGGTGCCATTGAGGAACTGGAGGCACGCGGATACAAAATCACGAGTATCGCGGGCTGTTCCATGGGTGCAATGATAGCCGGCATGTACGCTGCCGGTCAGTTGCAGGATGCCAAGGAGTGGTTCCTGCGGGTGGACCAGCAGGTGATATTGAAGATGGTGGATTTGTCCATCTCGTTCAACTCGCTGGTGAAAGGCGAGCGGGTGATTCGCGAGTTGGAGAAAGTGGTGCCCGACCAACTGATACAATGCCTGAACATCCCCTGCGCCATCGTGGCGGCAGACCTCATCTCAGCGGACGAGGTGGTGTTCCGATCGGGCAGTCTGTTTGATGCCATCCGCGCCTCAATGAGTATTCCGCTCTTCTTCCAACCCGTACAACGCGGACACAAACTGCTGATTGACGGCGGCACACTCAATCCCCTGCCGCTCAACCGCGTGAAGCGCACCAAGGGGGACTTGCTCGTGGCGATGAACATATCGGGCAAGGACAGCATGCACATCAAGCAGCCGGAGCCCTCCTATTTTGCCAAAGCGGCGGAACTGATTGAGCAGCGGGGCATACAACTGTCGCCTACCCTGCTTAACCTGAAAAAACGAATCGCACAAAAAGAAGAGGAGAAGCAGGAAAATCAAGACCTGCGCGGCATGGTCAACTATTTCTCGCTGGCAGACCGCATGTCGGACATGCAGATACAGCAGAACACCAACCTGATGTTGCAACTCCTGCCGCCCGATATCCTTGCCACCATGCCCCAATACGCCTACTCTACCTTCGATTTCGACCGCGCCGAAGACATCATCGAGCGAGGCAGGCTGCTCATGCGCGAGGCCATCGACCGATACGAAAGCGGGGAAAGTTGATTCTCGAAAAAACTGTCTATCGACCCGCGACAGACCCGCGATAGACCCGCGAAAAAATATCATCCTGCAATATAAAAAATCAATGACTCACGGACTACTTGTTTTGTGAATCATTGATTTTTTTTGTCGGGATAGCGAGATTCGAACTCACGACCTCCTGCTCCCAAAGCAGGCATTCTAACCGGGCTGAACTATATCCCGCCGACCTCTTCTCAAAGGCGAGTGCAAAGGTACTGCTTTTTTTTCATATACACAAATTTTCCTTGAATTTTTCTTCAAAAAACTCGGAAACAACCTAACCTTCTTCTAACATTTCATGGAGAGTGCATTGTGCAGGCAGGTGATACGACACGGTCCCATGATGTGCTCCAAGATACCGTCTGCCTCGAACATCAGGTGCTTGCGGGTGTTCACCTCCACCTCCTTCCCCACAAACGAGTGCACGAAATCCAAATCGGTCAATCGTCCGTTGAACAAGCGCGGGATGGCTCGCACGACTTGGCGGAACGTAGGCGTCTCCACGAAAATGGAATGGAACACCCCGTCGCGCGGGTCGGCATCAGGGTTCTGCTTGATACCACCGCCGGAGAAAGGTCCGTTGCCGATGTTCATCGTGAAAAGCATATCGTTCACTATCGACTTGCCGTCCACTATCAACTCTATCTTTTGCGATTTGTGCACGCAAACGGCGGCAAGCAACGCGAACAGGTAGTTCACATGGTGGCTGCCGATGTAGTACTTGAGCGTGGTTGCCCATTGGCAGGTGAGCGGGTCAACGCCAAAACCGACCGAGTTGATGAAATAGCGGCGGTGCACAATACCATTACGCCAATAGGTAACGCAACCGATATCCAGCGGCTGCTTCTCTCCGTTGAAGAAACGCTCCAGCGATTTCTTATGGTCTTTGGTCAGTCCCCAAAAGCGTCCCCAATCGTTGCCTGTGCCCCGCGGCATCAGTCCGAAACAGATTTGGGAGCGTTGTTCGGCGGGTATGTCTGCCCGCATAATGCCGTTGATTACCTCCGACAGAGTGCCGTCGCCTCCCAAAACCAAAATCTCATCACACCCTCTCTCCGCCAACTCACGCCCCAACTCAATGGCATGCTCCGCGTATTTCGTCACGCGGTACATAAAAGGCTCGCGCCGCTGTCGAAGCAGTTTCCAAAGGTAGATACGTTGCCGCCGAAAGGCACGCTTACCGGACTTGGGATTGATGATGATTCCTAACATACGCAAATGCGGTTGCAAAGGTACGAAAAAAAAAGCACACTACCAAATAATAGTGTACTTTTTTCTTGAAAATCACGGATTTCGCGCCTCTTACAAGATTCCTTGCTCCAGCATGGCTTGGGCTACTTTCATGAAGCCGGCGATGTTAGCACCCTTCACGTAGTCTATCGTGCCATCTGGTTGGGTACCGAACTTCACGCATTGCTCGTGGATGGACTGCATGATATGATGCAGACGGTCGTCCACCTCTTTGGCTGTCCAACTCAGGTGCTCGGCGTTCTGCGTCATCTCCAATCCTGAGGTGGCTACGCCGCCCGCGTTGACCGCCTTGCCCGGTGCGAAGAGCACGCCGTTGTGCTGGAAATAGTGGATAGCGCCCGGTTGGCAACCCATGTTGCTGACCTCGCAGCAGCACCAGCAGCCGTTGGCTTTCAGTTCCTTGGCATCCTCTTCCGACAACTCGTTCTGGAAGGCACAAGGCAGCGCGATGTCGCAAGGGATAGACCATGCTTTCTTGTCGGCTGTGAACTGTGCCTGTTCGGGGAACCTGGTCGCCATATCCTCCACGCGGTTGCGGTTGGAAGCACGCATAACCAGCATATAATCAATCATTTCCTTCGTGATACCCGCAGGGATATGGCATACGCCGTCGGGACCGGAGATAGCCACTACCTTCGCGCCCAACTCGGTTGCCTTGATGGCTGCGCCCCACGCCACGTTGCCGAAGCCGGAGATAGCCACCGTCTTGCCCTCGATGGTCTTGCCTGCCTGATGAAGGAGGTGTTGTGTGAAATAGAGTGCACCGAAACCTGTTGCCTCAGGACGGAGGATAGATCCGCCCCATGTCATGCCCTTGCCGGTGAGCACGCCCGTGTGGTACTCGCGCGCCAGTTTCTGATACATACCGTTCAGGAAACCAATCTCTCTGCCGCCTACACCCACATCGCCTGCCGGCACGTCGGTATCCACGCCAATGTTGTGCCACAACTCCAGCATGAAGGCTTGGCAGAAACGCATAATCTCCGCATCGGATTTGCCCACGGGGTCAAAGTCCGAGCCGCCCTTTGCGCCGCCCATCGGGAGCGTGGTCAGTGCGTTTTTGAAGGTCTGCTCAAAGCCCAGGAACTTCAGCATAGAGGGGTTGACCGCCTTGTGGAAACGCAAGCCGCCTTTGTACGGACCGATAGCCGAGTTGAACTGCACGCGGTAGCCCAAGTTGGTCTGCACCTGCCCTTGGTCGTCAATCCACGTAACGCGGAAAGTGAAGATACGGTCGGGTTCCACCATACGCTCCACTATCTTTGCTTGCTCAAACTCAGGGTGTTGGTTGTACACTTCCTCAATAGATTCAAGCACTTCTTGCACCGCTTGCAGGTATTCCGCCTCGCCGGGGTGCTTTGCAGCCAACTGCTGCATGATGGTTTGCACTTTCATGGTTTTTATGATTTATGTTGTTTTTCGTTGATTTTGTTGTATGCTGACATTTTGCTATCAAATTCGCTGCAAAGTTACTGCTTTTTTTTGAGATACACAAGAAAAGTAGTGCCTTTTTTAGATGTTTGATAACATATTTTTCCGCCGGAGCCTTCCACAATGTTCTTCGAGATAGCGAGTCCGAGTCCCATGCCGGTGTTCTTGGTGGTGAAGTTCGGGCGGAACACGCGGTCTTGTACCTCCTCCGGAATGCCCGGTCCGTTGTCCGAAATCTTCACTACGATATAGTCGCCCTCCACCGTCATTACCACGATGATGTCCGCCTCCGTCTGTCCTTCCAGCGCCTGCAAAGCATTGCGAATGATATTGGTAAACACCTGCGCTATCTGTTCGCTATCCGCCCACACCAACACACCATGGTCGGGACCCACGTAGCGGATGGGCACGCCTTGGTCGTTGTTGCGTTGCAGGGTGATAACGTTGCTCAGTTTCTGCGCCACGTCCACCTCAGCGGTTACCACCTCCGGCTGTTTGGCGAAGGTGGAGAACGACATGGCGATATGCGAGAGGTTGTCTATCTGCTCGATGAGCATGGCGGTGGCTTTAGCGAAATAGGCGTTGTATTTCTCTTTCTCCGGCGAGTCGGGCACGTTCTCTTGGTTCTTGATATGGAGGCGTTGGAGTTGCTGAATCGTCAGTTTCATGGGGGTGAGCGGGTTGTTTATCTCGTGCGCTATCTGCCTTGCCATGGTGCGCCATGCGCCCTCGCGCTCGGCTTTGGCGAGCCGCTCCGCCGAATCCTCCACTTGGTCAACCAGTGCGTTGTACTGTTCCACCAACGCGCCTACCTCATCGTGGCTGGAGTAATCGATATGGTTGTCGGAACTGCCGATACGGAAATGCCTCATTTTCTGCGCTATGAGCGCGATGGAGGAGGTCATGTTGCGTGCCGCCCAGTAGGACGCCAGCAATGCAAGGATAACCACCAGCAGGTAGGGAGGCAACAAGCGTGCGAGGAAAGCATCCGTCTCCCGCATCAGTTCCAGTCCCGACACAAAGAACGGCACGGCGATATAGCCTATTTGCACCATCGACCCGTTGTAGAAAGGCGTATAGGCGCAGAGGTAGCGGATGTCGCCTATGCGTTCGTATTGCACCATCGTGTGCTCCTCCGAGAAAAACGGTTTGGGGGCTATGCGCGTGGAGAGTATGCCGTTGCTGAATAGTCCGGGCGTGGACGAGCCCACCAACTGACCGTAGTTGTCATAGACCAATATGTCCAAACCGATGGAATAACTCAGGTCGCGCAGGTCGATGTTCAGTCCCGACTGGTTGGCGGGCGAGAGCGTCATGTCCCAATAATAGAGGTTCTGCAAATAGATTTGAATAAAGTGGCATTGTGTCTGCAACTCCTCCTGTTGTCGCTGCTCGTAGTTGATACGCAAGTAGCGGATGGAGAGCGTGAAGACATAGACGAAGCAGGCAAGCACGCACGCCATTATCACGTACATGAATCGTGTGCGCAAACGCATGTTGGAGAAGCCCCGGTAGCGCACCAAGCCCACGATACCCCATATCAAAATGAGGATTATCAGCAGCACGCTTATTAAATAGTACGCGCGCACGCGCATGGAGTTCGCCCGCATGGCAGACATATCGTCCCCGTCTTCAAACAGGTCTTGAAACGAGAACGACTGTTCGGCAACATTGCCGGCGGAGTCTTCGATCTCGCTTATCTCTCGCGCGGGCACAAGGCTGAAAAGAAAACGCCCGTCGCTGGAATGAATCGGTATGCCGTCATCCGTCCGTTGGCGACTGATGTCCCACTTGTTGGAACAGTCGAACGGCTCGCGATAAGAATTGCGAAACTGTGGACTGTCCACCATATAGGCGTACTTTATCGGTATGAGTATCAGCACGTTGTACATCCCTGCCCGCGTCCATCGTCCCACGGCGTGGGCGTTGTGGAAGCGGTAGTAGTCCCATTGGTCGTAGCGTTGGAGCAGTATCTCATCAGAGGTTATCCAGTTGTCCGACCAATAGACGATACGGCGGGGATCGAAGATATAGTACATCAGGCTGTTTTCCTCCTGAATCATCGTCTGCAATGAGTCTATATCGGGCTCGCCTGTCAGATAGCGTGCCAGCACCTCCGCCTGTTCTTCTGCCCTACTCTCCTGCTCCAGCAAGGTTTCTTGCAGCCGTTTGGCATCACGCTTCTGCGAATGGCACCCCGCCAGACAGACCGCCACCAAGCAACAAAGCAATATGTATTCGATACGACGCATAATAGTTGAGCGTTAAGAGTAAAAAGTTAAGAGTTGAGAGTCAAGAGTTAAGCATTAGAAATAGAGGGTTAAGTGTTGAAAGCCGTGCGTTAAGAATAGAGAGCGGCTGTGCACTCATAATTCATAACTCACAATTAACAACCGCCCGCAAAGTTACCGCTTTTTTTCGATATACGCAAGAGTTGGCAGCATTTATGTTTGTTTTTGGGTGTTACAGGGTATTAGGTTGCGCGATGTTCCTTGCGGGAATGCCCACCATTTTCGAATAAGGAGCCACTTCTTTTGTCAATAGTGCCCGCGCTCCTATGTAGGCATCATGCCCTATTAAAGGCACTTTCCCGCTGATAGATACACATCCTATCCCGAAAAACACATCGTCTTCTACTACGGTATAGGCTCCAAGAGTTGCACCGCCGGCAAAGAAACAATACTTTCCCACCTTATTCGTATGCGAGATATTGACATGGGAAAGCAGAATAGTTCCTTCTCCTATCTCTGAATCAGCCTGCACAAAAGAATAACAACTGATATAGCACCCGACACTGTCAATGTGCGCATATCTTGAAACTACCGCCGTGGGGTGAATAAGTGTCGGAACGGTACCGCCTTTCGCTAAAATCTTTTGCGTGAGTTGACGACGTATCCGGCTGTCCCCCATTGTTAGCAGAAACTCTTTGCCCTCTAACGTGGGCAGGGCAAATAGATCATCAAAAGAGCCGACTATAGGATAACCATGGTCATACTCTCCTGTACGCTCGTTGTTGTAATGGTACAAACTCTCGACTTCATAGCCACAATCACGGGCAAGGTCAATAAATACAGGGCTGTTGTGCCCAATCCCTAAGGGATAGATAATTCGTTTCATTTGGCGATTTCACGAGTTAAATATGTTAATAAAAAAGGTTGTCTAACCATACCACTCGTGAGCATCGCCAAACGCTCGTATATACGTACGGATAGACAACCCGCAAAGGTTGCTCCGTACCTCATATATACTTCTGTTATAAATTTGGCGATTTCAACGAGTGTTGAGGTACAATAAGTATGTAGGTGCTAATCGTCGTTAAAACGATTTAGGCTGCGAAATTAGCACTTTTTTTTCATATATGCAAACCAACATCCATATTTGTTGTATTTTTTTCGCAAAAACACTTGCATATCTCCCCAAAAAGGACTACCTTTGCACGACTTTTCTACGAGATAAGAGTTAGCGATTAGTTAGTGATTAGTTAGCGATTAGTTAACGATTAGTTAGTGATTAGTTAGTGATTGATATGGGTCTACCGAAGGTTTACCGAACCGCTGACCTGCAAATATAGTACTTCTTCAATACCTTAAAACTATGGCAAAAGTAACATGGCAAGCCCCTGTCGCTACCGTCAAGGGTAAAATTGGCGAAAAATCCCGAATCATCTACCGTCAGAAAACCATCCGCGACGAACAGGGGCGCATCCTGCAAGTGCTTCCGCAGGAGGCTTTCGTGGTAGAGCACCCTCGCAATTGGGAGACACACCCCGCATCAGAAGCGGAGAAACAACGTATGAATCGCTGGCGACAAGCCTGCCGACAGGCAAAAATCATCCTTGCGGACGAAGAGCAGAAAGCGCAGTGGCGCCAGCGTTTCGAAGCCCAACTGCGGGAGCCCGACCCGCAAGCCCCTGTCAATCCGTCAACGCGAGCCCGGAAATCCTACACCAAACTCGACTGCTTCATTCGGGCAATCATTTTCCATACTAACCCGTAGAGCCCCACTCCATTGTGGCGCCGCTACAAATGGGAAACAAATAACCATGCCCGAAATCCTTTTGCACTATATTTGGCAACGCTGTCTATGGGCGGGATTCCCGCAGACGACCACCGACGGCACGCCCGTGGAGATACTCTCCGTGGGGCGGCACAACTTGGACGCAGGTCCCGACTTCGCCAATGCGCACCTGCGTATCGGCGATCAGGAGTGGTACGGCAATGTGGAGATACACCTCACTTCCTCCGATTGGTACACCCACAAACACCACCTCAACCCCGCCTACGACAACATCATCCTCCATGTGGTGCGCAAAGCGGACAAGAAGATTTACAACTCGCAGGGCGAGGAACTGCCGCAATGCGAACTGCAATATGCCGACAACACCGACTACTTGAGCGACTTGATTCGCGAGGCGCAGCGTATGGACTCCGCCGAGGGCGTGATAGAGTGTGGCAGGCAGTTGCTCTCCGACCCCGACTTGCTCACGGAAGGATGGCGGCGTGTGTTGCTGCGCAAGCGGCTGGAGTGCAAACGGCAGTCGGTCATGCGCCTGCTCGACATCACGCACGGCAGTTGGGAACAGGCGTTCTACATCACCCTTGCCCACAATTTCGGCTTCCACACCAACGGGATTCCCTTCGAGACAATGGCGATACAGACACCTCTGTCGTGCTTGCAGAAACACCGCAACAGCCTCTTCCAACTCACCGCTATCCTGCTCGGGCAGTCGGGTCTGCTCACGGCGGAACGGGCGCGCACGGAAGAAGACAAACGCCTGCTCAAAGAGTACCTTTTCCTGCAAAAGAAGTTCTCCCTCTGCCCGATAAACGCCACTGCTTGGAAATACGCACGCATGCGCCCGCAGACCTTCCCGGAGGTGCGTATTCGGCAGTTCGCGCAACTGCTCTACCGGTCGGAGTTCCTCTTCTCACGCCTGATTGAAGCGCAGACCATAGACGACTGCACGCGGCTCTTCGCGCTGGATACGCCGCCTTTGCTCGGCAAGAGTTCGGTGTATATTCTGTTGATTAACAGTGTAATACCCTATAAGTACGCCCATGCGCTCTACCACCAAGACCGGCAAGCGGCGGAGCAGGCCTGCCTGCTGATGGAGCAGATACCGCCGGAGAACAACCGTATCATCCGCCAGTGGCAGTTGCTGGGGCAGCAGGTGCAATCCGCCGCCGACACCCAAGCCCTGCTCCACCTCTACCAAAACTACTGCCAGCCCCACAACTGCCTCAACTGCGACGTCGGCTACCAGATTTTCTTGAATCGTGGTTAGTGGTCAGTACCGTCCGGGTACGCAGGCGTCCCCGCTTGCTAATAGCGTTCAGTTAAGAACATTCAGAATTATCGGAGTACTCAGAGCACTCAGAGATTTTGGAGCATACACACTCATAATTCTAAATAATCTATAATCTATCTCCCTCCCTTGTAGGGAGGGCTGGAGAGGGTCCTTATGTGGGTTCTGTTAGCCATATTGTCCGCCCTTTGTTTGGGCTTCTATGATGTCAGCAAGAAGCGTGCCTTGCAGCAAGGCGATGTGCTGACCGTGTTGGCGGGTAGCGTGTGCATATCCGCATTGATTCTTTGCGTGCCGCTTCTGCTCTCGCGGCTGTCGCCTGCCACGATGGAGGGCACCATGTTTTTCGTCCCCCGCATTAGCACGCAG
Source organism: Paludibacteraceae bacterium (assembly GCA_051878345.1). Classification (GTDB taxonomy): domain Bacteria; phylum Bacteroidota; class Bacteroidia; order Bacteroidales; family Paludibacteraceae; genus Colicola. Next base: position 11,801 of record JBJEJX010000006.1, on the reverse strand, counting down.
GGGCACTTGCTTGTCTTTGTGAAGTCCTGTATCGTGCTCAGTTCGTGGGTGTTCGCGTACATATCCGTAAAGTACCTGCCTCTGTCGGTGGTCTCCCCCATGCAAGCCACGCGCCCGATGTGGACACTCATCGGCGCCATGCTCATCTTCGGCGAGCGGCTCAACGGCTGGCAGTGGGCAGGCGTAGTCTGCGCATTGGGCAGTATCTTCCTCTTCTCGCTGACAGGGAGACCTCACCCCGCCCCAACCGATAGAGAAACGCCCGCTAAGGGAGGAAATAGCGAACGCAAGTACTACCTCTGCCTTCTGCTCGCCATCCTCATCGGATCAGGCAGCGGACTGTACGACAAGTACATGATGCGCCACTACGACCACAACGCTGTGCAGGTCTATTACACTATCTACCAAGCACTTATGATGCTCGTGATATGGCTTTGCAACCGTTGGAGAACGCGCCGCGCAAATGAAGGAACACCCCTACCTATTCTAAACCGAAGACTCTTGCTCCCCGTTGCCTGCATTTCCCTTTTCTTGGTGCTGTCCGACTATGTCTATATGCTGGCGCTGAGCGACCCGAGTTCCATGATAGCCGTGGTCTCCACCATCCGCCGCGGCGGCACCGTCATCCCCTTCCTGTACGGCATTCTCATCTTGAGAGAACCCGATGCCGGCAAGAAAATCGCCTGCCTGACAGGCATTCTCATCGGTCTCCTCTGCCTCGCCTTAGGCACCCTTCACTAAGCAAAAACAAACTGCACATACTTTCGAAAAGTATGCGCAATCTGCTATCAACCGTTGCTGTTTATATCACAGCACCTCTTTCAGTATCTCGCTGACGGTGGGATGCGGGAAGACTACTTGCTTGAACTCTGGCACGGTGTAACCCATGCGGACGGCAAAGGAGGCTGCTGCCACGAACTCGGAACAGGGGTTGCCAATCATATGCACGCCCAGCACAGTCTGTTGGCGCTTGTCAATCAACATCTTGCAGAGCCCTGTCTCGCCTTCGTTCTCTGCTACGAAACGACCTGAATAGGTCATCGGGAGTGTGTGGACTTCGTATTTGTCGCGCACTTCTTCGGCAGACTTTCCCTCCATATCTTGATAGAAACGGCTCACCTCGCTCTCGGTCATGCCCACGCAGGCTATCTCAGGATTGGTATAGACTACGGACGGTATGGCATTGTAGGCTATGCGTTGCAGAGGCAACTGCTTGAGCATACGCCCTACCGCTACTTCCGCTTGGCGGCTTGCCACGTGGGCAAGCATGATTTTGCCGGTTACGTCTCCTGCCGCATACACATTGGGCAGATTGGTCTTCATGAAATCATCCACCACGATAGCCCCCCTGTTCAGTTCGAGGTCGGAAAGCGCGTCCAAGCCTTGCAGGTTTGCCCTGCGCCCCACGCTGATCAGTATCCGCTCGGCGGAGAAAGTGCCGTTGGTGGTCAGCACCTCGTTACCTTGCAGTTCCAGTACCTTAGTTTCCGTGAGGATATTGATACCTGACTTTTGGTACTTCTCGCGCAGGATACCCACCACTTCTTGGTCAAGGTTCGGGAGGATGGTTGGCATTGCCTCAATCACCGTTACGGGCACGCCTAATTCATGGTACAAAGTGGCGAACTCCATGCCTATTACCCCGCCGCCTACTATCACGACCGAGGCGGGTAATGCCGTAGCTGCCAAAGCGGCGGTGCTGTCCCATACGGCAGGGTTGTCTTTCACACCCGGTATAGGCGGCACGAAATTGACGGAGCCCGTGCAGATAAGCAGGTTTTCCGCCTCGAACTCCTGTTCGTTGCAGCGGATAACCACTTTCTCATCGGTACGCGATACCACTTCCGCCGCCCCGTTCACCACGGTACAATGCTCGTTGTTAAGACGCTGCTTGATGCCGGCGACCAACTTGCGCACCACTTTGGTTTTGCGTTGCGCCATCTTGGCGTAGTCGAACGCTACATCCGTTGCGGTTACACCATACTTCGCAGCGTTCTTTGCGTTAAAATACTGTTTGGCACCATAGAGCAAGGTCTTGGTAGGGATACACCCGACATTGAGACAGGTCCCGCCCAATGCGGTTTGCTCAAAGAGGACTACGTCTTTACCTGCCTTGGAGGCGATTTCCGCTGCGGTATAGCCCGCAGGACCTCCGCCGATAATTGCTAAAAAATTCATGGTATTTTATAATTTCGTTTCACTTCATGTTTGGTATTTCATATTGGGTATTGCATGAACAGGCACTGACTGACACGAAGTGATTAGCAGGCACTGATTAACATGAAATGACCAACGTGAAACCGGTTCAGTCATGCAGTTTGTTTTGTTGGTAGTAGCGTCTTACCACCGTGAAATAGAATAGTACGCCTACGGCATAGACGGCTATGCCCGCCCAGAACGCGGTATGGTAGCCGAAATGTTCCGCTATCGCACCGCCTGCCAGCATACCCACGCCCATGCCCATGTCCCAACCTGTGAGGATGGTGGAGTTGGCGGTGCCGCGTTGGTTATGCGGTGCCATATTGATGAATATCATTTGGAACGCAGGCCACAAGTGTCCGTTGCCCAAGCCGATGATGAACGGCGCAACGTAATAGCAGATGGGATGGTGCACGGCTGCGAAGAGGATAAAACCGCTTATTGACACCAGGATACCAAGCGAAGCATTGCGCAGAATCAGACCTTTGCGCAGCGATCGGCTGCCCGTCAGACGCGAGACGATAAGACCGATGGCAAAAAGGGTGAAGAAGAAGCCCGTGCCTGTGGTGATACCCAACTCATCGCGCCCGTAGATAGCCACGTAAGTGGTTACCACGCTGTATGCAAAGCCCACCGTGAAGACGGTCAGCATGGGGACAAGCCCTTTCAGCATGATAAACCTGTCGAGAGAGAGCGGTTGCTTGTCCAGCACCAGCGGGCGGTCTTTCACACGGACAGTGCTGACCACCATCACCCCCAACACGGACACGAAGAAAGCCAGCCAGAACAACATCTCGTAACTTTGATAGCGGGCAAAAAGGAACATGCCCACGCCCGGACTGATGGCGGTGGCGATATTGTTGCTCAGCCCGAAATACCCTACCCCTTCGGCGCGGCGAGAGGATGGCAGTACGTCCATCGCCACCGTGGAAAGCGACACACCCGTAGCACCAAACGGCGCACCGTGGAGCATACGAAATGCCGCAAACATCGTGAGACTGCCTGCCAACAGGTATCCGCCGAAGAACGCCGCCGTGAAGAGATAGAAAATAAGCAACATCATCTTGCGGGGGAAACTGTCCACGAAGAAACCGCTAAACGGGCGTATCAGCAACGCCGCCAAGGCATAACCCGACAAAACGATACCAATAACCTGTTTGTCCGCGGCATATGTGTCGCTCAGATAAAGCGGCAGGAGCGGTGTGAGCAGCATGAACGCAAAGTACATGAGGAAATTGCCCGTCCACACCTTGATATAGTTGCTATTCCATAGTTTCTCTTCCATCGCTGTCGGCTATGCCTGCTTATTGATCGTTTCCAAGTAGATTCTGACGGCATTGCCCACCATCTCCACGCAGGGGCGTTTCTTGTAGTAGTCTTCCGTGCGGGGAGCGGGCGTGGGGTCAGACGGCTGTTGGCGGGGTGCAAGCCCCAACAACTCGGCGCAGATAAGGCTGCCGTGTTCCTGTCTGAATGCCGCCGCCAACTGCTGCACGAGGGCATAGTTCTGTTTCTTGCCCTCTGCATCCCCCGCCGTGGCGCTGCCGTTCTCCAAGCCTGCCAATAGGAACATGCCGCAGGCAGCACCACAGGTCTGCCGCATACGCCCGATTCCTCCGCCGAAAGACGCACTCAACCGCAATGCCAACGCCTCATTTTCAATACCATACAGGTCTGCCACGGCAGTGAAGACCGACTGCGAGCAGTTAAAGCCCTGCCGGAACAATTCCTTTGCCCGACTCACGCGAGCCTCTATTTGTTCATTCGTTAATTTCATATCAATCATTGCATTTTCAGCCTGTTCCGACTTTCCAACCCGCACGACCATCCGACAAATCTGCGGTTTTCGGGAAGGAGGAATGGACGGAGCGCCAAACGCGTAGCGCGTGTCCCTTTCGCGTAGTCCATTCCGACTACAAAGGTACTGCTTTTTAAGGATATATGCAAATTTTTCGGTTCTTTTTTAGGGTGAGATATTTTTTGCGGACAAATTGGGTAAAAGTTTGCATATGTCGGAAAAAAGCAGTACCTTTGCCCAAGATTGCAGGAAACGAAACTAAGGTATGGAAAATCAGCACATTTCTTTCGACAAATCACGCATTGTCCGCGCTTGTATCACGGTGGCGGTATTGGTGGCGTTGTACCTGCTGATTAAGCAACTCAGCGGGGTATTGCTGCCTTTTTTGGTCAGTTTCGTAATCGCCTACATGCTGGCGCCGATAGTGGACTTCTTCCAGAAGAAATGCCGCTTGCGCAATCGGGTTCTTTCGGTGGTGGTGGCGCTGACGTTGGTAGCCGGTGTCATAGTGGCCGCTTTCGCCGCCCTCACCCCGATGGTCAGCAAGCAGATGAGTACGCTCTCCACCAGTATCACGGAATATGTGCGCAATTTCAATCCCAACGACTATTTCTCACCGCGCATGAACGAGGCTGTCAAAGAGGCGGTAACAAACCTCGATGTGCAGACCTTGCTCAAGAATCCCGATGTGCAGAAGACGATAAAAGCCCTTGTCCCGAAGTTGGGCAACTGGATTAGCAGCGGTATCAGTTCGCTCACGGGGCTGGCGGTGGTGTTTATCTGCATGCTGTACATTATCTTCCTGCTGATAGATTTTGAGAAGATACGCGCCAACTGGGCAACGTATATCCCCGGTCGGTGGCGCGAGCCGGTGGTGATGCTCATGGGCGATCTTGACCGCCATATGAACGGCTATTTCCGCGGGCAGGCGCTGATAGCGTTGTGCGTGGGCATATTGTTTGCCATTGGCTTCCAAATCATTGGTCTGCCGATGGGTATCGCGATGGGACTGATTGTGGGTGTGCTGAATCTGATACCCTATATGCAGGCGCTGGGCATACCGCCCTGTATCTTCCTCGGGTTGATACAGTCGTTTGAGACGGGTCGCCCCGTGTGGGTGGTGATGCTGAGCATAGCGGCGGTGTTCATTGTGGTGCAGAGTGTACAAGACTTGGTGCTGACGCCGAAGATAATGGGCAACGTAACAGGCATGGGACCGGCGGCTATCCTGCTCTGCCTGTCGGTATGGGGTGCATTGCTCGGCGTGGTGGGCATGATTATCGCCCTGCCGCTCACTACCCTGATTATCTCCTACTACAAGCGTTTTATCCTCCACCTGCCGGAAGAAGAACTGACGCCGGCACGCTCGCCCGACCCGATTTCCAAAATGCTTTGCAAATGGAGAGAGCGGAAGAAGAAAAGCAACTAATCTGAGAGCAGACGAGGAGTCTGCTTTTTTTATGGGGAGTGCAGGTATTTTGCCGAAAATGTAAATAGTGTTTGCATATTTCATTATTTTTTTGTATCTTTGCGGCGTTTTTTTAGGAAGCAATTATGAGACGAACCCGCATAAATTCACTATATATTCTTTTTGCCTTTCTTTTGCTCTCCGCCGATGTCTTGGCGGTGGATACACAGGCGCTTGCCGATTCGTTGCAGGCGCGGTATGTCCCGTTCTCGGCGGTATGGTCGCCGCAGGTGAAAGTGAAGCAGGTGCGCGTGAACGGCACTAATGTTACCGTGCGCACCAACGGCGTGTTGGGCGGCGTGGTGTTCAGCCCCGCGGAATTGACGGCTATGCGCAGGCAGGTGAGCCTGTGGGTGCTGGGGCACGGACGCGGAAAAGTGTCTATATACTCCAACAAATACGAGTTGGGCGAGTTGCTGCCCGACCGCTTGCAGAAGCGCAAAGGAAAATACCCGCATTACGACTGGACAGCCCCCGCCCAGCCTCCGGTCTCTTCCGATTCTTCATATGTGGCAGGGAGTTCCTGTATTCCCCCCGTCCTTACTCCCTCCCCGCGGGCGGTGCAGGGAAGTTTTGCGCTGACGGGCAGGCGGATTGCGCTCTGGGCGAGCCACGGAACCTACTACAACTATGCCCGCGGCGGCTGGATATGGCAGCGCGCCACGCTCTGGAATACCGTCGAAGACCTCTACTCCACCGAGTACGCCCGTCTGGTGGTGAGCATGCTGGAAAACGCGGGTGCCACGGTGGTGCAACCCCGAGGGCGTTTGGATGACCCGCAGGCATGGGAAGTCGGTGCGAGCGGGATGCCGCGATGGACGGAGGGGGCACGCTATTGGCTGGAGCACATAGGGTTTGCCGACACCGTGTGGAACAAGTACGAGGGCGAAGACGACTACAAAGCCGACCTGCAATGCCGCGGGCTGTGGGTGAACTACCTGACGGGCGGCAGCCGTTGCAACCCCTCTGCCGAAGGTTCGGGCATGCCCGTGGATGTATGCCTCGCGCTGCATACCGACGGCTACGACTCCGGCAACGACACCACTATCATTGGCACATTGGCCATTTACACCGACCACGACGAAGACGGCAACAAGGTCTTCCCCAACGGCGTGAGCCGGCAGGTCAACCGAGACCTCGCAGACTATGTGCAGACCCAACTCGTCGGGGACATACGCCGAACTATGGCACCCGACTGGACGCGGCGGCAGTTGCACAACGCCAGTTACTGCGAGGCGCGTTATCCCTTGGTTCCCTCGCTGCTCTTGGAGATACTCAGCCATAAGAACATGGCGGATATGCGCTATGGTCTTGACCCGCAGTTTCGTTTTGTGGCGTCACGGGCGATATACAAGGGTCTGCTGCGCTACCTCCGCGGCGCGGATGCCGTGGTGCAACCGCTGCCCGTACATGATGTGGCGATAGACTATGCCAATGGTGCGTGGGAGTTGAGTTGGCTGCCCACAGCGGACAGCCTGGAAGCAAGCGCCGTCCCCGCACGATACGAGGTGTACCGAAGGACAGACGGCGAAACCGAGTGGCACGCCGTAGCGACCACCAAGACCCCGCACGCAAAGATAGCGGCAGAACGAGGCGTAAAAACGGACTACTGTGTAGTGGCGGTCAACGACGGCGGACAGAGCATGCCGAGCGCAATAGTGAGCGCGTATTTGTCCGCCGAGAAAGGGGACACACCCCCGGCGCTTATCGTGGACGCTTTCGATGAAGTGTACGGTCCGGTGTGGTTTGCCGACAGTCTGCGAGCGGGTATCGTGCCGGGCACGTATGCCGTGGAAGACCGCTACAGCGTGGCGTACATAGGCGACCAGTGGGATTTCGACCGCCGGTCGCAATGGCAGGACGACGACAACTGCGGATGGGGCATGTGCTACCGCAACCACCAGGGCAGCCTCACCATAGGCAACACCCGCGACTATGCCGCGCAACACGGGCAGGTGCTCGCGGCAAACGATATATCCTATGTCTCGCGCAGCGGCAGGACGCTCCCCGCAGACCTCTCCGCGTATGGCATGGTGGATGTCATTACGGGTAAGAACAAACAGCCGTTGGCAGACAGCACCGTTGCCGCTTTGGGCGGATATGTGGAGAACGGCGGACGGCTGTTGGTGAGCGGCAGTTATCTCGGCAACTCGTTTGCCTCCGTCGGGCATTACCGCCTGCAAGCCCCGCGAGCCACCCGCAGCGGCGTGATACGATGGGAGCAGGGCGACACCCTCCGCCTGCACCTCGAGACCCTGCCCAACGGGCGCCAACTCTTCGCCGAAGCCCCCGAAGGACTTTGCCCCGCGGACATGGAGGCGACACGCCTCGGGCTGTACGAGGATATGCGCGTGAGCATTGGTGTGGTGCGCGAGTCCGCCCTCGGCGGAAAAGCCCTTATCCTCGGCTTCCCCGTAGAGGCGGTGCAGGAGTGGCAATCCCTGCTCCAGCGCCTCGCCAACCAACTGATAGAATAAACCTAAAACTCCCATAACAAAAGCAACCGACAAACAACAATGAAAAAGAAGAACTTACCTTTGCTCAAAGACATAGAGATAACGGGCATTGCCGCCGAGGGGAAAGCCCTGACGCGCGTGGACGACATGGTGGTGTTCGTACCCTATTGCGTGCCGGGCGATGTGGTGGACTTGCAGGTTACCAGGAAGAAACACTCGTTCATGGAGGCGCGTGTGGAACGCATTGTGAGACCTTCGTCGGATCGTTGCGAGGCGGTGTGCAAGCACTACGGCGTGTGCGGCGGCTGCAAATGGCAGATTCTGCCCTACCCCGCCCAACTGCGCTACAAGCAACAGCAGGTGGCGGACAACCTCACCCGTATCGGCAAGGTAGCCCTGCCCGAGATAAGTCCCATTTTGGGCAGTCGGCATATCTACGAATACCGCAACAAGTTGGAGTTCACCTTTGCCGACCGCAAGTGGCTCTCGTGGGACGAGATACACGCGGCGGGCGGTTTGGATCACATTGACAACTCTTTCGGCGTGGGCTTCCATATCACCAACTGCTTCGACAAGGTGCTGGACATTGAGGAGTGCCACCTCATGCCGGATGTCAACAACCGTATCCGCAACGGCATTCGCCGTTTTGCCCGCGAACACGGCATGACCTTCTACAACGAGCACACCCACCAAGGGCAGTTGCGCACCCTTATCCTCCGCGCGAACCACAAGGGCGAGATAATGCTCGTCCTCTCGTTTGGCGAGGCGTTGGACGACAACGGCTATGCCCTGCTCGAATGGCTGCACCGCGAGTTCCCGGAAATCGTCAGCCTGCAATATGTGGTCAATACCAAGTACAACGACACCATTGGCGACCTCGACTTGCAGGTCTATTTCGGGGCTGACCACATTATGGAGGAGATGGAGGGCTTGCAGTTCAAGATAGGAGCCAAATCCTTCTACCAGACCAACACCGAGCAGGCATACGAACTCTACAAGGTGGCACGCGACTTCGCCGAACTGACGGGCGGGGAACGGGTGTTCGACCTCTACACCGGCACGGGCACGATAGCCAATTTCGTGGCAAAACAAGCCAAGCAGGTGATAGGCATAGAGTATGTGCCCGAGGCGATTGAAGACGCGAAAACCAATGCGAAGTTGAATAACCTCGACAACACACTCTTCTTCGCGGGGGATATGAAGGATATACTCAACGAAGATTTCATTGCCCACTACGGCCGTCCCGATGTGATTATCACCGACCCGCCGCGTGCCGGCATGCACGAGGACGTGGTGAAGACCATACTCTTTGCCGAGCCGAAGCGCATTGTCTATGTGAGTTGCAACCCCGCCACGCAGGCACGCGACCTCGCACTCTTGGACGAGAAATATCGGGTAACCAAAGTGCAACCCGTGGATATGTTCCCCCACACGCAGCATGTGGAAAACGTGGTGCAACTGACAATTAAAAATTAACCTATGTCTCGAATCCACCAAATAGCCCTGCTCCTTGGTTTGCTTACAGGCACGAGCCTGTGGGCTGATCAGACGGCGTCTCCGGGCAAGGAGGTCGGGCATGCCGTTTTCGGCGACAAGCGCCTGCAACCCAAATTGGAGATGGCCAAAGGCAATCGGAAAGACACCCTCCTGATGAGCAAGCATGCGGAGGAAGACACCATTCCGCAGAAGCGCGCCGCAGAGGAGGAGCCGACGTTTGTCCCTGGCGTGCTGGTAGATGTGGACAAGAAGATTATCCGCCCGCAGGCATTGGGACTCTCCGCCGGCTACACCCTGCAAGAGATTTTGGAACTGATGCCCGAACTGCTGGACAGGGGCAACGAGGATATGTTGTCGCGATATACGCTGCAAATGGACGACATTAGCGTGGGGCAGAGCAAAGATGTGGTGCTGACGAGCCTGCGGGCGGAGGAGATTGACTTCATTGAAATCATGCACTCGCCCACCGTCAGCGTGCAGCAGAACGGCGAAGGCGGGGTCATTAATGTCCACTTGAAGCCGATAGAGCAGAATTTCCACGGCTCGGCGATGACGAATGTATATACCAATTTCTACAACACGGTGGATGTCTCGCCCTCGGTCTATTTCACCTACGGCAGCGAGAAATGGCAAATGCGGGCGAACATGGTGGTGGAGTACTACCACCCGACCGAATTTACGCAACTGGAGACACGCGTGCACAACATAGGGACAGTCGGTGCACGCGACACGACCACCCTCCGTTTGGACACCACCGTAACCAATTACCTGCAACAAACCGCCAAACTGCAGTTCGACTACCGCCCCACCACCCAGGATGTGCTCACCTTCGGCGTATGGGAGAGCATGCAATGGGAGACGGCGCGTTCCCGCACGTTCGCCACCACGTACCGTCCCTACGAGACCGCGGAAATGCCCCTGCTCTGGCAGCAGACGGAGTCGGGTTCGGCGCAGACGGCGATTGCCAACAAGACCAATGTTACCGCCATGGTGAAGTACAAACGGCAGTATCTGCTCGGCGGAGAACTGCAAGCCGATGTACTCTACAACTACGGCTATCGGGAAGACGCATCGGATACACGCTACGCCGCATCCGACGGGACGATGCTGGGGCAACAAATCTTGGGGAACACGGACTGTCCCCACGAGGTGCAACTCAACTTGCAGACCAGGCATGCCATTGCACCGGATCGCTTGGGCGTATACGACTCCGAGATGTGGCTCACGGCGGGTGTGAACTGCAGTTACACCTTCCGCAAGAACCAACTCTACCAGCATGCGGAGGGGCAGGAGACTTTCTATTACCACCAGGACTTGGGGCTGCAAAAGAATCAGATATACGCTTCGCCGCTGCTGCAATGGGACTATCGGATAGGCTCGGTGAAGTTGCAGGCGGGTGTGCGCTATCAGATGTTGAACCGTATCCTGACCACCAACAGCCAACCCCGTTGGACGGGAACGGAGCACGATTGGACGGGGAGTATCAACGCCTCGTGGGCGATTACCCGCAAGCACACCCTGCAACTGAATATCGCGCGCAACATTCTCCGCCCCGAAGACGAGCAACTGTTCCCCTACCCCTACTACCTGCCCGCGTCGCAGGAAGTGGTGGTGGGCAACGACTCCCTCCATGCCGCCTATTTCCACAATGTGGGCGTGAACTACCTCTTCCGCTATCCCTTTACCAAAGAGGATGAAGGCAGGCTGGTGCTGCATGTGGGAATCAACTACATTCGCGCGGACGGTCTGATTAAGAAGCAGGGAAAAATCTACGAAGACTATTATGGCGGCCTGCCCTACAAGACCTATGTCAACCGGGAGAGCAGCAATGTGGTGAGCCTGAGCGGGTCGCTGTTCCTGCGCTATCGTATCTTCTCCATGTCGGTGGCGGGAAATATGTATGTGAACTGCAAAACCGCGAACGATTACTATTGGTACTACAACTTGTCTATGTCGCCCTGCTTTGCGTTCAGAAACCAATGGCTGTTGTCCGGCAAGTTGATGTACAACAGCAAGATAGAGACCACGAGCAGTTATGTAGGCGACTGCTTCTATATGCAACTCCGGCTGAGCAAGAAAATAGGCAACTGGACTATCCATGCGGGTATCAGCGATATCTTCGACATGAAGGCAGTGGACAGAACCACCCACATTAACGAAGACTACCAGACGACCCACGGCATAGTGGTGGGCACTACCAAGCAGCAGGAAATCACCATACGGACATACGACCTGTACAAACGCTTGGCAATGGTCGGCGCAGTATATGCGTTTTAGGAAGTAAGAACCACTAACCACTAACCACTAACCACTGACCACTAACCACTGACCACTAACCACTGACCACTAACCACTGACCACTAACCACTGACCACTAACCACT
>JBJEJX010000005.1:0-54530 GCA_051878345.1 Paludibacteraceae bacterium | reverse complement strand
GTTAGTGATTAGTTAGTGATTAGTTAGTGATTAGTTAGTGATTAGTTAGTGATTGAGCCGAGCATTAGCCGACCATACCGAGCCCGTCAACGACCCACAACCCGCCCCCGCACATCCCCCTGACCGAAAATTTGCCGCAATCCTTGCACATACCAAAAAAAAGCAGTACCTTTGCACCCAAATTAGTCTGAATAGCCATGTACATTCGTGAAGTCTTAGAAGCCATCCGCCCTCGCGCCATTCGGGGAGTTGCCGATACGCGCAATATCCTCCACCTCCTTACCGACAGCCGGCTCCTGAACAATGAGCAGCCGGAGGCGACCCTTTTCTTCGCCATCAAGACGGACAAGGACAACGGCGCGAACTATATCCCCGAACTCATCAAACGAGGGGTAAAAACCTTCGTCCTACCCTACGAGGAGCACAACCAAGGACCGCAGGACGAGACCAAATACGGTATCCTGCGTATCTACGTGAACGACGTCATCCGTGCCTTGCAGGACCTCGCCGCCTACAAACGCTCACTCTACCATTGCCCCGTGATTGGTATCACCGGCTCCAACGGAAAGACCGTCGTCAAGGAGTGGTTATACCAACTCCTCAAGGGCGATTATCGTATCACGCGCTCACCAAAATCGTACAATTCCCAAATCGGAGTGCCCCTCTCCGTCTGGCAGATGGACGAGCGCACCACCCTCGCTATCTTCGAGGCGGGCATTTCCCAACCCGGCGAGATGCGCAACCTCGAGCGTATCATCCGACCCACCATAGGAGTCCTTACCTATATCGGACCCGAGCATGGCGAGAACTTCATCTCCTTGCAGGAGAAGCGGGCGGAGAAAATGCAACTCTTCGCACACTGCACCACCGTCATCGAAGACCCCACACACCAGAACATACGCACCTGTGCGGCCGTCCTCAGAGCCCTCGGATACGATGAAGACGAAATCAACAAACGCATCCTCGAGCAAACCCACGAGACGGTTATGCAGGTTGACCTGAAAGCACTGACCGAGAACCTGCGCTATTTCAAACAGTTGCTGGAACCTTCCACGAAACTTACCTGCATGGTCAAAGCCTTTGCCTATGGTGCAGGCAGTGTGGAGGTTAGCAAGGCATTGCAGGAATCACAACTCGTGGACTACCTTGCCGTTGCGGTGGCTGACGAAGGGTGTGAACTGCGCAGAGCGGGGATTACGCTCCCCATTATCATCATGGACCCTGAGGTGGCGGCACTTGACCTTATTTTGGAGAACAACCTCCAGCCGAACATCTATTCCTTCCAAGCATTGGAGAATATCATTGGAGCGGCTACCTCCAAAGGCTTGGAGAACTACCCCGTCCACATCAAGATAGATTCCGGCATGCACAGGCTTGGTTTCTACTACGATGAGATGGACGAACTGATTGTCCGGCTCAAAGGACAACGCGCCGTCTCGGTACAGTCTGTTTTTTCTCACCTTGCAGGTAGCGACGAGCAGCAGTTCGATGAGTTCACCTTGCAGCAGATACACTACTTCGACTCCTGTGCGGAGACGCTCAAAGCAGGCTTGCATTATCCCATTCTCAAACACATATGCAATTCCGCCGGTATTGAACGCTTTACGCAATACCAGTTCGATATGTGCCGGCTGGGCATAGGACTGTACGGCATCTCTTTTGCCGGTGCACGGCTGAAAACGGTCTGTTCGCTAAAAACGACCATACTCAGTTTGAAGACGGTTCGGGCAGGGGAGACAATCGGATATGGCAGACACACTCTGCTCCACGAGGACAGGCAGATAGCCGTCATACCTATTGGCTACGCCGACGGATTCGACCGCCGTTTCAGCAACTACGGTGGAGCCGTCATAGTGAGGGGAAAGAAATGCCCCGTGGTGGGAAACGTGTGCATGGACCAGGCCATGATTGATGTAACGGGGGCGGACGCGCAGGTCGGAGACGAGGTGGAGGTATTTGGTGAGAAACTGTCTCTCAACGAATTGGCGGCACGCCTCGATACCATACCTTACGAGATACTCACTTCCGTTTCCAGACGAGTGAAACGAATCTATACCTAACCGTGTTATGGCTATTGTTTGCGATAATCTGTCCATCGGCTACCAGGGAAAAATCGTGCAGCCCTCCCTCTCCTTCACGCTGCATGAAGGAGAACTGGTGTGCATGCTCGGACGGAACGGGTGTGGAAAATCCACACTTTTGCGTACAATAGCAGGCTTGCTCCCGCCTGTCAGCGGGCGTTATATTATCCAAACAAACGTAGAGAAAGCCACATGTGGGAATGTGGCGCTCGTTTTGAGTAGCGATGATGCAATAGAGAAAACCACGGTCTTTGATATAGTGGCAATGGGACGCTACCCCTACACGTCTTTGTTGGGTACGCTCACGCCCCGCGACAGGCAAGTCATAGAAGACGCATTGTTGGCGGTAGGGCTGCCGGGAAATGATAAGACTTGGTGCGCGTCCGACTATATGGCGCATTCTGACGGAGAAAAGCAGCGTATCTTGATTGCAAAAGCCATTGCGCAGCAAACACCGGTTATTCTCCTTGATGAGCCTACGGCGCACCTTGACCTGCCCAATAGGATTCGGATACTTCTTTTGCTCAAACAATTGGCGCACGACCAACGCAAGACCATCCTCATATCTACGCACGAATTGGATTTGGCTGTCAAGACGGCAGACCGTATTCTCCTGTTGGCTCCTTCCATGCCTTTCCGATTAAACACTCCTGAACGGCTTATTGACTCGAATGCTTTCACCGAAGCTTTCGGTATGGACATCTTCTCTCTCCGAGACCTATGATATATCCGACCAGTTTTGAGCCGTGATACGCAGGCGGTTGAGTTGGTCCTTGTAGATTTGGTTGCGCTGGTCGCTGAGTGTTGGATCTTTGTCTAATATGCTTGCCGCCGCCTGTCTTGCTACCTCCAGGAGTTGCCCGTCGGTGGATAGCGAAGCGATATGCAAATCAAAAGGCAGTCCCGACTGGGCGGTTCCCTCCAAATCACCGGGACCGCGCAACTGCAAGTCGGCTTCGGCAATGCGGAAACCGTCGTTGGTTGCCACCATGATATCCATGCGCTGACGAGTCTCTTTGGTCAGTTCCAACTTGGTGAGGAGTATGCAATAACTCTGCTCCGCGCCGCGTCCCACTCTGCCTCGCAGCTGGTGGAGTTGGCTGAGTCCGAATCGTTCCGCGTTCTCGATAATCATCACCGTGGCATTAGGCACGTTCACCCCCACCTCAATGACGGTGGTAGCCACCAGAATCTGCGTTTCGCCTCTGACGAAACGCTGCATCTGCTCCTCCTTGTCCTTCGCCTTCATTTGCCCGTGCACCATAGAGAGACGATAATGGGGGAATGTTTCGCAGAGTTCATTGTAGCCGTTCTGCAAGTCTTGCATGGCTAACTTCTCGTTCTCCTTGATGAGCGGGAAGACGATATAGACCTGCCTCCCTACCTCTATCTGCTTGGAAATGAACTGATTGACGGATGCTTTGCGCTGGATGGAATAGTGCAGAGTGTGCACGGGCTTGCGCCCGGGCGGCAGTTCGTCTATCACACTCACGCGCAAATCACCATAAACGGTCATTGCCAGCGTGCGGGGGATGGGTGTAGCGGTCATTACCAGCACGTGCGGCGGGCAGATATTCTTGCTCCATAATTTGGCACGCTGCGCCACACCGAAGCGGTGTTGCTCATCCACCACCACCAGACCCAGGTTGCTCCACTGCACATTGTCTTCCAACAGAGCGTGCGTACCGATAAGAATGTCTATCTTTCCGTTCTGCAAAGCAGGGAGCAGCGTGGTACGCTCTTTCTTGGATGTGGAGCCAGTGAGGAGCGAGATATGCACATCGGGAACGGCAGCAAGGAAAGAGGACAACGTAGCAAAGTGCTGGTTGGCAAGTATCTCCGTAGGCGCCATGATACAAGTCTGAAATCCGTTGTCCACAGCGAGCAGGCAACACAGGAGTGCCACGAGAGTCTTCCCGCTGCCGACATCACCTTGCAGCAAGCGGTTCATCTGCTTGCCGGACTTGAGGTCTGTCTGTATCTCGCGGATAACCCGCTTCTGCGCATTCGTAAGGTCGAAAGGCAGGGAGCGGTAGAGTGCGTTGAAGGTCTTGCCGACAACGGGCATGGCATAACCCAGGTTCTGCTCGCGCCGCTTCATCTGTCGGAGTATCTGCAACTGGATATAGAACAGTTCCTCAAATTTCAGCCGCTCCCTTGCCCGTTGCATGGATGGAGTGTCTTTGGGGAAGTGCACATTGAGCAGGGCTTGGGTTAGTGACATGAGATGATACTGCTCCAAAAGGTCGTTACCCATCGTGTCTTGTACCCCCTCGGCGGTCAAGTCGGGGATGAGGTGAGCCATAATGGTACGCATAGCCTTGGAGTTCAGCCCTTTCTTCTTCATCGTTTCCGTGGTGTTGTAATACGGCTCCAGTCCTTGTGTCATTTCGGGTGTTACTTTCTCCCACGGAGTAAGTTCGGGGTGAACGAAATTATACGAGTGATTGAAACGGGAGGGCTTGCCGAAAAGGAGGTATTTCACGCCCGCTTGCAGTTTGACATACTGTATGCCTTTGAACCACACCAACTCAATAAGGTGGCTCCCATCAGAAAATGTGGCACTCAGACGCGCCCCTTTGCCCATACCAACGGTATGCCACTCGATTATTTCGCCGATAATCTGCACATAGGTCTCTTCGTCTTCTATCTCTGTTATCTTATAGAAACGGCTGCGGTCGATATACTTGTACGGGTATTGCCGCAACATATCGAGAGCCGTGGTTACCCCCAGTTCTTTACGAAGAGTGTCAGCACGACTTGTGCCGACACCCTTGCAGTATGCTATGTCTCGTTGAGAGAGCATAAAGAGGAATTTGAAAATGTGTCAATTAAAAGGCTCGTGAATTGCCATTCGGCATTCACTAATGCCCAATCCTCAATCTTCCTGATATATAGACGCTATTTATTGCAAACGGAAGTTAACAGGTACCGTATATTTCACGCGTACTGCCTTACCGCGCTGCTTGCCGGGTTTCCACTTTGGCATGGACTTGATGACACGCACTGCCTCTTTGTCAAGTGAAGCGTCGCCACCTGAGCGCACAACCTCCACATCCACAATCGAACCATCTTTGTTCACCACGAATTGGCAGATAACACGACCTTGGATACCGTTCTCTTGTGCAATAACGGGGTACTTCACGTTCTCGTTTAGGTATTTGAAAAGAGCTTGCTGTCCGCCCGGGAACTCCGGCATAGTCTCTACAACCACGAACACCACTTCCTCTTCCTCTTCCTCTACGGGAGCCTCTACGGGTGCGGCAATCACAACTTCCACATCTTTATCGTCCTCCGTATTGATTTCGATGGACTCGGTTTCCACGTCATCCTCCACAACGTTGAGCACCTCAACCTCTTGTACAGGGGGCGGTGGGGGCGGAGGAGTGGTTTCTTGGGAGGTCTGCTGGATTTCTACTTCCTCCTCGAAAGTGAACTCCATATCTGCCACCTCATACTTTGTTACTTCTTTCTCCGTCCACTCCAACGCTACATAGCAAAGGCTCAAGACGAAGACAAAACCCATCAAGACATAGACTACTTTCTTGTCTTCCAGACTGGCTCTTTGTGACTTTTTGAGTTGCATATTGTGTTAGTTATTAGATTTTCTATTATTAAGATGAAAGACCGCTCGCCACCACCGCCGATTGATGAAAGATTAAGGACGAACTACTATCGGCTCGGATTTATATCCCTAACGCCAACAAGTTTCTCACCTTAGTATCGTGCCTCCCCGATCCGCGGGACGACTTGACTCAAAATCGGTTGCAAATTTACTGCTTTTTTCTGAATAATACAAACATTTCTTGATTTTTTTGTAAATTTTCCTCATTTTAGTTGGAAAATCCACAAAAAAGCACTACCTTTGCAAATGGAAATGAAAGAAAGGATACGAAAGATAACCCGCTCGGAGTTGGTGCGCAACTCTGCCAAATTGCTTTCTGCAAACGTGGTTGCACAAGCAGTAGGACTTTTGGTATATCCGATTCTGACCCGCCTTTACAACCCCGAAGATTTCGGGTTGTTGAATTTGTTTCTAAGTATTGGTGGAGTATTGGTTCTTCTTTCTACTGCAGAATACCAGTATGCGATTGTTTTACCAAAGAAAGAAGAAGACGCGTGCAGATTGGTGCATGTATGCGGCATTCTGCTTCTTATCACCACAGGTATAGTACTCTTGAGTGTACCCTTTTCCAAACCTATTGCCCGGCTGTTCAACACGCCGGAGTTAGCCAATTGGTATTGGTTAATGCCCCTCTTTGTATTCACAATGGGCGGCTGGAATATATTGAACTATTGGTATATCAGGAAGAAACAATTCGGATCCATATCGGGCTATCAAATATCACAATCGGTACTATCTGCATCGTCCAAAATCGGTATTGGATATATTGGTTATACCAATTGGGGACTAATCGTATGTAGCGTATTTGCCCCTTTTATCTCATTAATTGTTAGTATCTTTTCTCATAAGCGGCAAATAGTATCTTTATTCGTCAATACAACACAAGACGAGAGACAAACTATAGCGAAAGAATACAAAAATTTTCCCTTATACACTCTACCGAGGTCTTTTGTAAACAATCTTAGTTCTAATTTACCTTCCCTGTTGCTAACTCCTTTTTTCGGACTAAGTTGCCTGGGGTATTTTGGTATGGCGTGTACTATTGCTTTGCGTCCAATCACTATAGTTACAGCCACGATGTATCAGGTTTTGTATGAACGAGTTGCCCGCTTGGTGAAAGAACAACTTTCTATATGGCGGATTATCTGCAAGACCTATTTACCTTTGACAGGATTGGTGATACCTTGTATGGTTTTGCTTTGGTTTGCGATGCCGACATTAGTCAAATGGTTTTTGGGGGCAGATTGGATGGAAACGGCTCGCTATATACGCTATATGCTACCATGGTTTACTTGCATATTCATTGTTGCCCCGTTGGCTTTTGTATCGGATATTTTCGGGAAACAACGTTTGTTTTTGATTATTGAGTGCGCGTATTTTCTACTTCGCGTATTGGCAATAGGCATAGGAATTTATATGCAAGATTTTGATGTTGCCATTATTCTCTTATCCGTCACAGGAACGGGAGTCCTTCTTATACAACTACTATGTTATCTCTATTTTATTCGCCAATACGAATCAACAAGGAAAGCACCTTAATGCCGCCAAAAGAGTAAGTGATTGCATTTTTTGAGAGGCATTTCTATTGACTAAATCCATTACATCTGCATATAACATAGGATGAGATGACAATAAAGGCAGATTATCCTCGATGTATGTGTTGGCAAAGTCCTGAAGATGAGCATT
This sequence comes from Paludibacteraceae bacterium, assembly GCA_051878345.1. GTDB lineage: Bacteria > Bacteroidota > Bacteroidia > Bacteroidales > Paludibacteraceae > Colicola. Next base: position 47,138 of record JBJEJX010000005.1, on the reverse strand, counting down.
ATTCTCAAACCAAAAGTCTTCGGGATTCATGGAGGAACCCAATTGCTCCTTGTAATAATCATGAATATGCAATTTCTTCAAGATATACCAACTTGCTCGTTTTGGAATATCTTTGATGTCCATGGTTCGCCCGCATAATGACACTTGTTTCGGACGTTTGCCTATAGTGTAATGACCGTTATGTTTCCATCTTGCCATGTCCGGATATTTATCCAATATCCATTTGTCGTATATATGGTAATTCCAACGCCATTTGAGCGGGATAGACAGTGCAAACTCCAGTACATCTACATCATAAAACGGAGAGTAGGATTCTCCAAACAATTGCAAGATAAGCGGTGAACCTAAATTGGCACAATAGCAACCACGCACATACAAGTAGTAAATTTCTCTATTCGGATATTCTTTCCAAAAAGTAGCGGGAATATGGGTGGTTAATCGGTCTATGTAATATTGGCTATAAGCACCTTCTCCTAACGTATAGGACTGATTGTAATCAAGTTTTGTAAAAGCGGTACCAAAGATAATATCTCCAAGCATACCTGTCATCACCACTCCGATTTGTTCTTTCGGTAGGCGAGCGAAACTATCCAAGACTTGGGATGCTCCGCTGTATTGCACTAAGCCTTGTGTCAAAGCAACTACTTCTTCCAAATTATCAAGGTAGCTACCTCCATCTAAAGCACGGAAATACATTTTGTTGCCCCAATAATTTGCTAATTGCTTGGGGATAATTTCATCGTAGTATTCTGACTGAGAGTAGGTGACATTATGAATCGGTTCATGCGATAAATGATGTGCTACGCAGTTCGTCATCCGAGAGTCTAAACCTGCGCTCAAAGGCAGATAATTAACCAAATTATATTGTTTGTTTTTATTTAGACCCCGTTGGACGGCATTCCGAAAAAGCACGTCCATGTGCTCTATGTTTTCTTGTTCGGATAGCGTATTGGGTTTGTTCGTAAAACGATGAAAGGTCAAGAGTTGATGTGCATTGGATGTTATACGCAAATATTGACCGGCAGGAATACGCATTATGCCGTCATAAATCGTTTCGCAGAGGGGAGAATAACCATAAGTCAACAACGAATACATAAAACCTTCGTTGTGTTGCAAAGGTTTGAGTTGTCGCAAGGCATCGGATAGTATTTTCAGATCGGAACTAAAGCAAAAACCATTTCCCGCTTCCGCATAAAAGATCAGGTGGTCTCCTATGTGGTCATTGTATACAAGAAGCAACTCTTGCTTTTTGTCATAAACGACACCACAGAAACTCCCACGGAAGACCCGGAAGAAAGTCTCTCCAAGCAATTGATAGAGATGAGGGAGTAATGAGGAGAGTGAGGGTTGCTGATAGTGGTCGAGTAGTTCTTCATTGTTTAGGATCACTCCCTCGATAATGAATATACATCCATCGGTATTTACAAAAACCTTATCATTCTCAAACTTCGGTAAAGTATAATGCCACAAATGACAATTTGGTGTGCTAACTTCACGATGTATCAGATTCTCTGGCAAAGTATCAAAACAATATGATATATGCGTACGATATGTGCCGAAAATACCATGCATAATTTGTAGCCTTAAATAGTTCCATACAGGTTAATGAGTTGTTGTCCTACCTGAGAGAAAGAGTATTGCATTCCGTATTCACGTATGCGAGCGCTGTTGTAGTCTTGATAATGATTGAGCATAAAGTGAATGGCCTCAGCAAGAGCGTTTTCATCTTCAGACGGGACAAGTACACCTGTTTGAGAGTTCATCATCTCTTTTATCCCTCCCACATCGCTTGTGATAATCGGTAATCCAACCGCCTCACTTTCTGATAATACCACGGGAGCATTTTCATACCGCGAGAAAAGAATGAATGCATCTGATTGTTGCATCCAGCGGCAGACTTGCTCTGGTGTTTGTTCTCCCGTCAAAAAGAGCATGCCCTCGGGGAATTGAAGAGAGTCAGCATAGGCTTTATCCTCTTCAAAATCAACTCCTGTTCCCACTATTATCAATTCAAAATCCCGGCGTTCTTCTGCTACTAGTCGGGTGGCACGCAGTAGTCCTTTGATGTTTTTGGCTTTTTCATCAAAGCAACTCACATGAAGCAAGCGTTTTTTTACACGTGGTTCTTTTACGTAAGGTTGGTAAAAAAAATCATCCACTACATTGTTGATTTTCTGCCAATGTGCATTCTCTATGCCACAGGCGCGCATCGCATTCCCCAGCACGTTGCTAACAGGTAAGATGCCACTCGCATGCTTGGCGACATGTCGCATTATACCCCCGTGCCAGCCTCCACGAAAAGAGAAATTGGCAGGCAGGTAGCCCGACCAATGCTCAATTATGAAATAAGGGATATGATAGCGGTGTTTGAGATAAAGTGCCAAAAGTCCGTTTTTATCCAATACATTCATCTGCACCACATCGGGCAATCCCCATTCCTTGCGCAGTTGTCTCCAACCTCTCCATATGTCGGTGATCCATTGCAAGCCTGTTGTCTCATAGTATAGTACTCGCACATCAGCCCCTTGTCGGCGCAAGGCATCGGCATGTTTTTGCACAAAAAGCCCTGCCATCGCGTCTCTCGGTGTGGGATACCATGCTGAAAGGAAGAGTACTTTCATGGCTCATTATTGCAACCTGTATCTCAAGTTGCGGAGGTGGTTGAAGAACAATGCAAGGCGGAAGACGGGATGATAGTACTTCTCTACGCTATAATACTTGTACGGTTCAGAGCCAAACTGCTTGTAGTGATTGGCGATGGAGCGTACCATTGAGCCTTCAAAATCGAAATGGACCTGTTTCTCGCGGGCAAGTTTAATGGATTCCAGTACGAGTAACGCACCAGCGCCTGAGTTCTTGAACTCCAATGAATAGCATGGGATGAGGTAGTACATCAGTTTGTTATCCCACGCGAGGAAAGCGGCGGCGTGAGTGTGGTTGTCGGCATCTCTGACGGCAACGATGGCACACTGCTTCAAGCGACGGAGCTTGCGCTCAAGGACAAGGAAGAACTCGCGGGAGTAAGTAATCGCTTTGCGCTGCTCCGCCATACAGGCGGCGTGGAAACGGTAGAAATCCTCGGGCGACATATCGTAGTCGGCATGCAGGGAGAGGGCTTTCTGCAATTGGCGTTTCTTGTTCTTGGAAAAACGGCTGATGAGCGCATCCAAGTCGCTGAGGTCGTTGATACGGTAGGTGATACGCTCGCGTGCCTTGAAGCCGAGTGCCTGCATAGGCTCCACACAAAGCGACTTAGGGGCGTACTGCTGGTAGTAATAAGCGAGGTGGAGGTTGTCCAACTGCTCTGCGAGCATGCGGCAAATCTCCGCCACCTGCCATTGGTCGTCGGTGTATTGCTGCGCGACCCATATGCCTCCTATCTGCGTCTGCTGGGGCATAACGATGTAGCGCATCCAGAGACGTTTTCGAATCAAGTAGGGTAGTGCACCCATAATCTCCCCTTGTTCGTCCTCCGCCAACAGGACATCCCATTCCTTGCCTGCGCAAACCGCCTCCATCCACCACGGTTGCATGGTGAGAGGGAGGTAGTCTTGCTGTGCTGCCCACGCGGTATATCGCTCTTTATTGGACATAGGATTGTCTGAGATACACTATCTAACAATCTATCATATGAGGCTTACTCGCCGAATAGTCAATCAGAAAATATCATTCTCCATGCTATCCGGATTGTCGGTAGCGGCAGGTGCTTCCTCTATAAGAGGCTCCTCATTGCGCTTGTTCTGGTACTCCTGCGGGCGGTACAAGATCTGCACATTCTCTGCGATGACCTCGGTCTTGCGACGCACTTGCCCGTCTTTCTCCCACGAACGGGTCTGGAGTTTCCCTTCTACATATAGTTTCATGCCCTTGCGGACGTATTTCTCCGCCCACTCGGCGAGGTTGCGCCAGAGGACGATAGCATGCCAATCGGTGCGGTCGGGCACCTGGGTGCCGTTCTGCATAACATAGCCGCGTTCGGTGGTAGCAAGATTGAAATTAGCGATGGCAACGCCGCGGTCAAGATAGCGTACTTCGGGGTCGGAACCTACGTTACCAATGAGGATTACTTTGTTTACGGATGACATAATAGTACTGAATAATTAAGGATTAAAAAACACTCTTTTTATCGTGCGGCAAAGATACTGCTTTTTTCCGAGATATGCAAATAAAACTGTCTTTTTGTCTCAAAAACATTTACTCACACCCTCCGCAGCCGCCTTCGCAGTTGTTACAAGAGTCGCCGCAAGAACTATTGCAGGAGCCGTGGCAACCGCCGCACTTATGCGGATGGCGCAAGGCGTCCAACTCGGCGGGTGTTACATCGCGCAGGTCGATAATCTCGCCCACGAAATGCAGGTCTTCGCCTGCGAGCGGGTGGTTGAGGTCAATGGTAACCTTGTCCTTGCTAATCTCCAAAATCTGTGCATTCACAACTTGCCCGTCCACGGTGTTCATCGGTACGATAGCGCCTACATACACGCGCTCGCTGTCGAACACTCCGTCGCCGTTGTAGAACATCGTCTTGTCCAAATCCAGCACACCCTCTTCGTCGTACTCGCCGTAGGCATCGGTATGGTCAATGCGGAAATCGAACTTGTCGCCTTTGCTCTTGCCTGCCAATGCCTCTTCAAACTTTGGGAGCATCATGCCCAAACCGTGGCAGTAAACCAGCGGGTGCTCTGTCGTAGCGCGCTCCATCAACTCTTCTTGTCCGTTCTCTCCGTCCACAAACATCTCGTAAGTGGCGGTTACTACTTTTTCGTTTTCTACTATCATAGATTCTTAGTTCTTAATTCAATCATTATTAAATCATTACCACCATTCCACACGCTTGTTGGTGCTCTGCGTGCTCGACTTGTCGTATTTGAGGTCGGCGAGCATGGACGCGTTCACACCAATGTGGAAAGTATAACTCTTGTAGGGTCCGAACGGCACGAATGATGCCGTCATGTTCCAGCAGTGCAGGTCGCGACTCACATTGAAACTCGCGCTTGCGAACTTCTTTGCCTTGAAGTCGTAACTCGTGGACGCACTCACTTTCCATCCTTTGCCGAAGCCCAGCGAGCCTGAGAGGGAGAGGTTGTGGGTGAATTGCATCTTGTAGTACATCTTCTCGTAGTCGAATTCGCTGCCCTGTCCGTAGCGCAGGGTGTAACTAATGCTGAGGCTCCACGGGAAATCGGTCTTCACATACCCGTCATCTACCTCCGCCTCTTTGTTCTTGCCCTTGCCCTGGTTCAGTTTGCCGTTGGTCGCCAAGCCGTCGTCGCCCACGGTGATATTGTCCATGTTGGTATCTTCGTCCGCGGGAGCATCTTTCTTGCCTTTCCTGTCTTTGTTGAACCACTTCTGGAAGGTCTGATTGTTAAAGGTGTAAGACAGACTGGTGCTGGTGCCGAGGAAATGGGGGAACTTGCCGTTGTGCCAGTACTGCTTGTTGGTGCGCACAGGTTGCCCAAGCGCGTTGAGTTCGTACATGTAGGGATCGAACTGTCCGCTGAGGTTGATAGTGTAGTTCACTTTCGGTATCTTGATACGCAGGTTCACGGAGAAATTGCTCCAGTTCATCGAGTCGGCAATGAAATTGTACCCTCCCGATATGCTGAGGTTATCAATCAGACTCACCACCTTGAAAGGGTTCTTGCCGGTGGTGTCATCCTTGTTCACAATCTTCATTTCGAGGTTGTTGCCCAGCGAGAACGACAGTGCAGCGGCGGCTCCTTGTCCTGCATTGCCATAGATACCGTTGGGGAAGCGTGAATAGGTCTGGTGTACGAACATCGGGTTCCCCGCCTCGTCCGTTTTCTGTATCTTCCGTCCCGTCGCGGGGTCGGTCTCCGTGCCATATACGGGCTGGTCGTAAGAGCCGTAGTAGCCCCAACACTCCTTACCGAAATCTGGGTGGTAACTAAACGAAAGGGAAGGTGTCATCACATGCCGGAATTTCTCAACCTTGCCTTTTGGGAACAGTTTCTTTACGGGGGTGTAAAAGGCGTATAACTTGGTGCTGAGCGACACGCCCACGTTGAAGTCAAACACATTGTAGAACCCGTTGGTGGTGTCGCGGTGCAGTTGTTGCTCCTGCTCGTCCCATGTCTGGTCCACCCGTTGGAAATACATACGGTCGTTCAAGTTGATACTCGGCGTAACGCTCAGGTACTTGAACAGCATGAAGGACGCCGAGATAGGAATGGAGTGCTTGAGTCCCGTCTGCCAGTCGCGCAGGAAATCGGTGTGCACAAACTGACTCTCCTTCACGTTGTTGATAGCGATACGCCCGTTGCCTGAGTAACTGAGGCTTATCTTCTCGTACCATTTCTCTTTCCCTACGGGCTTCTTCCGCTTGAACGGATAGACGCGACTCATGCTGACGCTCAACTCAGGCAGAGTCAAAGAGAGCGTGGAGTCCTTTGTGCGCTGCGAGATATTGGCGGAGAGCGACAGGCTCCACGGACTGTCAGGGAAGCGTTGGGTGTAGGATATATTGGAGCTCTTGGTGTTCTCCGAGTTCAGTTCGGGATTGTAATAGGCGTTGATATTGCTGCGGTTATAGCCCGATGTGGAGAAGTTCACGCTCGCAGAGAAGGTGGAATAAGGATTGGCCTTCGCGTCTTGCGTATGCGTCCATTGTATGCTAAAGTTGCGTGACTGCGAGTAGTTGGGCATGTCTTTCTCCCCTGTAACATCGTTGCGGTAGTTGATACTCAGGTTACCGCTGAACTTGTAGCGCCAGATATATTTCGACTGCGCCCGGACAGCCCATGTGCCGCGCGTGTAGATATCACCCGTAACCTGCAAGTCCACATAGTCGTTAATGGCGAAATAGTAGCCTATCCCGCTCAAGTACAGTCCCCTGCTGCTGTCATCGCCGAAGTTCGGCATGATAAGTCCGCTGGAATACTGCTTGGTAAAGGGGAAGAAGCCGAAGGGTACCGCCAGGGGCAGCGGCACATCGCCCACCACCATGTACGCCGGACCCGTGGCAATGTACTCGCCCGGCATCACTTTCGCCTTGGTCATTTTCAGGTAGAAGTGGGGGTGCTCATGCTGGTCGCAAGTGGTGTACATGCCTCCCGCCATCATCATCGTGTTTCCCTCCATCTTCTTCGTGCGGTCGGCTATCACATACCCCTCGCCTTGCTCCGTAACTACTTGGCGTATATAGCCTTTCTGCGTCTTGAGGTTATAGGTTATCTCGTCCGACTCGTAGGTATCGTTGTGGTCTTTGAACACAGGCTTACCCTTCCACTCGCCCTCCACGGTGTCAAGCACTCCTCTTGCATACACCATGCTCGAGTCCATGTGCACCCGCATATACTCAGAGGTCAGTTGTAACTGCTGATACTTCACGTCCGCCTCGCCGTGGAGGAAGGCTATACCCGTCCCCAAGAGCACAATAGAGTCCTTTGCCACATACTCCACGGGCGCTTCCAGTCCCCCTTTTGCAGGGGTTGCAGGCGTCTCGCCTGCGGTCTTGTCGCGCAAATCCGCCGTCTCCGCCGTCTGAAAACTATCCACCGTTTGCACTACGCTTTCCGCCATCCGCAGACTGTCGCCGGCGACCGCTCTCTGTCCCCACAGCCCGACTGGCAATAGGAGCAGGGAAAACAGACAAAAAACAATATGTATCTTTCCGTTAGTGCGCACTTATGCAAATTACCGCGCAAAGGTACGAAAAAAAATCGGAATACACAAACAAAAATAACCAAATTGTTTGCGAAAAGCAAAAAGCCACTTAGAACAAGGGCTAAGTGGCAATGTTGCGTGAATAGAAAAAGGGAAGTCTGCTGTGTGCCTCCACCGTTTCGCGGGTTTATCGCGGGTTTATCGCGGGTCTGTCGCGGGTCTGTCGCGGGTCTATCGCGGGTCGGCAGTAGGTAGCCTAAGGGTAGCGCAAGGGTAGCGCAAGGGTAGCGCAAGGGTAGCGGAAAGGTAGCGGAAAGGTACGCCGTTTTTTCGCAAGTTTACCGTAAGTCTATCACAGTTTACCGTAAGTCTATCATGGTTTACCGTAAGTCTATCACGGTTTACCGTAGGGCTATCGCAAGTTTACCGTAGGGCTATCGCAAATTTACCGCAAGTTTGTCGCAGGTCTGTCGCAAGTCTGTCGCAGGTCTGTCGCAGGTCGGGCGCAAGTCTGCCGCAGGTGAAACGGATATGGAGGGCACACTACCGAAACAACGGAACATCAGTTCACATCGGGCAGGGTGGAGTAGTCGCGCGAGTAGCGCAGGTGCTGCTCCATGTAGCCCTCGGTGTAGTCCAAAGTTACATCCGTAATGTTGCCATCGGCATCGAACACCGGCGTATAGACGGGGTTGACAAAGCCTTTGTAGGGCGCAAGGTTCAGCGTGGCATAGCGGGAGAGAATCTCGCTGTGGAGCGCCGGATCCACCTTCACGGCATAGTCCTCCACCATCGCCGTGGCAGCCGCATAATCGCCCTCGGAGGTGATACGCTGTATCTCTTTCAGCAACTCTCCGTAGAGGCGGCGCACCTCGGCATAGTCGTTGATTTGCAGGTAGTGCCTGCCCTCGCGCTCCACTATCTCGACAGCAGGTTGGGTGTCGGGCGTTGAGTGTTGAGCGTGCTTATAGACCCACATCGCAATGAGTTGGCGGTTGCGCATATGCGCCTCCTCAATGTCCTTGCCGGGCTCGATACGCACCAGTTGGGTCATCAGTCCGTTCATCATCTGCTGGTAGTAGTAACTCTCGTAGGCACGTTCGTCAGGCAGCAGTCCGAGTTCCACCAGTTTGGGGTCGGCCATGTAGTAGAGCCCGAAGAGGTCTGCGCGTGCTTCCTCAATGGTGGACGCATGCTCCTTGAGCGCATCCTTGCTCACGCCGGGCAGCAGTTTGCCCGAACCGTGTCCCACACACTCGTGCAGGTCGGTATGCAGGTCGCCGCACATCGCGCCGTATCGGTTGTACGCCTCGCGGATATCGTCGCCAATCATAAACTCCTCGTTGAAGCCGTTGCCCTTCGCCGCCTCGTTGTAGGCGTGCATGAGGTTGTCAATGGTAACCGACTTCGAGCCGTACTCCTTGCGTATCCAGTTGGCATTCGGCAGGTTGATACCGATAGGCGTAGCGGGATAGCAGTCGCCCGCGAGGATAACGGCGGTAATGACCTTTGCACTCACGCCTTTCACCTCCTCTTTTTTGTACCGCGGGTCGGTGGGGGAGTTGTCCTCGAACCACTGCGCGTTCTCCGAGATAATCGCCGTGCGCTTGGTCGCCTCCATGTCCTTGAAGTTCACGAGCGACTCCCATGTGCCCGTGATACCGAGCGGGTCGGTGTAGGTCTCGGTGAAGCCGTTTACGAAGTCCACGCGGCTGTCGAGGTCGCGCACCCATGCAATGCAGTACTCGTTAAACGCCTGCAAATCACCCGTTTGGTTGAACTCAATCAGTTTCTCTATCACCAGCCGCTGCTGCTCGTTCTCGGCATACGGCAGGGCTTTCTGCAAGTAGTAAACCACCTTCTCCAGCGCCTCGCCGTACATGCCGCCGACCTTGTAGGTCTTCTCCACCACCTTGCCGTTCTCCTTGGTCAGTTTGCTGTTCAGTCCTATCCACTTGGGCTCAGGGCTGTTGTCCTTGTGGGCAGCGTAGTACGCCTCCGCCTCGGCTTGGGTAACGCCCTCGTAGTAGTTGCCGGCGGAGGTCAGCACGAGGTCTTGCCCCGCGGCCTGGTTGGTGCGCTTGGGCATCACCGCGGGGTCGAACATCACGGGCACCAACTCCTCATCCACGGTTAGCCCCGCCTCGGCGCAGGCTTGGCGATACCATGCCTCCGTGAACTCCGGCAGGAACTTGTCCTCGGAGTAGTGGTGGTGAATGCCGTTGGAGAACCACACGCGCTTGAGGTATTTCTCGAAGAGCAGGAAGTCCTCGCTCTGCTTGTCGCCCGTGTAGTTGAGGTACAGGGCTTCCAGCGCACGGCGTATGCGCAGGTTGTAGCGCCCGTTCTGGTCGTAGAGAATATCGCGCCCTTGCAGCGCAGCCTCCGTCAAATAGTACGCCAGCGTCTTCTGCTGCAGCGTCAGTTCATCGAATCCCGGCACCTGATAGCGCAGGATTTCAAGGTCATAAAACTTATCCACAGTGTAGTTGAACGGCTGTTCCGCCTGCTTCCGGCAGCCCGTCAGAAACAAGGCGCACACGCCTAATGCTAAAATCGTTTTCTTCATAATTCGGATTATTCAGGGTATTCGGATTGCCCGAATGATTCGGAGGACTCAGTGCATGAGCCCTCGCAAATCTTGGTTATCTGTCAGTTATCGTCAAATCCTCTCCAGTACGGTTTGTACCAGTTGTTTGATACGCGGCTTGTAGTCGGTGTTGGCAGCCTCCACCTTGCGCTGTGCAATCACGCAGCACACGGTCATGGCGCGGTGTCCCATGTGGAGCGACAGACCTGCAATGCAGGAGCCTTCCATCTCGTAGTTGGTGATACGCTGCCCCTCGTAGCGGAAGGCTGTGATACGCTCGTTAATGTCGGGCACAGCCAATCCCACGCGCAGCACGCGCCCTTGCGGACCGTAGAAGCCGTTGGCGGCGATAGTGCAACCGCGCATCATGTCGGTGCCGGCAATGCGGTTCACCAAGTCCTTGTTGGCAGCCACCACATACGGGCGAGCCGCCTTCGCGGGATAGTGGATATAGTCCACCAGCGCGTTCTCGAAGCCGAGGTCGCACACCTCATCGCGCCCCTCGTAGAACGCCAGTACACCGTCAAAACCAATGGACTTCTCGCTCACGAGGAATGTGCCGAGAGGAATGTCCTCTTGCATGCCGCCGCAGGTGCCTATGCGCACGATTTCCAGCGACCGTTTCTCCGCTTTCTCCGTGCGGGTGGCAAAGTCAATGTTCGCCAGCGCGTCTATCTCGTTCATCACGATATCGCAGTTGTCGGTGCCGATACCCGTGGAGATACAACTAATGCGTTTGCCTTTGTAGCGCCCCGTAATGGTGTGGAACTCGCGACTTTGTACATCGCACTCTATGCTGCCTTCGTCGAAGAACGAAGCCACCATGTTTACTCTGTTCTGGTCGCCGACCAAGATAATCTTGTCAGCGAGAAACTGCGGTTGCAAGTGCAAATGGAACGCACTGCCGTCCGCATTGATAATCAACTGGGATGCAGGAAATGTCTTCATAGTACTGAATTTTATTTGTTTTTAGGCCTCACCGCCTCCGAAAGACATGGGGATAGTGGAACCGGGTACGGGTCCGCCGGGGAGGTTAATGGTGCCGAATTGTTTTTCGTATTGCTTAATGTTGTTCTCCAGCGCAAAGAGCAGTTTCTTGGCTTGGTCGGGGGTCATCACCACGCGGCTCTTCACCTGCGCCTCTTGCATGCCGGGCATCATACGCACGAAGTCCATAACGAACTCGCTGGGCGAATGGGAGATAATGGTCAGGTTGGCATATACCCCCTCCGCCACTTCCGGCGATAACTTAATGTTCAGTTTCTTTTCTTCCATAGTTTGGGATAATTATTTGTATGGTTAGTAATTTGTTTAGGAGATATCGGAGTAATCGGAGTGTTCCGAGTACTCGGAGCATTCGGAATAACAGGGGCTTCTTACCACTCCCTCTTGTCGTACATCGGTTGCGTAGCAAGCATATAGAGGGATATAAGAGGCAAGCAAATATCGTACCACACTGCCGACAGCCCGAACATCCGCTGCCCCATTCGGTGGGCAGACAGGTCTAACACCAACAGTTGCACCATCAGGCGCAGCAGGAACAGCAGCGCCGTGCCGCCTACCAGCCATGCTCCCAACCCGCAGGGCGTCAGTCGGAAGGGCAGGTCAGCAGTCAGTGTGCCGCCTCCCAAGAGCCATCCGCCTATCGCAAACAGTGCGATAGAGAGCAGGTAGAAGAGTCCCCGCGTGAAAGGCTCCATGAACAGGCGCACCTTGCTCCCTGCGCGGTAGCGCGGCGATACACTCAAATGGCGGCGCTTCTGCCGCAGCCATGCCCGCAGGGACACCTCCGGCATTGACCACGTGATACTCTCCGGCGAGCATACCACCGCCGTGTTGCTCTTGTTTGCCATCTTGTTTACCAGCAGGTCGTCATCGCCCGCCCGCAGCGTCATCAGGTCGGAGAAACCGCCGCAACGGAAGAACGCCTCTTTGCGATAAGCGAGATTACGCCCCACGCCCATATAAGGGTGTCCGCATACCGCTGCGCCGAGGTAGTGCAGACCATTGAAGAGGGTGTCGAACTGTATCAGTCTGTTCAGGGCACTCTTCTCTTGGAAATAGGCTCCGAAGCCCAACACGACATCCGTCTTGGGGTTGTCGAAACCGCGCATCATCTCGCTTATCCAGCGCGGCGACTCGGGTCGGCAGTCGGCATCGGTCAGCAGCAGATAGTCGTAACGGGCGGCCTTCGCACCGAGGGTGAGTGCCAACTTCTTGCTGCTACCCACGCGGGCGTTCTTCGGCACAAAAGTCATGCGCACGCGGCTGTCGGTATTCATAAACCGCTCTATCACCGCCCGTGTGCCGTCTTCCGACTCATCGTCCACCACAATCACCTCGTATGCCGGATAGTCTTGCACCAGCAGGGCTTGCAGGTAGTACTCGAGGTTAAACCGCTCGTTGCGCGCACAGATAATCACCGAGCAACCTTTGGCAGGCATATCCTGCGAGTCGGCGGAAACAGTTGCCCCTTTCTTCGCCTTCCGCACAGCCCGCAGCGCACCCGTCATGTAGCGCAAGTAGAAATACATCTGCGCGACAAACACCAGTGCCAGCACACCCGCCAAGCAATATATGGATACCAGTCCGCTCACTGCGATATTAACTGTTTAGTATGCCAATCTGACATTATCCACCCACAGCACGTTTCCATCGTGCCCCACGAAAGCCTCGCACTTGCCTGCCGTGAGCATGACCACGATATGCGTGGGGGTGAGGGTGCCGTCCCATCCTTCTTCCTGAATGGGCACTATCTTCCCTCTGGAATTCATGGTGCGCATATTCATATTGTGCCCCATGTAGGGTTCAAACCACGGTTCGGTGGTGATATCGCCGTAGTGGATAGGCAACCGGTGGTCGTTCACCCATTCGGGCTGCGACTGCGTGATACGCTCGTAAGCCGTGCCCACGCGGATAGCATGCACGTGTCCGTGGTCGTCTTCCCAGCGGTGTTGCAGATAGACATACGCCTCCGCCTCGTCGTGTATGGCTTGCTTCTTCGGTTTGCCGAATCCCTTGGCATACCACACCCATTCCTCTTCCGAGATAAGGGCTTTGTAGTCGAAGATAAGTGCTGTGGGGCGTTCGGTGAAAGGTACGCCGAAATCAATGTTGTTGTAGGGGTCTTTGGCGGTGGTGATAGGTTCAATGGTGCGCCCCGTGAAAAGCGTACCGGCGGCTATCACTTGCAGGTCAATCATCCCCATCACCCGCACATCCAGCATGGACACATCCAACCGGCAGCAGGTACCCCCGTCTTCGCGGGGCTCGGGATAGACGGTGCCGGCGGCTTTCTCTATGCCTATCACATTGGCATAGGCGTTGCTGCTGCTCCACGGGCTGCCCGCCTCGCCGTACTCGTAGGGCGCGTTCTCGCGGAGGGTGTCGGTGGGCGCCACGCAGTAGAGCGTCTTGGTCTTGCCGCCTAATAACTTCGACTCTTTGATATAGCGCACCGTCCATTGCTCCATGTCGCCGAACGGAAGCAACTCAACAGTCTCGGCGCGCATGCCGAGAGTGAATATACCGATAAATAAAACAGAAAGGATTTTTCTCATGTATGGTGTGTTTATTGCTTGATACCGCAGGGAGTGGTGTATCTAACCCCTTGCGTCAAGGTAATATAAGGTGCCAGGAATCCAATGTAATTATCTTCGCTGATTATCATCTCAGCCGCCTGCCGACCTATTTCCAGTGCTCCTGCCTCGCGCAGGTGGGTGTTGTCAATCTTCCCTTCCGGGTATTTTGTGCATTCACCGGGGGCGACATTCATAAAATAGGCTTTGCTTGCCTCATCGCCCAGACTCTCGAGCCATTGACGCGACGTCATCTCAAGGTCGAGCAGAGGTACTCCCAACTCTTCTGCCACAAGCCGAGCCGCATTGGGATAATCGCCGAGGGTCTGCTTGAGCGTATCGCCTGCAAAGTCGCGGCGGTTCACGGAAGTGCAGAGCACCACGTGCATCTTTTTCGCACGCGCCTCGTTCACCATATTCGTCAGGTTTGTAGCATAATCCTCCGGGGTGGAGTAGCGCGCAGGGTCTTCCTTCTTGGCATCGTTGTGCCCGAATTGGATAATCACAATGTCTCCTTTCTTTGCCCGCTTCATCACCTCTTCCCATCTGCCTTGGTCAATGAACGACTTGGTGCTGCGTCCGTTGCGGGCGTGGTTCTGCACTACGATATCGTCCGTGAGATAGGTGGGGAACAACTGTCCCCATCCGCGTTCCGGCGACGCTTCCAACTCCTCTTTGTCCGCCATGGTCGAGTCGCCCACCATGAAGAGCGTAACGGGTTTCTTACCCGCAGAGATACATACTATACCTGCCATAACCATACAGGCTACTGCCAAAATAGAATAGACACGTGTTTTCATATTATAAGTGGTTAGTGGTTAGTGGTTAGTGATCAGTGGTTAGTGGTTAGAGCAGTGGCATGTTAATTGTTAATTGTCAACTGTTCCAAAGCCTGTTTCACGCGCCGGATAGTCTCGTCTTTGCCCAGCACGTTGGTAATTTCCCAGATATGCGGTCCTCTTGCGGCGCCCACGAGGCAGATACGGAAGGCGTTCATCACAATGCCCACTCCGTAGCCCTGTTGCGCTATCCAACCCATTACGACCGTGTCCAAAGCCTCTGCCGACCAGCCCTCCTGCGCTTCCAGCAGGGCAACCAACTCCGCCATGTGTTTCGGGCTGTCCTCTTTCCAGCGCTTCTTGAGCGATTTCTCGTCGTATTCCGCGGGCGCCACGAAGAAGAAACTCATCTGATCCCACAATTCGCTCACGAAATTCACCCGCTCTTTCACCAGCCCAATGACGTGCGGCAGCACCGCTTTCTGCGCCTCGGTTAGCGCGGGTACAGCATTCCCCGCCGTCTTTAAGAACTCCTCCGCCAACTGTTCGTTGCTGCGCAGTTGCAGGTATTGGTGGTTGAACCATTTGCCTTTCTCAAAGTCGAACTTCGCGCCCGATTTGCTCACGCGCTCCAGCGAGAATTGTGCAATCAGTTCATCCATCGTGTACATCTCCTGGTCGCCGGTGTTGTGCCATCCGAGCAGCGCGAGGAAGTTGATAACCGCCTCGGGGTAGTAGCCGCTCTCGCGATAGCCGCTCGACACGGTGCCGTCTTTTTGATTGTGGAACTCCAGCGGGAACACGGGGAATCCCAGCCGGTCGCCGTCGCGCTTGCTCAATTTGCCGTTTCCGTCAGGCTTGAGCAGCAGCGGCAGGTGTGCAAACGCAGGCATCGTTTCTTCCCACCCGAAGGCGCGGTAGAGCAGCACATGCAACGGCGCGCTCGGCAGCCACTCCTCGCCACGAATGACATGGCTGACCTCCATCAGGTGGTCGTCAACAATGTTCGCAAGGTGATAGGTGGGCAGGTCGTCCGCACTCTTGTAGAGCACTTTATCGTCCAGTATGTTTGAGTTAATCACCACCTCGCCGCGTATCAAGTCGTGCACATGCACATCCTCGTTGGGCGCTACCTTGAAGCGCACCACGTATTTCTCCCCCTGCGCCATCCGCGCCTCCACCTCCTCGGCGGGCAATGTCAACGAGTTGCACATCTCCCCGCGGGTGCGGGCGTCGTACTGGAAATTAGGTACTTCTGCGCGTTTCTGCTCCAACTGTTCGGGGGTGTCGAAAGCGATATAGGCATGCCCAGAGTCCAGCAACTGCTTCACATATTGGTGATAGATCTCCCGCCGCTCGCTCTGGCGATAGGGACCGTGATCTCCTTTGCCGTCGGGTGCGTCCATGCAGATGCCTTCGTCAATCTTGATGCCGAGCCAGTCCAGCGCCTCAATGATATACTCCTCTGCTCCGGGTACGAAGCGCGTGGAGTCAGTATCTTCTATGCGGAGTAGCATATCGCCTCCGTGCTGGCGGGCAAACAGATAGTTGTATAAGGCGGTTCTCACCCCGCCTATATGTAGCGCCCCCGTAGGCGACGGCGCAAAACGAACACGTACACGTCTTTCCATATTGTCAAATTTACAAATAATCCGCAAAACGCCGCAAAGTTACTGCTTTTTTCTGAAATATGCAAATTTCATTTCCTATTTCATAAAAAAAAGACTTATTTTCTTTATCCCTATCCGAGGCAGACAAAAGACATGCTCTGCAACGCCGCTATCGGGCGGCTATTGCGGATTGTAATGGGGGTTGTGTGCTTAGTTTGCTGTGTGGAGCACTACGCAAAAAGAGAGAAAACCGACAATGGTTTTCTCTCTCTTGAGCCACTGGGCGGACTCGAACCGCCGACCCACGCATTACGAATGCGTTGCTCTACCAACTGAGCCACAGTGGCAATCGCTACTTTTCTATGTGTAAGGCAAACAATGCCTCTCCCATCACATCCTCCACAATACTACCCTGCTACTTTTCTTCAAAAGCGGGTGCAAAGGTACTGCTTTTTTTTTATATATGCAAATTTTTTGTTGTTTTTTTCGAAAAAATATGCCAAACACATTGAGAGAACCTGTCGCCGAACAGGCTCTCTCGGTATGCTCTGTTAAGACGGGTAGTAGGTAATCATCGGGGTGCTTTCTTTATCTGTCGATTAGTTTGTACCGATTGTGTAATTGCAGTTGCATACCCATCGCGCTGCACTTCATACCGTCGCGAAAAATAAATGTTATCCGTTCTCAAACGTGTGGAGGGGGGGAGGGAAGAGCGTCTATAGAATAGAAATCATAGAGGTTCAAGAAGTCTTGTATGTCAGGGGGAACTCCTATAACTCTAAAAGTTACAAAGGTTTGGGTGTATTGGTGCGGCTTTTTAGCAAAAAAAAACAGTCGGGACTCCCGACTGTTATCGCCTTTGTGTTGGCGGTTGCTCAGTATTTTCGTCTCAGTTGCGATTGGATTTCCCGCTTGTCGTCCGCTTCGCGGAGGGCTTGGCGTTTGTCGTAGGTGTGCTTGCCCTGACAGAGCGCAATCTCCATCTTTGCCAGTCCGCGATCGTTGATAAACAGCCGCAGGGGGATAATGGTCTTGCCCGTGTCCTTGGCAAGTTTCGCCAGTTTGCGCAACTCCTTACGCTGCAGCAGCAGTTTGCGGTCGCGCTTCGCCTCGTGGTTGGCATAGCTGCCGAAACGGTATTCGGCTATGTGCATCTGCTTGACCCACAGTTCATTGCCCTCAAACTGGCAGTAGGTGTCGGCAAGGCTCGCCTTGCCCTCGCGGACGGACTTGATTTCCGTCCCGTAGAGCACGATACCCGCCGTATAGCGGTCGAGAATCAGATAGTCGAAACTCGCCCGTTTATTCTTGATATTTATGTCGCTTTTGAGTCGCATAGTTGGGGACCCTCCCCGCCCCTCCCTACAAAGGGAGGGAGTGGAAATATGAACCTTAAAATCTCTTAGTTCTTTATTATCTTCATGTATTTCTTCTGCCGTTGCTGCCAGCGTTCGCGGGCGTACTGCTGCATGTCCACATACTCGTCGCTCTCGTCCACTATCTCCAGTCCGAAGATGGTCTCGATGATGTCCTCCAGCGTCAAGATACCTTGGAAACAGCCGTACTCGTCGATGATAAGCGCAATCTGCGATTTCTGTTTGAGCATGGCATCGAAGATATCGCTGAGCGACATGTTCTCGTCAAAAGAGGGCAGCGAGCGTTTGATAGAGCCGAGCGTTACTTGGAAATTGTCCTCCGCAAGGTCTTCGAGGGCGTCGTCGCGCAGGATATAGCCCGTGATGTATTCGGGAGCGTTCTCATTATAGACGGGTATGCGGGAGAAATGGTCGTACTCGTCGGAGTCGTAGTATTCTTTGATGGTCATCTGCTCGGGTGCGGTCTTTGCCACCACACGCGGCGTCATCACATCCGACGCTTTGATAGAGTCCAAGCGCATCATGTTGGTAATCATCTTGTTCTCGTCTTTCTCTATCACGCCCTCTTCTTCGCCCACATTCACCATGGCGAGCACTTCCTCACGGCTGACGGTAGCCTCCTCGTCCTCGTGCTTGAAGAGGCGCGTAATCAACTGAATAAGAAGCACAAAGGGGTACATCAAGAAGATAAGCACCCGTATAGTGTTCGCCGTGAATCCCATGAGCGATTTCCAGTAGGTAGTGCCGATAGTCTTCGGCACTATCTCGGCGAAGACAAGGATAAGCAGCGTAACGATGATACTCACCAGCCCGAACCACTCGGAGCCGAATAAGATTGTAGCCTGCCGCCCGACGCCGGCAGAGCCTATGGTGTTCGCAATCGTGTTGAGGGAGAGTATGGCGGCGAGGGGTTTCTCGGTCTCGGTTTTGTATCGCTTCATCAGCGTGGCGGGCGCATACCCCTCATCTTCGCGCATTGTGATGAAACTCAGCGTGGTGGTCATCAGCACCGACTCAAGAGTCGAGCACAAGAAAGACACCCCAATCGCCAGCAGTAAGAATAATAAAAGTAATCCCATAATATCGAAATAGCGCACAAAGGTACGACTATTTTTTGATATGTGCAAGAAAAAACAGGTTTTTGGGCGAAAAACTTGCATATATCGCGAAAAAGTCGTAACTTTGCACCCCAAATGAGGACGATATGATACACTATATCAAAGGCATACTTTCTGAACTCACGCCCACGCTCGCAGTGGTAGAAGCCGCCGGCGTGGGTTATGCTGTTAATATCACATTGCCTGCTTATTCGCTGCTCGTCGGCAAAGAGCAGCAGGAGTGTCGGCTCTACACCACCGAGATTATCCGCGAGGACACCCACGACCTCTTCGGTTTCCCCACCAAGGGCGAGCGGGCGCTTTTCGATATGTTGCTGACAGTCAGCGGCATAGGGGCTAATACAGCTCGCATGATTCTCTCGGCGTTCTCCGCCTCCGAGGTGCGGCAGATTATCGCCACGGGCAATGCCAAAGCACTTTCGCAGGTGAAAGGACTGGGTCCGAAAACGGCGCAGCGCGTCATCGTGGACCTGAAAGACAAAGTGCTGAAAGTGGAGTTGGAAGACGGCATGGCACCCGCTGCGGATATGACCCTGCCCGATATGTCCTCGCCCGCCATGGAGGTGAAGGAAGAAGCCGTCGGCGCGCTTACCATGCTCGGTTTCCAAGCCGCCGCCAGTGGTAAGGTGGTGGACAAAATCCTCCGCGAAGACCCCGCGCTCCCCGTGGAGAAAGTAATCAAACTTGCCCTCAAAATGCTGTGATACAAATGAAGACTATCGAAGAATACGATGCCGTGGTGGCGGAGTGCCGCCACATATACGAGTTGAAAATGAAAGACTATGGTCCCAGTTGGCGTATCATGCGCCCGCAGACCGTCAACGACCAACTCTTTATCAAAGCCAAGCGCGTCCGCGAGATAGAGCAGACCGGCGTGAATATGGTGGGCGAGAGTGTGGAGGGCGAGATGATGGCTATCGTCAACTATTCCGTCATCGGACTTATCCAACTCTTCGAGGGCTATGCCGACTCCGTGGATATGACCCGCGAGCGGGCTATCTCCTTGTACGATAAGTACATAGGCGACGCCAAAGCCCTCATGATTCGCAAGAATCACGACTACGGCGAGGCATGGCGCGACATGTTCCCCTCCAGCCTCACCGACATCATCCTCACCAAAATCAACCGCAACAAGCAGATTGCCGCCAACGACAATCGGACGCTATGCTCCGAAGGTGCCGACGGCAATTATTTCGATATGATTAACTACGCTATCTTTTATTTGATTAAGCAACATGAAGCAAAGTAAACCTCTCCATATCCTTGGCAGTATCTGCCGCACGCTCCTCGGACTCACGTTTATCTTCTCCGGCTTCGTCAAAGCCATTGACCCGCTGGGCACGACCTATAAGATAGAGGACTACCTCAAAGCCTTCGGCGGTATCTTCATGGATATGATGCCCCTCGCTATGACGGCGGCTATCGTGATGATTACCTTTGAATTCGCGTTGGGCGTGTGTCTGCTCTGCAATGTCCGCACCAACATCACCTCGTGGCTGGCGTTGCTTTTCTTGTTGGTGATGACTCCGCTCACGCTCTATATCGCATTGGAGAACCCCGTAACCGACTGCGGCTGCTTCGGCGATGCGGTCAAACTGAGCAACTGGGCGACCTTCTGGAAGAATATCGTGCTCCTCGTGCTGGTGCTCATTCTCTTGTTCACCAAGCGCCATATCCACCAGACTTTCACGTGGTGGGCGGAACTGACGTTCCTCGTGCTGGCTCTCGCTGCTATGGCGGGCGTAATGGGCTACTCGCTTACCCACCTGCCCTTCATCGACTTCCGCCCCTACAAGATAGGCAACAACCTCCCCGCGTTGATGGAGATACCCGACGATGCCCCCCACGATGAATACGCCGTTACCTTCATCTACGAGAAAGACGGCGTGCAGCAGGAATTCACCCTCGACAACTACCCCAAAGGCGACTCCACATGGACGTTTGTCAACCAGAAATCCGTCTTGGTGCAGAAAGGGTACGAGCCTGCCATCCACGACTTTGAGTTGCTCAACAGCGATTTCGAGGATTTGACTTTCGACATCTTGGAAAGCGAGACACCTGTAACACTGGTCATCATGTACGACATTGCTAAGACCGACCTCGCCCAACAGCCCAAGGTGCAGGCGCTCCGCGAGCAATGCCTTGCTAACGACCAGCCCTTCTATATTTTGACGGGCTCTGACGAACAGACCATCGAGACCTTCTTTGCCGATAGCGATATTTCGCCGGAAGACTGCGTCCTCACCTGCGACGGCGTAACGCTCAAGACCATTGTTCGCGCCAACCCGGGAGTCGTTGTGCTGCAAAACGGCACCGTTACGGACAAATACAACCTCAGGAACAAATAATTGAAAATTAACATATTAGACTTATGCGTACAAAAATGGTTGCAGGCAACTGGAAGATGAACAAGACCCTGCAAGAAGGTGTAGCCTTGGCTACCGAACTGAAAGAACAAGTGAAGAATCCCGCATGCGCCGTGGTTATCGGCACCCCGTTTATCCACCTTGCTACCGTGGCAGAGCTGCTCAAAGACTCCCCTGTCAAGGTGGCTGCGGAGAACTGCGCCGACAAGGAGAAAGGTGCCTACACGGGTGAGGTGAGTGCCGCTATGGTGAAGTCCACCGGCGCGGACTACTGCATCCTCGGTCACTCCGAGCGTCGTGCGTACTACCACGAGGACTATGCCATCCTCCGCGAGAAAGTGCAACTCGCTTTGGCTAACGGCTTGGAGGTCATTTTCTGCATCGGCGAGGTGAAAGAGGAGCGCGAAGCAGGCAAGCAGAACGAGGTGGTGAAAGCGCAACTCGAAGGCTCTGTGTTTAACCTCACCGCCGAGGAGTGGAGCCATATCACGCTGGCATACGAACCCGTTTGGGCTATCGGCACCGGCTTGACCGCTACCCCCGCGCAGGCACAAGAGATTCACGCTTATATCCGCTCACTCGTGGCTGAGAAGTACGGCGAACAGGTGGCAGACGACACCACCATCCTCTATGGCGGTTCTTGCAACGAGAAGAATGCGGCAGAACTCTTTGCCAATCCCGATGTGGACGGCGGACTGATAGGCGGTGCCGCCCTCGTAGCAGAGAAATTCCTCGCCATCATCAACGCAAGATAATAAACCTGAAACGACCAACAGACACTGGCTATGGCTCTGATTAAAACCATCAACCGCAACGGGGAGGTGCTTACTCCCCGTATCGCGGAGGGTGTTATCATGATGGAGAATGCAACCGTGGTGGGCGATGTGTCTATCGGCGAGGGCACTACGTTGTGGTTCAACTCCGTCCTGCGCGGTGATGTCAATACCATCACTATCGGCAAGCACTGCAATATCCAGGACGGTGCAGTCCTCCACACGCTCTATCAGAAATCCACGGTCGAGATGGGTGACTATGTCTCCGTGGGGCACAACGTAACCATCCACGGTGCCCATATCCGCGACTATGCCCTCATCGGCATGGGCTCTACCCTGCTGGACGATGTGGAGGTGGGCGAAGGTGCCATCGTGGCGGCAGGCGCACTGGTGCTCAAAGGCACGAAAATCGGCGCGTATGAGGTGTGGGGAGGCGTGCCGGCAAAGTTCATCAAGAAAGCCGACCCCGCGCAAACCAACGAAATCAACCGCAAGATTGCCCACAACTATGCCATGTACGCCTCGTGGTACAAAGACTGATTGAGGCATACCCTTTTCCCCTGTTAGCCGAAAGAACGCTATCCGAGCGTGTCAGCGGGGCAGCAATCTCCTAAATTGAGGTTACGCATGCGTGCGCGCGTGCGCTCATTCAAAAGAATAAGGAGTCGCTGCCCCGCTGACGCGCTCTCATAAATTCACAACGCATATTGTCGAAATAAAAAGTTCTTGGTCGTTTTTGCCAAGATTTAGTGTTAGTTTTTGCGCATAAGGACCTCATGTTCATCAAAAACATGTTGTACAACATAAAACACACTTTTTTCTTGCAAAAACAAAAAAAATGTAGTATCTTTGCGGCTGTTTTAACCGAAAAATAAACCAACACGGAGTGAGAAACAGAAACTGACCAACAGGAACTGACCAACACAAAGTGATAAACACAGGTAAACTTATGGCAAAAGTGTATCAAGCAAACGAGATCAAGAATATCGCCATGTTGGGCGGTAGCGGGTCCGGTAAAACGACTCTCATGGAGTCGATGTTATTTGAGTCGGGTGTGATTAAACGTCGCGGATCGATAGAGACGCAATCGACGGTCTGCGACTATTTCCCCGTAGAAAAGGAGTACGGCTACTCGGTGTTCTCCACCGTCTGCAATGTGGAGTTCATGGGTAAGAAACTGAATATCATCGATTGCGCAGGTAGTGACGACTTCTGCGGCGGTACGGTAGCCGCTTTGCAGATGGTGGGCTCGGCACTGGTGGTCTTGTCCGCCAACGAGGGAGTTACCGTCGGTACACAAAACAATTTCCGCCTTGTGGAGAATGCTCGCAAGCCGCTGGCATTCGTTGTCAACAAGTGCGACCACGAATATGCAGATTTCGAGAAGGTGCTCCACGAGTTGCGCGAGACGTTCGGCAACCGCTGCACCGTCATGCAATATCCCGTCAACGCAGGCACGGGCTTCAATGCCGTTATCGATGTGCTGAAAGGCAAAATGCTCGTTTGGGGGCCCGAAGGAGGCGCACCCGAGGAGAAGGAGATTCCCGCTTCCGAGCAGGCCAAAGTGGAGGAGATGCGCCAAGCCCTCCAAGAGCAGGCGGCTGAGGCGGACGAGACTCTGCTCGATAAGTTCTTGGAAGAAGGTTTGAATGATGAGGAAATCATGCAGGGCTTGAAGTCTGTCTATGCACAAGGCTCTATGTACCCCGTCATCTGCTGTAGCGCAGCCAAGGACATGGGTATCCGCCGCTTGATGGATTTCCTCAATGTCATGGCGCCCGCACCCCGTCAGTTCGAGTACAAGACCGTGGACGGTATCTCCGTGCGCCCCGTGGACGACGCACCTACCAGCCTCTATGTCTTCAAGACATCCGTAGAGCCGCATGTGGGTGAGGTCAGTTATTTCCGCGTGATGCAGGGTGTGGTTCGCCCCGGCGACGACTTGCAGAACATGGAGCGCGGCAGCAAGGAGCGTATTTCCCAACTCTTCTTGGTGGACGGCAGCATGCGTACCCCCGTGGAGGAAGTGCACGCAGGCGACATCGCCGCTACCGTCAAACTGAAAGACACGCGCACGGGCAACACCCTGAATGCCAAGGAGTGCGAGTACCAATACGCCCCCATTGTCTATCCGCAGCCGCGTTATCGCCGTGCTATCCGTCCCGCTAACGAGGCGGACAACGAGAAACTCGCCGCATTGCTCACGCGTATGCACGAGGAAGACCCCACGTGGATTGTTGAGCAGTCGAAAGAACTCCGCCAGACCATCGTGTGGGGACAGGGTGAGTTCCACCTCCGCACCCTCAAATGGCGCTTGGAGAACAACGACAAGATGTCGGTAGAGTTCGAAGAGCCGAAGATTCCGTACCGCGAGACCATCACCAAGGCCGCTCGCGCCGACTACCGCCACAAGAAGCAATCCGGCGGTTCGGGTCAGTTCGGTGAGGTGCACCTCATCGTAGAGCCTTACGAGGATGGTATGCCCGTCAAGGAGTCTTACAAGTTCGGCAACCAGGAGTATAAGATTTCCGTCAAAGATACGCAGGAGATTTCGCTCGAATGGGGCGGCAAGTTGGTACTCATCAACTCCATCGTGGGTGGTGCCATCGACGCACGCTTCATCCCCGCTATCCTGAAAGGTGTGATGGACCGCATGGAGCAAGGTCCTCTCACGGGCTCTTATGCGCGCGATGTCCGCGTCATCGTGTACGACGGTAAGATGCACCCCGTTGACTCCAATGAAATCTCCTTCCGATTGGCAGGACGCAATGCCTTTGCAGAGGCCTTCCGCAACGCTAACCCGAAGGTGCTGGAGCCTATCTACGATGTAGAGGTGCTTGTCCCCACGGAAATCATGGGTGATGTGATGAGCGATATCAACGGTCGCCGCGGCATGGTGCTCGGCATGGAGAGCGAGAAGCAGTTCACGCGTCTCAAAGCCCTCGTGCCCCTCAAAGAGTTGTCCAACTACTCCACCACGCTCTCTTCGCTCACAGGCGGACGCGCTACCTTCACTATGGCGTTCAAGTCTTACGAACTCGTGCCTGCGGATGTGCAAGACCAACTCTTGAAAGCATACGCTGCTGCTCACGCTGACGAAGACTAACGCGAACGAAGACAGACGCGAATACGAAGGATAATTTTGCTGTATTTTGCAAAATCTATCTTACAAAATGCAGAAAAATATGCCAAAAAACATATTTTTCTGCATTTTTATTTGGTAGTATCAAAAAAAAGTAGTACTTTTGCACCGTGTTTTTCATGGTATTAGATTTAAGGTTAATCAAAGATTGGGTTGTCGTGATGACAATCCTTCTTTTTTTTACAACTATTTTTCCCTTTTCTCCCTCTTTTTTTCTCGCGTAGAGACTTTCTGACAAGTCCCTGATGCGTAGCCGCTGGGGACGCAGACATTCCGCAATCGGTTTCCCTGTAAGCAACACGGCGTAGTGGGGTGCTCTCTGCGGACAGTTTGGAACAAACTGCTGTCTTACTGCCTCACTTCTCGCATGTCACACGCTCTCCGCCCCTCCGCCTGCTCTTCCCTAAAAACAGTACGATTTTTAAGATTTTCCCCGCCGCGACCTTATCGGGTGTTTGTCGCGGGTCGGTCGCGGGTCTGTCGCAGGTCGCCACTAACGCAAACCCGCCTCCAAAATGTACGATTGTTAAGATTTACCTATCCCCTTACCTTTTCCCCGCTTACAAAAAAAGCCGCCTAACTTGCATGTTAGACGGCTTTTTTTAGTAGGGCTCCCCCTTATCAACGAACTATCAAATCCACGTGTTCGCTTTTCAGCCGCACCCGCAGCCACTCTTCCATTTTCTCGCGCTCCGCCGGCTGCAAGCGTTTCTTCGGTTGCAGTTGCAGGCTCACTATCGTTACGGGCTGCAGCATGCTGCTGCTATCGGTGCTGACCAGCAGTTCCCCCTCTGCCAGCGTTACTTGTGCCACCTGCGGATACTGCGCTTTTATCTCCTCCGTCAGTTGCTGCGTCGGCAGGGCGGGCTTTTTCTGCACCTGCTGAATCGTTACCTCCGCTGCCGCCAACTGCGTGCGCAGTTCGGTAATCTGCTGCTGATAAGCCGCTATCTGCTCCTCTTTCGACGCAAACAGGTCGCGCACCAACTGGTCTTGCCTGAGGTCGCTGTCGTCCCGCGTCAGCGCATCCTCATGCAGCACTATCGCCGTGGAGTCGAAACCCGCCTTCAACGCACTGGCATAGAACAATTTACGATCGGCGTCCGTCAGTGCCTCGCCCGCCAAGAAGAACTCTATCGTCCCCTGCGAGGGCTTCACTTCCGTCTGATAGACGTAACTCGTCCCGATGGTCTTGTTCGCGGCGATGAACGACTTGGCGTGGCTCGCAAACTGGTTCTCGCGCACTACCGAGATGGCGCTAATCACGCTCGGCACCACCAGCACAATCACCACCAGCGCAATAGACCATGCGCGCCGCTTGCCGTTGGTGGATTGCTCCACCACCACGGGATAGTGCAGGTATTTCACGGTCAGGAAAGTTGCCAACGCTATCAGGATACTATTGATAAGGAACAGATACAGCGCACCGAAAGCGTACTGCCAGTTCCAACTCGCAATGCCGTAACCCACCGTGCAGAGCGGCGGCATCAGGGCGGTGGCTATCGCCACACCCGACATCACCGTCCCGCGCTCCTTGCGACTCGTCTCCATGATGCCGGCGAAACCGCCGAACAGGGCGATGAACACATCGTAGATGGTCGGATTGGTGCGCGCCAGCAACTCCGTCGGATTGTCCATATCCAACGGCGAGACGAGGAAATACAGCGTGGACGCAATGATACTGATGACCACCATTACCGCCAAGTTCTTCAGCGCCTCTTTCACCAGTGTGGTATCGTTCGTACCCAGTCCCATGCCGAAACCGATGATGGGACCCATTAGCGGCGAAATCAACATCGCGCCGATAATCACGGGGATGGAGTTCACGTTCAAACCCACCGACGCAATGATAATCGCGAAGAAGAGGATGAACACGTTCGGACCGCGGAAGTGGATGTTCTCCCGAATACTCGCCGCTGCGGCTTCCACATCCATCGCATCGCTCAGCGACACCAACTGCCTGAAATAACTCAGTATCTTGTTTTTGTTCCAATCCATACTAATTAACCACTAATCACTGACCATTAACTACTAACCATTTGGAACGAGGGCGACTTCCCCGCGGTTGTCTTCCCGCTACTCCGTCTGTTTGACCCCCTCGGTGTTCTTGCCGTCTATATGGAAGAGCACAATCCCTCTGTTTTGATAGCGCTCCAGCCATTTGTCAAACCGCGATGCTAACACGCTGCTCGTGCCCCACGATGTGCCCTCGGTCAGTGCGCTCTCTACGCTGCTGCTGACAATCTCGTCCGCCGCGTTTCGGTTAGTCAGCAGATAATAGTATTGACCGTTGAGATGCAATACCGTGCCCTCCTCCGGGTCGGCTTTCTTCACCAATTGTGCTTGGAACAAGGCATCTTGCGGAAAATTGGTTACCTCGAAGTCTGCCTTATAGATGGTGTCGCCCTCCGCAAGGGTCTTGACGACATCTCCGTTGAGCAATACCTTGGCTTCGCAATACTTCGGCAGGTCAGCCCCGAACACCATGCGAATGCTCAGCAGCGAGTGGGTTACCACGGTGTCTAAGTTCGCCTCCGGGTTGGGGTATTTCCACTCGGCAATGGGGTTGTAGCGGGAGTCCATCAGACGGTAGGTGAAGGTGTTTTGCATACCGATGCCCATCGCTTTCACCTTCGCATAGTCTATCTTGCTGATTACCTCATTGAACTGCTGGATGGCTTTTTGGTTACAGTCCGCCTCGCTGATACCCTGTATCTGCACCGTCGCGTTGTTGAGTTGTCCGTTTTTGACAGGCGCACCCAACTCTATGAGGTAGGCTTCCAATTTGTTCGCGTTGCTCGGGTTGGAAGGACCGGAAACGCTCCATGAATAATCGTAGAATGTGCTGTACGAACTCAGTCCCTCACAGCCGCTCAATACCGCAAGGCAGGCTGCTACCGCCGCCATTGCGCCTAAAAATTGTTTTTTCATAGTTGTAAATGTTAGTTGTAATTGTTGTGTTCTGCCAAATCTTTCCATACGTTTGGCGCTGCAAAGTTACTGCTTTTTTTTCAATTGCACAAACTTTTATGCCCAAAAAACAAACACACGCTATTCCCGAGCAATGCGGAGCGGCGGCGACGGCTACTTTTTTACCTCACAATGCTAAAAAATTTGCACATATCAGAAAAAAGCAGTATCTTTGCAGGCTGAAAACGAAGTATCTGCTATGAACTCTTTTTTAGAATTGTGCCAAAATAGACGGTCGTACCGCAAGTACACGGCGCAGCCTGTGGAGCGGGAGAAGTTGGACTATATTGTGCAGTGTGCGCTGATGGCGCCTGCGGGCAAGCGGCTGAACCCGTGGCACTTCACGGTGGTAACCGACGAGGCAGTGCTGAGGCAGTTCTCCGGCTGTCGCACCTACGGCAGCGGGATGTTCGCAACAGCCACGGCAGGCATTGTCGTTTCGCTGGACACCTCGCTTTGCGACACATGGATGGCAGACGGAGCCATCGCCGCCGCGCATATCCTGCTTGCCGCCGCCGACCTCGGACTGGGAGCCTGCTGGTGTCAGGTGTATCAGCGCGAAGGGGCGGAGGAACTGGTGAAGAAAGCCCTGGCGGAACATGAAGCAAAGAACACGGAGCAAGGACTTGCCATAGACGGCAAGACCATCCTGTGCGTTATCTCGCTCGGCTACAAAGACGAGGAGCGCAAGCCCTACGACTTGAGCAAGTTGCAGTATGAGAAAGTAGATTTTGTGGAGTAAAAGACCGCTTGTTAGTAGATCATAAGGATAAAAAATAATCACTTTCGATTATTCGGACTATTTTGTCCTTCATCTTTTATTCTTAATCCTTTATCTTAATAAGAAAATATGAAACCGATAATAGCAATCACAGCCGGAGACATCAACGGTGTAGGGTATGAGGTAATCCTCAAGACTTTGCGCGACCCGCATATCACGGAGATATGCCGCCCCGTGGTCTATGGCAATGCCAAAGTGGCGAAACAGCATGCCCAGACCTTGGGCGAGGAATACACCAATATGCAGTTTAACCTGCTGCAGGATGCCGGTCAGGCAAAGGACGGACGGCTGAACCTTGTCAGTTGCTATCCCGACACCACCCCCGTGCATTTGGGCGTGAGCACGCCGGAGGCGGGGCAAGCCTCTTTCGCCGCCCTTGAGAGAGCCTGTGCCGACCTGAAAGCAGGCAAGGTGCAAGCGTTGGTTACCGCTCCCATCAACAAAGAGAATATACAGTCGGACAAATTCCG
This sequence comes from Paludibacteraceae bacterium, assembly GCA_051878345.1. GTDB lineage: Bacteria > Bacteroidota > Bacteroidia > Bacteroidales > Paludibacteraceae > Colicola. Next base: position 17,959 of record JBJEJX010000005.1, on the reverse strand, counting down.
TTTCTCAGGACATACGGAGTACCTGACTTCGGTGTTCGCGGGAGAGGGACAAGAGAGCCTGATGATGATGGTCAGCGAGACAATGCGCGTGGCGCTGGTGTGCAACCATGTGGCTATTGCCGACATCCCCGCGCAGATAACCGAGGAACATATCCTGCGGAAACTGACGCTGCTCAACGAGACTCTGCAACGCGATTTCTCCGTGCGCAAGCCGCGTATCGCCGTGTTGGCACTGAACCCCCATGCGGGCGATAAAGGGCTGATAGGCGACCAAGAGCAGACCATCATCCGCCCGACGATAGAGAAGGCATATGAGCAGGGGATATGGGCGTTCGGTCCCTATTCGGCGGATGGTTTCTTCGGTAGCGGACATTTCACCCATTTCGATGCGGTGCTCGCCATGTATCACGACCAAGGTCTTATCCCCTTCAAGACGCTGGACATGAGCGGCGTGAATTTCACGGCAGGTCTGCCCGTGGTGCGCACCTCGCCCGACCACGGTACCGCCTACGACCTCGCAGGGAAGAATGCCGCCAACCACTTGAGTTTTGCGCATGCGCTCTATGCGGTCATCGATATTCTCCACACGCGGAAAGCCAACGCCGAACTGACCAAAGACCCGTTGCCCTTTATCCCGCGTGAGGATAGAGAAGACCGCCGCCCGAGACGCGAGTTTATAGATTTCAAAACCTCAGGACCCGCCCCGACCCTCCCGACAAGGGAGGGAGAAAATCCACAAATGTATAACTAAACTAAATTCCCTTCTCTCCCCCTTTGTGTGGGGAGTTGGAGGGGGTATTATCATATGACAAGCAAAGAAATACGTCAATCCTTTTTGGACTTTATGGCATCGAAGGGACACCAGGTGGTACCCTCCGCGCCGATGGTAATCAAAGATGACCCCACGCTGATGTTCACCAACGCGGGCATGAACCCGTGGAAGGGTATCATCTTGGGCAATGACCCTATCAAGTACCCGCGTGTGGCAGATTCGCAGAAATGTCTCCGCGTCAGCGGCAAACATAATGATTTGGAGGAGGTGGGGCATGACACATACCACCACACCATGTTCGAGATGCTCGGCAACTGGTCGTTTGGCGACTACTTCAAGGAAGGGGCTATCAACTTCGCATGGGAGTATATCGTGGATGTGCTCCATATTGACCCCAAAGACCTCTATGTAACAGTCTTCGAGGGTGCTCCCGACGAGGGTTTGGAGCGCGATGACGAGGCGGCGGCTATTTGGGCGAAGCACCTGCCCGCCGACCATATCCTCAACGGCAACAAGCACGACAACTTCTGGGAAATGGGCGACACGGGACCTTGCGGACCCTGCTCGGAGATACATGTGGACAGCCGCAACGAAGAGGAGAAACAGGCGGTGCCCGGGCGCGAATTGGTCAACAAAGACCACCCGCAGGTGATAGAGATATGGAACCTCGTCTTCATGCAGTACAACCGCAAGGCAGACGGCTCGCTGGAAGGGCTGCCCAAGAAAGTGATTGACACAGGTATGGGATTCGAGCGACTGGTGCGCACCCTGCAAGGCAAGCAAAGTAACTACGATACCGATGTCTTCCAACCCATGTTGCACCGCATAGGCGAGATATGCGGCTGCCAATATGGCAAAGACGAGAAGACAGACATTGCTATGCGCGTAGTGGCAGACCATATACGCACCATCGCCTTTGCCATCACCGACGGACAACTGCCGAGCAACGAGAAAGCCGGCTATGTCATTCGCCGCATTCTGCGCCGAGCCGTGCGCTATGCCTACACGTTCCTGAACCAACGCGAGGCGTTCCTCTACCAGCTCGTGCCGCAACTGATAGACGATATGGGCGATGCTTATCCCGAACTCAAAGCACAGGAGAAGCAGATTATCCCCGTTATCAAGAGCGAGGAAGAGGCGTTCCTGCGCACGTTGGAAAAAGGTATCTCGCTGCTCGACAAGCTGATGAAGGAAGCCAAAGGCAAGGAGATTTCCGGCACGGATGTCTTCACGCTGAAGGACACTTATGGTTTCCCGCTTGACCTGACCGAACTCATCCTGCGCGAGAACGGCTTTACCACCAACGAAGAGGAGTATAACCGCGCACTGGAACATCAGAAAGAGATGGGACGCAGCGCCAACAAGCAGGACTTGGGCGACTGGACTGTCCTGCGCGAGGGAGAGCCGGAGTTCGTGGGCTACGACCAACTGGAGGTGGAGACGGAGATACTGCGCTACCGCCAAGTGAGCCAGAAAGGCAAGACCTTCTACCAGGTTGTGCTCTCGAAGACACCTTTCTACGCCGAGATGGGCGGCGAGATAGGCGACACGGGTATGCTGGGCAATGTCCGCATTATCGATACCAAACGCGAGAACAACCTCGCCGTGCATATCTGCACCGAGTTGCCCGCAGACCCCGCTGCTAAACTGATTGCCAGGGTGGACGATGAGCGTCGTCAGGCGATAGCCTGCAACCACACCTGCACCCATATCCTCCACTATGCGTTGCGCCAGGTGCTGGGCAATCATGTAGAGCAGAAAGGTAGTCTGGTAACCGCCGACTCCCTGCGCTTTGACTTCTCTCATTATCAGAAAGTTACGCCCGAAGAGTTACGCAAAGTGGAGCAGTTGGCGAACCAACTGATTCGTACTGACTTCCACCTTGAGGAGTCGCGCCATACTCCCATAGCCGAGGCAAAAGCCATGGGAGCGATGGCTCTCTTCGGCGAGAAATACGGCGACGACGTGCGCGTGATAAAGTACGGTCCTTCCGTGGAGTTGTGCGGCGGCTGCCACGTCAGTTCCACAGGGCGCATAGGTTCCGTGCGTATCGTGATGGAGACGAGTATTGCCGCCGGCGTGCGACGCATAGAGGCTATCACCGCGGGAAAGGTGGACGAACTCTATTACAGCCAGCAGGATATGATGTCCGACTTGCGCGGGTTCTTCAACAATGCCCCCGACCTCCGCGTGGCGGTGCAGAAAGCCGTCAGCGAGAACACTGCTCTCAAGAAACAGATGGAGACCTACATGGCGGAGAAACTGGAGCGTTACCGCGATGAGATTATCTCCCGCGCGGAGAACTACGGCGACTGCAAACTGGTGCGTATCACCGGCGTGGCAGACCCGAACTTGGTGCGCAACATGTTGCCGTTGCTCAAAGGACGCTTTGCGGATGTGAAGTTTGCGGTGATTGGAGCCACGGAGTGGGAAGGCAAACCGATGATTTCCGTCTTCCTCTCGCAACCGTTGGTGGAGGCTGGGCTCAATGCCGGACAGATGATAAAGTCGGCTGCCAAGCACATCCAAGGCGGTGGCGGCGGACAACCGCAGATGGCTACCGCCGGCGGACGCAACCCCGAAGGTCTCCAAACCGCCATGGACGAGATGTTGGCGGCATTGGGATAAGGACAAAGAACCGTTGCGCCAAAGATGAACGGTAAGAAACAAGTAGTTTCGACTCTGAGACCTCATAGGCGAATGTAATCCGTACTTTCGTCTTTTCTGCGAGCGAAGCGAGCGGTCTTTAATCATTGACACTATGCGAACATGGACAGGGCGTTTGCCGAGTAAATATCGTTCAGCGGTGCGTTTCACTGTGGTGGGTGCCATTGGGACGCTGATGCAGTATGGCATCTACTATGTCTTCCTGGCGCTCTTTGAACGCTATTGTCCCAACCTGCACGGGTATGTAACGCTGGCTTTCACCATCGGTTTCTGTGTGGAGATGGTGAGCAACTACCTGCTCACGAGTTTCTACACATTCCGCTCCAAGCCGTGCTGGAAGAACGCAGGCGGGTTCTTGGTAGGACGGGCGGTGAACTACGTGGTACAAATAGCCTTCCTCCATCTGCTGATTCTCTGCACCATGCCCGAAGAGTGGGCGGGAATAGCCGCTATCGTCCTCGCGGGAATCGTCAACTACTTTGTGCTGATGCCGTTCTTCAAGACCAAAGACCGCGCTACGCGCTAAAAGACCGCTCACGGCGTTCTCCAAAAGACTCAGAGAGTTCGACTATACAAAACTATTTTGTCTTTCATCTTTAATCCTTCATCCATAGCATGATATATCGCGGAAACATATTGTTCACTCCCACTCCCGAGGCGTTTTGTGTCTTGGAGAGAGGGTATGTCGTAGTGGCGGATGACGGCACGATAGAGGGTGTGTACTGCGGGCGGGACGCTGGCGTCCCCGAAGGTTTCGAGTCATTGCCCGAGGCATACAGCGGAGCGGAGGTTCGGGACTTTGGCGATGCGTTGCTTATTCCCGCGATGAACGACCTCCACGTGCATGCGCCACAGTATCGCAATTTGGGCATTGCGATGGATATGGAGTTGCTGCCGTGGCTCAATACCTACACTTTCCCTGAGGAAGAACGCTATGCCGACCAAGCCTATGCCGACTACATGTATCGGCGGTTTGTGCACGACCTGTGGCTGCACGGTACGATGCGTGCCGCTGTTTTTGCCACTACCCATCTGCCTGCCACGCGCCGTTTGGCAGACCTCTTCCGCCAAGCGAGTATGGGTGCGTACATCGGCTTGGTGGGTATGGACAGGAACTGTCCCGACGCGCTGACCAACACGCCTACGCAGGCAGCGGAAGGCATACAGTCGCTTTTGGAGGAAGCAACCGACATGGTCAAGCCAATCGTTACCCCGCGTTTCATCCCCGCTTGCACGCCCGCTATGTTGCAGGCGCTGGGCGATTTGGCGGCAAAGTATCGGTTGCCCGTGCAGTCGCACCTGAGTGAGAACCAGTCGGAGATAGCATGGGTACGCGAGTTGGAGCCGCAATCCACCTGCTATGGCGATGCTTATCGCCGCTACGGTTTGTTCGGACAAACGACAGCCGCAGACGGGGCGCCCGCGTCCCCGGTGCCCACACTCATGGCGCACTGCTGCTACACGGACGGCGAGGAGTTGCGGTTGATGCGTGATAATCAGGTGTTTGCCGTCCATTGCCCTACCTCCAACTGCAACCTCGGTTCGGGCATTGCCCCCGTGCGCCGTTTCCTGCAAGAGGGAATACCCGTTGCCTTAGGATCGGACATATCGGGCGGGCACCATTTGTCGATGTTCCGCGTGATGCAGTATGCGGTGCAAATGAGCAAACTGCGCTATGCGCAGACGCGAGGCGAGGAGCCGTTCCTCAAACTCTCGGAGGTCTTCTATCTGGCAACCAAGAGCGGCGGCAGTTTCTTCGGGAAAGTGGGATCTTTCGAGCAGGGTTACGCTTTTGATGCACTGGTGATAGACGATGCCGCACTCAGCGGCATGCCGACGGGGGTGACAGCCTATGACCTGAGACAGCGTCTGGAACGATACATCTACTTGGGCGATGACCGCCAGATAGTGCACCGTTTCTGTCAGGGGAAGGAGATAATTGCGGATTAGAAATTGAGAATACGGGTGTGCCTGCGTTGCGGGAGGGATTAGCACTATTTTAGCAAAGACGGCGCATTTTTGAGGAAAAAACAAAAATTATTTGCACAAACCAAAGAAAATTACTACCTTTGCACCAAACTAATCTATATCTATTAACAAATTAAATATAATGCTATGACACAAGAAGAACTACAACAAGTGATGGCCGTCGCCCAGAGTTGGTTGGACGGTAACTATGATGCCGAGACCAAGGCACAAGTGAAGGCAATGATGGATGCCGAGGATAAGACGGAACTCGTGGATAGTTTCTACCGCACGCTGGAGTTTGGTACGGGCGGTCTGCGCGGTATCATGGGCCCCGGCACCAACCGCATGAACAAGTATATCGTGGCACAGGCTACGCAGGGTTATGCCAACTACCTGCTCAAGGTGCAGGCAGAGAACGGCTTCAAGAACGTGCAGAACGGGCAAGTAGCCGTAGTGGTAGGGCACGACTGCCGCAACAACGGTCGCCTCTTCGCAGAGACCGTGGCAGACATCTTCTCCGCCAACGGTATCAAGGTGTATCTGTTTGAGAGTCTGCGTCCTACGCCGGAGATTAGTTTTGCCATCCGCCATCTGCACTGCCAGGGCGGTGTGAACGTAACGGCAAGCCACAACCCCCGCGAGTACAACGGCTACAAGGCTTACTGGGAGGACGGATCGCAAGTGCTCCAACCGCATGACCAGGGTATCATTGATGAGGTGAACAAGGTGAAGATAGAGGACGTGAAATGGCAGGGCAACAAAGAGTTGATTGAGATTATCGGCGGCGACTTGGACTACGACTACATGGAGGCTGTGAAGACCTGTATGATTGACCAAGACGTGATTCTGCGTCAGAAAGACCTCAACATCGTCTATACGCCGCTACACGGTGCCGGTCGTCAGATAGTGCCCATGTGTCTGCGTTCGTGGGGATTCCAAAACATCCACGTAGTGCCCGAGCAGATGGTGATTGACGGCAACTTCCCGACGGTGGTGAGCCCGAATCCAGAGAACGCAGAGGCAATGACGATGGGCATGAACCTGGGTACACGGCTCAATGCAGACCTCGTAATTGCCAGCGACCCCGACGCCGACCGTCTGGCAGTGGTATGCCGCGATGACAAAGGCGAGTGGACGATTATCAACGGTAACCAGACCTGCATGATGTTTGCTTACTACAACATCAAGGCCATGAAGCGTTTGGGCAAGATGCGTCCTGAGAACTACCTCGTGAAGACCATCGTAACGAGCGAGATGTTGCGCAAGATTGCAGACAAAGAGGGCGTTACGCTGACCGACGAATACACGGGCTTCAAGTGGATTGCCAACCGTATCCGTATGTGGGAAGGCACGCACAAGTACATCGGCGGCGGCGAGGAGAGTTTCGGCTGGCTGGGCTATGACAAAGTGCGCGATAAATGTGCTCCGTCGGCTATCTGCCTCATCTGCGAGATTGCCGCTTCTGCAAAAGACCAGGGTATGTCGCTCTATGAGTATCTCCTTAATATATATAAGGAGTTCGGCTTCCAGCGTGAAACCACCATCAATGTGGTTCGCCCGGGCAAGGCAGGTGCCGAGGAGATTCAGCAGATGATGGCTGACTTCCGTCAGACCCCGCCCGCAGAGTTGGACGGCGAGAAGGTAGTGTGCGTGAAGGACTACAAGACCCTGACCCGCAAGGACTTGGTGAACGGCGCATGGAAAGAGAGTCCGCTGACGATGGCACTCAACGCAACGAGCAACGTGCTGCAGTTCTTCACCGAAGGCGGCTTGAAGGTGAGCGTACGCCCGTCCGGCACAGAGCCGAAGATTAAGTTCTACTTCGAGATTCCCGCTGCCATGCCGACGATCGCGGACTACAAAGCCGCTACCGCTGCTGCCGAGGCACGCATCCCCGCATTGAAGAAGTCGCTGGGACTGTAAGTTTCGGATATCAGACCATTATGCCACAGCAGAGATTGCATTCAAGCAGTCTCTGCTGTTTTTGTGGACATCCACTGCGCGTTGCTTGCGGGGATTCCGATTGCGGGGGAGTTCGCATAGTGTCCGCACCGACCTGCGACCGACCTGCGACCGACCTGCGATAGACCCGCGATAGACCCGCGATAGACCCGCGACCGACCCGCGACCGACCTGCGATAGACCCGCGACAATGTTACGATAGACTCGCGATGTTTTTTCTTTCACAAATATCGCAAGAGGCTTGCGTATTCCAAAAAAAAGCAGTACCTTTGTACCCGATTATCGGCTTATTCGTGAATAAACAATACTAATTATTTGTACAAATCGATGAAGAATTTTGTGGAAGAATTGCGTTGGCGTGGCATGTTGCAGGATATCATGCCCGGCACGGAAGAGCAGTTGATGAAGGAAGTAACCGCCGCCTATGTGGGCATAGACCCCACGGCGGACAGTCTGCATATCGGGCACCTGTGCGGCATCATGATGCTGCGCCATCTGCAACGCTGCGGACACAAACCCATCGCCCTCATCGGCGGTGCCACGGGTATGATAGGCGACCCGAGCGGCAAGTCGGCAGAGCGTAACCTGCTGGACGAGCCCACTCTGCGCCACAACCAAGAGTGCATCCAACGCCAGTTGGAGCGTTTCCTCGACTTCCATTCCGATGCGCCCAATGCGGCGGAACTGGTCAACAACTACGACTGGATGAAGGACTACACCTTCCTCGATTTTGCACGCAATGTGGGCAAACTCATCACGGTCAACTACATGATGGCGAAAGACTCGGTGAAGAAGCGCTTCAACGGCGAGTTCTCGCAGGGGATGTCGTTCACCGAGTTCACCTACCAGTTGCTGCAAGGGTACGACTACGTGTATCTGAACAAGCACAAGAACTGCAAGTTGCAGATGGGCGGCTCCGACCAATGGGGCAACATCACCACCGGCACGGAACTCATTAAGAAGATGGGCGGCGGCGAGGCGTTTGCGCTCACCTGCCCGCTTATCACCAAAGCCGACGGGGGCAAGTTCGGCAAGACCGAGAGCGGCAACATTTGGCTCGACCGCAAATACACCTCGCCCTACAAGTTCTACCAGTTCTGGCTCAACGTGGGAGACGACGACGCGAAACGCTACATCAAGATATTCACCTCGCTGGAGCGGGAGGAGATAGACGGGCTCATCGCGGAGCACGACCAAGCGCCGCACCTGCGCACGCTGCAGAAACGCTTGGCGAAGGAGGTTACCATCATGGTACACTCGGAGGCGGACTACAACGCCGCCGTGGAGGCGAGCAACATCCTCTTCGGCAACGCGACACACGAGGCACTGGCGCGGTTGGACGAGGAGACTTTCCTGCAAGTGTTCGAGGGGGTGGAGCAATACACGGTGAGCCGCGCGGAACTGGAAGCCGGTATCCCGCCGCTGGACTTGCTCGCAGAGAAGACGCATATCTTCCCCAGCAAAGGCGAGGCGCGCAAGATGATTCAGGCGAACGGTTTCTCGATGAACAAAGAGAAACTGACCGACCCGCAGACGCCTATCACGGCAGACGCGCTGCTCAACGGCAAGTATCTGCTGTTCCAGAAAGGGAAGAAAAACTACTACCTTGTGGTCGCAGAGTAAGGTTTTTGGATGAAGGGCATACGCTTCGTATATTGTCTGCTGTTGTTCGCCCAGTTGAGTGTTTCGGGCGCGAGGGCGGAAAGTCTGTGCATAGAGCGCGCGTCCGTTATGCGTGAGCAGGCTCCGGAACTGTGGCAATACTATCGCAGCGGTTGGCAGATGTCGGTGGCAGGGGACGTGTTGATGCCCGTGGGGGTGCTTACGGCGTTGGCGGCGGGCGTGCCGCTGGTTCTCTGGGGCGACTGGGCGCGAGAGGGATTGTCGGATTTGGGGAAGGGATTGATGTGCGTAGGTGCCGCTGCGGTGGTGGTCTCGATACCGCTGGTGGCGGTCGGCAAACGGCGAACGGAGAGTGCGTATAGGGAGTTTATGTTCGACTGTGCCCCGCACGATACGGTGGATATAGGCGATACAAAACATAGTGCTACCGCAGGCGAAGCACCTGCCGTAGCACTGCATTTGCAAACATCCGCCAACGGGGTGGGATTGGCGTTGCATTTCTGAGCAGCGACACACCGACAAAGCAAGTTTTGTGGTTTTTTGTGAAAATGTGTCTTTTTATTTGCACATATAAAAAATAAGTAGTATCTTTGCACCGCAATTCGGTAGCAATATGCTATTCCCAAAGTGCAACAGTTTAGACGAACGTCTAAACTGTTGCACTTCTTTATGCCTGTCCCCGTACTATTTTTCATCTCTTTCAGGCGACAATTTAGACGTTCGTTTAAACTGTCTTTGCGGAAACAGAAAAACAAATTTGCAGATAACATGTTTAACTCCTCAAAACATCATGAAAAAGATTTTTTCCCTGCAATAAAACCGAACAGTCTTTCCATACGCTTGGAACACCCTTTCGAGCGTACGGAAACCACCATACAACACCACCTGTGCAACGGTGGTCAATCTATGAATCGTGATTCGTAAATCGTAAATCGTGAATCGGGAGGTGTTGCCAGCCGCAACGGTCGCGGGAGCGAGTGGGCGGTTGAAGAGTAAATAAATGATGTAAAATTTTTAGAATGTTTGTAATTATTGTTGTGAGAGAGCCCGTCGTGAGACGCGCTCTCTCGTTTATCGTACAGAGGAACAGGGCAACATCCCTCCCCATTTGTGTTACTTGTTCGCCTGCATCTCTACGAGGCGGCGGTAGTAGCCGTCTTTTTTAATCAGTTCTTCGTGCTTGCCCGTTTCCACTATTCTGCCTTCGTGCATGACGCAGATGAGGTCTGCGTTGCGGATGGTGCTGAGTCGGTGCGCCACCACCAGCGTGGTGCGCTCTTTCATCAGGTGCTCCAACGCCTCCTGCACCTGTTTCTCGCTCTCCGTGTCGAGGGCGGAGGTCGCCTCGTCCAGTATCAGGATAGGCGGGTTCTTCAAGATGGCGCGGGCGATAGAGATACGCTGGCGCTGTCCTCCGGAGAGGCGTGAGCCGCGGTCGCCTATGCAGGTTTGGTAGCCTTCGGGCGTTGCGGTGATGAACTCGTGGGCATTGGCTATCCGCGCCGCGTCTTCCACCGCCTCCTGCCACGTCTTGCCGTCGGGAGCAGGCTGCGACAAGTCCACGCCGAAAGTGATGTTGTTGAAGAAAGTGTCGTTGAAGAGGATTGCCTCCTGGTTCACATTGCCCATCAACGCCCGCAGGTCATGGGAGTGCACCTCGCGAATATCCGTTCCGTCGATGGTGATAGCGCCCGCGGCAGGGTCGTAGAAACGCGGCAACAGGTCTGCGAGCGTGGTCTTGCCGGAGCCCGACTGCCCCACCAGCGCCACCATCTGCCCCTTGCGGATGGTGAGGTTGATGTCTTGCAACACGGGCACATCGCGCCGATAGGCGAAGCAGACATCCTTATAGACTATGCTGTCGCGGAAGGTGTCCAAAGTCTTCGGCTGCCGCGGCTCGCGGATGTTCGAGGGGGTGTTGAGGATTTTGTCGATACGCTCAAGCGACGCCATACCTTTGCGCACGCCGTAGCCCGCTTTGCTCAGGTCTTTGGCGGGGTTGATGATGGAGTAGAAGATGACGAGGTAGTAGATGAAAGTAGCGGCATCGATACTGCTGTGGTCGGAGAGGATAAGCACGCCGCCGAACCAGAGGATGACGGCTATCAGCGCCGTGCCTAAGAACTCCGAGACGGGGTGGGCGAGGTAGTAACGGCGGTTGATACGGTTGAAAGTGCGGCGGGTGTCGTTGATGAGGTTGGCAAAGCGCGTCCGCAGTTTGTCTTCCGCATTGAAGGCTTTCACCACGCGCAGTCCGCCCAGCGTCTCCTCTATCTGTGTGAGGATTTCCGCGTTCTGCTCCTGACCGCGCTGCGAGGCACGCTTGAGCGACCGCCCCACGCGCCCGATGAGCAGACCCGCCACGGGCAGCAGCAGGAGGACGAACAAAGTCAGTTCCCACGAGATACAGAACAGCGTGATGACATAGATAATGAGCATGATGGGGTCTTTGAACAGCACATCCAGCGCCGCCATGATACTCGCTTCCACCTCGTTCACATCGTTGGTCATACGCGACATCACATCGCCTTTGCGCTCTTCGGTGAAATAGCCGATGGGCAGGCTCACGATTTTGTCGTAGAGCATTTGCCGAAGGTCGCGCAACACGCCCGTGCGGATGGGCACCATGAAGTAGTTTGCCATCCACGCGGAGAAGCATTTGAGCCCCGTCATAATCACGAGGAACACGCCCAACATAGCCAAGACATAGCCCCCGCCACGGGTCAGCGTCAGTTGCTCCATATAGAAATAGAGGTTGCCTTTTAGGGCGTCTATGGTGGCGTTCAGCCCGCTCACGCCCGCGAGGTCGGTATAGACGGCGCCTGCCTCGCTCAGCCCGAACAGCAGTTGCAGCACGGGGATAATCGCGGCGAAGGAAAACAGGGACAGTACCGTGGAAAGCAGGTTGAAAAGGATGTTGAGCGCCATCTGCCCCTTGTAGGGAGGCACGAAGCGGCGGATTAGTCGTAGGAAATTCATAGGTTTTGTTTCACATAGTTCAATATCTCGCGGTCGAAGTCTTTGTTCTTGTCTCCGCGGAGTTGCACCTCTATCGGCAGCGGTTGCAGGCGGTTTCCGAGTTGTTCGGGGATCGGGGTTTCCGCGAGCCGTTGGTAGTCTTTCTCGGTGGTGAGGACGGTATCGTACTGCTGTGCTTCGGACAGGATTCGCGCCACATCTTTCTTGCTGAAACGATGGTGGTCGGGGAATGCCATCAGGCGTGCATCGGGGTACCGCTTGCGGATATACGCCATCAGATACTCCGGCTGCGCAATACCCGTCAGCACCAGCACTCTCCTCCCTTCCCGAATGTCCCCCTCGGCATAGTGCACCTGCGAGAAGAACAGGTGTTGGTAGGTAGGCAGGTGTAACTGATTGTCAATTACCCGGAAATCAATCGGTTGTGCATCGGGCGGGCATTGGGTAACGATAACGGTGTTCGCTTTCAGCGCCCGCGTCTTCAGGTCGCGCAGCCGTCCCCACGGCAGCAGGTGGTCGTGGATGTAGAGTTGGTTGTAGGGCGTGAGCAGGATATAGTAGCCGCACCGAATGGCGCGGTGTTGGAAAGCATCGTCCAGTATCACTACCTGCAAGCCCTCCACGCGCTTGAGCAACTCTTTCACCCCCCGCACGCGGTCTTCGCATGCCGCCACTGCCACGCGGGGGAACTTGCCGTGTATCTGCATGGCTTCGTCGCCGATAGTGCTTGCCGTGGCACGCCCGTCCGCCAGCACAAAGCCGCGTGTCTTGCGTTTGTAGCCCCGCGAGAGGACAGCCACCGTGTATCTCGGCGCGAGCAGGCGAATCAGATACTCCACATGAGGGGTCTTGCCCGTGCCGCCCACGGCGAGGTTGCCCACGCAAATGGTAGGCACCTTCACCTCGTGGGATGGCAACAGCCGGTTGTCGTACAGCGTGTGGCGTATCGCCAAGCCCAAGCCGTACAGCCAACTGAAAGGAGCAAGAAGTGTTCTCATGGGGGGGGATGTCTTATTGAATAATGATTCTCTCCATCTGCATCATCTGCCGCGGCTCTTTGGCAAACTCACGCGCTTGGCGGATAAGCCGCTCCTCGGGCGTGCTCTTGTCCAACATCTTGAGCAGTTCCTCCATCGGGTCTTTCTTCTCGGGGTAATACACGGTCTTGTATTGCTCCAGACCTGCCAGTTCCGCCGCTTTGGCGATGGCGTCGTCGAGGTTGCCCAAGCAGTCCACCAAGCCGATACCTATCGCGTCTTTGCCTAACCACACGCGCCCTTCGCCAATCATCTTGATAGAGTCTTGCGTGGTGTGTCTGCCCTCGGCGCAGCGGCGGGTGAAGAGGTCGTAGCCGCGCTCCACCATGCCCTGCATCATCGCCTGCTCCTCGCTGTTCATACCCTTACAAATTATATTCATCTCCAAATCGGAGTGGGCATTGGTGCTGACACCGTCGACATCCACTCCCACCTTCTCGCGCAGTTTGCTCCAGTTGGGTACCACGCCGAAGATACCGATAGAGCCCGTGAGCGTGGTGGGCTCGGCGTAGATATAATCGGCGTTGCAGGAGATGTAGTAGCCGCCCGAAGCCGCATAGTCGCCCATGGAAACTACCACGGGCAGTCCCTTCTCTTTGAGTAGTTGCACGCCGTGCCAAATCTGCTCGCTGGCATCCGCGCTGCCGCCGGGGCTGTTCACACGCAGCACCACGGCTTTCACCCTGTCGTTTTTCTGTATCTTCTTCAGTTGTTTCAGCACCTGCTTATCCACGATACCTTCGCCCGACTCGCTGTTGATATCGCCTTCCAGGTACACCACCGCCACCCTGTCTTTGGCTTTCGACTCGGTGCGCTCCACGCGCGCCAACTCCGCGGTGGTGTAGAGGGTGTAGTCCTTGGTGCCGGCATAGAGGCGCAGGATAGAGTCTGCCGACTGACGGTAGATGAGCGTGTCTGCCAAGCCGCAGGCGATGTACTCTTCAGCGGGTTGCAGTGCCATGTAGCGGTCGGCGTAGGCGTTGAGTTGTTGGTCGGTCAGGTTGCGACTTAGCGCCACCGAGCCGACCATCTCTTCCCATATCCCGTGCAGATAGCGTTGCGTCTGCGTGCGGTCGGCTGACGACATTGTAGTGCGGAAATACGGCTCCACTGCCGACTTGAAGGTGCCCACTTTCAGTATCTGCATCTCCACACCGAGTTTCTCAAACAGGCGGGTGAAGTACATCTTCTGGATAGTCAGACCGTTCCACGCGATACTGCCCGTCGGGTTGAGACATATCTGGTCTGCCACGGAGGCGAGGTAGTAGTTCATCTGTCCGTAGTTGTTCGCGTAGGCGATTATCCACTTGCCGGAGGTCTTGAAATCGAGCAGCGCGTCGCGTATGGCTTTCGCGCTGGCGGGACCCATCGACAGGCTGCCGCCGTCAAGGTAGATGCCCAAGATGCGGTCATCGTTCTTGGCAAGGCGGATATTGCTCAGGATGTCGTCCAATCCCACATTGGATTCAGGTGCGCTGTAACCCGGCACTTCGCCCAGGAGCGATGCAAACGGGTTCTCCTCCTGCCCTTGCTCCACCAGCGTGCCTTTCAGTTGCAGTTGGTAGATACCGTTGGCTTCCAACTTGGTGGCGGGAGTGGAGAACAAATCCCCCATGAAATAGCCCATCAGCCCACACATGCCCACATAGAGGAGTACGAATACAATGGCTGTCCACAGGCAGCCGTGTTTGCGGCGAGGTTGTCCCTCTGTTTGTTTCACTTTAATCATATGCTTGTACTGTTTGAAGTTTTACTGTTTTGCAGGCAGGCAGACCGGCGTACCACTGCCTTCTTAATTCTTACTCAACCGAAAACTCTTCCTGTGATACGGTGTGATGCCGTATTGTGCTATGGCGGCGTAGTGCTCGCGGGTGGGGTAACCCATGTTCGTATCCCAGTGGTACTGCGGATATTCCTCGTGCAGACGCAGCATGTAGTCGTCTCGGTAAGTCTTTGCCAACACGCTTGCGGCGGCAATCGAAAGGTATTTGCCATCCCCTTTCACTATCGTCTGCGCGGGTATCTCCATCAAGCCCCCTTCGGGGATATAGGGTTTCCATTTGTTGCCGTCCACGATGATATGTTCGGGCTGCGGCTGCAACTGCGCCAACGCCCTCCGCATAGCCAGCAGAGCGGCATTCAGGATGTTTATCTCGTCTATCTCTTGCGGCGTTACTTCCGCCACCGCCCATGCCTTTGCTTCCCCTTCTATCACCTCGCGCAGGGCGTATCGCTCTCGTGCCGTCATCTGCTTGGAGTCGTTCAGCCGTTCCAGCACCGGCAACCGTTTCACCCGCTCGCTGTCCCACACCACCGCCGCGGCAAACACACTGCCCGCCAGCGGACCTCGCCCCGCCTCATCGCAGCCGGCTTCCAACACATTCGGTATGTAGTACGAGAGCAACATGGTGTGTAGGTTTTGGGGTTTCAAGTTTCAGGTTCCATGCGGGAGTACTCAAAGCAAACTATACTTGAAACCTTGTATCTTCTATCTTTCTCTTCTAAACTCCGCCAGCGTGACGGCAGTGGCAATCGCCACATTCAGGCTCTCGGAGGTCTCCGCATCAGCGGGGTAGGGCGGTATCAGCAGCGGGTGGGTAATCTGCCGCCGCACAGCCTCCGATATGCCGTTGCCTTCGTTGCCCATGATAATCACACCTCGCTCCCGCTCGGCAATCGCCCCGTCTTCGTAGAGGTTTCTGCCGTTGAGCAGTGTGCCGTACACGGGCAGCCCTTTGCTCCGCATCTCCTCCAACCACGGCACCAACTCCGTATAGTGGACGCGTACGCGCGCGAGTGCGCCCATAGTGGCTTGCACCACTTTCGGATTGTAGCAGTCCGCCGTATCCCGTGAGCAGACCAAATGGCGCACGCCGAACCAGTCGCAGGTGCGGATGATGGTCCCCAAGTTTCCGGGGTCTTGCACACCGTCAAGGGCGACTATAAGTTCCGTGGAACAGTGCTCTCCACACGCCGCCGTTGCAGGTATTTCCTGTCGCGGGTCTGTCGCGGGTCTGTCGCGGGTCTGTCGCGGGTCTGTCGCAGGTCTGTCGCAGGTCGTCCCCTCCTCTTCTGCCGCTTTCCGAAACACCCCAATCACCCCCTGCGGTGTGCGCAGCGACGACATTTGCGCTATCTCCTGCGCCGTCGCGTTCTCCCCCTCCACAAACAAAAACACCCGTTCAAAGGCTTTGGACAACTCCTCCACACACTTGCGCCCCTCCGCTACAAACCAGCCCCGCTCATCGCGGAACTTCTTCTGCTGCAAACTGCGCACCAACTTGATATTTGCTTTGGAAACAGACATATCTTGGATGAAAGATGCAGGATTAAGGGCGAAATGGTTTTGTATAGTCGAAAGTAAGAGTCTTTTATCTTTTGGTGAGCGCCGCGAGCGGTCTTTTAGAACGGGTACCCGATAGCGAAATGCACGGTGCAGTCGTCTTTCCAGTTGAGGTTGTGGCTCGCCGTGCGCCACTCCGTGCCGGCATACTCGCCGTACATGCGTGTCGGGTCGTGCAGTTTCACGCCGAAGTCCAGGCGCAGCACCAGAATACTGAAATCCAATCGCAGTCCGAAGCCCCACGACATGGCAATCTGCTTGTAGAATTCGTCCCACTTGAACACGCCGTAGGGCTGTTGCTCATAGTCGTATATTGTCCATATATTCCCCGCATCGAGGAACGCCGCTAACTCGATGAAATTCCACACGCGCCAGCGGTATTCGAGGTTCAGGTCGAGCCGTATATCGCCCGCTTGCAGGTCATACACCATCGAGTTCCCCTGCCCGTGGAACCCGCCCGGACCCAGCGTCCGCGCCTGCCAGCCGCGCACGCTGTTCGCGCCGCCGGAGAAATACCGCTTCTCAAAGGGGATGGTGCTTGCGTTCAGGTAGGGCACTGCCACGCCCACGCCGATATGATAGACCAGTTGGTGCTGCGGCGTCATCACGTGGTGGAACACAAAGTTCACGTCGCCTTTCGCGTACTGCGCGAACGGGATATGCCATAGCGTGTATGCGCCGTCATCGTTCTGCTTGAAGGGGAACAGCCGCGCCAGACCGTAGAGGAAGTTGCCCGCCGTCTCCACCGAGTAGTTGAACTTGATGTACGACCGGTTGCTGTTCTTGCGCTGGTTGGTGAACTGTCCCGAGTAACTCCAATCGAGGATGAAGTGGTCTTCGTAACTCGCTTTCAGCACCGATGCACGGTCGATAAAGTCGGTCTTGAACTGCTCCGACATCCACGGCAGGTAAATATAACTGATGTCTATCAGGTTGAATCGGTGTGTCCATTTGCTGTTTGCGCTGCGCGGGATGGTGTAGTACAGACCCGCGTTGGCTATCGTGCGGGTGTATTCGTCAGGGCGTTGCTGGTAGTTGTAGGCGAGGTTTATCTTCACCTGCGAGGGGAACGAGAGCCCCGCCTCCGCTTTGGCTTCTATGGCGCGCCCGCCGTTCTGCCGCCATTCGTAACTTGCCCGCGCATTGAGCGACAGCAACTCCGACCCGCGGAAGATGTTCTTGTTCTGATACCCCACGCCGGCGCCTATACCCCAGTCGCCTGCCGAGTATGTCCCTTCCACCTCTGCCGACACGCTGTGCACCTTGCTTTTCGACACCGTGATGTGGCAGTCCAACTCTTTTTGTCCGATGGGGTCGAAAGAGATATCCACATACTTCACCGCACCCAGATTGTTGAGCAGTGCGTAGGTGCGCTCCACGCGCCATTCGGCATACAGTTCCCCCTCTTTCAGGCGGCAGTTGCGCCGCAGGATACTCTCGCGAATGAAGTTCTCGCCGTCGCTGTGGAAGAACACGCGCCGAATCCTCAGCGGCGTGTAGAGCCGTTCCAGCACGCTGTCCGGCATGGCCTTTACATAGTCCGCCAGCGCTATCTCCACCTCCACCGTGTTGTCCCTGTACGAACTGTCGGCGGTATAGACCAGCATT
>JBJEJX010000004.1:0-14341 GCA_051878345.1 Paludibacteraceae bacterium | reverse complement strand
GTCTTGCGCTCGGAGAAACGGCAGAGCAGGGGCGTTATCTCGTCCACACCTATCTCGGTGCACTTCTCCACCATCCACTCCAACCGCTCAATGTTCTTCGTCGGCGCAATGGCTATATGGAGGTAGAAATCGTGCGACCTCGCTTGTTTCTCCTGCGACAGCACCTCAAACTCGCAATGCTTGGGGTGCGGGTTGGTGATACGCGCCTGGTAGGTGTTACCCACGCCGTCGGTCAGCAGAATCTCATCGCCGCGCGTATAGCGCAACACCCGCACGCAATGTGCGGATTCCTCCTCGCTGAGGCAACGGCTTGCGGCTATGTCGGGGGTGTAAAAAAGGTACATAAACTTCGTGTTTTAACTCCGCTTCGCTCCGTGTTGGGAACTGCGTGCAGGAAACTTTGTGTTGGGAACTTCGTGTCGGGAACTTCGTGTCGGAAACTCCGTGTTGGGAACTTCGTGTAGGAAACTACGTGTAAGAAACTTTGTGTTGGAAACTTTGTGTTGGAAACTTCGTGTTTTAACTCCGCTTCGCTCCGTATGCTGCGCGTAGCACTTCTGTACATTTACTTTCATACAGCCTCGAAAAGGCTCTCATACACGTAGTTTCAGACAGCGCGCAGCGCTTCCTTACAGCCTCGAAGAGGCTCTCATACACATAGTTTCAAACAGCGCGCAACGCTTTCATACAGCCTCGAAGAGGCTCTCATACACGTAGTTTCAGACAGCGCGCAGCGCTTCCTTACAGCCTCGAAGAGGCTCTCATACACATAGTTTCAAACAGCGCGCAACGCTTTCATACAGCCTCGAAGAGGCTCTCATACACGTAGTTTCACAACAGCGCGCAGTGCTTCCTTACAGCCTCG
Source organism: Paludibacteraceae bacterium (assembly GCA_051878345.1). Classification (GTDB taxonomy): domain Bacteria; phylum Bacteroidota; class Bacteroidia; order Bacteroidales; family Paludibacteraceae; genus Colicola. The sequence goes on along the minus strand of JBJEJX010000004.1, from coordinate 13,476 downwards.
AAGAGGCTTTTCTTACAAGTTCGCCTCTTTCAGCCGCTCGGCGTTCTCCGCCACTTGGAGGGCGTCTATCACGCCCTGTATATCCCCGTCCATGAACGCCGCGAGGTTATAGACCGTGTAGCCGATTCGGTGGTCAGTGATACGCCCCTGCGGGTAGTTGTAGGTGCGAATCTTCGCCGAGCGGTCGCCCGTGGAGACCATCGTCTTGCGGCGGGCGGCTATGTCGTCGATATATTTCTGGTGCTCCTTATCGTATATCTGCGTGCGCAGGCGCGAGAGGGCACGCTCTTTGTTCTTCGGCTGGTCGCGCGTCTCGGTGCACTCTATCAGTATCTCCTGCACCTCGCCCGTGTTGGGGTTCTTCCAGTTGTAGCGCAGGCGCACGCCGGACTCCACCTTGTTCACATTCTGACCGCCGGCGCCACCCGAGCGGAATGTCTCCCATTTTATCTCGCCCTCGTTGATATGCACCTCAAACTCATCCGCCTCGGGCAGCACAGCCACCGTCGCCGCCGAGGTATGCACGCGCCCCTGCGTTTCCGTGGCGGGCACGCGCTGCACACGGTGCACGCCCGACTCGTATTTGAGCGTGCCGTACACATTCTGCCCCGTAACATTGAAAATGATTTCCTTGTAGCCGCCCACTGCGCCCTCGGAGAACGAGGACACGGTGTACTTGAAGCCGTGCACCTCGAAATACTTGGTGTACATGCGGAACAGGTCGCCTGCGAACAGCGCCGCCTCGTCGCCGCCCGTGCCGCCGCGAATCTCCATCACGACATTCTTTCCGTCCTCGGGGTCTTGCGGCAGGAGCATGAGTTTCACCTCCTCCTCTAATGCGGGTATCTGCGGCTCCAACTCGTCTATCTCCGCCCGCGCCATCTCTTTGAGTTCGGCGTCCTGCTCGTTGTAGAACAGTTGTTTCGCCTCCTCCAAGTGTTGCAGCGTGGTCTTGTATCGCTCCGCTGCCGACAGGACGCGCTCCAAGTCGTGGTAGTCGCGATTGAGGCGCACATAACGCGCCTGGTCGGCTATCACCGCAGGGTCGGTTATGAGGAGGCTTATCTCGTGGAACTTCGCCTCCAGACCTTCTATTTTGTCTAAAATTTCCATAAAAAACTTCGTGTTGAGAACTCCGTGTCAGAAACTCCGCTTCGCTCCGTGTCGGAAACTTCGTGTGGGCAACTTCGTGTTTTTAACTCCGCTTCGCTCCGTGTACGCCCGACCGAACGAGAGCCGTACTTTACTTTCTTACAGCCCGAAAGGGATTTCTTACACGAATTTTCTTACAGCGCGCAGCGCTTCTCTACAGCCTCTGCGAGGCTTACCTCCTCTTCATCTGTTGCACCTTCCGCATCATCTTGCTCGTTTGGTCAAACTGCTTGAGGAAGCGGTTCACCTCCACGATACTCGTGCCCGACCCTTTGGCGATACGCTCTTTGCGCGATCCGTTGAGCAGCGAGGGGTTTGCCCGCTCGGCGGGGGTCATCGACGAGATAATCGCCTCTATCGGCTTGAACGCATCTTCGCTTATCTCCACACCTTTCAGCGCCTTGTCCATGCCCGGAATCATGCCCATCAGGTCTTTCATCGAACCCATCTTCTTTATCTGCTCCAACTGCGAAAGGAAGTCGTTGAAGTCAAACTGATTCTTCGCTATCTTCTTGCTGATACGGCGTGCCTCTTCCTCGTTGTACTGCTCCTGCGCGCGCTCCACGAGGCTCACCACATCGCCCATACCCAAGATTCGGTCTGCCATACGCGCGGGGTGGAACACATCCAGCGCGTCCATCTTCTCGCCCGTACCGATAAACTTGATAGGCTTGTTCACCACCGATCGAATGGACAGTGCCGCACCGCCGCGGGCGTCGCCGTCCAGTTTTGTCAGCACCACGCCGTCGAAGTCCAATCGGTCGTTGAACTCCTTTGCCGTGTTCACCGCGTCCTGACCCGTCATAGCGTCCACCACGAACAGCGTTTCCGTCGGCTTGATAGCCTGCTTGATAGCCGCTATCTCCTGCATCATCTGCTCGTCCACCGCCAAGCGACCCGCCGTATCCACTATCACCACATCGTAGCCATAGACACGCGCCTCCGCGATGGCTTTCTCCGCCTTCTTCACGGGGTTGCTCTCGCCCTCGCCCGTATAGACTTTCGCATTTATCTGCTCGCCCAACACGCGCAACTGCTCGATGGCGGCAGGACGGTACACATCGCATGCCACCAGCATCACTTTCTTGCCTTTCTTCGTCTGCAAGTAGTTCGCCAACTTGCTTGCGAATGTGGTCTTACCGGAACCTTGCAGACCCGACATCAGTATCACCGCGGGCGACCCTTTCAGGTTTATCTCCTGCGCCTCACCGCCCATCAAGGCAGCCAACTCATCGTGGGTTATCTTCACCATCAACTGCCCCGGGCGCACGGCGGTCATCACGTTCTGCCCCAATGCTTTGGCTTTCACTTGGTCGGTAAACTGCTTGGCGGTTTTGTAGTTCACATCCGCCTCCAGCAATGCCTTGCGGATATCCTTCACAGTCTCCGCAATGTTAATCTCGGTGATGCGTCCTTCACCCTTCAGAATCTTAAACGAGCGTTCCAGCCGCTCCGACAAATTATCAAACATATTTTTTAGTGGTTAGTGGTCAGAGATTAGTGGTTAGAGGCGAAGGTAATAAGTCTTTTATCCTTCATCTTGTATCTTTCATCCAAAAGCGGCTGCAAAGGTACAAAAAAAATCGTATATTTCCAAATATCTTCGCGAAAAATCAGCCCATATCCTCAAATTGTATGCGTTTTCGTCCCCGCTGCCCTGCAGACAAGAGTTAGTGATTAGTTAGTGATTAGTTAGTGATTAGTTAGTGATTAGTTAGTGATTCTTGGGTGATTCAAGCGGGTATGCCGAATCTTCACCCGACCTGTGAACCACCTTTCGCCCTCCTTCCTGCCAAAAAAGAAATAAAAAGACAAAAAAATTTGCATATCTCAAAAAAAAGCAGTACCTTTGCACCCGATTTTGCGCTGAGTCTCTGGCGATTTAGGTAGGAACAGCAAAAACGAATGTCCGAAAAGTAGTGTATACTCTGCGCGTAACTGTTAAAAAACACCATTATCGAAATGGATTTGATTAAAATTGCCGAACAGGCATTTGCCGGCGAGAAGAAGGAGTTTCCGGCATTCAAGGCAGGTGACCAAATCACCGTGGCTTATCGTATTAAAGAGGGTAACAAGGAGCGCGTTCAGGAGTTCCGCGGGGATGTGATCTGCATCCACGGCAGCGAGGACAAAAAGCGCTTCACCGTTCGCAAGATGTCGGGCAACGTAGGCGTAGAGCGTATCTTCCCTATGGACAGTCCTTTCATCGAGAGCATTACTGTGAACAAGTACGGTAAGGTACGTCGCTCTAAAATCTACTATCTGCGCAAACTCACAGGTAAGAAGGCACGTATCCAAGAGCGCCGCGTAAAGTAAACCAAACGCCGTTCAGAAAGAAAGAGACTATTTAACACAGCCGTTAGATAGTCTCTTTTTTAGGACAATTCTATCCTTTTTTATGAATAAGGTACAAGAAAAAACATGGTTGCGGCACATGGCGATGGGGTGTGCATGCTTGATATGGGGACTGATGGCACCCTTAGCCAAGGATGCTATGCGCGTGGATTTCAGCGGATTGGACATGGTTACTTTCCGTGTGGCAGGCGGAGCATTGTGTTTCTGGTTCACCTCGCTGGTGCTGACACTCTGCGGACACAAGCAGGAACAAGTGCCGCTGAAAGATATAGGTCTGTTCTTCGCGGCATCACTGTGCAGCATCACCTGCAACCAATGTCTATACACGGTGGGTATCAGTTACACTTCGCCCGTGAATGCCAGCCTGATGACTACGATGTTGCCTGTTATCTCGTTGATACTATCGGCAATTCTGCTGAAAGAGAAAGTGCAGTGGTACAAGGTACTGGGGATAGTGCTGGCGCTGACGGGGGCGCTGATGATTATCCTCTCCGGAGGACAAGCCGCAAGCGGTGTGCTCGATTTGTCAGGCGATGGCGGTCGCTCCGCGCTGGGAGCAGGCATGTGCGTGCTGGCGCAGTGCTCGTTCGCATTGTATCTGGTGCTGTTCGGCAAGTTGATAAGGCGCTACAGCATAGTAACTTGCATGAAATGGATGATGCTATCCGCCACGCTCTGCATTGCTCCTTTCACGCTGCCGCACGTGGTGTCGCTGCCGTGGGAAAATATCCCCGCCGTGTCGTATCTGGAAGCAGGGTTCGTGGTAGTGTTCGGTACTTATTTTGCTTACCTGCTAATGACTTGGGCACAGAAAGTCCTGCGCCCTACGCAGGTGGCGATATACAACTATTTTCAACCTATCGTGGCGGCATTGGTGTCAGTGGCGATGGGGCTTTCCACCTTCGGATGGACGCAAGCCGTAGCCATCTTACTGGTCTTCGCGGGGGTCTATTTCGTTACTTTTTACCAACATCAGTGAATGCGGAATCACCTACGATTGTCAGCATATCGATTGGTTAATTACAATCGTATCATTTTGTTGTCTATTTCGGCGGATATGAATAAATGACAACTTTTTCCGAAATGCGGATATTGCTTATGTGCGACAAAGGCAGTACTTTTGCACGGAATTTGCAACACTCTATGCAAAAGTAGTTTTATTAACAAAAAGGCACCTACCTAAATCTTTGTTGGTTTTTGCGCCTTTGCTACATAAACAAAATGAAAATTTTATTAGTGATTGACGATTATATATCGTCCAACAACGGCACTACTATCAGTTGCCGCCGATTTGCAGAAGAATTGCGCCGTCAGGGGCATGAGGTGCGGGTGCTCGGCACAAGCCTGCCCGATGAGCCTGATATGTTCCGCTTGGAGGAGTATCATCTCCCCATAGTGGACGGCTTGGTGCGTGCCAACGACTTTCATTTCTCTCATGTGAATATGGAAGTTCTCCGCAAGGCAGTCGCATGGGCGGACGTGGTGCACTGCATGATGCCTTTTATGCTGACCTACCGCACGGAGCAGGTGTGCAAAGAGTTGCATAAGCCGACAACCGCCGCCTTCCATATCCAGCCGGAGAACCTGCTGAGCGCAGTGCGGCTGGGGAAATTCAAGCCGATAGTGGATTTGCTCTATTACATGTGGCGCGTGGGGATATACAACAAGTTCCGGTATATCCATTGTCCGAGTGCGTTCATGCGGCAGGAGATGATTGCGCACGGCTACACGGGGGACATACGCGCTATCTCCAACGGTATCAGCAGCGCTTTCTGCCAGCAAGAGAAAAAGAAGAACCCGAAGGCAGAGGGGAAGATAGTCATCACCATGGTGGGGCGTTTGGCACGCGAGAAACGGCAGGACGTGATACTGCGAGCCGTGCAGAAATCGAAGTACGCCGACAGGATTCAGGTGGTATTCGCGGGCAAAGGACCGTTGGAAAGTTGGTACAAGCGGCTGGGCAAACGGTTGTCGAATCCGCCGATGTTCGTCTATCTGAATCAGCAAGACTTGATGGAGTTGCTGCGACAGACGGATTTGTACGTACATGCGAGCGATATGGAGAGCGAGGCCATCTCGTGTATCGAGGCGTTTGCCACAGGACTGGTGCCCATCATCTCCGACAGCGACAAATCGGCGACACGACAGTTTGCACTGGACGGTCGCAGCCTGTTCCAAGCAGGCGAATCGAGCGACCTGGCGGCGAAGATAGACTACTGGATCGACCATCCCGCAGAGAAACGGCGCATGGAGCGGGCATACGCAAAACAAGGACTGGACTACACGCTGGAAGCCTCGGTGCGGAAATGCGTGCAGATGTTCGAGGAAGCGGTCGATTCAATGAAGGATTAAGGATTATGAGGGCGGCGAATAAAATTCGCCTGTGAAGACAAAGATAACTATGAATTATGAGTTTTTTACGCGAATTTGTTTTGTTTTGGGGACTGGCGATGGCTTGTGTGTACATGCGAGCGCAGGGGAACATCATTGAGATTGCTGCAGAAGAAGGTCTGCCGGCGATGAGCGTCTATTTCCCCTCAGAGCACTGTCCGGAAAGCGGATTCCCGATACTATATCTTTTCCACGGCATTCGCGGCAACCATACGGCGTGGGAACGCAACGGCAGAGTGAAAGATGTGGTGGACAGCCTGATAGCCGCCGAGGCGATAGAGCCGATAGTGATTGTGATGCCTTATTGTTTCACGCGCACACGGGAAGACCAGATAAACCATATTTTCACCCGCTTCGATGACTTGGTGAAGGGGCGGTTTGAGAAACAGTTCCCCGCACTGATGGCGCGTGTAGAGGGGAGTTTTCCCGTTACGCAGGATTGTTCCAAACGGTTCATCGCCGGTCTGTCGTCGGGAGCACGGCAGGCGCTGAACTTGGCAGACACAGCCCGCTGTTGCGTAGTGGGGTTGCTGTCGCCCGTGTTGGCACGGCACGAGTACCCCACACCACATGCCGAAATGCCGCTCTATTGGATAGCCACAGGCAACGGCGATGCTTTCCGCGCGGAGACCAAACACTTGGCGCGCTATCTGGACAAACAAGCTATGCCCTATCGCCTGGAATACGTGGACGGAAAACACAACTGGCAAGTGTGGGCGCCCGTGTTGCCGGAGTTTCTGAAAGCCGTCGCGGGAAAAGGGGAATAGAGTGATTATGAGAGCGTATGTTACGAAAAAGGGAGATTAATCTCCCTTTTCTTTCCGAGCGCACGAAACACCTGCGTCCAAGTTTTTTCCTCTGCTCCCGTTGCCGTGTCGTTGCCGTAACTGACCCGACAAGGAACGGCTACGGGGCAGCAGATTATTTGCGCATGCGTATAACTTTGGCGGGGTTGCCGCCCACAATGGCATAGTCGGGAACATCATGGGTAACGACAGAACCTGCGCCGATAATGCTATGCGCCCCTATACGCTTGCAGCCGGGCAGGATAATCGCCCTTGCTCCAATCCACACATCTCCGGCTATCTCCAAAGGTTCGGAAGGCACATCCTGCCCATCACCTATAAATTTGTCGGGGTCTGCGAAGGAATGCCCCCCCCCCTGTACGAGTACATTCTCACCCATCAGCAGGCGGTCGTGCACAATCAATTCGCGGCTATGCAAACAGAAATCTTTGCCGATACCCACATTGTTACCCACCCGGACAGACTTTCCGTTACCAATATATGCCCCTTGTTCCACATTGACCGACTCGCCGCATTCCGCAAACAAATGACGCGCACAACAATAGCGCAAACGGTAGGCTATCTTACCTATGAAAGGGAAAGTGGACTTGGGCAAATGGCGTGCCACAACATAGTAGAGAAGAAGATAAAAAGTGCGCATAGATTCGATGTTTTCTGCGCAAAAGTACTGCTTTTTTCTGATATGTACAAGTTTTTACCCGAAAAAGCGGGAAAATTGGGTGAAATGTTGTGTATTTCATTTTTTTTATGTACCTTTGCAGCGAATTTCGTAGAAAAGGCTCATGATAAATCGTACACTGGTGCGAACAAAGGTGCTGCAGACTTTGTTTGCATACTATAAGGACGGAGAAAAAACGCCCTTAACTGCAAAAAAAGAGTTGTTGAAGAGTTATGCGGACACATACGACTTGTATGTGGTGTTGTTGGATTTTGTGAATGCAATGACCGACTATGCCGAGCAGCAGATAGAGCAAGCGGAGCAACGCGCCAAAATAACGCACACACTATATGTTCCCAATCGCCGTTTTGTGAAGAACCAGTTTGCCAAGCAGATTTTCGAGAACCGCAACATCCGCAAGCGTGTGGACGAGGAGCACTTGAGTTGGGATGCCGGGATGAACGCCGTGGCGGCTGTGTACAAGCAGTTGCAGGAGCAGGATTTCTACAAGGAATACATGGCATTACGCGAATGGGGATATGAGCAGGATAAAGCCGTTTGGCGGGAGATTTATCTTAAACTTCTCTTTGAGAATCAAGCACTTACCGATGCGTTGGAAGAGATGGAGATAGCCCTCGACAAGACCGGATGGACGGAGAATCAAGACCTCATGCTGAATGCCGCGCTGAAGACCGTCCGGTCGTATCGCTCCATTACTGCTTATACGAAAGACTTGTCTCCGATGTTTGACGATGAGGATGAGGCGCAATTTGGTGAACTATTGCTGCAATATGCACTGGACGGGCATGAACAGTACGAGCAACTAATCAACAAAAATCTGATAAATTGGGACGCCGACCGTATCGCGTATATGGACCGTATTCTCCTGGAGCAGGCATTGGCGGAGATTACGCACTTTGAGGAAATTCCCCTGCAAGTGTCGCTCAACGAGTACATTGAGTTGGCAAAAGAGTATTCCGGCGAAAAGAGTTACCTGTTTGTAAACGGTATTCTGAACGAGATACTGCGGAAGATGAAACGCGACGGAACGCTGGTAAAGGCTACGACGCTGAAAGAAGAGGAGAAGCCCCTCCCCACCCCCTCTACAGAGGAAGGAGATCCGTCAGACTCAGCAGATGAGGAGACGGACACACCGGACTCACAAGAAGTTTTGTAAAAAGCAGGCGGGGACGCTTGCGTACCAGACTCATTTGAAACTTAAAAACATTAATATAATATGCTAAATCTTATTTTATTGCAAGCAGAAGGTGCTGCACAACAGGGCAGTCAGTGGACGTTCTGGGTGATGATGGCACTCATCTTCGTAGTATTCTATTTCTTTATGATTCGCCCGCAGACGAAGAAACAGAAGGAACTCCAGAAACAACGCGACAGCATGAAGAAGGGCGATAAGGTGGTAACCGCCGGCGGTCTGTATGGCGAGATTAAGGAAGTGCAAGAAAACACTTTCCTCGTTACTATCGCAAAAGATGTAACCATCAAGATTGCCAAAGAGAGCGTGTTTGCGGATGCAGCCGATGCACAGCAGGCATCCAAGGACGCTGCACCTGCAGAGAAAAAATAAATAAAGGGAATAAGTTTCAAGTACCAAGTTTCAAGTAGAGTTTTTCATTCAGAAACGAGTATCACTTGAAACCTGAAACTTGAAACGAATATCATTTGAAACCGAAGGCGGAAATATGGGCGCGCCTGCGCGTGCGCGTGAGGCAGACGGAGTGGAAAGATGTGCTGACATTTCTCTTCTTCGTGGCGTTGGCGACAGCATTGTGGTTCGGACATGCCATGCAGTCGGTTCGTAACGCCCGCGTAACGGTGCCTATCCATTATGCCGGTATTCCCCAAGATGCTTATTTCGATCACGACCGTTTGCCCGCGGCGCTCAAAATAGAGGTGCGCGATGCGGGCAAACGGTTGCGTATGTACCAGGTGAATCCCCCCGAACTGACCATCGACCTCAGCAGTCAGATGCAGAGCGAGAGCGGCACGGTGCGCATCTCATCGGATGTGTTGCGGCGCAGTCTGACCGACCTGCTGCAGGGTACGAGCAAATTGGTGTCGGCGGAGCCGGAGCAGATAAGTGTGGAATACGTAAGGCAGAAGGAGAAAACCGTGCCCGTTTTGTTGCGGAGCGAGTTCGTGCCGGCAACTGAATATCAGTTGGTTGGCGAGCCGCAGGTGTTGCAACAGGAAACCAAAGTGTACGGTACGGAAGAGCAGTTGGCGAGCCTGCGAGCCATTGCTACGGAGGACAGGCTGCTGACCGACCTGAGGGATACCGTGATACTTGTCTTGGCATTGCAAGCACCGGAAGGTATCCGCCTGACGCAAGACAGCGTGCAGGTGCAGGTCATCACCGAGCGATATACCGAGAAACCGTTCCGGCTCCCTATCGTGCCCGAGGAGGTGCGCGAGGAAGAGCGGTTGCGCGTGTTCCCGCAAGAGGTATCGGTTACCGTGCGCATCGGGCTTAGCCGGTTCAGTGAGGTTACGGAGGAGGATTTCACCGTTACCTGCCCCTACCCGACAGCAACGGACAACAAACTGCCCATTCGGGTGGAATGCCGTAGTCCGTATGTTACAAACCTGCGTTTCTTCCCGCAAGAAGCCGAATTTATTGTAGAGCGATGAGAAAAATACAAATGGTTGACCTGCAAACGCAGTATCAACATATCAAAGAGGATATCGACCGCGGCATACAGGCGGTGATAGACAGCGCTGCTTTTGTAAAAGGACAGCAAGTTACTGATTTTCAGCACCATTTAGAGGCATACACAGGTGCAAAGCACGTCATTCCCGTGGGGAACGGCACGGACGCATTGCAGATAGCCTTGATGGGACTTGGACTGCAACGGGGCGACGAAGTGATCACACCTACGTTCACGTTTATCGCTACTGCGGAGGTGGTGGCACTGCTGGGACTGACACCCGTAGTAGTGGATGTGGATTGGGAAACGATGAACATGTCGATAGAGTCGCTGGAGAAAGCCATTACGCCCAAGACGAAAGCCATTGTACCCGTACACCTGTTCGGGCAGTGCGCCAACATGGAGGCGATTATGCGTATTGCACGAGAGAAAAATCTATATGTGGTGGAAGACGCATGTCAGGCTATCGGCGCAAGATACACGTTCTCAGACGGTTGCACCAAGCAGGCAGGTACCATAGGGCATATCGGTTGCACCAGTTTTTTCCCCTCGAAGAACTTGGGTTGCTACGGCGACGGCGGGGCTATCTTCACCAATGATGATGATTTGGCAGCCCGCATGCGGGCTATTGCGAACCACGGTATGGTAGTGCGCTACCACCATGACATGGTGGGTGTGAACTCGCGTCTTGACGGTATTCAGGCGGCCATTTTGGATGCTAAACTGCCCCACTTGGATGAGTATATCGAGGCTCGTCAGCGTGCCGCTGCCTACTACGACCATGCTTTTGCGGGCAATCCGCATCTCCTGCTGCCCGGACGGGAACCCAACTCTACCCATGTGTTCCACCAATATACATTGCGCGTGCAGGGTATCGACCGCGACCAACTCAAAGCACGCTTGCAGGAAGCAGGCATACCGGCGATGGTCTATTATCCCGTGCCGCTCCATTTGCAAAAGGCATACCAAGACCCGCGCTATCAACCGGGCGATTTCCCCGTGGCAGAACGCTTGGCAGCGTGCGTGCTCTCGCTGCCTATGCACACCGAGTTGGACGAGGAGCAGTTGGAATACATCACCGGAATGGTCAATCAATTTACGAATTAGGACTTGCGAGCCGTGAATCAATCGTAATTCGCAACTCATAAATTGTAGTATGATTATCGCAGGACCTTGCGCGGCAGAGAGTGAGATACAGGTATTGGAGACTGCATCCCGCTTGGCGTCTGTGGCTCGCCAAGACAAGGGCGAGCCGTGGGTGTTCCGCGCAGGGATATGGAAACCGCGCACCAGCCCAGACACCTTCCAAGGGGTTGGAGATGAGGGACTTGCATGGCTGCAGCGAGTGAAAGAGGAGACGGGTCTGCCCGTGGCAACGGAAGTAGCGACGCCGGAACATATCCGCTTGGCGTTGGCAGCGGGAATAGACTACTTGTGGTTAGGAGCACGGACGACTGCCAACCCTATCTTGGTGCAGAGTTTGGCGGATACGCTTGCCGAGGAGCTGAAAGCGGGGGCACGATGCACCGTGCTGGTGAAGAACCCCGTGAACGAAGACGGCAACCTATGGGCAGGCAATGTGGAGCGGATACAGCGCGCAGGCTGCCCCGTGATAGCCGTATTGCGCGGGTGTAACCATCGCCCTTGCTGGGGCATGGCGCAACTCTTCCGCATAGCCAATCCGACTGTTCCCATGCTGATTGATCCGAGCCATATGGGTGGCGACAGCGAGAAGATACTCCCGCTGTTGCAAAAAGGCAAGGAGTTGCAGTTCAACGGTGCCATGATAGAGGTGCACCCTTATCCGAAAGAGGCACGGTCAGACAGCAAACAGCAGATTACCCCTACCCGACTCGACAAGATACTGCGCACCATCGGTATGCCTTATGCACACGAAGAGATACCTTGCGAGGCGGGAACAGCAAACGGCTTGACGTGGTATCGAGCGCAGATAGACGAGATAGACGACCAACTTTGGGACTTGATAGCCAAGCGCATGGAGGTTAGCCGGATGATTGGAATTTGGAAAAAGTCCTACGAGGTGCCCCGCTACCAGCCCGAGCGCTACGGGAAGATGGTCAGCGACCGTATCGCGTGGGGCGAACAACACCAAATAGATGCCGACACCATAAAAGGTATATACGACATCATCCATCGGGAGAGTCTGAAAAGACAATAAATCAAAAAGTCAAGAATAATCATTTTTTCTTCGCTTTTTGCTTTTATTATTTGCATATATCAACAAAAAGCAATACCTTTGCACTCGATTTCAACCAAAAGGCCAATAGTCTTATTTTTAAGGTATATTTTATGGAAAAACAAGTTAAGCAGTACGTTGACCAATTTATGGCTGAATTGGTGCGTAAGAATCCGGGTGAATTGGAGTTTCATCAGGCAGTGAGAGAAGTGTTGGAGAGCGTGGCACCGATGGTGTTCGCCTATCCTTACCTGCGCGAGCAAAAAGTGCTGGAGCGCATGGTCGAGCCCGAGCGCGTGATTATGTTTCGCGTGCCGTGGGTGGACGACCAGGGCGAGGTGCAGATCAACCGCGGTTTCCGCGTGCAGATGAACTCCGCCATCGGTCCCTACAAAGGCGGTATCCGTTTCCACGCGAGCGTCAACCTGAGTATCATGAAGTTCCTTGCTTTCGAGCAGACCTTCAAAAACGCGCTCACCACGCTGCCGATGGGCGGTGCGAAAGGCGGTTCCGATTTCTCGCCGCGCGGCAAGTCAGACGCAGAGGTGATGCGTTTCTGCCAGAGTTTCATGACCGAACTGCAACGCCATATCGGGCAGGACACCGATGTACCGGCAGGCGACATCGGCGTAGGCGGACGCGAGATAGGTTTCCTCTTCGGACAATACAAACGCCTGCGCGACGAGTTCACGGGCACGCTGACGGGCAAAGGTATGTGCTGGGGCGGCAGCAAGATGCGCCCCGAGGCAACGGGATACGGAGCCTGCTATTTTGCGGAAGCCATGCTGGCTACCCGCGGCAAGTCGTTTGAAGGACAACGCGTCTGCATCTCCGGTTCGGGCAATGTGGCGCAGTATGCCGCGCAGAAAGCCATGCGACTGGGAGCCAAAGTGCTGACGCTGAGCGACAGCAACGGCTTTATCTACGACCCCGAGGGACTGACCGAGGAGAAACTGAACTATGTGTTCCAACTGAAGAATATCCGCCGCGGGCGTATCAAGGAGTATGTAGCGCAATACCCGCAGGCACAGTATGTGGCAGACGCGCGCCCGTGGAACATCCCCTGCGATATCGCCATGCCTTGCGCCACGCAGAACGAGATAGAGAAAGCCGATGCGGAGCACCTGCTTGCCAACGGTTGCTACTGCGTGGCGGAGGGAGCGAACATGCCCACCACGCCGGAGGCTATCGCGCTTTTCCAAGGCGCGAAGATACTCTACAGCCCGGGCAAGGCAAGCAACGCCGGCGGCG
>JBJEJX010000003.1:0-3377 GCA_051878345.1 Paludibacteraceae bacterium | reverse complement strand
TCTCGCGTGCCTCCTGCTCGGTCGGCATCACGTTGAACTCATCGCCCGCCTGCGGCGCACCGTTCAAACCGAGGATGGTACAGGGCTCGCCCGGAAGCACCTCTTTGATGCGTTGTCCGCGCTCGTTGAACATTGCTTTTACCTTTCCGTGGTAAGTGCCGGCAAGCACTATGTCGCCCATGTGCAGCGTGCCGTCCGAGACGAGCAGGGTAGCCACATAGCCGCGACCCTTGTCCAGCGACGACTCGATGATACTACCTTTCGCGCGGCGTTTCGGATTGGCTTTCAGGTCAAGCATTTCCGCCTCCAGCAGGACTTTCTCCAGCAACTCGAAGACGCCGTCGCCCTTCTTTGCACTAATCTCTTGGCACTGATATTTGCCGCCCCAGTCCTCCACAAGGATATTCATGTTCGACAACTGTTCGCGTATCTTGTCCGGATTAGCCCCCGGCTTGTCGCACTTGTTGATGGCGAAAATCATCGGTACACCTGCGGCCTGCGCGTGGTTTATGGCCTCTATGGTCTGCGGCATCACGGCATCGTCGGCAGCCACGATGATGATGGCGATATCCGTTACTTTCGCACCGCGGGCACGCATGGCGGTGAACGCCTCGTGTCCCGGAGTATCGAGGAAGGTGATGTGCTGACCGTTTTTCAGTTTCACGTTGTAGGCACCGATGTGCTGTGTGATACCACCCGCCTCGCCGGCAATCACGTTGGTGTTGCGGATATGGTCGAGCAACGAAGTCTTACCGTGGTCAACGTGTCCCATTACGGTAACAATCGGGCAACGAGGCTCGATATCCTCCTCGTTAATCTGTTCGTCGGCGTTTATCTCATCCACCACGTGTGCGGACACATACTCGGTGGTGAAGCCGAACTCCTCTGCCACGATGTTGATGGTCTCTGCGTCCAGACGCTGGTTTATGGATACGAACAAACCCAGAGACATGCAGGTGGCGATAATCTTGTTCACCGGCAGGTTCATCATCACGGCAAGGTCGTTGGCGGTAACGAATTCCGTCAGTTTCAGCACTTTCGATTGTGCCTGCTCGGCAGCGCGTTCCGATGCCATCTTCTCGCGTTCCTGCTCGCGGCGCTCGCGCTTGTACTTGCTGGTGTTCGACTTGCCTTTCTGCCCTTGCAGGCGGTTGAGCGTGTCTTTTATCTGACGTTGTACTTCTTCGTCATCCACCTCTACCTTTATGCTCTTTTTCTTGCTGCTCGGTTTGACTTTCTGGTTGCGTACATCGTTGATATCCACCTTGTTGTTTTTGATACGCTCGCGTTTGCGTTTCTCGGTGGCTTGTTGCTGCTGTTGCTGACGCTCCTCGCGCTCTTTCTTCTTCTCCTCCTTGCTTTTCTTCGCAGGACGAGTAGCCTGGTTGATAGCGCTCAGGTCTATAGAACCGACCACCTTCGGACCGTCTTTCAGCACGGGCTTGCCAAGCGTGAAGATCTCCGGCTTGTCGGCTTTTGACGCAGGTGTTTCCGCCTGCTTTTCATCATCGTCAGCAGGCTTCCGGGCAGCGGCTTTTGCAGTATCAGCCGCTTTCACCTTTGCGGTTTTTGCCTCTTTCTCTTTGACCGCTTCCTCACGGGCTTTGCGCTCTGCCTCTTCGCGTGCAATACGCTCCGCCGCCGCTTTGGCAGCGGCTTCGGCTGCCGCTTTGGCTGCCGCCTCCGCTTCTGCAGCTATGCGGGCTGCTTCGGCTGCCTGACGCTCCGCTTCCTCGCGGGCTTTCTTCGCCTCGTCCAACTCGATCTGTCCTACCACTTTCGGCTTGGGAATCTCCGTCTCTATATGGGTGGGAGCGGGTTGCTCAATAGATACGGTCTGCATCTCGCGTCCCTGACGCTCCTGCGCCATACGTTCCGCCTCCAGTTTCAATGCCATGTCCTTGTTAAACTCCTTCGCCAGCATGAGGTATAGTTCGTCGTCTATACGGGTGTTCGGGTCAGGATTTATCTCTTTGCCTTGCTTGGCAAAGAAAGTAACGGCGGTGGACATTCCGACATTGAGTTCTTTACATGCTTTGATTAGTTTGATTGCCATATTCTTTGTTGTTTAGGGGATTGTGGGGATTGCTCCCCTAATAGTTTCTTTTTATTACAAACCATCAGAGCATCAGCCCTCATAATTTATAATCCTTGATTCACATTTATTAGTCGTTCTCGAACTCTGCGTTCAGCACTTCCAGTACGTGGTCGATGGTCTCTTCCTCCAAGTCCGTGCGATCCACCAACTCTTTCTTCGGGGTATTCAGCACAGCCTTTGCGGTGTCGAAACCTACGCCTTTCAGTGCATCCAACACCCATTGGTCGATTTCATCGTTGAACTCGTCCAAGTAGATATCCGTATCGTCGCCGTCCATCTCGCGGTAAACATCTATCTGGTAGCCCGTCAGCATGGACGCCAACTTGATGTTGAAACCGCCCTTACCGATGGCGAGACTTACCTCGTCCGGCTGCAGATATACTTCTGCCTTCTTCTCTTCCTCGTTGATATTCATCGAACTAATCTTCGCCGGAGCCAGCGCACGCTGGATATAGAGGTTGATGTTCGAGGTGTAGTTGATGATATCAATGTTCTCGTTGCGCAACTCGCGCACGATACCGTGAATACGCGCGCCCTTGATACCCACGCATGCGCCTACGGGGTCGATGCGGTCGTCGAACGATTCCACTGCCACTTTCGCACGTTCGCCGGGGATACGGGCGATGTTCTTGATAGCAATCAGTCCGTCGTGCACCTCAGGAATCTCCTGCTCGAACAGGCGTTGCAGGAACAGCGGGCTGGTGCGGCTCAAGATAATCTTCGGGTTCTGGTTCTTGTTATCCACCTGCACCACTACCGCACGCACCGTGTCGCCTTTGCGGTAGAAGTCCGAAGGAATCTGATTCTGCTTCGGCAGGTACAACTCGTTGCCATCCTCGTCCAGCAGCAGCATTTCTTTCTTCCATACCTGATACAACTCACCCGAAACGATATGTCCCAGCAGGTCGCTATAGCGGATATAGAGGTTCTCTTTCTGCAATTCCAAAATCTTGCTCGACAGCGTCTGGCGCAGGTTCAGAATCATACGGCGACCAAACGACTGGAACTCCACGCGGTCGGTTACCTCTTCGCCAATCTCCGCCTCATCGTCTATCTTCAGCGCCTCCGAGAGGGCAATCTGCGTGTTGGGGTTGAGCACATCGTCGTCCTCCATCACAAGGCGGTTGCGGTAAATCTCCAAGTCGCCCTTGTCGGGGTTGATAATCACATCGTAGTTTGCGTCCGACCCGTACATTTTCGTAATCACGTTGCGGAACGAGTCTTCCAGCACGTTGATAAATGTCTGACGGTCAATGTTCTTCAGATCCTTAAACTCTGA
>JBJEJX010000002.1:0-3404 GCA_051878345.1 Paludibacteraceae bacterium | reverse complement strand
GAGGTTGTGGCAGTTGTAGAACGCCCACGCGCCAATCTCCTGCACCTCGTTGCCTGCGAAGACGACGCTATCCATCGAGCGGCAGTCCTCAAACGCGCTGATACCTATGCGGGTAACGCCCGCGGGGATGGTGATACCGCCCAAGAAACGCGCGTTGGTGAGTGCATAGTCGCCAATCTCCACCAAACCCGCGGGGAGGTAGAGGGTCTGAATAGTCTTGACTTCTGTACCGGAGTAAACTGATATGTACATGTTTGAGGCGTTGGTGTTATCTACATAGGTTGCGCTATACCAATAGTCCCATGCCTCCCCGTTAGAGATAATAACGGTGTCTAAAGAAGCATAGCAGTCTTCCCTATACAGCAAGTCTTTATTCCCGCGGAAGTATTGAAGGTTAGCGCAATAAGCGAGGGGACTATAACTTCGATATTGACTCTCCAACTCAGTCTCCCATTGGATATTGTTGCCGAGGTACTCGAAGTGGGTCAGATGGTTGTTGTATGCAAAGGCTCTGTCTCCAACTTTCTCCACACTGGCGGGGACGAGAACAGTGGCGATAGGTTGTCCATAAAAAGCCCTAGCATAGATAGAGGTCATGCCTTCGGGCATGTTGACGGATGTGATTTGCAGATTGTCGTATTGTAGCCACGCAGGATGAGTATTCAAGTCCATCTCGCCTGTGCCCGTGATGGTGAGGGCACCGTCCTCCCAAGTCCAGTAGAGGTTCTCACCGCACTTACCGCCCATCTCGCCTGCTGCGAAAGTTGCAAAGAGCGTGGTGTCGGAGGTCAGATACATTTCGCGGTTTGCTATGCTATTGCCGTCTGACCACTCTACGAAGTGGTAGCCGCTGTTGGGGGTAGCCGTGATAGTAACTACATCGCCTTGGTAGTAGATACCGCTGCCGCTGACTGTACCCATGTTCTTGCAAGCCGACTCTACGCCTACCAGCACTTGCACTTGCTGTTTCTCCGCGAAGTTGGCAACGAGCGTGGTATCGCTCACTACCTTGATACTGCGGCAAGCGTTGGCGTAGCCGTCGCTCCAGCCCGTGAAATAGTAGCCCTCATCGGGAACGGCGCAGAGCGCGTCTATCCATTCTCCGTCGCCATCGCAGTCGGTCATGGTAGTCTCTATGCCGTCAATAGGCTCGCCATATAGTGTCAGCGAGCCGTTGGCTGCTGCAGAAATGTTTACTTGATAGGTAGGAACATCAAAGAGCGAGGTGATAACGGTGTCGGAAGTGATGGTGATAGTACGGTAGTTGTCGGTAACGCCATCGCTCCATCCGAGCCAATTGCCGCAACTCATATTGTTCTCATAGAAATAGACGGACAAGCCTTCGCGTACGGTAATTTTTATCTCAGCATCATAACCGAACCAAGAGTTACTTATACCTCCCCAATCGTTATAGTATTGATAGTAACCTCGAATGCGATTGCCTCGGAGGGTAACGGAGTAGGAAGGAGTTGGCTCGAACTCGGCTTGGAAGGTGGTGTCTTGTGTCAGGGTGAGGCTACGCGGGTTGTCGGTGTTGCCGTCGCTCCATTGGGAGAATAGGTAGAGATTGTCTGCTACTGCTTCGATAGTTGCCGTGTTGGCATCGCAGTCGGTGGCGGTGATGTTCGTCTTGCCGCCCTCGGTGGCAGTGAGGTTGACGCGGTAGGTACCATCATCAACAATGGATAAGAACTGCCATATAGGGGTTGTCAAATACACGCCCATGGTGAAACATGGCACAGAGATAATAGCATCTGACTTGAAAGTACTGCTTTCAATAGTGGGCGGTGTAGTACATTCTACGATTACCTGTGAGCAAGAATTGAAAGCACTGCCTCCAATGCTCGTTACGGAGTTGGGGATGGTGATGGAGGTGAGGGAGGAGCAACTGGCGAAAGCAGCGCCTCCAATGCTTG
Source organism: Paludibacteraceae bacterium (assembly GCA_051878345.1). Classification (GTDB taxonomy): domain Bacteria; phylum Bacteroidota; class Bacteroidia; order Bacteroidales; family Paludibacteraceae; genus Colicola. The sequence continues at coordinate 1,488 of JBJEJX010000002.1, read as the reverse complement.
TTACGGAGTTGGGGATGGTGATGGAGGTGAGGGAGGAGCAACTGGCGAAAGCACTACCTCCAATGCTTGTTACGGAGTTGGGGAGAGTGATGGAGGTGAGGGCGGAACACCGACCGAAAGCACTGCCTCCAATGCTGGTTACTCCATCCGGGATGATAATGGAGGCGAGGGGCGTACAACCCTCAAAGGCACCGTTTCCGATGTCGGTTACGCCATCGGGGATGGTGATGGAGGTGAGGGAGGAGCAATCATAGAAAGCATACGCGCCTATATCGGTTAGTCCGTCGGGCAGGGAGATGGAGAGAATGTTTCTTTTGACTTGTGCCCATGGTGCCAGATTATCAGACCAGTAACCATAATCATACATCTCTCCTGTGCCTTCAATGGTTAGGGCTTTGGTGTAGGGGTCATAAGACCACGTGAGGTTGTCGCCGCAGGTGCCCGTTACGACATTCTGTGGTTTCTTGGCAAATTTGGCAACGAGCGTGGTATCGCTTACTATGTTGATAGTGCGGCATTGGTCTGTATTGCCATCGCTCCAGTCTGTGAAATAGTAGTCTTCATCGGGGACGGCGCAGAGTTGGTATGTGGTCAATTCATTACCGCAGTCTGTTATCTCAATGGAGAACGTATCAGTTTCCCCATAGTCCCAATAATAATCACGTACTACTCTTAAATATCCGTTGTCTCCGGCGTAGATATTGACTTGGTAGGTTGTGCTCTCAAACTGAGCAACCAGCGTGGTGTCTTGTGTGAGGTTGACGATACGCGGGTTGTCGGTGTTGCCATCGCTCCATTGTACAAAATGCGAGCAATTCTCACTTGTTGCCTCAATGGTAGCGGTGTTGGCATCGCAGTCGGTGGCGGTGATATTCGCCTTGCCGCCTTCGGTAGCAGAGAGGTTGACGATATGGCTCCAACTTTTGAGGTTAAGAAAACCCCATACCTCTGCTTGTAAATAGGTGTCAAACGCCGAGCAAGGAACGAAAATGCTTGCGCTGGTATTGAAAGTACCGCTTTCAATGGTGGGCGGTGTGGTCCATTTTACGATTACCTGTGAGCAAGAATTGAAAGCATCACCTCCAATGCTGGTTACGGAGTTAGGGATGGTGACGGAGATTAGAGGGCAATTGTAGAAAGCACCGCCCTCAATGCTGGTTACGGAGTTTGGGATGGTGATGGAAGTGAGGGAGGTGCACCAATTGAAAGCAGCCCCTCCAATGTTAGTTACGCCGTCTGGAATGGTGATGGAGGTAAGGGCTTTGCAATCTCTGAAAGCATGGGTTCCAATGCTTGTTAGTCCGTCGGGAAGGGAGACGGATAGGATGTCGCTACTGACTTGTGCCCAAGGGCGCCTATCAAACCATTCATCATAATCATACATGTCTCCTATGCCTTCGATGGTGAGGGCTTTGGTGTCGGTGTCGTAAGTCCACGTGAGGTTGTCGCCACAGGTGCCGCTTACGACATTCGCATGCAGGGCTATGC
>JBJEJX010000001.1:1449-3541 GCA_051878345.1 Paludibacteraceae bacterium | reverse complement strand
CGGCGGAGAACATCGCCCGCTGGATATGCGACCATGTGGAGAACTGCTACAAAGTGTCCGTCCAAGAGTCGGAAGGCAATGTGGCGATTTATGAAAGGGATTAAGGATAGAAAGACGAAATGTAAAAGACCACCTGTGCTTGCATAGCCGAAGGCAACGGGTCTTTTATCTTTCGGCGTGCGTAAAGAGCAATCCGACATGTATCGTATCAACGAGATTTTCTATTCCCTGCAAGGCGAAGGCTACCACACAGGTACGCCTGCGGTCTTTGTGCGTTTCAGCGGGTGTAACCTGCAATGCCCGTTCTGCGACACCGACTTTGCGGACTACACGGAGATGAGTGCGGAGGAGATAGTGGCAACGGTAAAAGCCCTATCTGACTCCTCTTCGCAAGGGGAAGGAAAGCCCCTTATCGTCCTCACAGGCGGGGAACCCGCATTGCAGGCGGACGGTGCGCTCATAGCGGCACTGCGCGGTACGGGTATGCCCGTCTGCATGGAGACCAACGGCACCCGTGCGCTGCCCGACGGTATCGACTGGGTAACCTGCTCGCCGAAGGAAGGGACGCGCCTCGCGCTCACCCGCGCAGACGAACTGAAAGTGGTGCTCACGGAGGGCACAGACCCCGAGCAATGGCTGCAACATATCCGCGCGGAACATCTCTTTTTGCAGCCCTGTTCCTGCCGAAATACCGAACGGGTGATAGACTATATCCTCGCGCATCCCCATTGGCGCCTCTCGCTCCAAACGCACAAATACCTCCACATCCGCTAAACCTTTCGGAGTTTCCTTTCTCCGTACAAGCAGATAAAGACTGTCAGACAATGTAATTTGCCGAACAGTCTCTTTTTTATCGCATTTAAGCGGAGTATCGTGGTTTTCCCGAAGAGGTTGCTTTGGAAAAACGGACAATTCAAGCCTCAGCCATTTTAGGAGAGCGTCTGCCGCGCCTTCCTCTTGGCAAGACGACACGCAGAAACGGACTCTCCGATACCTTGAAAACACACGAATCGGGAGCCCCCGTAAGTAAAAACAGTCTTATTTGTATGAAAAACTGTTCGGATTCTCAGATTTATTTTGCCGTTCCATACAAAATGACTACTTTTGCAGCGAAAACGCAGAACTGCGTGTATGAAAGCCTCCATGAGGCTGTAAAGAACTGCGTGTAAGGAAGCGCTACGCGCTGTACATGGAGCGAAGCGGAGTTATAAAACAAAGTTTTATGGACGTTACAAGATTATCGGCGAGCAAGTATCGGAGCATGGGAACACTGTGCTTGGAGGACGACGTGGTGCTGCTGGATAAGACGCACTCGCTGTTCGACCGCGGTATCACCTACGAAGTGGACCATGTGTGCGTGGCGTTGGTAACCTGCGGCGAGGCGGATTTCCTGATAGACAGCGTGGCGTACCACGTGCAGGCAAATGATATGCTGGTGATTATCCAGCAACAGCGCGTGAAACGACTGGGGTTAAGCAAAGATTTTGAGGCGCGTGTGGTGCTGATGTCGCGTGCGTACATCGAGTATCTGAACCTGAAAAACAGTTATCAGATGTTCCTAAACCTGCGTCGGGAGCCGCTGGTGCATTTGGAGGGCGAGTCGCTGTCGTCATTAGAGACGGCGCTGAACATCCTGCGTACCACGCTGGTGCACAGCAACAACCCGTACCTGAAACAGACAATATACTATATCATCAAGGCATATATCTACGGTTTCGCCTACTACCTGCTGCCGTACAACGGTCAGCCTCAGACGCGCGAAGAGGAGGTGTGCGCCCGCTTCATGGCATTGTTGGAAAGCCACTACCGCGAGGAGCACTCCGTGGGCTATTATGCCGACCGCCTGCACCTGACGGCACGCTATGTGTCCGCCTGCGTGAAGAGCGTTACGGGCAAGCCTGCCATCGAGATAATAGCCGACAAACTGATGTTGCAAGCCCGCAAGAGCCTGCAAAACGAGGACAAGACCATCTCGCAAATCAGTTACGAACTGGGATTCAGCAACCAGTCGGCATTCGGCAAGTTCTTCCGCACGCACGAGGGCGTGGGACCGAGAGAGTATAGGACTGAGTGTAAGAAAGCCCCTGCGGGG
>JBJEJX010000001.1:0-1349 GCA_051878345.1 Paludibacteraceae bacterium | reverse complement strand
CTGTAAAAAAGTAAATGTACAGAAGCCCTACGGGCTGTAAAAAAGTAAATGTACAGAAGCCCTACGGGCTGTAAAAAAGTAAATGTACAAAAGCCCTACTGGCTGTACACGGAGCAAAGCGGAGTTCCTTACACGAAGTTATTTACACATAGTTCCTTACACGGAGCAAAGCGGAGTTATTCACACGAAGTTATCAACACGAAGTTATCAACACGAAGTTTTTTTATGACAAATCTGACACAGTTATTTGAAGATTCAGTAAAAGCACATTGGGAGGCGCCGGCGCTGTCGGACTACCAAGTGCGCACGGAGAGTTACGGCGAGTTGGCGCGGAATATCGCCCGCCTGCACCTTGTATGGCAAGCCATCGGGCTGCAAGAGGGCGACAAGATAGCCATCAATGCCCGCAGTTGTGTGCACTGGTCGGAGGCGTTCCTGGCAGCCCTCACGGGCGGATACGTGAGCGTGCAACTCTACAACGCCTTCCTGCCCGCCGATGTGCAGAAACTGGTCAATCACTCGGACAGCAAGATACTCTATACGGAAAAGAAATCGTTTGAGGCAATGTCGTTTGACGATATGCCCAATGTAGTGGCCATCATCGATACCGACACGCTGGAAATACTGGCTGCCACCGACGAGGCACGCCGTGCCTACGAGCAGGCCGAGGCGCTCTTTGCCGCCGCCTACCCGCAGGGATACAGCAGCGCGGACGTACATTTCCGCCACCGCGACTTGGACGAAGTGTGCGCCATCATGTACACCTCCGGCTCCACAGGCAACCCGAAAGGGGTAATGCTGACGGCACGGAACTTCAGTTGGAACGTGAAAGAGTTTCAGCAACATATCCCCTACCACGCGGGCGACAACTACGTGAGCATTCTGCCCTACGCACATATCTTCGGCTTGACCTGCGACCTCATCACGCCAATGTGTACGGGTATGCACACGGTAATCCTGGGTCGGTTGCCGATACCGTCGGTAGTGGTGGAGATCATGCAAGCCTACAGCCCCAAGATATTCTTCGCGGTGCCGCTGGTGCTGGCGAAGATAGTGGAATATACCGTAGGCGCGGAAATGCAGAGCGAAGAAGGACAGGAAAAACTGGAGCACTACACCGAGTACCCCGACTATTGTCGAATGCTTCGTGAGAAAGTAATGGCGGCATTAGGCGGCAAGATAGAGGTGTTTGCCACCGGCGGTGCCGCCATCCCGCCTGCAATAGAGCAACTGCTGGCGTTCCGGATTGGCATGCCGTTTATCACGGGCTATGGTATGTCGGAGTGCGCTCCGCTGCTGTCGCTGGGGCATGTGGGACGCTACAAAGCGAAATCATGCGGCGAGACGAT